>NZ_JCAHRL010000011.1:0-135168 GCF_059427765.1 Gordonia sp. B8661-1
ATCATCAACACAGCCGCCTCAGCGGCATGACACCGACACTGTCACCCGATCGTGCAGCAGTCCCGATTGCTCGAACGCGGACACAACCATCGAGAAGCCTGGCAGTTGCTCGGCGTCGATCCCCCGGCGGTGCCGCAGTCGATCACTCGGGCCGACTTGTACCCTGACGCCCTGGACTGTCTCCAGTCGGTCCGGGATGCAGGGCTGGTCGTCGGAATTGCCGGCAACCAGCCGAGCAGCTCGATGTCAGAGCTGCGAAACGTCGGACTGGCGGCGGATTTCGTTGCGTCGTCGGCAGATTGGGCAATCGCCAAGCCGTCACCGGAGTTCTTCAACAGAGTCATCCTCGCCACCGGATGCGAGGCGGCCGAGATCATGTACGTCGGCGATCGTCTGGACAATGACATTCTTCCCGCCCGGGCAGCGGGTATGCGGACCGCTCACCTACGCCGTGGTCCCTGGGGCCATCTCCACGCGGTACGCCCGGAAGCTGCGCTGGCCGATCTACACCTGGATTCGCTGGAGCAGATCACGCGGGCTCTGCCCGAGTCGTGAGTCGGTTTCCGACACATGGGTGGACAGGAAGGACGGTGGCCGCCAGGGGGTGTGGCGACCACCGTCCGTACCGTTCCTTCTCAGGCCTGGTCGGCGGGGCCCTGGAAGGAAGTCATACCGGCGAGGCCGCGCTTCTTGGCCTCGTTGGCAATGACGAGCCGCTGGATCTCGGAGGTTCCCTCCCAGATCCGGTCGACGCGCAGTTCACGCCAGAGACGCTCCACCGGGTAGTCGCGGATGTATCCGCGGCCGCCGAAGATCTGCAGGGCGCGGTCGGCGACCCGGTTGGACGCCTCGCTGGCCGCCAGCTTCACCGTTGCCGCCTTGGCGTGCAACGTCTTCCGCACCTCCGGGTCGGTCAGGTCCGAGTTATCGAACTCCCACGCGACCTGGTGTGTCAGTGCGCGATTCGTGGCGATGTCGGCGACGGAGTCGGCGATCATCGCCTGGATCATCTGGCGGTCGATCAGCGCCTCGCCACCCTGGACGCGGTTCTTCGCCCAGTCGATGGCGAGGTCGAGTGCGCGCTCGGCCGCTCCGATGGTCCGTGCGCCGATCATCAGACGTTCCTCGGTGAACCAGTCGCGGGTCAGGTCCAGGCCCTCACCGATACCACCGAGCACCGCGTCCGCTCCGACGTGGACATCGGTGAAGGTGAACTCGGGGTGCTCGTAGACGAAGGTGTGGGTGTAGCGCGGGACGTTGGTGATCTCCACACCCGGTGTGTCCGTGTCGATCAGGAACATGGTCGGCGCGTGGTCCGGCTCGACGAAGGCAAGCACGATGAGGAAGTCGGCGACGTCACCGACGGTGACGAACCACTTCTCCCCGTTGATGATGTAACCACCCTCGCCGTCGGGAGTGGCGGTCGTCTTGGCCGACGAGAAGTCGGATCCGGCATCGGCATCGGAGATGGCCACGGCGTCGCGACGGTCACCGCGGGACTCCGGAATCAGGTAGCGCTCACGCTGTTCCGGGGTCGCGTGGGTGAGCGGGTTGGCCGGGCGCCACACTGCATCCCAGAGTGCGTTGGTCAGCTTTCCCAGCTCGTCCTGCACGACAACCTGCTCGAGCACGGACAGGCCGGCACCACCGAACTCGGTGGGCGTATTGATGGCCTGGAGTCCCGCGTCGAGCACCGCTTCCTTGATGACGGCGTGCGATTCGTCGGAGATCCCGTTGTTGTGCTCGCATTCGAGCTCGAACGGCATGATCTTCTCGGTGAGCGTCCGAGCCCGCTCCTTCAGTTCGACGAGGCGAGGCGTGTAGGCGAATTCCATGATGTGGGTCCTTTCAGATCTTCGATGCGTGGTGCGGATTCAGTTGTGGTTGGCGTCGGGAGTGCTCGTGGAACCCAGGACGATCCGGGCATCGAGGGCGATGGTCCGGGTGGGGGTTGCGAGCACGGGATTGAGTTCGAGCTCGACGATCTCGGAGTGCGAGGCCGCGATCTCGGAGACCGCGACGATGGTGTCGACGACGCGGTCGAGGTCCACCGGGAGTCGGCCCCGAACTCCGTGAAGTACTGCGGCCGTGCGTAATTCCGACAGCATTCGACGAGCCGTCGCACGGTCGACCGGTGCGAGTGCGAACGCGACGTCGGAGAGGATCTCGGTGAGCGTTCCTCCCATGCCGACCATCACGAGCGGCCCGAACCGGGGATCGGTCTGGGCACCGACGATCAGCTCGACACTCGACGAGTCGATATCGGCCATCTGCTCGACGGTGTACGCAGGCGCTGACAGACGATCCGCCATGTCGGTGAAGGCATTCGACAATTCTTCCGAGTTGTCCAGTCCGACTGCGACTCCCCCGACATCGGACTTGTGAAGGAGTCCCATGGCCTTCAGCACGACGGGATACCCGATCCGCTCGGCAGCCGCGAGCGCTTCCTCCTCGCCGGTCACCAGGGCTGCGTCCGGGAACTCGATCCCCTTGCCGGCGAACAGCTCTCGCGCCGCCCAGTATCCGTCGTCGGTCATCGTTGCCCCATCGGAGGGCGCCGTACCGATGGCAACTCGCGGCGCAGGCGTAGCGGCGAGTACGCCGAGTGCGCCGACGGCGTCATCGACAGCGGCGTACACCGGCACGCCGTGCTCGACGAGAGTCCGGGCTGCGGGGCTCTGCGCGTGCATGGTGTGGACCACGACGGGCTTCAGCGAGTCCTTCGCGATCCTGGCCATGGCGACAGCGGTTTCGATCTCGCGGTGAGCGAGCTCCGGTCCGTATGCCTGGTAGCCGCCGAAGAATCCGGTGAGCATCACGGCGTCGACGTTGTCGTCCTGCAGCGCGATCTCGAGCACCCGGGCGAACGAACTGATGTCCTGCTCCCCCGCACCGGCAAGATCGATGGGGTTGGCCACGCCCGCCGAAGGGGGCAGCTCCGCGCGAAGTCGCTGCTGAGTGTCTGCGCTGAACTCGGGGACGGCCAAGCCATCCCGATCCGCGGTATCGGAGCCGACGCCGGCATGTCCTCCACCGTCGGCGATCACGGCCACCGATCCGACGCCGACGTCGGCGCGTGCGGTCAGCAGGAGCGCCGCCAGATCGGCAAGTTCACGTGGCGTGTGCACACGGTAGATACCGGCGTCCTTGCAGGCCGCGTCGATGACGGCCGAGTCCGAGGTCAGCGCGCCGGTGTGCGATTTCGCACCGCGGATCGATGCCTCACTGCCGCCGACGGTCAACAGGATCACCGGTTTGCCTGCCGCCCTTGCCGTTGCCGCCGCGTCGACGAAGTCACGTCCGTCTCCGAAGTCCTCCGCGTACACCGCGATGACCTCGGTTCCGTCGTGGTGGGCACATGAGCGGATCAGATCAGCCGCGGTGACATCCGCCTGATTGCCCAGAGAGGCGAAGCGCGAGAACCCGAGATGGTGTCCTTCGAGGAACTCGCTCACCTCGAGAGCCATGTTGCCGCTCTGCGAGAGAAGCGCGACATTGCCTGCGGGCAGCGGGTTGCTGGCGAGAGTGAGCCCGACTGTCGAGTCCAGTACTCCGAGGCAGTTCGGGCCGAGCAGCACGACGCCGGCATCCTGCACACGCTTCGCCACCCGATCCTGCACCGCTTTGCCTTCCGGCCCGAGCTCGGCGAATCCTGCGGTGACGCCGACGATTGCCCGCGCCCCGGCTGCGATGCTGTCCTCGACCGCCTGCTCGAAACCGGCTGCCGGAACGCAAATCGCCACCAGGTCAATCGGTTCGGGTGCGTCGGCCAACCGCGCGATGGTCGGCTGCCCCAGTACGTCGGTACCGTTCCGATTCACCAGGTACACGGTGTGGGTGTCCTGCATCCGCAACGCCTGGACGCTGATCCAGTTCCCGTACTTGCGTTCGTCATTGCTGGCGCCGAGGATCGCGACGGTGCGGCCCGTGAAAAGCGAGTCGGCGTTGGACAAGTCGTTCGTGGTGTCGGTGATCATGCTTCGGGTCCTTCCAGACGTGGTGCCGGATAGCCGGTCCCCCACGCATCGACGCCGCCGTCGACGACGATTGTTGTGCCGGTGATGTAGCTGCCTGCAGGAGACGCGAGAAAGGTGATGAGGCCGGACACATCCTCTGATGTTCCGAGACGTCCCAGCGGAACCGCCTGCGCCCAGCCGGCGCGCTGTTCGTCGGTGTAATTCTCTTGCAGCCCTTCGGTATCGATCGTGCCGGGCGCGATACAGACGGTGCGGATGCCGTACCGACTCCACTCCAGCGCCAGACCGGTCGCGAGGTTCTCCAGCGCCGCCCGGGCGGAGGTCGCGTGGACCATGCCGGGTATACCGCGACGGGGCGAGAACGCCATGAAGAAGATCGCACCGGACCTCTGCGGGATCATGGCCCGTTCTGCCACCTCACGAGTCAACGCCCAGGCAGCATCCACGGCCAGACGATGGACTGCGCGAAAGCCTTTCAGACTGATCTCCTCCGCGGGAGCGGCGAATTGGCCGCCGGCATTGTTGACGAGGATGTCGATCCGACCGAACCGCTCGATCGCCCGGTCCACCAGCGACGTCACCTGTTCGGGTTCGCGGATATCCCCGGGCACGGTCAGAACCTGACCACCACGCGCGATGACCTCTTCCGCCACATTCTCCAGCGGCTCGACGCGACGTCCGGCCAGCACCACGTTGGCGCCACAGGCAGCGAGTTCCAGGGCCACCGCCCTGCCCAGGCCTGTGCCCCCACCGGTGATCAGGGCGACCTGACCGTTGAGGAGGTCCTCGGCGAACGTTCCACGCCGCTGCCCCACGTCGGGTCCACTCTCGGTGGAAACTCTCTCGGCCACCTCGTCCCCTCTCTGTCGCTTCCGTAGCGTCATGTCTAACTGATCCGTCAGTCAACACGTGAGTCACGTCCAAGTCAAGGCAAAACGTGAATTGGATCTCTTAGCGAACTGCGATTCGCCGACGCGGCACGCACAACCGGCCTGTTCTCACACGATGTGCGATGATCAACTGACTGGTCGGATGAACACCACCGAACGAAAGGTGCCCGATGCCTGCGAAGATCGCGACTGTCGACGGCGGCCCCAAAGAGGCGATTCTGGACGCGGCAGCGCGCCTGATCGCCGAACGCGGGTACCACTCGGTGCGGATCGCCGACATCGCCCGGGACGTCGGTACGAGCACCGGAACAGTGCACTATTACTTCCCCGGCAAGACCGACGTCCTGACCGAGGCTTTACACCATGCCCTCAACCGGGCCTTCGATCGACAGACGGTCGAGCTGAAGCAACTCGACAGCGGACATGCCCGTCTGCTGAAACTCATCGACATGCAGCTCCCCCGACTGGGCAACCTTCGTGACGAATGGGCCATCTGGATGCAGTTCTGGGCGGAGGCGACGATCCGCCCGGAACTCCGCCCCGCGCACAACGATTTCTATTCACGGTGGCGCGACACGGTCATCAAGATCGTCGAACGTGGTCAGCGACAAGGTGAGTTCCGCACGGACATCGACCCCCAACTGATCGCGTTGCAGTTGACGGCGATGACCGACGGCACGGCGATTCAGGTCCTCACCGGCGCCCCCGACATGAGCGTGTCGACCATGCGCGAGGTGCTGATCAGCTTCATCAACAGCAACCTGCTGATCGGCGCGGCAGCTACCGGGGGCTGATCCACCCCCGCCCGCCACGGCCTACTTCCACGCGAACACCGGCTGCTCGAATTCGGCCACCCGCGTGACCCGTTCGCGGATCACCAGTTCGGCGAACTGGTACAGCAACGCCCCGGTCGGAGCGTGGATCAAGTCGCCGACGATCGGCATCTGGATGACCGAGCGATCCGATTCCGGGATCTCGACGAACCGTGGCCGGACAGCGAGCTCCTCGAACGTCACGAAATGCACCCTGGCCACTTCGGCCGGATTCAGTACAAGTTCCTCCCGCACCTCACCGGCCCAGAAGACAACGGGACTGATCACGAAGCCCGATCGTGTCTCGTAGTCGTCCAGCAGGCCCAAGCAGTCATCGACCCGAAGGCCGATCTCCTCGTGGGTTTCGCGGGCAGCCGCTGCCACCGCGTCTTCGCCCTCATCGAGCCGACCGCCCGGAAGTGCGAACTGTCCGGCGTGTCTGCGCATCGTCGACGCCCTTTCGGTGAGCCAGATCCCCCGTCCGGCAACGCTGTCGGCGACCACGATGGCGACCGCCGCCGATGCACGCGAACCCGCGGCCGGCTCGATAGCCACACGGTCCAGTGCGGCGATCCTCGATGCGACGTCCTTACGACTCAGTTGCCTCATATGCCGAACACCCTCCTGATTCAAGGTCCGGATTCCCGTCCGAACCAGTCGACCTGATTTCCCAGTCAGTCTGAATCTGCACTGAACCGAGAGTCAAGCCTCAACGTTCGTTGAGGGTGAATTCGAGCAACAATACCTCCCAACGCCGCAGGTTACGGCGGTGCAATGCTCTTCGGACGCAGTCCGACCAGTTTTGACTCGGCCGTCGATTCTCGGCGAATCCCTTGACATCGACTCAGTTGACGCGATATGACTGACGCATCGGTTGATACGTGAGCCAAGCCACACACCACAGCTATTCGGGGGAGCATCACATCGTCTTCGCGTCGCGTATCCGATCGTCCCCGCGCCCTCAGCCGATCCCGGGTGCGGCCCCGCGACTCGAGCGTTCACCAGGCCCCTGCAACACGTGCTGAAGGAGAGTCATGACCCGCACTTCCACGGACGAATCCGGCACCGTCGACGTTCGCGTCGATCGCGACGTGGCGATCGTCGAGATCAACCGTCCACGGAAACTGAACGCGCTCTCGACCAGGATGGAAGGACTGCTGCTCGACGCCTTGCAGGAACCCCGTGTTCGAGCAAGCGCCGCGGTGGTGGTGACCGGTGGAGACACGGTGTTCTCGGCCGGCGCCGACACCACGGAGCTGACCGACATGACGCCTGAGGCGATCGCGGAGTACTACCGCACGACCGGAGCCGTGTACGAAGTCCTGGCGAACATGCCCCAGCCGACGGTCGCGGCCATCGCCGGGTACTGCATCGGCGGCGGGTTCGAACTCGCCCTCGCCGCGGACTTCCGGGTGGCCGATCCGTCTGCTCTCTTCGGTTTCCCCGAAGTGGGCATCGGCATCCTGCCGTGCTCGGGCGGCGTCACTCGCATCAGCCGCGTGGTCGGCGCAGGCAGAGCACGCGACCTTGTCCTACGCGGACGCCGCATTGACGCCGAGACCGCCGAGAGCTGGGGCGTCATCACCGAAATCGCCCCGGCCGGCGCACATCTCGATCGCGCACTGGAGATGGCGCACGAGGTCATCGAATTCGCCGGCTCACCTCTGACCCTGTCGATCACCAAACAGGTCCTCGACACCGCGCTCGACAGCAACACCCAGACATCGCTGATCGCCGAGCAACTCGCGTACGCGGCACTCAAGAGCGTCAGCGACAAGGCCTGACCCGGCCCCGAGAAGGAAGTAACAGAGCATGACGAACCCCTTGGACACGCTGGACCGCCCCGCCCGGCGCGGATTCCACGCCAAACTCCTCGTCGCGTGTTGCGGCGGACCGTTCCTCGACGGCTACGTGATGAGCATCATCGGTGTCGCGCTGATCGGCATCAACGAGCAGCTCAATCCGAGTGCCACCGAATCCGGCATGATCGGCGCGGCGTCGCTGGTCGGTATCTTCTTGGGCGCCACCATTTTCGGCTTCCTCACCGACCGGATCGGCCGGGAGAAGATGTACGCGCTCGACCTGGTGGTACTCGTCGTCGCGTGCGGGTTGTCGGTGTTCGTCCAGGAGGCCTGGCAACTGATCATCCTGCGCTTCATCATCGGCGCGGCCATCGGCGCCGACTATCCGATCGCCACGAGTCTGCTCACCGAGTTCACCCCGTCCCGCAAACGCGGAGCGATGGTGGGAATGTCCGCGGTCGCATGGTCTGCCGGTGCGGTCGCCGCCTACATCGTCGGCGCGCTGTTCATCGGCCTGTCCGGCGGCAACGATCAGTGGCGATGGCTGCTCGGTACCAGCGCCATCCTCGGCGTCATCGTCATTCTCATCCGCCGCGGGATCCCGGAGTCGCCCCGCTGGCTGCTGAAGAGCGGACGCGTCAAGGATGCGGAGGACGTGGTCGAGCAGATCTACGGCACCCGAATCGATCTCAGCAACGTCCACATCGATGACGAGAATGTGCCGAAGACCGACCTGCGGATCTTCCTCCGAAAGATCTACCGTCGCCGACTCATCATGTGCTGCGTCCTCTACCTGGCCGTGGTGACACCGCTGTACGCTCTGCTGACCTTCCTGCCCAGCATCCTCGACGGCTTCTCCATCTCCGGAAGCGGCTCCACCGGATTGATCGTCGAGACCGTCATCATCGGTCTGATTGTCGCCGGCTCGATCCCGTCCCTGTGGCTCGTGGAACGTTGGGGCCGTAGGCCTCTCGCCATCGTGCCCCTCGGGCTCATGATCCTCCCGCTCGTCGGCCTCTGGCTCTGGGCCGACGGACCGCTGTGGTTCATTGTCGCGGCCTTCTGCGCGTACGCCTTCATCTCCGGCGGTCCCAGCATCCTCGTCTGGATCTATCCCAACGAACTCTTCCCCACCGAGGTCCGCGCGACCGCCGTCGGAATCGCCACCGGTGTCAGCCGCTTCGGCGCCGCCACCGGCACCTACCTCCTGCCCATCAGCATGAGCTCGCTGGGCACGGGCGTCACGATGCTGTTCGGTGCGATCCTCACCGCGATCGCCTTCGTCGTCTGCATCTTCTTCGCCCCGGAGACCAAGGGAAGAACTCTGGAAAGCGTTGCTTCCGAGGAAGATCACACCATCGAGATGGTGACGGTGCAGATCGAATCGACGTCGATCAGGAGGACCACAATCGCCTGAGCGACAACATATCTGCGGGGCGATCCCGCCGCAGACAGGGCGCCGGACGTATCGGAAGATGCGTCCGGCGCTTCGCTGTGAGCGGTCCGTGATCTGTCGACTGGGCCACCTCAGAGGTGCTCGTAGGGATAGACGTCGCGGACATGACGCCCGAAGTATCGGCCGATACTCGCGGCGTCGAGGAGTTCCCGATATACGGACTCGGGGACGAAGAAGTAGCGATAGACCTCCCCGCTGACGAACTCGACTTCGAGTATTGAGCCACCGTGGTCGTAGCCAACCGACGTCAGACTCGTACTGGTGACGGGCTCTCGTTTCATATGGGCACACTCATGCCGGTCGCTCCCGAAGCTCCGTCTGCACCACCAGCGCTCTTCCCCGCATGGTGCGGCGTCGCGACGAATGTGCCATACGGCGATCCTGACAGCCACGTACCGCTCGAGCAATGAGACAGCACGCCGAATCCGCGGCGACGACTGACTTCAGTCGCTCGGACGCAATTGCAGAAAAGGTAGCCACTGAGACGGCTTCGCATGTATCGTCTCACCCGTGGACGGGCGGGGAGGCCTGATCCATGCGATCGGAGGGGAACCGCGCGTCCGCACCTCGGGGTTCGGGCCGACAAACACGCTACCGGCAACGATAGGTTCGGCTCGGGGACCGGTTCCTCTCCGTCGTGTACCTGGTTGTCGGTGGCACCGGTAGACCGTTGCCGCGCAACGACTTTCGACGGGGGACCCAGGGCGTACCCGCGCCCTGGGTTACACACCGCGGAACGATCGACAGTGAACACCGGTGCGTCGGCACGTTCGCAGGGTGCGGCCGACGCTGTTCATCGGTGACAGCTGTGGACCGCCGGCCCGACCAATCGTTTCAACGCTTCCGCGTGATCAGCACCTTCAAGTCTTTCATCAGCGGCTGGTCGCTCTGCTCGCTGTAGTCGGCGGGTCCGATGAGAACATTCATCTCGGGCATGTAGCCGGCGGCACTGCTGCGCGGGATGTCGTATTTGACCGCCCGGAATCCCTCGAGCACGCGACGCGAGCCGTCCTTGGAGAAGGCCTCGATGGTGACGACATCCCATTCGGATATGCCGCGCTCGGCCATGTCCTTCTCGTTCATGAACACCAGGGTGCGCAGGTTCTTGACGCCCCGGTAGCGGTCGTCGGCGGAATAGATGGTTGTGTTCCACTGGTCCTGCGACCGGAATGTCTGGAGCACCAGCATGTCCGGATTGGCCGGAACCACGTTGTGCAGCACCGGAACCGAGAACTCTGCGCGGCCGCTGTCGGTGTGGAAGATCCGGTCACGGGCCGCCTGCAGGACCCGGAAGCCCATGGGACGCCGGACTTTTTCGTTGTAGCCGGTGAGTCGAGGAATCACCACGGCCATCGCGTCGCGGATGCGGTCGTAGTCGGCGACATACCAATCCCAGCGAACGGCGGTCTGCGGCACTGCGGCTTTCGCCATGCCCGCGACGATTGCGGCCTCCGACATCAGGTCCGGCGACGCCGGCTCCCGGGAACCCTTGGACAGCTGCACGGAACTCATCGAGTCCTCACAGCTCACCGACTGCTGGCCGCCGGCCTGGTCATCACGTTCGGTGCGGCCCAGGCACGGAAGGATCAGTGCATCCTTTCCGTGGGCGAGGTGGCTGCGGTTGAGCTTGGTGCTGACCTGAACGGTCAGGTCGCAGTTGCTCAGCCCCTTCTCCGTGTAGTCGGGATCCGGTGTGGCACGGGCGAAATTGCCGCCCATACCGACGAACACCTTCATATCGCCGTCGTGCATGGCCTTCATGGTGCCGACGGTGTCCAGCCCCCAGTTCCGAGGTGGCTCGAATGAGAAGTACTCCCCGAGCCGATTGAGGAACTCGTTGTCCGGCCGATGATCGATTCCGCAGGTCCGGTTGCCCTGCACATTGCTGTGGCCACGGACCGGCGACGGTCCGGTGCCCTCGCGTCCGACGTTGCCGCGCAGGAGCAGAAGATTGACGATCTCCCGCACCGCGTCGACGCTGTGCTCGTGCTGGCTCACTCCCAGACACCAGCTGACGACCGTGTTCTCGGCTTTCAGATAGATGTCGGCGGCCTCGCGGATCTGCTTCTCGCTGAGCCCTGATTGACGCTCGAGCTCAGGCCATTCGGTCGCCTCCACCGTTGCCCGGTAGGACTCGAATCCGTGCGTGTGGCGGTCGAGGAATTCCTGGTCCAGGACGCCCGGATCCTGTTGCGCCGCTTCGAACACCGCTTTTGCCATGCCGCGCATGAGGGCCATATCCCCTCCGGGCCGCACCTGCAGGTTCAGGGTGCTGGTGTCGGTGGCATGGAATGTCGCCATGTCGAGAATCTCGTGCGGGACGATGGTTCGTGTAGCACCGGCCTCGACGAGCGGGTTGACGTGCACGATCTGCGCGCCGCGCCGATATGCCTCGGCCAGCGTGGTCAGCATCCGGGGTGCGTTGGATGCGACGTTGACGCCCATGATGAACAAGGCGTCGGCCTTGTTCCAATCGTCCAGATCCGCGGTGCCCACGCCCGTCCCCAGCGAAGCCGTCAGCGCGCGGCCCGAGGCCTCATGGCACATGTTCGAGCAGTCGGGCAGATTGTTGGTGCCGTACTCGCGCACGAACAACTGATAGAGGAACGTGGCCTCGTTACTCAGCCGGCCCGAGGTGTAGAAGGTCGCCTGATCCGGCGTCACACGTCGGAGATGATCACCGATGAGAGCGAATGCCTCTTCCCAGCCGATCGGGACATAACGGTCGGTCGCACCGTCGTACCGCATGGGGTGGGTGAGACGACCCTGGTCCTCCAGGTCGAAATCGGTCCAGCCGCGCAACTCTTCCACGGTGTGTTCGGCGAAGAACTCCGGCGTTGCACGTTTGGGGGTCATCTCCCAGGTGACGTGCTTGATGCCGTTCTCGCAGATGTCGAGAGTGACGCCCGGATCGTCCGGCCACGCACAACCCGGGCAGTCGAAGCCCGTCTTCGGATGATTCATCGTGAACATCGCCCGCGTCCCGCGAATCGGTTCCCGTTCGCGGACAAGGAATTTCATCACCGACAGCGCGGCTCCCCACCCGGCGGCCGGATGGTGATAATTGTGCTGACTGAATTTCTTGTCGTCACGCGGGCCGTATCCGCCCTGCCCATCGGAGTAGAAGACGTACGGTTCGTCATGCGCGTCTGGCAACGACTCATGGGTGCGGTCGGTCATCGCGAAGCCTCCGAGATGCAGTTCGGTCGATTCGTTGACCCCCGCATCTCACTGTACAAGCTGCGCCTGCCACGGCAACGGGAGCGGCGGTCCCTGGCGAGCCGGGCCCATGGTAGCTGGCCACAGAGCACCCGCGAGCGGTAAGTTGACATCGCTCACATCGCGGCGGGACGGAAGGATACGAGTGCAGTGGCAACCTCGACGAAGGCCGGTTATCACCACGGCGATCTGCGCCAGGCGCTCCTGACCGCGGCCATGCGCGCCCTCGAAGCCGGCGAGGTGTTTTCGATGCGGTCCATCGCCCGTGATGCGGGCGTCTCACCGACGGCTCCCTACCGGCACTTCGCTGATCGCGATGCACTGGAGTCCGCGCTTGCCGCGCAAGGTCTTCGAGACCTGACGGACGAACTCACCAAGGGACGCCGACTCCCCGAAACGCCGGACGAGCTCCGCGAATTGGCGGTTGCCTACGTCGAGTTCGCGATGAACCGGCCGGCGTTGTTCCGTCTGATGTTCGGCAACGCGTGCGACACGGGCAGCGCCGAACGCGTCGCGGCCGCCGACGCCATTCACGAACTCCTCCGGGCGGCGATGGCGCAGGTCTACCCGGAGTCGGACGCCGGCGCCCTGGCCTCCGCATCCTGGGCACTGGCACACGGCATGGCCTACCTCTACATGGACGGCAAGCTCCACGCCGACTCCACGGACGCGATCGCCGATCATGTGCGCGCGGCGTTCACCGCGATGACGTCGGTCAAACGGCCGTAGCGGGATCCCCTGCACGGGAACCGGCCTCCCACAAACGTGGGTACCGAATGTTGACATCGCTTACATAGCGTCGTAGCGTTCCCCAATGTTAGCGTCGTCAACATCGAGGGAAGTGACCCGACATGACCGCACCCACAAATTCCACCGTCACCGTCGACCTGGGTGGACACCTCGTCGAAGTGCCCACAGACGGCCTCTACAACAGGTTTCGGATGGCGCCGGACCTGGATGTCATCGCCGCGGATCCACGCGTACCCGGAGTCGAATTCTTTCGTGACTTGCCCAAGACGAAGATCGACTCCCCCATCGGCCCCACCTGGACGCCGAATTTCTACTACCTGATGTCGTCCGCACGGCTGACGATGATCGCCCCGTCGTCGGCGATCCGGCGTCGCCTGCCGGCGAATCTGTCACCGCTGGAAGTCGCCCCGGGCCTCGGGCTCGTATCGGTCATGTTCTTCCGGTACGACGTGTGCGACGTCGACTTCTACACCGAAGCCGCCGTCGGGGTGGCCGTTCGACCAGCCCGCCATGGCGGTCCCGGCGTCATCGATCTGTTGTCCGCGCTCGCCGACGACCACCTTCACACCTACGTCCTGTCCTTGCCGGTCAACACCGAGGTCGCGCAGGTTCGGGGTCGGTACGGATATGGATTGCCCAAGTGGGTCACCGAGATCGACGTGACCATCGATGCGCAGCGGACACAGGCGCGGGTCGCGAACGACACCGGCGGCGTCGACGTCGCTCTCACCGCGCCCACCCCCGGTCAAACCGGTTACGCCACAGGCGATCGCGTATCCAGCCTCACGTCGTACAGCACGATCGACGACGACTGGCTGGCCACACTGAGCCAAACCAATATGCTGAAGACGGGAACGACTCGTTTCCCACGCAAGGCGCAGCTGGACCTGGGCTCCGGACGAATGACCGATGATATCCGTTCACTCAAGCCGCTCAAGACGATTCAGCTCGATGTGATGACCGAGGGCCAGAACGCCCTCCACATGCCGGTGCCCATCTCGGTTCGGAACCGGCAGGTCGGGGAACAACCGGAAGCTCGAGCGACCGAAGGAGTTCTTTCATGACACATCCCAAACGCATACTCAACGTCGTCACCAACGTCGGCCACTACGACGACCCGGAGCACCACCCCACCGGGCTGTGGCTGTCCGAGCTGACCCACGCCTGGGAGATCTTCGACGACCACGGATTCGAGCAGACCATCGTCAGCCCGGCAGGCGGACCGTCCCCGCTCGAACCGCGATCGCTCAAGTTCCCGAACTATGACAAGACGGCGAAAGCCTGGCGGGCCGATCCGGCGAAGATGGCATTGCTCGAGAACACCGCATCCCCCGACCAGATCGATTCCGCCGACTACGACGCCATCTACTTCACCGGTGGCCACGCGGTCATGTTCGACTTTCCCAACAGTGAAGGACTGCAACGCATCACGCGGGAGATCTTCGAACGGGGCGGCATCGTCTCCTCGGTCTGCCACGGCTATTGCGGACTGCTCAACACGAAGCTGACCGACGGCTCGTACCTCATCGACGGCCGCAAGATGACCGGCTTCGCCTGGCAGGAGGAGATCCTCGCGCGCGTCGACAAACTCGTCCCCTACAACGCCGAGGAGAAGGCCAAGGAGCGTGGGGCGCTCTACGAGAAGGCGATCCTGCCTTTCGTGTCGTACACGGTCGTCGACGGCAATCTCGTGACGGGCCAGAATCCGGGATCGGCCAAGGCAACGGCCAAGAAGGTCGTCGAGCAGCTCTGAGTCGCCCCTGAAAACGTTGTGGCATCGACGCTTTCGCGATTCCTCGGACGGGTGCGGCTGTCGGCACTACCTTGAGACGAATCAGCAGGTGTGTGTCACATCGGTTTCTGGGGGGCTCGTATGGGGACGGTCAGGCATGTCGATCACGACGGCATCGAGGCAACGCCGTCCCGGCGACAACACCACCACGGTCGACTGCGCGTGGTCGCGGCGATCCTCACGATCATCGCCATCGCGGCAGGCCTCGGTCTCGTGACCACGGGACCGGCACACGCGGCCCCGGCGTCTCCACGCGCGATGAGCGACGCCGACTTCTTTCAACGTCCCCCCGACATCTCGTCGTACGAACTCGGCGACATCGTCCGCAGCAGACCCGTGCGCGTGCGCTCGCTGCAGCTGCTGCCGATGGCCGTCGACGCCTACCAGTTGATGTACCGGACGACCAGCGCCAAGGGGCCCGACGTCGCCGTCACGACGGTGATGACCGCACGCGGCGTCCGCCCGACAAAGATCATGTCGCACCAGACAATGATCGACGCGGTGGATCCGTCATGCCAACCCTCCCGAAGTCTGCTCAGCGCAACGCCTGTCGACTTCACCAAGCGCGGTGGTCCCCTCACGCTCAGCATCCCCGGCGCCGAAACGGTGCTCATGGCCTACGGATTGTCCAAGGGCTGGGCCGTGACAGTCCCCGACTACACCGGCATCGATTCGAACTTCCTGGTGCCACGCGAACCGGGCTTCCTGGTGCTCGATGCGATTCGGGCGACCACCCGGTTCGCCCCGCTGCACCTGTCCGCGAAGGCTCCGGTCGGATTGTTCGGGTACTCGGGCGGCGGGATGGCGACCAGTTGGGCGGCTGAGGAACAGTCCGGCTACGCCCCCGAACTCAACATCCGCGCGAACGTCATGGGTGCACCGCTGCGGGACGTGGACGCTGCGCTGCGCCGGGTGGTCGGTTCCCCGGTGTCCGGGTTGTTGCCGATGGGATTGGCGTCGCTCAGCAAGTATTCGCCGCGATACGACCGGGCCCTACGGAAATATCTGAGCCCCATGGGGGTGGCCGAGATGCAGGCGGCCAAACATCAGTGCACAGCACAGTCCGTTCTCCAGAACCTGTGGCTCCGTCTCGATTATCGCCAGTACACAACCGCATCCATCGGGGCCATCCTGAATGACCCGGTCATCAAGGCGGCCATCGCACCCCTGAATGTCAGCGGACGGACCCCGATGGCTCCGACGTACATCTTCAATGCCGTGAGCGACGAGATCGTCACCGTTCAGGCGACCGACCGACTCGCACGCTCCTATTGCCGCGGACCGTCGACGATCACCTACCGTCGGGACGAGTTGCCACCCAACCCGATTCCACCGCTCAATTCGCCGCACGTGATCGAACTGATCGCCGGCGGCTCGGCAGCGCTGGTCTGGCTGACCGATCGGATGAACACCGCGGGCAACCCCGAACGCGCGTGCGACATCCGTACGCAGTTGTCCACGGGACTGGAACCCCGTGCGCTGCAAGGTCTCCCGCCGGTGATTGCTTCGGCACTCGAATCCGCCTTCGGACTGCCGATCACGCGACGCTGATCTCGCGCCGCCATCGTGCACCATCCGTCGGCACGTGTGGCCCCGCACCGGACATCACACATCGGGCCGACAGAAATCCATACCTTGTGGCATGGTGGGAATACGGGTCGGGAACAACCACAACTGCAGGGAGAACCTGGTGACTGCTTCCGAAGATCTCGCCGACCGCTTTCACACCGCGCTCCTGGCCGGCGACGCAGAGACCTTGAATTCGATTCTGGCCGACAACGTCACGTTCGCGGGCCCGGTGGCCTCGACGACCGGTCGCGACGAGACGGTGTCCGGCTTGGTCGAGATGTCCAAGATGACCACCAGCGACGAGGTCGCGGTACGTCTCGCCGACGACCAGAACGCGCTCATCTGGTCGGTGATGACGACCACCGCGGGACCGGCCACCCCGGCGGCCACCTGGCTCCAGATCACCGGAAACGAAATCTCGGCAATCCATACGGTTTTCAGCGCCGGACGCTGATCCCCCACCCGTCCGCGATCGCGCGTTCGCACCTATTCTCGTGAGGTGATGAACGAGCCGATCGCGGACGGGCGCGGCGATGACGCCCCGGCCGAGGGCACACACTCTCGAATAGGTCTGCGCGCCATGCGCGGCCGATCCGGCGACGAGTTCGGTCGCGGTGCGTCATCGACCGAACTGATCCTCGATCTGACGGTCACCGCGGCATTCGGCGTGGCAGCCGCGCAGCTCGCCGACGGCCTGGCCGACGGACATTCCGGACGCGCCGTTCTGGCGTTCTGCGCCGCCGTTCTGGCCATCGTTCTCGCGTGGACCAACTACACCTGGTTCGCTTCCGCCTTCGACACCGACGACTGGCTCTACCGCCTGCTGACCTACGTTCAGACCGGCGGTGTGATCGTAATGGCGATCGGCATTCCGGGCATGTATGACGCGGTGTACGAAGGACATTCGTTCACCAACGTCGCGCTCGTCGGCGGATACGTGTTGATGCGGGTCGCACTCGTCGCGCAGTGGGTGCGCGCCGCTGTCGGCTCCCGATACACCAAAGTCGCGGTCCTGCACGCGGTTCTGATCACGACTGCACAAGTCGGCTGGGTACGGCTCGCGATCACCACCCAGGGGCTCGCGGTGGCGCTCCTTGTTGCGGCGCTGCTGTGGCTGATCGAGTTCGCGGGCCCCTTCGTGGCCAATCATCTGGGCCACCGGTGGCAGTCGACGGCACCGCCCTGGCACGCCGGCCACATCACCGATCGATACGGGACACTGACGATGATCTCGCTGGGCGAGACGGTCGTCGGGACCCTGGCCGCCGCATCCATCATCTCCGGAAACGGGCATTGGACGATCGAGACCGGCGCGACCATCGCCTTGGGTACCGCTCTGACGTTCAGTCTGTGGTCGATGTACCAGTCACTTCCGTCGAGTCGCGACATGCTGGACCGACGTCGCCGCCGATCAGGACCGTGGACCTGGGTGCACGTCCCGATCTTCATGTCGGTGGCCGGCGTGGGCGCCGGATTGCATGTGCTCGGATATACCTACGAACATCAGAACGCCGCGACGGTCCACCTCTCGGTGGTCGCGCTCGCCGTTCCCGTCCTGGTGTTCACACTCTCCTGCTTCTGCCTCCGCGCACTCGTCGCCGAGGACGACGGAGACCGGCGCGCACTCCTCGCGATCACCCTGTGGGGAGTCACCATGCCGATCCTCGGCATGGTCGTCGCGCGCGGAGCGTCGGATGCACCTCTGTGGATCGGACAGGCCATCGTGCTCGCCGGTCCCATCGGACTGCTCCTCGGCAACGCTCTCGTGGTGCGCAGGAAACAGAGCCACACGCGTCGCGGCGCTTCGCAGACCGGCTAGACCGAGTCGACACCGTGTGTCACCGTGGCGTAGGCCTTGCTCACTCCCGGTGGCGTCGCCACAGCAGACGGGCCGCCTCGGCGTCGCCCAGGGAATCGTCGATCACCACGAAGGACAAGTCGTCCACCGGAGTGCCGTTGACCTCGGTCTCGTACCGCAACCCACGACCGACGTCACGCACCCACGAGGTCAGACGTCGTCGACCCAGCGTCGACCCACGTGCGTCGACGACCACGATCAGCCGGCATCGGGCCAGGGCCGTCGATGTCCCGACGACGAGATCCGTTGCGCGAGCGAGTCTCGTACCGGCCGCCACGCGGTCGCGCCAGGTGGAGAGGGCGAAGCGGTGCGACACCGGTGCGGGCGGGCGCACCACAACGGCATAGGTCTGGAAGTCACGTCCGGAGAACACATCCGCGAGTGGCTGGCCCGACGTCGACAGCTGATCCGCCATCGGCAGATTCGGGTTGACGACATCCACCGGCGTACCGCCCGGGGCGGCCGCGAGAATCTCCACGGCCAGGGGTGTCGGCTCCGATACCAGGGCCACGGGGTCGGCCACCGATCCGTCGGTTCCCCGACTCCTCATGATCACGCTCATCGGCGCACTCATGTCATAGCTCCGTTCTCCGCGCCACGGATTCGCGACGCCTGTCAGTGCACCTCGGCAAGCATGGGCGAGGTGAGATCCCGCATCCGATGACGGATCGACAGCGCACGCCGGGCGGCCGCATCCGGATTGGAGACCAGGGTCAGGATCCACGGAACGGTCTCGTCGGTCGATGTCCGCCGTGGACCCTCCAGGTTGGCCAGGATGTCGCGCGACAGGCTTTCCAGCCGGGCGGCCGTGAGATGTCCCGACCGGTCCGCGAAGACCCAGCTGATGTCGCTGACCGTCGGCGACGCCACCGGCTCCGAGGTGTTCGCACTCTCCCACTGCCTGCGGAGCAGCATCGATTCGCCGTCGGTGACATCACGCGACCACTGCACCCGCTGTGAAATGCGTGCGGAAATCACCGCATCGGCCTGGTCGAGAAAAAACCGCAAACGCTGCGGCGACGCACAGAGCCGCACCCGGCATTCCATGACGTTGGTTTTCACGACGCACCCATCCTTTTCTTGACTGCGCACTTTTCTAGACTGCGACGTTACCCCGACCATAGCCCAGAAAAAATAAAAGTCCAGCGGGTCCACCGACCACCAGCACACTCCCGTCAGAACCATGTCGCCTGGTCAGGCTCCCGCGCGGACAGTGTCCACACCGCACCTGACGCAAACGCGGCGAGACTGGACAAAAACAATTTCTTGGCTATGGTCCACAGGTATCGAGCACGGCGAACATTTCCACAGAAAAGGAGACACAACAATGTCGGAACGAAATTCGAGCGGAAAGAAGAAACGTGCGGCGCTGAAGGCTCAGCGTGAGCGAAAACGCGCGGCCGCGGACGCGACTTTCATCCCGCGCCGTAAGGGCGCGTGACTCACCGTCACCGGCGGCCGGCCGCCGTGCGCAGGCCGTATACGGCCGCGCCGAGCACGATGACCGCGGCTCCGGCCAGCACAGATGACACCGGGAGGGTAAAGGCGAGCGCCACGCAGCCGAGGCCGCCGGCGATCGGGATCACTCGCGCCGGCGCCCCTTCGGAGGCACGCAACGTAGCTGCCGACGCATTGGCGATGCCGTAGTAGACGAGCACGCCGAAGGAGGAGAACCCGATCGCACCGCGCACGTCGACGGTGATCGCGAGGACCGCGACGATCACACCGATCGCGACCTCTGCGCGGTGCGGCACCCGGAATCGCGGATGGACCGCGGCCAGGGCGGGCGGTAGATGACGATCGCGCGCCATGGCCAGGGTCGTCCGGGACACCCCGAGAATCAACGACAGCAACGACCCCACGGCAGCCACCCCGCCCGCGATACCGACGGCCACCGCCAGACCCGGAACTCCCCCGTTCTCCGCGACGTCCACGAGTGGTGCGTTCGAGGCCGCCAGGGCATCGGGACCGAGGACCCCCAGAGCCGTGACCGCGACGATCGCGTAGACGACGAGGGCGACGCCCAGTGCGATAGGGATGGCTCGCGGGATCGTCCGCGACGGATCGACCACCTCTTCACCGAGCGTCGCGATCCGTGCGTAGCCTGCGAACGCGAAGAACAGCAGTCCCGCGGCCTGGAGCACTCCGTACGCCGACACGTCCGTCGATATCGCCAATCCGTCGGCATCGACCGCTCCCGCGCCGATAACGGCGATCACGAGCGCGGCGAGTACCGAGAGCACCACCGCGACAACAGCTCTGGTCAGTAGTGCCGACTTCTGCACACCGCGATAGTTGACCGCGGTGACCAGCACCACGGCACCTACCGCCACCGCACGCGCCTGGGACGGCCACAGATAGGCCCCCACCGTCAATGCCATGGCCGCACACGACGCGGTCTTGCCGACGACGAACCCCCACCCCGCCAGATAGCCCCAGAAAGGCCCGAGCCTCTCGCGGCCGTAGACGTACGTTCCGCCAGACTGCGGGTACCGCGCCGCCAGACGCGCGGACGAGGTCGCGTTGCAATAGGCCACGATCGCGGCGAGGATCAGTCCGATCAGCAGTCCGGATCCGGCCGCGGCCGCCGCGGGCGCCAGCGCGGCGAAGATCCCGGCGCCGACCATCGCACCGAGCCCCACGACCACCGCGTCGCCGACACCGAGTCGCCGCTCGAGACCCGACTCACCTGCCGACACGGCGCGACCTCCCCACGAGGAGCACACGGTAGTCGATGACCAATGTCTCCGATACGGTTGTCGCCCCACGGACGCGAAGAATTCATCCCAAGCACCGGGCGGACCCACGGATCACGGTCGTGTGGACAGCACGAGACCGGTCACCGACGAGCCGCCGGTGACCGGTCTGCGTGCGTTTTCCTACTTCTGTTCGGGCAGAACGTGTTCGCCGGTCTTGTCACACGACAGCGCCAGCGAGCTGATGTACTGCTTTTCCCCGTTCGGCCCGGGCTTCGCCGATGCGATCATGTCCGGCCGCTCGAAGTCGATACCGGTGACACAGCACGTCAGACGCACATCGGTGGGATTCCCGTGCTCGTCGTACATCGGGATGTCGATGCCGTCGTCGGTACGTCGCAGGTAGTACCGCCCCTTGGTGGCCAGGGCGATGATCGGCGGGAGCACCAGCGCGAGCACCAGCGCCACGAGCGGCGAATAGGGCTGGATGGCATCACCGAAGACGTGGAAGTACACCAGGATGGAGGCGCCCGCCGCGACGATCACGGAGACGAAGCCGACCGGGTTGACGGCGTAGAGCATGCCGCGCCGGAATTCCGGCTGCTTCGGCGAGATGCCGAGCAGATACTTATTGATCGCGATATCCGACGCCACGGCGACGATCCACGCGATACCGCAGTTCGCATAGAAGTTGAGGAGGTTGTTCAGGAAGCTGAACATGTCCGCCTCCATCAGCACGATCGCGATCACCACGTTGAAGACGAGGAACACCAGGCGACCGGGATAGGTCTTCGTCACGCGGGTGAAGCTGTTCGTCCACGCCAGCGACCCTGAGTAGGCGTTGGTCACGTTGATCTTGATCTGACTGATGACGACGAGGATGACGGCAAGGGTCAAGGCCAGCCAATGCGGCAGGAAGTCCTGGTAGACCTCCACGAACTGATGCACCGGCTGATTCGCGATGCCCGCGTTGTCCATGGTGATGCCGATGAGATAGACGGCGAGGAACAGGCCGACGACCTGCTTGATCGCACCGAAGAACACCCAACCGGGGCCGGCGGTCAGCACGGCGGTCCACCAGCGACGCGAATTCTCCGGGGTCTTCGGCGGCATGAAACGGAGGTAGTCGATCTGCTCGGCGATCTGCGCGATCAGCGAGAGACACACGCCGGCAGCCAGCATCGTGCCCGCGAAGCTCACGCCCTTGTTCAGATGCTCACCGGTCGCCGTGTCGACACCACCGAAGGCGAAGAAGTCGCCGATGGCGTCCGGATGACGAAAGACCAAGTACGCGAACGGGAGAACCATCATCACCAGCCACAGGGGCGTGGTCCAGACCTGGAGTTTCGCGAGGGTGTTCATGCCGTAGATGACCAGTGGAATGATGAGGACCGACGACACCAGGTAGCCCAGCCAGAGCGGTATCTTCAAGCCCAGTAACAAGCCCTGGGCCATGATCGAGCCCTCGAGCGCGAAGAAGATGAACGTGAACGACGCGAAGATGACGTTCGTGAGCACCGAACCGTAATAGCCGAATCCGCTTCCGCGCGTGACCAAGTCGAGGTCGATGTTGTAGCGGGCCGCATAGTAGGCCAGCGGATATCCGGTCAGGACGACGACGATGGCGAAGAATCCGATGCCCAGCAACGCATTTCCGGTGCCGTTGGCGATACCGACATTCGCGCCGATCGCGAAGTCGGCGAGATAGGCGATACCACCGAGTGCGGAGATGGCGACGACGCCCGGGCCCCATTTGCGGTAGCTCCGGGGGGCGAACCGCAATGTGTAGTCCTCCAACGTTTCTCGCATCGCGGCGGCCGCGGCCCCGGTGGCGATGATGGAGTGTTCGGCGTTTTCGATGTCACCGACATCATCGGTGAATTCCTCGACCTGATCCTTGATCGATTCGTTAGACATGGGCTTTCCTTCATCTCGGACGACCAGCCCGCATCATCGCGGCGTGGACTTGGGCGCAAACGCTAAGAACGGTCTTTGTCACGGCAACTACGGCACGGTTTCCGGTCGGTAACGCGCGAGACGGTGACGCGGGGACGGAGCACTCCGCGAGGACATCAGCCCAGGTCGCCTCGGTGTGACCAAGCGCACAATCGGGGCGCGGGCACCGACTGCATGCTGCACTTTGTCACGCAACCGAAACGGGCCGACATCATGCCGGAACGTCACCGCAATTTCGACAACATCACTGGTCAATAGCGTCCACAGGCATGTCGACGCAGCTGTACACAGGCACCGCCGCGCCCTCGCGCGGGGACCGGGTGCACGACGAACTCCGACGAGCGTTGCTCGACGGCGAGATCGGTCCCGACGCCCGGCTCACCGAACCGAAGGTCAGCTCCTTCTTCGGGGTGTCCCGGACTCCGGTGCGCGAGGCGCTCGGTCGCCTGCACGCGGCGGGACTGATCCGGCGCTGCGAGTTCGGATTCGCACCGGTCCGTCCCACGCTCAGGGGCGTCCGGGATCTGTACGAGTTACGACTGGCCGTCGAACTCGCCGGCATCCGCCGGGCCATCGACAATCCCGACGTCGCGCATGACCGGGATGTGCTTGCCGCCGAGCGTGATCGGTGGATCGCGTTCTCCCTGGAGGCCCCGGAACAGGAACCCGGCTTCGTGCTGGAGGACGAACGGTTCCACCTCGAGGTGCTCCGTGCCTCGGGCAACCGCGAGATGGTGACGACGCTCGAGTCGATCAATCTCCGGATCCGACGGGTCCGCATGTACGACTTCATGGTCAACATGCGCATCGAGGTCACCATCGACGAACATCTCGCCATCGTCGACGCCCTGCTCGACGGCCATCTGCTGCGCGCAGAAGACCTGCTCCGCAATCACATCGGTGCGTCACTGGATGTCGTCATCGAACGCGTCCAGGCCGCGATGTCGGCGATGGACCGCACCGAACCCGCCACCACCGAGATGGGACGAGCCTTCCGATGACCACTTCTCACACCACCGGCCGGCAGTGCCTCGGCTACGACACCGTACTGATCGCCAATCGCGGCGAAATCGCCTGCCGCATCATCCGTACCGCACGACGGATGGGTCTGCGGACCGTGGCCGTGTACTCCGATGCCGACAGTGACGCACTGCACGTGCGGCAGGCCGATACGGCCGTGCACCTCGGCGGCAGTGATCCACGCGATTCCTACCTCGCGATCGACAAGGTCCTCACCGCGGCGAAGTCCTCCGGCGCCGGAGCTATTCACCCCGGCTACGGGTTCCTGTCGGAGAACGCCACATTCGCTGCTCGCGTCGAGGACGCCGGCATCGCGTTCGTCGGGCCGACGCCCCACCATCTCCGGGTCTTCGGCGACAAACACACCGCCCGGGAGGCGGCACGGGCCGTCGGTGTGCCGCTCGTGCCCGGGACCGGACTGCTGGAGGGGCCCGACCACGCGGTCGACGAGGCGTCCCGAATCGGCTTCCCGGTGATGGTCAAGGCGGTCGGCGGCGGTGGCGGAATCGGCCTGCAGGTATGCCACGACGGGGAACAGGTCCGCGACGCCTTCGCCCGCGTACAGCGCCTGTCCGGCAGTCATTTCGGCAGCACCGGTGTCTTTCTCGAACGCTACATCTCCCGCGCGCGCCACGTGGAGGTGCAGGTCTTCGGCGACGGCTTCGGCATGGTGGTGCCCCTCGGCACACGCGATTGTTCGCTCCAGCGCCGTAACCAGAAGGTGATCGAGGAGGCTCCCGCCCCCGGTCTGTCTTCCGACGTCGAGGCGCAACTCCTGTCCACGTCCGTCGCGCTCGCCCGGTCGATCAACTACCGATCCGCGGGCACCGTCGAGTTCGTCTACGACGTGGATCGTGGTGAGGCGTCCTTCCTCGAGATGAATACCCGTCTCCAGGTGGAACATCCGGTGACCGAGACCGTCACGGGCATCGACCTGGTCGAGTGGATGTTGCGGACCGCCGGCGGCGACTCGGGTCACCTCGCCCCGTATGCGACCACTCCCCCGGCCATCACCGGTCATGCCATCGAGGCCCGGGTCTACGCCGAGGATCCGGCCGACGACTATCGCCCGTCACCCGGAGTCATCACCGCCGCCGGATTCCCCGACGACATCCGCGTCGACACCTGGATCGAATCCGGTAGTGAGGCAAGCCCTTTCTATGATCCACTGCTCGCCAAGCTGATCGTCGGTGCGGCGGACCGCTCCTCCGCTCTCGCCTCATTGAGCCGATCCGTGGCGAACACCGCGCTGTTCGGCATCACCGCCAACGTCGGGCAGTTGGGCGAGGCACTCGCGCTCCCCGACTTCGTCGAGGCCGTCCACACCACCCGCACTCTCGACGGCACCCGCGGAGATCGTGGCCGGATCGATGTGGTGCGCGCGGGCACGTCGACCACCCTGCAGGATCTGCCCGGACGTCTCGGTTTGTGGAACGTCGGCATCCCGCCGTCCGGCCCGATGGACGACCGTTCCTTTGCCGCAGCCAATCTCGCGGTCGGAAACCCGGCGGGCACCACCGCCATCGAATGCACACTCACCGGCCCCAGGCTCCGCTTCGTGGATTCCGTTCGGGTGGCCGTCACGGGCGCACCCACCCGGGTGCGCATCGACGGCGACGAGGTCCCCATGGGAGTGGCCGCACAGGTACCGGCCGGCGGCATCCTCGATGTCGATGCCCCTGGCGACGCAGGACTGCGCACCTATATCGCGATCGCAGGCGGCATCGCGGCGCCCGACTACCTCGGCAGCACCTCGACCTTCACTCTCGGCGGATTCGGTGGCACCGTCGGACGGGATCTGCGCGATGGCGACACCCTGACTTTGGCCGGCGGCACGGTCGGCGCCGAAGAACCTGCGGCACAAGCGGTTCAGTGCAGCCACACCTGGCACGTCGCGGTGACCCCGGGCCCCCAGGCATCGGCCGACTACTTCACGGCCGCCGATCTCGAGCAACTCTACGGACATCCGTGGCGGGTCGGCGGACATGCGAATCGCACCGGAATCCGCCTGGAGGGCCCGAAGCCGGAGTGGTCGCGAACCGACGGCGGAGACGCCGGACTGCATCCGTCGAATCTGCACGACAACCCGTACAGCGTCGGCGCTCTCAACGTGTCCGGCGACACCCCGATCCTGCTCGGTCCGGACGGTCCCAGTCTCGGTGGTTTCGTCTGTCCGGTGACCGTCGTCTCCGGTGAACGCTGGAAGCTCGGCCAGATGCGGCCGGGGGACACGGTCCACTTCGAGCCCGTCTCCGATGCCACCGCCCAGACCTTGCGACGTGGCCCCGAGATCGTCGGCAGGCGTGCCTCCATCCCCGACGACGGCACCCTGGCCCGGCTGCCCGGCACGGCCGACCGTCCGGAGGTGCGTTATCAGCGCGCCGGGGACGACAACCTTCTCGTCGAGTACGGCGACATGACACTGGATCTGGCGCTGCGCATGCGGGTACACGCACTCACCGCGGCGATCGACGAGGCCGGTGTCCCCGGCATCATCGACGCCACACCCGGTGTGCGCACACTGCACCTGCATATCGACCCCGACACGATCGGACAGCGTCAGCTCGTCGACGCGCTGACCGAACTGGAGGCCGGAATCGGTGGCGCCGACGACCTGTCGGTGCCGAGCCGGCAGATCCGGCTGCCGTTGAGCTTCGACGATCCGTCCATCGCCGAGGCGATGGACCGATATCGCAGCGGGGTTCGGTCGGAAGCACCGTGGCTGCCGTCGAACACCGAATTCATCCGGCGGATCAACGGTCTCGACTCGATCGACGACGTCCGGGACACCGTCTTCGATGCGGAGTATCTGGTACTCGGACTCGGCGACGTCTATCTCGGTGCGCCACTGGCGGTCCCCCTGGATCCACGTCATCGGATGGTCACCACCAAGTACAACCCGGCCCGCACCTGGACACCGTCGGACGCCGTCGGCATCGGCGGCAAGTACCTCTGTGTCTACGGGATGGCATCACCCGGCGGCTACCAACTCGTCGGGCGAACGCTGCCGATCTGGTCGACCCACGCCCGCACCCCGGCGTTCCACGACGGAAAGCCCTGGCTGTTCAGGTATTTCGACCGCATCGTATGGGAGCCGGTGACACCCGATGAACTCACCGAACTCCGCGCCGCGGCACGCGCCGGACGCTACGTACCGGAGATCACCGACGGCACGTTCGTCCTGGCCGATCACATGCGTTTCCTCGACGAGCACGCCGAGGACATCGCCGCCGTCGACCGGCGTCGAGCCGCAGCCTTCGACGCGGAGAAGGCGGCCTGGCGGGCATCCGGCGAGTTCGACCACGAATCCGCGGCGCCGGACGTGGCCGCGCCGGTCGCCGACATCGACGTCCCCGAGGGCGCCACACTCATCCGGGCACCCATGGCGGGCAACGTCTGGCGCGTGGAGGTGCGTCCCGGAGAGCGTGTCCCCGGCGGGGCGACCATCGCCATCCTCGAAGCCATGAAACTCGAATTGCCCATCACCGCACCGGATTCCGGTGAGGTGCTGGACATCCTCGTCGAACCCGGGACACACGTCGCCTCGGGTACCCCACTCGCAGTGATCGGAGCCTCCTGACATGACCATTGAGACCCTGCCCGCCATCGCCGACCTCCGTCCGGTCGACCGTGTCCACGCGGCATTCGACCGCATCGACGAGGTGGACCGTCCGGAGATCTGGATCGGCCTCCGGGACCGCGCCGCCGTTCTGGCCGACGCCGAAAGGATCGAGGAGTTGCTCGCCGGTGGGGCCCACCTCCCCCTCGCGGGCGTCCTGCTGGCGGTGAAGAACAACATCGACGTGGCCGGACTGCCCACCACCGCGGCGTGCCCCGGGTTCGCTTACGTACCGTCGTCATCGGCGACCGCGGTCGACCTGCTGACCGCGGCGGGCGCCATCGTCATCGGCACCACGAATCTCGACCAGTTCGCGACCGGGCTGGTCGGCACCCGCAGCCCGTACGGCGCGGTGCGCAACGCATGGCATCCCGACTATGTCAGCGGCGGCTCCAGTTCGGGCTCGGCGGTGGCCGTCGCGCTCGGCATCGCCGACATCGCACTCGGCACCGACACCGCGGGTTCCGGGCGGGTGCCCGCCGCACTGAACGAGATCGTCGGGATCAAACCGACTCTCGGTCTGGTGTCCACCCACGGCGTCGTACCGGCCTGCGTCGACTACGACACCGTCACGGTGTTCGCACGCTCGTTGCCGGAGGCGACCACCGCACTCGGTGTGATCGCCAGGACGGATTCCGAGGATCCGCGCAGCCGCGCCTTCCCTGCCGAAATGACGGCGGCGGCACCTGCACGACCGAGTCTCGCCGTGCCCCTGGACCATCAGCTCGACGCGTTGTCCGCCGACTATCGCTCGGCGTGGCAACGAACCGTCGACGCCGCGCTCACGGCGGGATGCCGGGTGACCCCGGTCGACATCTCCGTTCTCCTCGATGCCGCTCGATTGCTGTACGACGGCGCCATCGTCGCCGAACGCCATGCCGCCGTGGGCGACTTCATCTCCGCAGCCGCCGATCGCGCCGGGCTCGACCCGACCGTCGCGGCCATCATCTCGGATGCGGCGGGAGCATCCGGGGCAGAGTTCGTCCGCGATCTCGACACGCTGCGCACAGCGACCGCGCACGCGCGGGACCTGCTCCGAGCATTCGACGGTCTGCTGCTGCCGACCACCACCGAACATCCGACCATCGCGGCGGTCAACGACGACCCGCTCGGCATCAACCGGCGCATGGGCACCTTCACGAACTTCTGCAACCTGCTGGATTTGTCCGGTGTCGCGGTGCCCGGCCATCGCACCGCCGAGGGGATGCCGTTCGGCGTCATGGTGATCACGCCGGCCTTCGGTGATCAGGTGGCCCTGGACATCGCCGAACGGATCGTCGCGGCAACGGGATTCGCCGAAGCCGGCCAACCGGATTCCGGTGACATGATCGCTCTGCCCGCCGACGTGACCGGCACCGTACCGCTCGCGGTCTTCGGGGCACACCGGCGAGGCGCGCCACTGCATCATGAACTCGAAGCCATCGGCGCGCGCTATCTCGGCGAAGTGGATACGACCGACGACTACCGGCTCTACGCGCTGCCGACGACGCCCCCGAAACCCGGCCTCGTGCGCGTCGAACCCGGCACGGGACAGTCGATCAACGGTGAGTTGTTCGCGGTCTCCCCCGCCGGACTGGGTACCTTCCTCGCGGCTTTGCCCGCGCCCATGGCCCTCACCTCGGTCGAACTCGACGACGGGCGGTGGGTCCCCGGTTTCAGTTGCACGCACGACGTCGTGGCCGACGCCGAGGACATCACCGAGCATCGTCACTGGTTGAGATATCTGGCCTCGCGTTAGCCGCGCGACCGTCGGCCACCGGAAACCGGCGTGACGGTCGGACGGCCGTTACCGGTCTTGTAGCGTGACGTCCGTGAAGACGAAACTCGGTGTACTCCTGTCCGCTGCCGCCCTGACCGTCGGCCTCGCCGCCTGCGGCTCCGACGACAGCACCGCGTCGTCACCGACCTCGGACACCCTCGCCACCGCTCCCGCCGAGACCACCGCGTCCGATGCGGCGACCACCTGCCCGCAGGCCGAGCCGAGCAAGGACGTCAAGCCCGAATGGGAACACGCCGGCACATCGGGAAGCGTGCGCGTCACCGGCTCCACCGACACGGCCGCACCCCGGGTCGACCTCGAGACGCCGTTCGCGGTGACCGAGACCCAGGTGCACACGCTGAAGGCGGGCACCGGTGAGATCGTTCCGGAAACCGCCACCGTGAGCGTCTGCTACCTGGGCGTCAACGGCCGCGACGGCAAGGTCTTCGACAACAGCTATGAACGCGGCAAGCCCGCAGAGTTCCCGCTCGACGGAGTCGTCACCGGTTTCCAGAAGGCCATCGCCGGCCAACGTGTCGGCTCGACCGTCGCGGTGGCGATGCAGCCGTCCGACGGCTACCCCGAGGGCAACCCGGAAGCAGGTATCGAGAAGGGCGACACCCTGGTGTTCGCCATCAAGATCCTCGGCGCCACCGGCTGATCCCGCTCGATCGGCCGCCGCACGACCGCGGCCGATCGACAACGCCTGCGGATAGCGATGACCGCCCATCGCCGAAGACCGGATCGTGTGTTCGGCCCACTCGTCATGGCCGTCGACCGCGATGCTCGCTGCCATGTGGCCGAAAGGCCTATCGCGGCAGCAATTTTCGACGATTCACCGCATCGCCCGGAACCCTGTGGCACGATCCCATGCACACGCCCGTGAGTTACCGGGCAATTCACGCAGAATCTTGACTGAGTCCAGAAAAGAGCGTAATACTCGAATCGTGCCCGCTTCGTCCGACCACACCGAAAGCCTCCGGTCCGCGAATCTCCGCGTGACCCGGCCCCGGTTGGCCGTACTCGACGCGGTGTACGCCAATCCCCACGCCGACACCGACACCATCGTCGGCGTGGTCCGCGACGATCTGCCCGACGTCTCCCGGCAGGCCATCTACGACGTCCTTCGCGCGTTGACGATGTCCGGTCTGGTGCGTCGGATTCAGCCGTCCGGTCACGTCGCCCGCTACGAATCCCGCGTGGGCGACAACCACCATCACGTCGTGTGCCGATCCTGCGGGATCATCGCCGACGTCGACTGTGCCGTCGGCGAGGCACCCTGCCTCACCCCGTCGGACTCCCACGGCTTCCTGCTCGATGAGGCCGAGGTCATCTACTGGGGTCTCTGCGCGGATTGCGCAGCCCAGCACACTTCGGGATCACACCCGTGATCGCAGCCCGAATCACTCACTCCCGGAAGGAATGTCGTGACTGACCCATCGAATCCGCCCGCACCCCCCATTGCGGAAGCCAATACCGAGCCGGCCGAGACCGCCTGCCCCATGCACATCAACCCGCCGGTCGAGGGCGGCAGCAACCGGGACTGGTGGCCCAACCAGATCAACCTGAAGGTGCTCGCGCACAACCCGCAGGTGATCCGACCGACCGCACCCGATTTCGATTACGACGCGGCACTCGAGAACCTCGATGTCGATGCCCTGACCGCCGACCTCACGGCGCTCATGACCGATTCGAAGTCCTGGTGGCCGGCCGACTTCGGTCACTACGGCCCCCTGTTCATCCGCATGTCGTGGCACTCCGCCGGAACGTATCGCGTGGAGGACGGACGCGGCGGCGCCGGTGCGGGCATGCAGCGGTTCGCACCGCTCAACAGCTGGCCGGACAACGCGAGTCTGGACAAGGCACGCAGGCTGCTCTGGCCGGTCAAGCAGAAGTACGGCGACGCTCTCTCCTGGGCCGATCTCATCGTCCTCGCGGGCAACGTGGCGCTCGAGTCCATGGGATTCAAGACCATCGGTTTCGCATTCGGCCGCGAAGACCAGTGGGAGCCCGAGGATGTCTACTGGGGCCCGGAGGCCGAATGGCTCGGCGACAACCGGTACACCGGAAACCGTCAGTTGGAAAACCCGCTCGCCGCCGTGCAGATGGGTCTGATCTACGTCAATCCCGAAGGCCCCAACGGCAAGCCGGATCCGGTGGCATCGGCCATCGACATCCGAGACACCTTCGGCCGCATGGCGATGAACGACATCGAGACCGCCGCACTGATCGTCGGCGGACACACCTTCGGCAAGACGCACGGTGCCGGCGACGCCGACCTCGTCGGTCGTGAGCCCGAGGCCGCGCCGCTCGAGGAGATGGGCCTCGGCTGGAAGAGCGACTTCGGCACGGGCGTCGGCAAGGACGCCATCACCAGTGGCCTCGAGGTCATCTGGACCGACACCCCGACCACGTGGGACAACAGCTTCCTGAAGATCCTCTACGGCTACGAGTGGGAACTCACCAAGAGCCCCGCGGGCGCCTGGCAGTGGAAGCCGAAGGACGGCGCCGGTGCCGACACCGTCCCGGAGGCCTTCGGTGACGGCCGGACCCATCCGTCGATGCTGACCTCCGACCTCGCACTCCGGCAGGACCCGATCTACGAGAAGATCACCCGCCGCTGGCTCGATCACCCCGAGGAGCTCGCCGAGGAATTCGGCAAGGCATGGTTCAAGCTCCTGCACCGCGACATGGGCCCGGCCGTTCGCTACCGCGGACCGCTGGTGCCGAAGGAGACCTTCCTCTGGCAGGACAATGTGCCCGCCCATGAGGGACCAACTCTGTCGGACGCCGATGTCGACAGCCTCAAGGCGCAGCTGCTCGACTCCGGGCTGTCCCTCGGCCAGCTCGTGTCGACGGCGTGGCGGGCCGCGGCGACGTTCCGCGGCAGCGACTTCCGCGGCGGCGCCAACGGCGGTCGAATCCGCTTGCAGCCGCAGGCCGGCTGGGAGATCAACGAGCCCGATGAGCTCGTCGGGATCATCGCCAAGCTCGAGGCGATCCAGAACTCGTTCAACGGTGAGTCCGGCGCCAAGGTGTCCTTCGCCGATCTGGTCGTCCTCGGTGGCACCGCAGCCATCGAAAAGGCCGCCAAGGATGCCGGACTCGCGGTGAGCGTGCCGTTCACCCCGGGCCGCACCGACGCCACCCAGGAGCAGGTCGACGTCGAGTCGGCCGCGTACCTGGAGCCCACCGCCGACGGCTTCATCAACTACGAAGGCAAGGCCAGCCAGTTGCCCGCCGAATACCGGCTGCTCGACAAGGCGAATCTGCTGACCCTGTCGGCGCCGGAGATGACGGTCCTCGTCGGTGGTCTTCGCGTGCTGGGTGCGAACTACCAGAATTCCCAGCTCGGCGTTCTGACCGACCGGCCCGGCCAGCTGACGAACGACTATTTCGTCAACCTGGTGGACATGGACACGAAGTGGGTTCCGGCACCGGCCGACGACGGCACCTACATCGCGACCGAGCGGGACTCCGGTGAGCAGAAGTGGACGGCCACCCGGGCCGATCTGGTCTTCGGCTCCAGCTCGCAGTTGCGTGCCCTGGCCGAGTCCTACGCTCAGGACGACGCCAAGGAACGGTTCGCGAAGGAGTTCGTCGCGGCGTGGACCAAGGTCATGGAGCTCGACCTGTACTCCTGACACCGCCCGAACACGACGGCGCCCCTTCGTCTTCGGCGGAGGGGCGCCGTCGTGTTCGCACACCCACGCCCCGATCGATGCCAGGATGGACCGATGACGACACGGTGGAACGACTCCCCCGTCCCGCGCGGCGACGACTACGACGCACGCTGGCAGGAGATGGCCGCAGCGGGTCAGAACGTGCACGGCGAAGCAGATCTGGTGCAGGCCTTGCTCACCGAGTACGGAGGACGCTCCGTGCTCGACGCCGGATGCGGCACGGGCCGGGTCGCCATCGAACTGAACCGTCGTGGATACGACGTCGTCGGCGTCGATGCCGACGACCGCATGCTCGCGTCCGCGAACGCCAATGCTCCCGCGCTTCGATGGGTCCATGCCGACCTCGCCGCGCTCGATCGTCACCTCGACGACTCCTTCGATCTGGCGGTGCTCGCCGGGAACGTGATGATCTTCGTGGAGCCGGGCACCGAGGCCGCGGTGCTCGATCAGGTCGTCCGGCGACTGGCACCGGGTGGACTGCTGGTTTCGGGATTTCAGCGCCGTCCCGGACGCATCGACATCGACACCTACGACTCCCACGCGGATGCGCTGGGGCTCGAGGCGGTCGCCCGCTGGTCGACGTGGGATCGCGAATCGTTCACCGACGCATCCGACTACGTGGTGGCGGTACACCGCCGCCCGTCGTGACCGGCGATGGTCATGAGGGCAGATGCCACGCCACCGCGACACCAATGGCGCCCGTCGCGTTGAGTGCCCAGTGCAAGGCGATCGGGGCCAGCAGACTGGTCGTCCGATGACGTAGCCAGGCGAGGACGAACCCGGCGACGGACGTCGCCAGGACGGCGGCCACGACCCCCACCGCCGTGGCGAGAACACCCGACCCGACGACGTCGCGGAGTCCTGCGTTACCCGCCGTCAGCCCCAATGATGATGCGATGTGCCAGAGACCGAAGAGACCCGCACACAGGACCAGAGTCGTTCGCACACCGAAGACCCGGTGGGCGGCCCCCTGCAGCACGCCGCGGAACATGAGTTCTTCGGGCAGCACGGTCTGCAACGGGATCACCACGAACGCGGCCAGCAGCGCCTCGGATGCGCTGTCGTAGCGGTCGGAGAGAAAGAACTGCCGGGTCGCGGGCACCGCCACCGCAACCGACACGACGGCGAACACCACGATCGCCGCACCGAGCGCGTACGGAATACCCGCCCGTAACTCGGATCTCGCCAGACCTATATCCGCCCACCGAAGGCCCGCCGCGTAGGCAAAGGCCAGCAGGGCGACGGCGCCGAGCGGTACCGCGAGCATCCCGGTCCAGCGACCGGTGAAATGGGCGAGCAGGTTGATGCCGACCAGAATAAGCACGACCGCGCACAGCAGCAGGATCGAACGACGACGCGACGGCACCTGACGACTGTATCCGGGCATTGGTCTCGATACGGGCGGGCTCGCTGCGCTCACTCGCCCTACTCGACCGGCGTCCCATCGCTGCGCTGACTCGCCCTACTCGACCGGCGGTCCATCGCTGCGCTTACTCGCCCTACTCGACCGGCGTCCCATCGCTGCGCTCACGCGCCCTACACGGTTGGCGTGCCACCCCCGCACCTAATCGACCGGCATCCCATTCGACCGGCATCCCATTCGAGCGTCAGCCGGACGACCGGGCGGACGACGCGTGCCCCAGAATGAAGCTCGTGCGACTTTCCGGGGCAGGCGACGTCATGGAACGCCGTCAGGTCCCGATCTATCTCGGCGCCATCGCCGTCGGCGCGCTGGCCGGATCGCTGTGGCCGCGACTCGGCGGTTCGCTGGAGCCGGTGATCGCCCCGGCGATCGCGGCGTTGCTGTTCGTCACCTTCCTTCAGGTGCCGGTCGCCGCCATGCTCGGTGCGCTTCGCGACATCCGGTTCATGGCGACACTGCTCGTCGCGAATTTCGTGGTCGTCCCGCTGATCGTCGCCGCGATACTGCCTCTGCTGCCCGACGACGACGCAATGCGCTTCGGTGCCCTGCTGGTGCTGCTCTGTCCGTGTATCGATTACGTGATCGTCTTCAGCGGTCTTGCGGGCGGCGACAATCGGAGGTTGCTCGCCGCCACGCCCCTGCTTCTGCTGGCGCAGATGCTGCTGCTCCCGATCTATCTACGTGTGTTCCTCGGAAATGCCCACGCCGGGCTCCTCGATTCGGGGCCGTTCGTCACTGCGTTCGTGACACTGATCGCGATACCGCTAGCGCTCGCATGGCTCGTGCAGGCTCTCGGGCGGCGTTCGCCCGCCGTCGACGGGTTCGCCTCCGGATGCGCCGTCCTGATGGTCCCCCTGATGGTCGTCGTACTGGCCGTCGTCGTCGCCGTGCAGATCCCCGCGATCGGCGACCACCTCGGAGATGTCGCGCGACTCCTTCCCGTCTACGTGCTGTTCCTGTGCGTGGCAGCAACTCTCGGACTGGGTCTCGGCGTACTGGCCGGACTCCCGCCCGACAGCCGTGTCGCCGTGGCGTTCTCCGCGGCAACACGCAACTCTCTGGTCGTACTGCCGCTCGCGCTGGCACTGCCCTCCGACTACGACGCCGCGGCATCGGCCGTCGTGCTGCAGACCCTCGTCGAGGTGGTCGGCATGGTCATGCTGGTGGCCGTGTTCAGGCGGCGCACCTTGATACGCTGACGCACCCGACCGCTGACCGAACGGACAACTCAGGAGAGCAATGGGAATCGACAGCCGCGCTCGCTATTCGTACGGTGGCAGCGTCGTCGCGCTCGCCTTCCTGTGGCTGTCCATGACGCCGTCGCTGCTGCCCCGGGACGCGCTGTTCCAGGGCGTGGTGAGCGGGGCCTCGGCTGCCGTCGGCTACTGCCTCGGCGTCTTCATCACGTGGCTGATCCGCTACATGTTCTCGCGCGACGATCCGTGGCGCGCCGGTACACGGACCGAGTGGTTCCTGTTGATCCTGGTGGCCATCGGCGGGACGATCGCGATGCTCGTGTGGTTCTCGGTGTGGCAGAACGAGATCCGAGATCTCATGAACGTGGACCATCTCCGCTGGAGCGCCTATCCGACGGTCGCCGCCGTCGCGCTGATCATCTTCACCGCCCTGATGTTCCTCGGCAAAGCATTCGCCCTCGCCGTCGGCTGGGCCGTGCGGCAGGTCAACCGCTTCGCGCCGCCGCGCATCGCATCCGTCGTCGGCGCGGTGGCCGTGGTCGTCCTGACGATCTACGTTCTCAACGGTGTCGTCGCGAACTATTCGATGCAGGCACTCAATGCGTCGTTCGCCGCGGCCAACGACGAGACCACGGCGGAATCGTCGCCCCCGGTGTCCACTCTGCGATCGGGCGGACCCGGCTCGCTCGTCAGTTGGGACTCCCTCGGACGTGAGGGACGCGTCTTCATCTCGCGCGGCCCCGACGTCGGCGCGCTGACCCAGTTCAACGGCGCCCCGGCCACCGAGCCCATTCGCGTCTACGCCGGACTGGGTTCCACCGACAGCGCCCGGAAGAACGCCGAACTCGCCGCCGACGAACTCGAACGCACCGGCGGCCTGAAACGCGAGATCGTCGCCGTCGGGTTCACGACCGGTTCCGGCTGGCTCAACAAGGCCACCGTCGACTCACTCGAGTACATGTACAACGGCAACATCGCCACGGTCAGCATGCAGTACTCCTACCTGCCGAGTTGGCTGTCATTCCTGGTGGACAGCGAGCGTGCACGGCAAGCGGGAATCGCGTTGTTCGAAGCGGTGTCCGAGCGGGTGCGGGCGATACCGGAGGCCGAACGCCCGAAACTCGTCGTCTTCGGTGAGAGCCTCGGTTCCTTCGCCGGCGAGGCACCCTTCGGGACGATTCCGACGGTCGCGGCACGCACGGACGGCGCCCTGTTCAGCGGCCCCACCTTCAACAACAAGCTCTGGGGAGACACCACACGCGACCGCGACAGCGGCAGCCCCCAGTGGTTGCCCATCTACGACAACGGCACCCAGGTCCGTTTCATCGCGTCGGAAGACGATTTGCGGAGGCCCGACAAGCCGTGGAAGGCACCCCGGGTGGTGTATCTGCAGCACGCGAGCGATCCCATCTCCTGGTGGAACCCCGACCTCATCCTCGACGAACCGCAGTGGCTGACCGAGGCGCGTGGCCGTGACGTGCTGTCGTCGACCCATTGGATCCCGTTCATCAGTTTCCTCCAGGTGTCGGCGGATATGGCCGTTGCCGCCACTGTGCCCGACGGGCACGGCCACAACTACCTGTCGGCGATCCCACACGCGTGGGCCGCCATTCTCGATCCGCCCGGGTGGACCGAACGCAAGACCGAGGCGCTGCTCCCCCGACTCACGCGCGACTAGGGTTTCGGCCCTAGTGCCGTGTGGCCGAATGCTTCCAGTCGCCGAACGGTTCGTCGCGATCGCGCACGGCCTGCCGGAAACCGTGGGTCGCCGCATGCTGCTGGAATGCATAACCCTCGCGGGTGTGCCGGGATATGCCGTCGAACACGGTGCTGATCATGCCCGAGTTCATCACGCCCTGATTCAGCAATGCCGAGTTCATCGCGAGTTTCACCATCATGAGTTGGTTGACCGGCATTCTGGCGATCCGCGACACCAGTTCTTCTGTGCGAGAGTCCAATTCGTCGGCCGGGACGGACTCCACCGCGAGTCCCCACTCGGCGGCCTGCCGCCCCGAGATGCAGTCACCGGTGAACAGCAGTCGCTTGGCCTTCTGGTCACCGATCCGGTGGGCCCACATCCCTGCTGCGGGAACACCCCACACCCGCGTGGGCGGGTAGCCGATCTTGGTGTCGTCGGCACAGATGATCTGGTCGGCGAACAGCGCGATGTCGCTGCCGCCCGCGACGGCGAACCCGTGCAGCTTCGCCACCGTCGGCTTGTTCGCGTGCAGTAGCGATGCGAAGCCCCGATTGAACCGGCTCATCATCGCGTAGTCCAGCATCGGATCCCAGGTGCCCGCAGGATCATGATTGCGGGCCTGCACCACCGGATCCAGCACGGTGCCCTCCGGTGACTCGCCGGTCACCGGATTGTCGAGACCCTCGGCGAAGATCGACAGGTCGTACCCACCGCAGAATCCCTTTCCGTTGCCCGACAACAGGATCACATGGACATCGGGATCGAGGTCGGCTCGCTCGACGGCGGCGGCGAGTTCCACCGGGGTGTCGGACGTGATGGCGTTCCCATGCTCGGGACGGTTGAAGGTGATGCGGGCGACGCGGTCGGTGACCTCGTAGGTCAGGGTGCGATAGTCGTTATCCGCCTCGCGGCGGTGCCTGCCCCGAAAGACGCCGTCGGCGTCCTCGGTCACCCCGCGGTACCAGGGTGCGTGCTCCGCCGTCCGCTCGGTACGGCCCTCGGACTCGGTCATGTCTTCTCCTGGAACTCGGGTCCGTCAGGACAGCTTGGGCGTGACGCGGGCGATGATGGTTGACACGTCGACACCCGTTGGCAGCGTGCCGAATACGTCACCTCGGTCACCGCCGAGCCGGCTGATCGCGAAGGCCTCGGCGACGGCCGGATGCCCGTACCTCAGCATCAGTGATCCCTGGAGAGCCACCGCCATGTCGCCGACGATGCGCCGGGCCCCGTATTGCGCCGCATCCACGTCGCCGATGCCGGCGAAACTCTCGCGCAGCTTCCGGACCGCATCGTCGAGGGTGCGGTCGGCACCGGTCGTCGAATCGAGTTCGGCGAAGAAGGCCTCCAGCGTCTCCGGTTGCTTCACGATCGCCCGCAACACGTCGAGTGCCGCGACGTTACCCGAGCCCTCCCAGATCGACATCAACGGCGCCTCCCGGTACAGCCGGGGCATGCCCGATTCCTCGACATATCCGTTGCCGCCCAGGCACTCCAGGGCTTCGGCCGCGTGGATGGGCCCCCGCTTGCACACGTGATACTTGCTGACCGCGAGCGAGATCCGCCGCAGCGCGTCGGCCTGCTCGTCACCGGTCGTCGCCCGGTCGGTGAGTTCCGCCAGCCAGAGCGCGACGACGGTGGCGGCCTCGGCCTCCACCGCGAGGTCGGCGAGCACGTTCCGCATCAGCGGCTGTTCGCTGAGCTGGGCACCGAACGCGGAACGGTGAGCCGCATGATGTGCGGCGGTCATGACGCCCGTCCGCATCGATGTCGCACTGCCGAGCGTGCAGTCCAGTCGCGTGAGGTTGACCATCTCGATGATCGTCCGGACGCCCCGGCCCTCCTCCCCGACCAGCCAGCCGAGCGTGCCGTCGTACTCGACCTCGCTGCTGGCGTTGGAGCGGTTGCCCAGCTTGTCCTTGAGGCGTTGCAGGGCAAAGGGATTCCGGGTGCCGTCGGGCAGCACGCGGGGAACGAGGAAGCAGGACAGACCACCCGGGGCCTGGGCGAGAACGAGGAAGACATCCGACATGGGCGCGGAGGTGAACCATTTGTGTCCGGTGATGCGATAGGAACCGTCACCGACCGCCACGGCCGCGGTCGAGTTCGCCCGGACGTCGGAACCACCCTGCTTCTCCGTCATGGACATACCGGCGATGAGGCCCGACTTGGTCAGCGGTGGACGGAGTCCCGGGTCGTACCGCGACGCGGTCAACAGCGGCTCGTACAGGTCCGCGAGTTCCGGGTTCGCCCGGAGCGCGGGCACCACCGCGTAGGTCATCGAGATGGGGCAGAGATGTCCCGCATCGGAGGCGCCCCACACGCTCATCTTCGCGGCTCGGGTCAGATGACGATGAGGTTCCGGGTCCGCCCACGGCGCCCCATGAAGTCCGAAACCGACTGCACGACACATCAATTCGTGATACGCCGGATCGAAGTCGACCTCGTCGATCCGGTTGCCGAAGCGGTCGTGGGTTCTCAGAACCGGCGGATGCGCCTCGGCGCGAGTGCCGAGTTCGGCGACCTCGGCGGAACCGGCCTGCCGCCCGATCTCGTGGAGTTCGTCGAGGACGTGTTCGGCACCGACGCGCGCGATCGCCTCCTGGATCACCGGTTGCTCGGCCAGATCGACGTCGACCAACGGCGGGACCTGATTCGTCACCTCATGGGTTGCCACTGCACGTCTCCCTGATTCATGGCGCACACCGATGCGCACCGACATGCGCCCAGTATTACATGATCGAAACAGGCAAATCTATCATGTAATACGCCTGACGGACGTAGCCGGCTCAGACTCCCGACATCCGCACCGCGGGCGCACGGCCACCGAAACGGAGAAACTGACCCGTGCGGGTGCTGCCGACGATGTCGGTCGGTTGTCCCCGTTCCACGACCTTGCGCCCGCCCACGTACACGGCGCGCACGGTGTCGTCATTGCGATTGACCATGCGGTTCAGGCCGCCGTACGCGGGCACCGTCGCCTCACCGTAGGCATCCAGGGACTCGTCGAGGCGATCGGGATCGATGATCATCAGGTCCGCCCGGTCGCCCACGCGCAGGTGCCCCGCGTCCAGCCCGTACCAATCGGCGAGTTCCCCGGTCAGGCGATGCACCGCGGTCGCGAGATCCATGAACGGCGAGCCCGCGAGCTTGGCCGAATACACGTGCCGCAGCAGGCGCAACCCGAAGTTGTAGAAGGCCATGTTGCGCAGGTGTGCGCCGGCATCGGAGAAGCCGATCTGGATTCCGGGATCGGCCGCGAGCTTCTTGAGAACCTCCGGCCGGTGGTTGGAGATAGTGGTCCGCCACCGCAGCCGTGTGCCGTGCTCGACCACGAGATCGAGAAATGCGTCCACCGGATGCAGGCCACCCCGATCGTCGCCGACCTGACCGAAGGATTTGCCGATGACCGAGGCATCCGGACAGGCCACGATCTCGGCATCGAAGAAGTCCCGATGCCAGACCCGCAGACCATATTTCGAGTCGTAGTCCTTGCGGAAGCGACGCCGGTAGGCCTCGTCGCGAAGCAGTTCGTCACGGGCAACCTGCTCCTGTAGGTGCAGCGCGGCCGCGCCGGAGCCGAATTCCTCGAAGATCACCAGATCGATGCCGTCGGCGTACACCTCGAACGGCACCGGCAGGTGCTGCCACCGGAAGTCTCCGCCGAGCCGATTCACCAGCGCCGCAAGGGGGCCCATGATCGTGATGGCCAAGGGATTGGCCTTGATGTCGGCCGCCGAGAGCAGACTGGTCCGCAGCCGTGGACGCAGGAAGCCGATCGCCGCCGCGATCTGCGACGCGATGTTGAGCGGATTCTGGATATCGGGTCCCGATTGCAGCACCCGGCCCGATCGCCGCAGCAGCGACTTGAGCCTGCGCAATTCGCGAGGTTTCGCGTAGGTCGACGGCAGTGTCCGGGACCGGCACGTCTCACCGTCGAGTTTGTCGAAGAGCAATTGCTGCGATGACATGCCGACGAAGCCCGCGTCCAGCGCATCGCGCAGCCAGTCCTCCATCTGCTTCTGCTCGGTCTTGCTGGGCCGCACGGACTTCCGCGTGGCCCGATCCAATCCCATCGCCGCGGTCCGCATGTCGGAATGTCCGATGAATGCCGCCACGTTGGGGCCGAGCGGGCGCGACTGCAGCGCTTCGACGTACTCTTCCGGCGACGACCACGTCTTGTGCTCGTCGATCGTGGCGATGACGTGATGGCGCGGAATGGCCTCCACCCGGCCGAACAGGTCCCCGGCGTCGACGCCGTCGACGTGGATGGTGGACAACGAACACGACCCGACGAGCACCGTCGTCACACCGTGACGCAGGGATTCGGTGAGTGCGGGCTGCGCGAGGACCTCGATGTCGTAATGCGTGTGCACGTCCACGAGGCCGGGCAACACCCACAATCCGGCGGCCTCGACCACCTCGGTGCATTCCGCGGCACCGAGCGGTTCCGCACTCACCGCGGTCACGTGACCGTCACTGATTCCGATGTCGCGGATGGCGCCGGAAGCACCGGTGCCGTCGAACCAGAGAGCATCCCGGATGATGGTGTCGTAAGTCACTCGCTTATTAGAATGCGCAGGTAGATCGCTGTCAACGACTTGGTAGACATTCATGAGATTCTGTACACCTGACCCACATCGGCGTCCTGATCTCCGCGGATTGTCGGTGGTCGCCGATACCGTGCGACAGTTCGACGATCCGGGACGGAGAACCGCATGACACGCTTCCGCTACTACACCGCGACGACGCTCGACGGTTTTCTCGCCGACGACGCCGACTCACTCGACTGGCTGCTCACCCAGCCCATCGACGAGGACGGTCCGATGAACTATGCGGAGTTCATCGCCGACATCGGCGCACTCGTGATGGGCTACACCACCTACGACTGGGTGATCGCCCACGAGGCGGAGTCCGGCGGGCAACCCTGGCCCTATGAGATCCCGTCGTTCGTCTTCACGCATCGGACCCCGACCCCGGTGGCCGAATCGATTCGGCTCGTCTCCGGGAGCCCCGGGGAACACCGCGATGCTCTCGTGTCCGCGGCCGGCGGCCGCGACGTCTGGATCGTCGGCGGCGGCGATCTGGCCGCGCAATTCGCCGAGGCCGGCATGCTCGACGAGATCATCGTGTCGATCGCGCCGGTCACGCTCGGCAGCGGACGACCACTCTTCCCCCGTAAGTACGACCTGGAATTGCTTGAGCTGAAACAGAATCGGGCATTCGCATGCGCCCGCTACGCCGTCGTCGGCCCGCGAGAAACGGTCACGCCCCAGTAGGTCAGTCGCCGACGGTCGGTGGCGGGACGTCGAGTTCGCGCGCCCAGCGCGGCATGATGAAGATGCCCTCGGCCTCGGCACAGACGCCGTCCGCGGTCGACAACGTGCCACGAATGAAGGTCTTCACACCCTCCGTCCGGTCCAGCCACGCCTCACTGCGCACCGCACCGAGTTTTGTGCCCTGGCGATACCGGATCGTCAGGGTGCCGGTCATGCCGGGCGATCCCGCGTGCTCGCCCGCCGACCCGAGCACCTGATCCATGATCAGTGCGATCACACCTCCGTGAACCAGCCCCGGCGGCCCTTCGTACTGCGGACCGAGCTCGAACTCAGCCCAGGTCAGGGCATCGTCGTAGTGCATCCGCACCGGCGGGGCGATCGGATTCCGGATCCCCTCGACCGCATTGCCCCAGTTGCGCCGGGCGCCGTCGGCATTGAATCGCACCCCGAACGACGTGTCGATCTGCGATCGTCCCACGATCGCGGTGGCCGCCCGGATGAGTCGGCGCGCTTCGGCGATGTCCGCCTCGTCCGCATCGGTGACCACCGTTGCCGCGATGAGGTGGCGCACATCGCCGGCCAGGCCCTCCGCGATCTCACTCAGTCGGGCCAGTTCCTCCGGTGATACATCCTCGGCGATATAGCCGCTCATGGCGTTGCACCTCTCCATTCGCCCGGCGAACCGTCCGGTCCGACACCATCAATATAGAATCTATTTCAGTTACCTCCAACGGCGCCCCACGCGGTAGCCTCAGCCGGGTGAGCGATCAACAGTGGAAAGCGTTCGAGGTCACCGTCGCCGATCATGTCGCCGAGGTGACACTCATCGGCCCCGGCAAAGGTAATGCCATGGGACCGGACTTCTGGCGGGAGCTGCCGGAGATCTGCGCCGAACTCGATCGCGACGAGGACGTCCGGGCGATCGTTCTCGCCGCCAAGGGCAAGAATTTCTCCTTCGGCCTGGATCTCGCCGCGATGGCGGGGGACATGGCGCCGGTTCTCGCCGACAACGCGAAAGCCAAGCCCCGCACCGAGTTCCACGACACCATCCGCCGCCTGCAGGCAGCCATCACCGCCGTTGCCGACTGCCGCAAGCCCGTGGTGGCGGCCGTATCCGGCTGGTGCATCGGTGGTGGCGTCGACCTGATCAGCGCCGCCGACATCCGCTACGCCAGTGCCGATGCGCAGTTCAGCGTGCGCGAGGTCCGCGTGGCGATGGTCGCCGACGTGGGCAGCCTCGCCCGCCTGCCGCAGATCATCGGCGACGGACACCTCCGCGAACTCGCCCTGACCGGCAAGGACATCGACGCCGCACGCGCCGAACGCATCGGGCTCGTGAACGACGTGTTCGAGACCCCCGAGGAGACACTGGCCGCCGCTCGGGCGACCGCCGCGGAGATCGCGGCCAATCCCCCGCTCGTCGTCCAGGGCGTGAAGACGGTGCTCGATCACTCGCGGTCCGCAACTGTGGCCGACAGCCTCCGTTATGTGGCCGCATGGAATTCCGCGTTCCTGCCGAGCGAGGACATCGGAGAAGCGGTGGCCGCGATCTTCGAGAAGCGCGATCCTCAGTTCAAGGGCGCCTGACCGGCACCCCGGCGCGTTCGACGATCACACGGCCGCAACGGGTTCCAGCAGGAACACCGGGATGACCCGTTCGGTCCGTGCCTCGTACCGTGCGTAGTTCGGCCACACCTTCAGCATGCGCGCCCACGCCTCGGCACGCTCGTCGCCGCTGAGTTCGCGCGCGGTCACCGTCGTCGCCACGCCCTTGACGATGACCTCAGCGGTATCCGCGGCACGCAGATTGAAAACCCAGGCCGGCATCCGGGCATCCCCGAAGTAGGACCCGGCGATCAGCCATCGTCCCTCCCCGGCGGGCACCGCCAGCAGCGACGACCGGCGGATCTCGCCACTCCGGCGACCGACGACCTGCAGGACCACGTTGGGCAGATCTCCGAGGTCCAGCAGCCCCAATCGACCGCCGGTGAGCCGGTGCAGCGCGGCGTCGCAGGCGACGATCTGCGGAAGCAGCCGTGGCATCCACGGAATCGAGCCGAGTTTGACCGCAACCGGTGTCAGGATCCCCATACCGCACAGTCTCTCATCCGTGGGCCCACCGACCTGAATCGGAGGATTGTCAAGCCGTGTATCCACAGGTGACCATCCCTGTGGATGGCCGTCCCCGCACACGGTCTCCGGCGCGCATGCTCGATCCATGGCACCCGAACAGCATCCCCACGCGACGTCCGTCGATACGGCCATCCCGTCCATCGACACCGTCGACGAACCGATCCTCGGCCCCGACGACCTCCGGCAGCGCTGGCGCGCCCTGATGGGACCACTCGGTTTCTCCGAGTCCCTCATCTGGTTCGCGCTCATCGATCCCGAGCACCGCATAGCCCCGCCGCTCACCCAACTGCCGCTCCCCCTGCGGCCCGACGAATTCGTCGCGAACCTGCTGATGAGCCGGTTCCACGAACTTCTCGACGGCCTTCCCGGCTTCTCGGTCGCCTGCCTGCTCAGTCGTTCCGGTTCCGACGGCGTGTCCGACGACGACACCGCGTGGGCCCGCATGCTGACCGACTTCGCCCGCCGTCATCAGGTCGCACTCCGGCAGGTGCACCGCGCCAACGATCGCGACATCGTCACCCTGACCATCACCCGGCACAGCGCGCAGGCCCGGTAGCTTGTGCGCAACGGCCGTGCGCCTGCCACGGCACCGAGGAGGTCGGAACAGTCATGGTCACGCCACTGCGCATCCTGGTCGACGGCGGGCAGACGGGCACGCGTGTGCGTCTCGTCGGCCCCGACGAGGCGGACGCCGGGCCGGACATCGAGGCCGACGCCATTCACACCGACCGACCGGTCGGCGATCAGGTCGCCGCCGTCGTCCGGCAGATCCTGCAGAGCACTGCCGGTGCGCCGCGACGGACAGTCCAGCTCGCGGCCGGCGTCTCCGGGCTCACCCCGGACGGCACGCGTCCCGCCGACCTGCTCGATGCCCTGCGGGATCTCGGCGTCGAATCCGTTGCGCTCGCCCATGATTCGGTATCGGCCTTCCTGGCGGCCAACCGATTCGAGTGGGGCACCGTCACCGCGGTCGGTACCGGTGTGGTGACCCTGGGAGTCGGTCCCGAGGGCGTGGCGCGGGTCGACGGATGGGGGCACCTGGTCGGGGATGCCGGAAGCGGATACTGGATCGGTCGCGCCGGACTCGATGCCGCACTCCGCGCCTACGACGGACGAGGGGCCGACACGGAACTGATGGTCGCCGCACGAAGCGAGTTCGGTGACCTGGCCGAGCTGTACATGGTGCTGCAGGGCGATCCGGATCGTGTCTCGCGCACCGCGGCGTTCGCCCGGGTCGTCGACGACTGCGCGCGCGCCGGTGACACGGTCGCGCGTGACATCAACGACCGCGCCGCCGACGAACTCGTCACCTCGGTCCGGGCAGCGCTGGATCGCAGCGGGCACGACGGCAGCGACAAGCCGGATCAGCCGGCGCGCGTGAGCTGGATGGGCAAGGTGCTGACCCACAACGACCAGATCCGCTCACGGTTCATCGCATCGATCGAGGCGAGTACGACCAACACCACGGCCGCCGAGCCACATGGCACGCCACTCGACGGCGTGGGCCTGCTCCTCGACCTCCCCGCCGATCACCCGCTGGCGACGTCGGTGGGCCGGGCATCGACCTGACTCAGTCGTTCCCGGGCGAGCTCTCCGGCGCCAGCGACGACGTCAACTCACCGGCGAGCAGTTTCGCGAAATCTGCCGGGTCGCCGAGGTCGCCGCCCTCGGCGATGACCGCCATACCGTGCAGCAGTTTGGCCCTCGGCACCAGTTGATCGTGATCGCCGTCGGCGCGGAACGCCTCGTTGAGACCGGTGATGAGGGGATGCCCACCGTTGAGTTCGAGGATCCGCTTGGTCTTCGGCACCGGCTGACCGGAGGCCCGGTACAGCTTCTGCAACTGAGGAGACATCGAGAAGGTGTCACCCACGAGGCACGCCGCGGACTCGGTCAATCGCGTCGACAGCCGGGCTTCGGTGATGTCGTCCGCGAGAACCTCGCCCAGCCAGCCCAGCAGGCCGGAGAACTCCTCCGACTGCTTCTCCTTGTCGGCCTTGGCCTCCTCGCCCTCGTCCCCGTCGATGGCGTCGAGGTCGACCGCCCCCTTGGCGATCGATGTGAAGCCCTTGCCCTCGAACTCGAGGCCGTTGCCGACCCACATCTCGTCGACCGGATCGGTCAGCAGCAGGATCTCGATGCCCTTGGCCCGGAACGCCTCGAGGTGCGGTGAGTTCTCGATCTGCTGGCGCGATTCGCCGGTCATGTAGTAGATCGTGTCCTGGCCGGACTTCATCCGCCCGACGTAGTCGGCGAGGGAGGTCACCTCGTCGGCCGAGTTCGTCGACGAGAACGACGATGCCTTCAGGATCGCATCGACATTGTCGGGATCGTTGACGAGCCCTTCCTTCCAGACGCGGCCGAAGTTCTCCCAGAAGGTCCGGTAGTCGTCGGGGCGGGCGTCGCGCATCTCGGTGACGGTCGAGATCACCTTCTTGGTGAGCCTGCGGCGGATGGCCCGGATCTGCCGATCCTGCTGGAGGATCTCGCGGGACACGTTGAGGGACAGGTCCGCCGCATCGACGACACCCTTGACGAAGCGGAGATACTCGGGCATCAGTTCCGCGCAGTCGTCCATGATGAAGACGCGTTTGACGTACAGGTTGATCCCGGTGTTCGCATCGCGCATGAACAGGTCGAAGGGCGCCTGCGACGGGATGAACAGCAGCGCCTGGTATTCGAACGTGCCCTCGGCCTTCAGCGTGATGACCTCGAGCGGTTCGTCCCAGGCGTGGCTGACGTGGCGGTAGAAGTCGTTGTACTCCTCCTGCGTCACCTCGTCGGAGTTCTTGGCCCACAACGCCTTCTGCGAGTTGATGGTCTCGGAGACGATCTCCGTGCGCGGTTCCGGCGCCTCTTCTCCGTCCGCGTCGTTCTCCGGGGTGATCGTCTTTTCGACGTCCATCCGGATCGGCCACGCGATGAAGTCGGAGTACCGCTTCACGAGCTGGCGGAGCTTCGCCGGATCGGCGTAGTCGAAGAGGTGATCATCGTCGTCGACGGGTTTGAGGGCGAGCGTCACCGAGGTGCCCTGCGGCGCATCGGCCACCTCCTCGATGGTGTACGTACCGTCGCCGGTCGATTCCCAGCGGGTGCCGACGCCGTCTCCGGCGCGACGGGTCACCAGGGTGACCCGGTCGGCCACCATGAACGTCGAATAGAACCCGATGCCGAACTGTCCGATCAGCTCCTCCGACGCCGCCGAATCCTTCGCCTCGGCCAACTTCCGGCGCAGCTCGGCGGTGCCGGAACGGGCCAGCGTACCGATGAGGCCGACGACATCGTCGCGAGACATACCGATTCCGTTGTCGCGCACCGTGAGTGTGCGATCGTTCGCGTCGGGTACGAGTTCGATGTGCAGGTCGCCGGTGTCGACGTCGAGCGACTTGTCCTGAAGTGACTCCAGCCGCAGTTTGTCCAGTGCGTCGGACGAATTCGAGATCAGCTCGCGCAGAAAGCTGTCCTTGTTCGAATACACCGAATGCACCATCAGATCCAGCAACTGCCGGGTCTCGGCCTGGAACTCGTGAACCTCGGCTTGACCACTCATCGTGAACCTCCCGTTGGGCGCCTGTGACCGTGCCGGATACTACCGATACTTCGGCCCGCTACGCTGAAGTGGGTCGATCGCCACAGAAAGGCAAGACTGGGCATGTCCGCACCACGGCTGCTGTTCGTCCATGCGCACCCCGACGACGAGTCGCTCTGGACCGGCGGCACTCTCGCCCGGCACATGGCCCACGGTGGTGAGGCCGACCTCGTCCTGTGCACCTGGGCGCCGGGGACGACGCGGCATACCGAATTCCTCGAGGCGGTCCGCATCCTGGGCCTGACCAGCGAACCCATCTCTCTCGGATACGCCGACGATCATGTTCCCGAGTCGGCGCCGGACGCAGAGCGATTCTGCCTCGTCCCGTTCGACGAACCGGTCCGCTCGCTGGCGACCCACATCCGGCGCCTCCGCCCGCACGCCATCGTCACCTACGACGCCAACGGCATCTACGGGCATCCGGACCACGTGCACGCCCATCGGTTGTCCGCTGCCGCCGCGGATGCCGCCGCCGACCCCCATCTCTACGGCGCCGACGGCGATCCGTGGCAGGTGCGGTCCCTGTATTTCGTGACGATCTCGGAGTGGATGGTCGAGGACGTGCTCGGCGACGTCTTCGCCGGCACTCCCCGTCGCTTCCTCCCCGGCACCCCGGACGCCGCCATCGACCTCACCGTCGACGTCTCGGAGTGGCATGACGCGAAACTGGCCGCCATCGAAGCGCACCACACCGAGATGAAGCGCAGCCGTTCCCTCAGGGCGTTGCTCGGCTTGCCCGCCGACCGTCGCCGCACACTGCTCAGCACCGAATCATTCCTGCGTCGTGACCTCGTTCCCGGCGGCCACGATCTGAGCTGACCGCGCTCAGCGGACGTCGACCGTGGATCGCAAACCCGACGCACGCCGCACGCGACGCCCGATCGCCGCGGCGAGCACCTCGGGCGTTCCGATGATGCGCACCGAGCTCTCGGCACGGGTGACCGCGGTGTAGAGAAGTTCGCGGCTGAGCAACTCGGACCCGGGCGGCGGCAACACCACGGTCACCCCACCGAACTGGCTGCCCTGACTCCGGTGGATCGTCATCGCATAGACCGGGTCGGCCGCGGCCAGTTGCGTCGGATGCAACCGGCGGACGTCGTTTCCGCGGCGCAGGGCCACCTGCAGGGCCTGCTCATCGGCTCCCGGCGAACTCTGCCCGGTCTCCCGGATCACCACGCCGGTGTCGCCGTTGAACGTGTCCGTCTGACGATCGTTCGCGGTGATCAACAGGGGCTGCCCCGGATACCGCACCGGCGAATTCGGCACCACGACAGGATGATCGGGCAACTCGCTGATCCACTCCGACACCCGCCGGGACCAGCCCTGAACTCCCCAGCCGCCCTCGCGGTGCGCACACAGCACACGATGCCTGCCGAGGACGTCGAGTGCCGTGTCCGCGTCCGACGCCAGGGCGGCGGCGCGAAGGTCGCGCGCCCACCCGACGACGTCGGCGTGCACCCCGCCGAGTTCGGTGTCGGGCACGAGTTCGACATCGGTGACCGCCGGATCGGTGAGGAGGTCGATCGCGGTCCCGGCATCGCCACGATTGATCGCCGCCGCCAGCTCACCGATTCCGCCGCGGAAGCGATGTCCGTGCGTCAGCGTCACCACACCGTGGGCCACGCGTCCGGGATCGACCTGCCCGGCCGCCGCATCCGTGACGATTCCGGCCGGTAGCGGGGTGACCGCCACCGCCTCGGTGCGCTCGACGAGGTCGGCGAGCACCGCGCCGGCTTCCACCGAGGCCAGCTGATGCGGGTCACCGACGAGGATGATCCGGGCATCGGGGCGGATGGCGTCGAGGAGCGCGCTCATCGCCGTCATGGACAACATCGAGGTTTCGTCGACCACGATCACGTCGTACGGAAGTGTGTTGCCACGCCCGAACCTCGGGGTCGAGCCCGGCCGCCAACCGAGCAGGGAATGCACCGTGACGGCCCGCACCGACGGCGGCGCCACCCCGGACGCGCCGACGGCGGCCTGCAACTGGGCGGCCGCTCGTCCGGTGGGTGCGCACAGACCGATACGCGCCGTCCCCTCGGACAGCCGGTCCAGGACGCCGAGAATCCGTGCCACCGTGTACGTCTTGCCGGTGCCCGGTCCACCGGCGAGCACCACCGTGGCGCTGACCGCGGCGACGCGGGCGGCCAGTCGCTGCAACGCGTTCTCCGGCGTCTCGGCCTCGAAGACCTCGTCGACCGCGGCGTCGAGCGCTTCGAGGTCCGCGGTCGGACGGCCGGCCGCGCGCTCGGCCAGGACCTCGCGAATCCGCTCCTCCTGACGAAAGTACTTCTGCAGGTACAGGAGTGGACCGTCGACGGATTCGGCCAGAACGAGTGGACGCAACGGACCCGCTCCCGATCCACGTACCAGTGGACTGCGATCAAGTGCCGCGACGAGGTCCGCCGTGTCCGGGAGCAGTGCCGCGATGTCGGGGTCGTCCCCCGCCAGATCGGACACCTGATCCAGTGCGAGACAGGTGGATCCGAAGCGGACCGCTCGGACAGCCAGGGCCGTGGCGATCTGCGCGGTCTCCTCGACGGGTTCACCGCACAGGCGCACCATGCGGGCTGTGACGTGCACGTCCGCGGCGTCGAGCACCCCCGCCTCGTTGAGGGCGGCCATCGTGCCGTCGGCTCGTGTCGCGAGGAATGTCATCGGCCCTCCCCCAGCAGATCGGACAGTTCGACCACCAGTTCCGGCGGAATCGCCCAGTCGAACACCCCGCAGCCCGCGGGTGTCGACGGGCCGACCATGCCGCGGACGAAGTGGTACTGCGCTCCGCCGAGATGTGCCGCCGGATCGTATCCGGCCATCCGCCATCGCAGATATCGATGCAGGGCAACGGAATACAGCAGCGCCTGCAGCGGGTAGTGGGCGGCCATCATCTCGGCCGCCATGGCCTCCCGGTCGAAGTCCTCCGCCACGAGGTCACCCGGTCGCAGCCGATTCGTCTTGTAGTCGACGATCACGAAGCGGCCGTCCGGGGTACGGAGCACCGAGTCGATGCTGCCGGTCAGGAAACCGCGGAAACGCTGTGCGGGCAGCGACCGCAACCTCTCCGCGTAGGGCGCGAGGACATCGCCGTCGGGCAGGTGACGATCGAGGACATCGGCGATCGCCGTGGTCGTGACCGATCGCGCCGTACCGCCGTCTGATTCGGCTCCAGCGGCGAGCGGGAATTCGAACTCCATCTCCGCCAGACGGTTGCGCGGCGAGACGGACCACAGGTCACCGAAGCCCAGCGGTGTGGTCAGCACACCGACGAGCGCCGCCGTCAGTGCGTACACATCGATGTCGATCATTCGCTCGGCGATCGCGGTCGCACATAGTGCGCGCACATGCTCCGTGATGTCTTCGGCCGCGGTGTCCACATACTCGAGGACCTCGTGCACCAGCGTGCCGAACGCCGCACCGAAGGGCATGCCGTTCATCGGAGACGGATTACCGTCCCGCATCTCGTTCTCGCCGGGTTCGCTGACACCGGCCTCGGTGGCCGCGGTGGGCTCGTCGTCCACGAGATCATCGGGCCGCTCGCTCCCGGAGGCCAGCACCACCGACGGTCCGTGGGCGGCACCCGCGACGATCGCCGAATACGATGTGCGCCGCCACGTCTGGTCGATCACTCGATCGAACGGCGCGATCTCCAGCCGGGTCTCCGCCGGCGCCTCCTCCGCGGGGACCATGTGGCGGGTCCGCTGACCGCCCGCCCACTCCACGCGCACCCGGCCATCCGCGGCGAAGCCGTTGAGCACTGCCGCGCACCCGTCGTCGTCGGGGATGTCCACCGATACCGGCACCGACGACGCACCGTCCCGGCGCCCGAACAGCATGCGGTGCAGGGAGGAATCCGTGGTGAAGGCCGTCGGCGCCCACCACAACGTGACCTGTGACCGGGCCCGGGTGAGAGCGACGTACAGCGAACGCAGATCGTCGCCCGCCGACTCGGCACGGTGGCGGGCGCGACGTTCGCGATGCCCGGGAGCACTCTCTCCACCGACATCGAGATGCCGCGCACCCGCGTCGTCGTGGAAGGTGAATGTCGCCCGCTGGCTGTTGCGTGTGCCGTCCCAGGCGAAGGGCACGTACACGATCGGGAACTCGAGTCCCTTGCTTTTGTGGACCGTCATGATCTGCACGGCGTGCGCGTCCCGGTCCAGACGTCGAGTCTGTTCCTGTTGTCGCTGAATCGGATCCGCGATGCGATCGGCCAGCCACTCCGACAGCCCACCCAGCCCGTACTCACGCCGTGCCACCTCGGCGTTGCACAGTGCGGCCACCTGGAGCAGGTCGGTCATGAGTCGCTCACCGCCGACGCTGCCCAGGACCCGCTCGGTCACGGTCAGGCGGCTCATCAGACGCTGGGCCATCGCGGCGAAACCCGCGTCCTCGAAGACCCGCCCGAATTCCTGCAGTTGCGCCGCCAGCCACGCCTCCGACGATCCGTCGTCGCCGGCGAGTTTGTCGCCGGTCCAGCCGATGAGTGGCCCCAGTGCGGCGATGCGGACCAGGTCGCCGCGGGCGGGCTGCTCCACCGCACGCAGGACCGCCAGCCAGTGCCGCGCCGCCGGGGTGTGGAACACGCTGGTGCCCGCGCCCATCACCGCGGCCACGCCGTGCTCGGCGAGGCGCTGCTGCAACGGCTCGATCGTCTTGTTGGCGGTCACCAGCACCGCGATGTCCCCGGCCGTCACCGGTCGCATGTCGCCGTCGGCCCCCTCGATCATCGTTCCCGACGACAGCAGTCCGGCGATGTCCGCGGCGACATCGGCGATCACCGCGTCCCGCGCATCCCCCACCGTCGGCAGACCGAGAGAGTTGGTGACCGTGAACGAATCCCGCCGGAACGCACGCAGACGCACGGAGGGCACACCGGGTACTCGGCTGCCCGGCCGTGCCGCTGCGACATCACGGATCACGATATCGGGATGGCCGAGTTCGGCGCCGCCGTACAACCGGCCGAGACCTTCCACCAGATCGCCGTCCGACCGCCAATTGGTGTCGAGGACCCGCAGGTTGTCGGCGGAGGCCACCGCCTGCAGATAGCTCAGCACATCCGCGCCGCGGAACCCGTAGATGGACTGCTTCGGGTCGCCGACGAGAACCAGGTCCCGATGACCGTGGAAACACCGGCGCACGATCTCCCACTGCTGCGGATCGGTGTCCTGGAACTCGTCGACGAGCACGACCCGGAAGCCGGACCGGATTCGCTTGCATGCCCGGTCCCCGAACTCGGGATCGGACACGATCTCGGCCAGCACCGACTGCAGGTCGTCGTATGTCCGCAACCGCGACAACCGTTTCCGGCCACGGATCACCTCCCGGATGCGCTGCGCGAAGCGGACCCGCGTGCCGGCGACCACGGCGGCGTCGGCGGAGGGGTCCGGGAGTTCCTCGTCCGTGGGACTCAGGACGGCAGCCGGTTGCCGCACCGCGTCCCGGGCGATGGTCGCCGCATCGTCGGCCGACAGGTCCGGCTCACGTCCGTTGGCGTAACCGCGCAGATACAGGTCACGGGCGGCCTCATCGACGAGATCGTCGACGTCCTCGACGAGTTCCCGTACGAGTTCGCGTTCACCGAGGAATCCGAGCGCGTCCAGCATCTTGCTGCAGAAGGTGTGCGTGGTCGCGATGGTCGACGCATCGAAGTCCGACAGTGCACGCAGGAGTCGGTCACGGCGGATCCCGGTGTCCTCGGGTGTACCGGAGGCGAGGTGGCGGACCAGAGGATCCGGATCCTCCGCATGGGCATCCGGATTCCTCAGGGCGGCAGCGAGATCGGCGATCCGTTCGCGCATGCGCTCCCGCAGCTCCGCGGTCGCCGCCCGACTGAACGTCACCAGCAGCAGAGAGTCGATCGGCACGCCCTCGGCAATGAACCGTGCCGCGAGGCCGACGATCGCGTAGGTCTTGCCGGTCCCCGCGCTCGCCTCCAGCACGGTGGTCCCGGTGGGCAGGGGCGCGGTGATGTCGAACGGCAGGACCGGAACCGTGCCGGTCTCCGGAGGTGGGGTCATGACGGCGTCTCGTGTTCGATGAGTGGTGTCCACACCAGTCGGGCGAGTCCCGCGAATGCCGGATCCGTGGATTCGCCGGGCAGGACGCGATCGCACCAGTCGGCCGCGTCGGCCACCGTGTCGGTGAGCAGGTCGTCGAATCCGACGTCGGTGCCCACGTCGCCGCCGAAGGCGAGCCGAACGTAACGGTCGGTGTGCGCACCGAAGTTCCGTTCGAAGGAGGATCGGGCAGCGACCAGTGCGCGGTCGACTCGTCCACTGCGCGCGAGGTGTTCGGCGAAGTCGGCGGCCGGGTCGAGAGGTAATGGCAGCACCCGGCGCAGGCCTGCGTCACGGATCGCCACGAGATCGGCCAGAACCGCCGTGGGGTTTTCCGGCACCGCCAACAACGAGCGCGCGATGCCTCCGCTGCGTGCGGGCCGCCGCGCGACCACCAGGCCGCCGGGCACACCGTGCCCGTGTCCGGAGGGTCGGGCGGCCTCCGAGGCAGCCAGTGCGAGAAGTCGCACCCACATCGAGATCCGTTGTTTGGCACGGAGCTTCGAGTAGGTGACGGTGACCGGGGAGCCGTTGAACACGTCACCGACCGTGCCGTGGACCCGCCTGCCGTCCGGCAGCGGCACGACCACGTCGACGGTGGTCGCCTCACCGGTCCGCGCCGCCGAGGCCGCGGCGAACAAGGCCGCCACATCGGCCGATATCGACTCCAGTTCGCGCGTGCCGAAGGCGAAGGGCGGGAGACTTCCCCGACGTAGTTCGGCGGCCTGACAGTCCACGAGTTCGGCGCCACCCAGCATGCGGGACAGGAAGCGGTCCCCGATGGCCCACTGGTCCAGAGGGTCCAGCGCCAGGTCGAGCTGATCGGGATGCGGTCGGTCCTCGGCCGGCAGGCGTGCACCGAGGCGCTGACGGAGAAACCCTTCGGCCGGGTTCACGAGGAAGGTGACCAGTGCGTCGAGATCGATGTCGTCGGCATCGGCCTGATCAAGACGTAGGTCCGCCATCCGGGGCGCGGCCACCGGCGCGCGGTCCAGAGCCCGCACGCCTGCCAGCGTCGCGGCGTCGTGCCCGAACGGTCCCGGTATGCCCGCGACGGCGCCCGGGGTGAAATTGGCACGGTCGAAACCGTGCAGCGTGTGCCGGCGCACCACATCGCCACCGCCGGTGATCGCGGCGACCGCGTCGACGAGTTCACTGACCACCATGGCCGGCGGAATCCGTTGTCCGGTCACCGGATCCGCGCCGCTGTAGAGCACGATCAGATTGTCGGTGGCGGCCCCGACGGCATCGAGGAACACCTGCCTGTCCTCGTCGCGGGGATGACGTTCACCGATCATCGGCGCGCGACCCAGGATGTCGTCGCCGTCGATGCGCTGCGCGCGCGGGAAGGCCTCGGCGTCGACACCGAGCAGCACGATCACCCGGTGCGGGACCGAGCGCATCGGCACCATCGAACACACCGTCAGCTCGCCGGTGCGGAAGTTCGAACGGGTCGGCGCGGTGGCCAGCAGTATCGAGAACAGGTCACGGATGTCGCCGGGACGAAGTTCGGTTTCGGGTGCGCCGTCGCGCAGATGCCCGTCGAAGATCTCGGTGATCGATCGGATGGCCTGCGCGCGTTGCCATTCCTCGTCCCGATCGGTGAGCAGCAGGCTGTCGACGACGGCGAGGAGTTCGTCGAGCCAGCGTCGTGGCGGGTGCGTGGCCGACACCGTGTCGACCGCCGTGGTGAGCCGGTCGACGAACTCCGCGAATCGTCCGGCGAGGTCGATCTCGGTGCTCTCCACACCGGGCAGCGGGAGCGCCGTGCCGAGCCACTGTCCGTCCGTCTCGTCGGCGACGGCACCGAGTGCGATGCGGTCCAGGCCGGACTCGAATGTGCCCTGACCGAAGCCGGTCAGCCCGAATCGGGCGCGCTGGGTGCCGTCGAGCGCCCAACGGATGTTGCTGCCCGCCAACCATTCCCGGATCATCTCCAGATCGTCGTCGGTGAACTCGAAGCGGTTGCGCACCGGCCCACGGGCCAGGAGGTCGAGCACGGCACCGGCCGTGATGCGTCCGGCGGCCAACTCGACGATGGCCGCCAGTGCGTCCAGGATCTCGTTGGTATGCCGTAATCCGCGGTCGGCCAGTCGTACACGGAGATCGAAGGCGGGCTGATCGAGCCCCGGCTGACCGAAGGCGCCACGGATGAGTGGCGCGAAGGTCTCGACATCCGGGCACATCACCAGGACGTCGCGGGGTTGCAGCGTCGGATCGTCGGCGAACAGGTGCAGAAGACGGTCGGCCAGCACCTCGACCTGCCGTTCCGGCCCGTGGCAGGCGTGTACCTCGACGGAGTTGTCCGGCGCGACCGTCGATTCCGTCGGGCGATCGGTGCGCAATTCGTCCTGCAGGATGGAGAGCACGGTCACGGGTGCCTCCCGCGCCGGCAGATGTTCGACGGTGTCGGCCATCGGCGCGAGCCTGCGCTGCAGTTCCTGGACGTCCCGGGACTGGCCCGCGAGCAAGGGGTGTCTCGGCACCGGCGGCGCCGACGGGTCGCGCGGGACCGGCCGGTCGGTGGATGCCGCCTCGGCGGTCGCGTCGACCGCCGACCACAGCGCCGGTCCGGGATGCGGGAGGTAGAGGTGCACATCGCGATGAGCCGACACGGCGCCGATGACCTGTCGGAACGATTCGGTCACCCGGGTCGGACCGAATACCGAGATCCGTTCCGGCAGATCGAGTGTCGCGGTGCCGGAACGGATCTCGGAACAGGCCGCGGGAAGCGTCTCGGCGGGGTGGGGCACCCCGATGTCCGACCGGACGGCCCGCCAGAAGTCCGGCTGCCATGCCAGATCATCGTCGACGAGTCCGCCCGCCCCGTCCGAATCGTCGCCGGCCGCCCACGCGGCGAGCATCGTCGGCCGTTGCCTGCCGTACGACTCGAACAGGCCCGCCAGGTGCCGCGCGGTCGCGTACCGGCGATCGCGCCGGTCGTCGGCCCCGCCCGCACCGAGATGACGCGCCAGCACCGACATCCCGGGATCGTCGAGCCGCTCGTCGAGCACCCGCAGGATCGCCCAGGTGACCGCCGGAGTGCGCCACGGTCCACCGCGCGCGGGTGCGCCCAGCACCCGGTCGGTGAGCGCAGCGGGCGACGTGAACTCGATATTGGCGGCAACGCCGTCCCGGGCCCCGGCCGCACCCAATCGAAGTGCCAGGTGCTGGTGCAGCCAGCGCTCCACCCCCGGTGCGGGGATCACGATGACCTCCGCGGTCATCGGATCATCGAGCGGCACCGACAGTAGTTCGGCGAGCGCGTCGGCGAGGACGTCGGCCCTTTCCGCCCGATGAATGTGGAACATGTTGCGGCCCAATGACTGTGGGTTCGGCTGCGACCGGTCAGTCCCGCGCGGGAATGCCGGCGTCCGGAGTGTGATGGGCCTCGAGCACCGTGCGCACCTCCGCGGGGAAGGCGTCCGGCGCACCCGCGGCGTCCACCGACACCATCGTGGTCTCGGCGATCGCACAGGTCGTGCCGTTCGGGTCGACGAGCGTCAGTGCCATCACGAACGAGGTCGTCCCGATGCGCTTCACCGACGTGCGGATCGTGATGGGCTCGGCCGAATAATGCAGGACGGCCGTGAACACGATGTCCTGCCGCACCACCAGCATCGAGAATCCCGTGGGCCACGCGTCGAGCCAGTCCCGGAAGGAGCGCACACGGCTCTCCTCGAACAGCCGCGCGATCTGCACGTTGTTGACGTGATGATTGATGTCCATGTCGCCCCAGCGGAGTTGTACGGACACTTCCAGGAATTCGTCGCTCACGAACGCAAACCCTATCCGTTGACGCCGACACGGCAGCCGGGTCCGGTGACGATCGTTGAGCCCGGCAACACGCAATCGCTCCTGCCGGTCCGGGGTTGCCCCTCGCCGTAGACTCTCCGCAGAGATGAGCTCGGTCCGGAGATGCGACGGGAGGCAACACATGATTGTGGAGACCGCCCGCCTGCAGCTGCGACCGGTCACCGAGGCCGACGCCGACGCACTCGTGGCCCTCGACAGCGACCCCGCGGTGATGCGGTACGTCAGCGGTGGCAGCGCCACCCCCCGGGAAGTGATCGAGGACTGGGTGCTCCCCCGCGCTCTCGCCGAACAGCGATCCCACGGCACCGGGATCTGGGCCGCACGCGACCGCCGCAGCCTGGCATTCGCGGGCTGGTTCTCCCTGCGCACACCTCGCCACAGCAGCAGTTCCGAACTCGAACTGAGCTACCGGCTGCGCCGCGACGCCTGGGGACGGGGGCTGGCCACCGAAGCGGCCACGCGACTTCTCCAGATCTCCTTCACGACCATCGCGGCCGACCGCGTCTTCGCGTCGACGATGGCCGAGAACATGCCGTCGAGGCGCGTCATGGAGAAGATCGGCATGCGAATGAGCGCCATTCACCTCTCCGACGACGACATCCACGCCGGCGCCGGCTTCGGCGAGGTGGAATACGAACTGCTGCGCCACCATTGGGAAACCGCGACGATGTCGTGGTCGGCGGCCACCTGGTCGGCACCCGCGTGGTCGTCCCCCGCACTCTCCGCGCGGTCGTGGCCCTCACGCGCCTCGGGTGTCCACGACCTGACCGCCTAGGCGAACTCCGTGCTGCGCGCGACCGAGCGCGGATGATTGACTACCGTTGAGACCGCGCGGCCAGCCCACCTCCGATCGACAGGGGAGTTCCTCACGATGACCAGCACGCCCACCGCTCGCCCGCACGTCGTCATCGTCGGGTCCGGCTTCGGCGGACTCTTCGCCGCCCAGCGTCTCGCGAAGGCCGACGTCGACGTGACACTCATCGCGCGGACCACCCACCACCTGTTCCAGCCGATGCTGTATCAGGTGGCCACCGGCATCATCGCCGAGGGTGAGATCGCTCCCGCGACGCGTGTGATCCTCCGCAAGGAGAAGAACATCACCGTGCTGCTCGGCGACGTGTTCACGATCGACCTCGAGGGCAAGACCGTCAGCTCGCAGTTGCTCGAGCGGGTCACCGTGACGCCGTTCGACAGCCTGATCGTCGCGGCGGGCGCCGATCAGTCCTACTTCGGCAACGACCATTTCGCGGAGTTCGCTCCCGGCATGAAGACCATCGACAACGCCCTCGAGCTCCGTGGACGGATTCTGGGCGCCTTCGAGCAGGCGGAACTGTCGAAGGATCCGGAGGAGCGCGCGAGGCTGCTGACCTTCGTGGTCGTCGGCGCAGGCCCCACCGGTGTCGAACTCGCCGGCCAGATCGCCGAGATGAGCGACAAGACACTCAAGGGCACGTTCCGCCACATCGATCCGACCGAGGCACGGGTCATCCTGCTGGACGCCGCGCCCGCGGTGCTGCCGCCGTTCGGGGAGAAACTGGGCAAAAAGGCCGCCGCGCGCCTGGAGAAGCTCGGCGTGGAAGTACAGCTGAACGCGATGGTCGTCGATCTCGACTACGACGGACTCGTGGTGAAGGACAAGGACGGCACCACGCGCCGCATCGAATCGCAGTGCAAGGTGTGGTCGGCGGGTGTGCAGGCCAGTGGCCTCGCCAAGCAGCTGGCCGAGCAGTCCGGAGCGGAACTCGACCGGGCCGGCCGCGTGAAGGTGCAGTCCGATCTCACCGTTCCCGGCCATCCCTACGTGTTCGCCGTCGGCGACATGGTGGCCGTCGACGGTGTTCCCGGGGTCGCACAGGGCGCCATCCAGGGTGGCCGCTATGCCGCCGACGCGATCATCGCCGGTCTACGCGGGCGGACCCAGGCCGACCGGAAACCCTTCAGCTACTGGGACAAGGGGTCGATGGCCACGGTGTCCCGGTTCAGCGCGGTCATGCAGGTCCCGATCCCCGGCACCAAGTGGACGTTCGAATCCGCCGGCTACTTCGCGTGGCTCGGCTGGCTCGCCCTGCACCTGGTGTACATGGTCGGTTTCCGGAACCGTCTGAACACCCTGATCAACTGGTTCTTCGCCTTCACCACACGTGGCCGCTCGCAGCTCGCGATCACCGAACAGCAGGTGTACGCGCGTACCGCACTCGGTGCCCTCAGTGAGCTCGAGAAGAAGTCGGTGCCCGACGTCGAGGCGATCTCGGCCGGCGATCCGTTCGCCATCGAGAACGCGAAAAAGCAGGATGCGGCCGAGAAGGCCCACGAGAAGGCCGAGAAAGCAGAGAACAAGGCTCAGAAGGAGGAGTCGCCGGCCTCGAATGCCGAGGCCGGCTGACCCCGGCCGCTCAGGACGCGCCGGGAACCTCGGCGTCGGCCGGCAATTCGATGTTCTGCAGGCGCACCTGTGACGTGGCCACGGGCTTGCCCTGCTCGTCGGTCATCAGCACCCGCCACAGCTGCTGACGCCGGCCACGGTGCACCGGCTCCGCCGTGACCGAGATGGTCCCCGCACTGACCGACCGCAGGAAGTCGGTGTTGTTGTTGACGCCGACCGCCGTGCCACCGATACCGCTGTCCTGCAGCCAGACGAAGGCGGCGCAGCTGGCCGCCCCCTCGGCGACCGCGCAGTACACACCGCCGTGCACGATGCCGAACGGCTGGTGATGCTTCGGCGTGATCTCGAAGTGTGCGAGCAGGCGGTCCGCTCCCGCCTCGTCGATCACCACCCCGAGAGCCGCCGTGTCGAATCCGCGACCGAAGGTCGACGTCATCAACGCCTCGCGGTCGTCCGCCGTGGTCTGGTTTCCGGTGTCATCGCTCATGCACCGAGCGTGCCATGACGGCACCCGATCGAACACGCCAGGTGCTCCGCGACGACACGCCGAAAAGAATCGCGGCGGGCCGAAGAGGCACCGAGGAACCGATGGGCCCCACACTGCGTTGCATCAGTGTGGGGCCCATCGTGCGTGGACCGGGGGTCTCTGCAGCCCTCAGGACTCTCGCGCGGTCCGACGTAACAACAACGTAGGGTAGCCTTACCAATGTTGTCAAGGCGGCACGGACGGCGTGGCGGTATTCGATGGGCGACGACAGATGACGGGCGAGTGGGCAAACCGGCGAAGGTAGGTAAAATGCGAAAGATGAATGGGTTGGGCGATCTCGAGCGTGCGGTGATGGACTCGTTATGGGCGAGTCCGGAACCGCAGACGGTCCGGCAGGTGCACGCCGAACTGTCCCGGGACCGCTCCCTCGCGTACACCACGGTGATGACGGTGCTGCAGCGTCTGGCGAAGAAGAAGCTGGTCTCCCAGCTCCGCGACGACCGCGCCTACAAGTACGTGCCGACCCACCCGCGCGAAGACCTCGTGGCGAGCCTGATGGTCGACGCACTGAGCGAGGCGGACGCGCCCGGATCGCGCCACGCCGCACTCGTCTCGTTCGTCGGGCGCGTCGGCGCCGACGAGGCCGCCGCCCTGCGGCTGGCCCTCGATGAACTCGAAGCCGCCCGCGGCACCACCGAGAAGGGATAGATTCTCACCGACCACCTGAGCAGTTCCCCGCCCACCAGCCCACGCAAGGAAACACCGCGATGACCGCGCTGCTTTTCGGCATTCTGACCCTCGTTCTGGTCGGACCCGCCGCCGAGGTGTTGTCCCGTGCGTCCTGGCCGACGAAGGCCCCGCGGGCGGCGATGACGCTCTGGCAGGCCATCGCACTTGCCGCGGTGCTGTCGGCATTCAGTTGCGGTCTGGCCATCGCGGCGAACCTGCTCGCCCCCGGTCCCGACGGTGCACCGACGACCAATCCGCTGCATGAGATCGAACGGCTCGGGTTCCCCCTCTGGCTGACCTTGGTCGGGGTCTTCGCGCTCACCCTGATGGTCGGCGCGCGCCTGATGTACACCGTGATCCGGGTGGGAGTCCGCACCCGCGCCCGCAGACACGCGCATCGCCGTCTCATCGACATCCTCGACCGGTGCGACCGCTCGGACGTCACCCATCCCCTGTTCGGACGCGATGTCCGGATGATCGACGTCGAGCAGCCCCTCGCCTACTGTCTGCCCGGTCTGCGTCAGCGCGTCGTCGTCAGCGAAGGTGTCGTCGCACGCCTGTCACGCGACGAATTGACCGCGGTCATCGCCCATGAGCGTGCCCACCTGCGCGCACGGCATGACCTGGTACTCGAGGCGTTCATCGCCCTGCACGAGGCGTTCCCCCGCTTTGTTCGTAGTCAATCCGCTTTGGGCGCAGTCGAATTGCTGGTCGAGTCGCTCGCCGACGATCAGGCCGTCCGCGCCACCACCCCGACGACCCTCGGACGCGCACTCGTCGCCTGTGCCGACGCGGTCGCCCCTCGTGGCGCCATGGCGGTGGGCGGTCCGACCACACTCGCCCGCATCCACCGACTCCGCGACGACCGGCCCGCGCGACTGATCGCGACCATCGCGTACATGTGTGCGGCAGCCGTACTCGTCGTCCCCACGCTGGCCGTGGCCATCCCCTGGCTCACCGAGCTGAGCCGTCTCGTCAGTTCGGCGTAACGCCCACCGGATCCGCGTGACGGTGGCCGCGCACGACGGCCGTGGCACAAACCAATAGTCTGGTTTCATGACTACCGCTACCGGCACCGCCAACACCTCCGGCCCGGCCGATTCCTCATCCGGCAAAGCCCAGATCGGTGTCACCGGTCTGGCCGTCATGGGCTCGAACATCGCCCGCAACTTCGCCCGCCACGGCTACACCGTGGCCCTGCACAACCGCAGTGTCGGGAAGACCGACGCGCTGCTCGCCGAACACGGTTCCGACGGGAACTTCGTGCGCACCGAGTCGATCAAGGAGTTCGTCGACGCGCTGGAGCGGCCGCGGCGGGTTCTCATCATGGTGAAGGCGGGCGATGCCACCGACGCCGTCATCGACGAACTGGCCGATGTCCTCGAAGAGGGCGACATCATCATCGACGGCGGCAACGCGCTCTACACCGACACCATCCGCCGTGAACACGCACTGGCCGAGAAGGGGCTGCACTTCGTCGGTGCCGGCATCTCCGGCGGCGAGGAGGGCGCGCTCAACGGTCCCGCGATCATGCCCGGCGGCCCGGCGGAGTCCTACGAATCGCTCGGCCCGATGCTGGAGTCCATCGCCGCACAGGTCGACGGCGAGCCGTGCTGCACGCACATCGGCCCCGACGGCAGCGGCCATTTCGTGAAGATGGTCCACAACGGCATCGAATACGCCGACATGCAGCTCATCGGCGAGGCCTACGACCTCATGCGCAATGTGCTCGACATGCCGGTGGCCGAGATCGCCGATGTCTTCCGCGAATGGAACACCACCGAACTGGAGAGCTACCTGATCGAGATCACCGCCGAGGTGCTCAGTCAGGTCGACGCCGAGACCGGCAAGCCCCTCGTCGACGTGATCGTCGACGAGGCCGGACAGAAGGGCACCGGTCGTTGGACGGTCAAGTCCGCACTGGATCTGGGGATCCCGACGACCGGCATCGCCGAGGCGGTGTTCGCCCGTGCGTTGTCGTCCGCGACGGACCAGCGCAAGGCAGCCAACGGCCTCGCCTCCGGCACCCTCGGTGAGGCCCCCACCGATCGCAAGGCCTTCATCGAGGACATCAAGAACGCGCTCTACGCGTCGAAGGTCGTTGCCTACGCTCAGGGCTTCGATCAGATCGCGGCCGGCAGTGCCGAGTACGGATGGGACGTCGACCCCGGTTCACTGGCCACCATCTGGCGGGGCGGCTGCATCATCCGGGCCACGTTCCTCAACCGCATCCGCGAGGCCTACGCCGAGAATCCCGAGCTGCCGAGCCTGCTGCTCGACCCGTTCTTCCGTGACGCCGTGGAGACCGGCCTCGACAGCTGGCGTCGGGTGGTCGCGACCGCGACGCTGCTCGGCGTACCGGTACCGGCCTTCTCGTCGTCGCTGAACTACTACGACGCGCTGCGGGCGGACCGGTTGCCCGCCGCACTCACCCAGGGGCTGCGCGACTATTTCGGCGCCCACACCTATCGGCGGGTGGACAAGGACGGCTCCTTCCACACGCAGTGGAGCGGGGACCGCACCGAGGTCGAGGCGTAGTCTTTCGCCGTGCGTTTCCTGGAGGGGCACCGACCCGATCACGACCTGACCTACGACGACGTCTTCGTCGTCCCGAACCGCTCCGACGTCGCCTCACGGTTCGACGTGGACATCTCGACATCGGACGGCACCGGGACGACCGTACCGATTGTGGTCGCGAACATGACGGCCGTCGCGGGCAAGCGGATGGCGGAGACCGTCGCCCGGCGCGGCGGGCTGGTGGTGCTCCCCCAGGATCTCCCGTTGTCGGCGGCGGCCGAGTCGATCGCCTTCGTGAAATCGCGTGATCTCGTCGCCGACACACCGGTGACGCTGACCGCCGACGATTCGGTGACCGATGCGCTGGCCCTGCTGCCCAAGCGGGCCCACGGTGTGGCGGTGGTCATCGACGACGATCGCCGCCCGATCGGCGTCGTCACCGAGAAACGGTGCCGCGACGTCGATCGATTCTCGCGGGTGCATGACGTTCTGGATCCGGACATGCTGCTGCTCCCGTCGGCCACGGATCCCCGCGAGGTGTTCGACGCCCTCGGCGATCACTATCTCGGACTGGCCATCCTCGTCGATCACGACGGCAGACTGGCCGGCGTGCTGACGCGGGTCGGCGCCCTGCGGCACGGCATCTACCGGCCGAATACCGATGACGACGGACGCCTGCGGATCGCGGCCGCGGTCGGTATCAACGGGGACGTCGTCGGGAAGGCCGCGGCGCTGGTGGAGGCCGGGGCTGATCTGCTCGTCATGGACACCGCCCACGGCCATCAGGAGAAGATGCTCACGGCTCTGGCCTCGGTGGCCGCCACCGAGCCCGGTGTGCCGATCGTCGCCGGCAACGTGGTGTCCGCGGACGGCACCCGCGATCTGATCGAAGCCGGCGCGAGCATCGTGAAGGTCGGCGTGGGTCCCGGAGCCATGTGCACCACCCGGATGATGACCGGTGTCGGGCGCCCACAGTTCTCGGCGGTCGCTGAATGCGCCACGGCCGCAAAGGAACTCGGCGGTCACGTGTGGGCCGACGGGGGTGTGCGGCATCCGCGTGACGTCGCACTGGCCATCGCCGCGGGAGCGTCCAACGTGATGATCGGGTCGTGGTTCGCCGGAACCTACGAGTCGCCCGGCGACCTGCATTCCGACGCCGACGGCCTCTACAAGGTCGGTTTCGGGATGGCGTCCAAACGGGCCGTCGCCGCGCGATCGGCCGATGACGGCGCGTATGACCGCGCGCGCAAATCGTTGTTCGAGGAGGGCATCTCGAGCTCCCGCATCCGGATCGACCCGGAGCGTCCGAGCGTCGAGGACCTCATCGATCAGATCTGCGCCGGCGTGCGCAGCACCGCGACCTACACCGGCGCGCGTACCCTCGCCGAGATGCACGAGAAGGCCGTCCTCGGTATCCAGTCGGCAGCGGGCTTTGCCGAGGGACGACCGTTGCCGGGTGGTTGGTGACCGTGGAGATCCTCCTCCTCGTCGCGAGCCTCATCGGGTTCATCGCACTGACCCTGGGCACCGCCCTGTTCGTGGCCGCCGAGTTCTCGTTGACCGCGCTGGAGCGGTCGGCGATCTCCGCCGACGTGGCCGAACGCGGCGACCGCCGGTCCCGTCTGGTCGACCGCGCTCATCGCACGTTGTCCTTCCAGTTGTCGGGTGCCCAACTCGGCATCACCATCACCACCCTCATCACCGGCTACATCGCCGAACCGGTGCTGGCGAAGATCATCAAACCGCCGCTGACCTCACTCGGCCTGTCCGAGTCGGTCGCGAGCGGGACCACCCTCGCCCTCGCCCTCGTGCTGGCGACGTCGCTGTCAATGGTGCTCGGCGAGTTGATCCCGAAGAACCTGGCCATCGCCAAGCCACTGGCCGTGGCTCGTGCGACGGCCGGCCCGATGACCATTTTCTCCGCGGCGTTCCGGTGGGCCATCGTGGGTCTCAACGGCACCGCCAACTGGATCGTGCGCCGTCTCGGCATCGAACCCGCGGAGGAACTGCGATCGGCCCGATCCCCTCAGGAGCTGGAGTCGCTGGTCCGGAACTCGGCGAAGCAGGGCTCGATCGACGAGGAGACCGCCACCCTGGTCAACCGGTCGCTGCGCTTCGGTGAACTGACCGCCGAAGACCTGATGTCCCCGCGCGTCACCGTCGAATGCCTCGATCGCGACGCCTCGGTCCGCGATCTGATCCTCGCGTCGTCGACCACCGGACACTCGCGGTTCCCCGTGGTCAACGACGGTGACCTCGACGACCTGCTCGGCGTGGTGCACATCAAACAGGCGTTCACCGTGCCACCGGAACGTCAGGCCACCACTCCGGTCGTCAACCTCGCGCGTCCGGTCGCCCGCGTACCGGGCAGCCTCGACGGCGACGCACTGATGGAACGCATCCGCGCGGACGGTCTCGAGGTGTGTGTCGTCGAGGACGAGTACGGCGGCACCGCGGGAATCGTGACCACCGAGGATCTCATCGAGGAGATCCTCGGTGACGTCACCGACGAACACGACGACGAACTCGCCGACATCACGCCCGACGGAGACGGCTTCCTGTGCTCGGGGCTTCTGCGCATCGACGAGTTGTACGCGGCCACCGGTTATCTCGCGCCCGACGGTTCGTACGACACGCTGGGTGGTCTGGTCATGTTCGTCCTCGGCCGGATACCGCGGACCGGGGACAGCGTGGAACTGCCCGCCCGATCGGTATCGGACGATGAGGACGAGGAGGACACCCCGATTCCGTCGACCGATTCGACGACCTGGCGGGCCACGGTGACCCAGATGGACGGCATGCGAATCGATGTGGTGTCACTGCGTCCCGCCGAGACCGATGGATCGACCGACCAGGATGGCGAGGTGACCATCGATGGGTGACATCTGGGCGGTCGTACTGGCCGTCGCCCTGCTGGCGGGGAACGCGTTCTTCGTGGGTGCCGAGTTCTCCCTGATCTCGGCGCGCCGCGATCGGCTGGAGGCCCTGGAGCAGTCCGGGAAGAAGCGGGCCCGGACGGTGATCCGCGCGGGCGAACATCTGTCGCTGATGCTCGCCGGTGCCCAGCTGGGCATCACGATCTGTTCGATCCTGCTGGGTCGAGTCGGTGAACCCGCGATCGCGCATCTGATCGAGAAGCCGCTGCACCTGGTGCACGTGCCCGACGCACTGCTGCACCCGATCGCCTTCGCGATCGCGCTGGCGCTGGTCGTGGTGCTGCACATCCTGCTCGGTGAGATGGTGCCGAAGAACATCGCGTTGGCGGGCCCGGAAGCGTCGGCGATGTTGCTGGTCCCGGTGCACCTGGCATTCATCCGCCTGGTGCGCCCGCTGATCGCCTTCTACAACTGGCTGGCGAACATCTCGCTGCGGCTCATGCGTGTCGAACCGAAGGACGAACTGGCGTCGACGGTGTCGTCGGTGGAGCTGGCGCAGATGCTCGGCGAGTCGAAGCAGGAGGGGCTGATCGACGCCGAGGAGCACGAACGTCTCACGCGCGCACTGTCGTCGGTGGACCGCTCGGTCGCGGAGGTGATGATCCCGCTCGACAAGACGCGCTCGGTCACCATGCAGGTGGATCCGCGCACGGGCGGTGTGGGACCGACCCTGGGCGCGGTCGAACAGGCCGTCAGCGAGACCGGCTTCTCGCGCTTCCCGGTGCGCAGTCCCAACGGCACCATCACCGGGTACCTGCACCTCAAGGACGTGCTCGACGAGATTCTCGACGAACAGATCGGCCCCGACACCATCATCGGCGTGGACAAGATCCGCACACTCCCGGTCATCGACTCGAACACACCCCTCGACGACGCGACGACCATCCTGCGCCGCACCAGCTCGCATGTCGGCGCGGTCGTCAACGACACCGGGACGACCATCGGCATCGTCACGCTCGCCGACATGGTCGAGGAGTTCGTCGGCACCGTTCTGGACGGGACGCATCGGGTGTGAGCACGGCCGCGGCACCGACCACCCGACTGTCGGGTGCGCAGTGGCGTGCTCGCCGGGCAGCACATCGGGAGTCCGTCGATGAACTGATCGGCCCGTATCTGCGTGCCCGTCGCGACGGCCGGCGGCATCCGGTGATCGACTTCCTGTTCACCTACTATTCGTCGCGGCCGTCGCATGTCACGCGGTGGCATCCCGGGTACGGCGTGGTCCTCGAGGACGCGGACGAGTACCTCGGCCTGCGCGGCTACCGCGCCCGCGACGACGGTGGTGTGGAGGTCGCCGACGATCATCTGCGTCACCGGGCGACCGCTCTCGGCGCGGCGCGGGGTCTGCTGCGCGCGACGGCGAGCAGACCGGCTCGCGTGGGCTGCTTCGGACTGCACGAGTGGGCGATGGTGTACCGCACGCCGGAGACCCGGCACGAGATCCCGCTGCGCCTGGGGACTGCCGGAACCGACGCGGTCGTGGAGTCGATGCCCGTGCGCTGCACCCATTACGACGCGTTCCGGTTCTTCACCCCGGACGCGCGACCACTCAACGAGAAGCACCTCGACCGGAACGAACGCACCACCGACGAACAGCCCGGTTGCCTGCACGCCACGATGGACCTCTACCGGACGTGCTTCACACTGTCGCCGCTCATCGACTCCGACCTCACCTTCGCCTGCTTTGCTCTCGCCCTGCGGGCACGAGAACTCGACATGCGGGCCAGCCCGTACGACTTGTCCGGACTGGGATATGCACCGGTCGCGATCGAGACCCCCGCGGGCCGCGCCGAATACGTACGTCACCAATCCGCCATCGCCGCCGACGGCGCGATCCTGCGCGCCGCGGTGGCCGAGCGCTGCGACCGTCTTCTGGCGCAGGCACCGCACCGTCGGTGACACCGGCCACGCAGCACGCCGATTCCGGTCTCGCACACATCGCACGACGGACTATTTGCCCAGCTTCTGGCCTCGCAGACTGTCCAGACCGCCAGTGTCCGGGCGAATTACCGCCGAGTAGCATGGAGCCGTCTCGCGGTGACGCACCGGTGCGCCACCGCTCCCCCGAGGAAAGGCAGCTATGTCGGACCGCACCACCGTCAACGGGTTACAGGTCGCCACCGTCCTGTACGACTTCATCAACAACGAGGCGCTGCCCGGCACCGGTGTGGCGCAGGACGACTTCTGGTCGGGCGCGGCGAAGGTCATCGCCGACCTCGCACCCCGCAACCGCGAACTGCTCGCCGTCCGCGACGATCTGCAGACCAAGATCGACGAATGGCACCGCGCCAACAAGGACGCCGACTTCGCCGACTACAAGGCCTTCCTCACCGAGATCGGCTACCTGGTCGAGCCGCCCGCCGATTTCGAGATCCGCACCGCGAACGTCGACACCGAGATCACCGACACCGCGGGCCCGCAGCTGGTCGTCCCGATCCTCAACGCCCGCTTCGCGCTCAACGCATCGAACGCCCGCTGGGGTTCGCTGTACGACGCGCTGTACGGCACCGACGCCATCCCGGAGACCGGCGGCGCCGAGAAGGGCACGTCCTACAACAAGGTTCGCGGCGACAAGGTCATCGAGTTCGCCAAGGCCTTCCTGGACAAGGTCGTGCCGCTCGAGCACGGTTCGCACGCGGATGCGACCAAGTACGTGATCGACGGCGACACCGTGACCGTCGTGCTCGGCGACGACACCGACACCACGACCTTCGCCGATCCGTCGGTGTTCGCCGGCTACCGTGGTGACGCCCTGGCGCCGACCGCGATCCTGTTGCGCCACAACGGTCTTCATCTGGAAATCCAGATCGATGCCGACTCCCCGATCGGCTCCACGGACGCCGCAGGCGTGAAAGACGTCCTCGTCGAATCCGCGATCACCACGATCATGGACTTCGAGGATTCCGTCGCGGCCGTCGACGCCGAGGACAAGGTGCTCGGCTACCACAACTGGCTCGGCCTCAACAAGGGTGATCTGTCGGAGGAGGTCAGCAAGGGCGGCAAGACCTTCACCCGCGTGCTGAACCCGAACCGCACCTACACCGCACCCGACGGTTCGGAACTCGAACTGCCGGGCCGTTCCCTGCTGTTCGTCCGCAACGTGGGCCACCTGATGACCAACGACGCGATCCTCGACGCCGACGGCAACGAGGTCCCCGAAGGCATCATGGACGGCCTCATCACGTCCCTGATCGGCATCCACGGACTGTCGGGCGCCGGGAGCGAAGCGAGCGGGCCCAATGGAGCACGAGCGGAAGGGCTGCAGAACTCGCGGACCGGCTCGATCTACATCGTGAAGCCGAAGATGCACGGCCCCGATGAGGTCGCCTTCACCGTCGAATTGTTCGATCGGGTGGAGAAGGTCCTCGGCCTGCCGGAGAACACCCTCAAGGTCGGCGTCATGGACGAGGAACGCCGCACCACGGTGAACCTCAAGGCCGCGATCAAGGCCGCCGAGGACCGCCTGGTGTTCATCAACACCGGCTTCCTCGACCGCACCGGCGACGAGATCCACACCTCGATGGAGGCGGGTCCGATGGTGCGCAAGGGCGAGATGAAGAAGCAGACCTGGATCGGCGCCTACGAGAACTTCAACGTCGACACCGGCCTGCACGCGGGTCTGCAGCACAAGGCCCAGATCGGTAAGGGCATGTGGGCGATGCCAGATCTGATGCACGACATGCTCGAGCAGAAGATCGGACACCCGCAGGCCGGCGCCAGCACCGCATGGGTGCCCTCGCCGACCGCCGCCACCCTGCACGCACTGCACTACCACGAGGTGGACGTGTTCGAGCGCCAGGACGACATCGCCAAGCGCGACCCGGCCTCCGTCGACGACGTGCTGGCGATCCCGCTGGCCGCGAACACCGACTGGTCGGACGAGGAGAAGCGCGAGGAACTGGACAACAACTGCCAGTCGATCCTGGGCTACGTGGTCCGGTGGATCGATCACGGCGTCGGTTGCTCCAAGGTGCCCGACATCCACGATGTCGCCCTGATGGAGGATCGCGCGACCCTGCGCATCTCCAGCCAGCTGCTGGCCAACTGGCTGCACCATGGCATCGTGACCGAGGAGGACATCGTCGCCTCCCTCGAGCGCATGGCACCCGTGGTGGACCGGCAGAACGCCGGCGATCCCGACTACCGGCCGATGGCTCCGGACTTCGCCTCGAACATCGCGTTCCAGGCGGCGAAAGAGCTTATCCTCGAGGGTGCGAAGCAGCCGAGCGGCTACACCGAGCCGATCCTGCATCGCATGCGGCGCGAGTACAAGGCCGCCAACGCCTGACCGGTTCGGTGAGCCGGACCGGGTGTTGGATACGGTCCCAGCTTGACGACGCCCGGTCGCCGATGATGTCGGCGACCGGGCGTTTCGCTATGGTCGGTCGGTGAGACCGGCGTCAGTGACAAGCGAGCGCCGCGTCACGGACGAAAGGCTGGGTGCTTGGCACACCATCGGAGCGCGGACACGGGTGCGGGGATCCGTGGTCGGGGAATCAGTCGCGGGCTCGTCGGCACACTGCTGTCGATTCTGCTCGTCGCCGCCCTGGTCGTGGTCTGGCTGCAACTCGGTGACCGCATCGACAAACAGGGGGATCAGGCCGCCTCGACCTGTGTCGAGGGCAAGCTCGCGGTCCCGATCGTCGCGGCACCGTCGGTCGCCGAACCGCTGAAGTCGCTGGCCGAGAAGTTCAACAAGACCGGGCCGGTCGTCCGCGACCACTGCGTCGAGGTGGCCGTTCGACCGGGCGACGCCAAGGTGACGTTGGACGGTCTCGCGGCGAAGTCCTGGGATGCCCAGGCCATGGGCGCCCGTCCGGCCGCATGGGTTCCGCAGTCGTCGATCTGGTCGGCCGAACTGTCCACGGCACGCCCGGATGCCGTCGACGGCACACCGGACTCGCTGGTCACCTCCCCCGTCGTGCTGGCCACCGCGCCGTCACTGGCCGAGGCGATCACGGAACGCTCGGTGGGCTGGGGCCAGTTGCCGACATTGCAGCGCCGCGACGGCAGCCTCGCGGATCTCGGGCTCCCGGCGTGGGGTTCGCTGCGGCTCGCGACTCCCGTCGGGGCCGATTCGGATGCCACCGTGCTCGCGGCGCAGGCAGTCGCGATGCAGGTCACGCGGAGCAGCGGGATTCTGGCCGAATCCGACGCACGATCACCTCGCGTGTCGTCGAGTGTCTCGGCTCTTCTCGCGGGTGCACCGCAGTCGCCGGACGGCAGTCCGAACGGCGCCGCGAAGACCATCGCGGAGGCCGAGGATCCGGCCGCATCGCCGATCCATGCGGTCGCCATCACCGAGCAGGCGCTGTATCAGCTGACCCGATCGGACGCGGAGAAGCGACTGGCAGAGGTCGTACCGTCCGGCCCCACGCCCATCGCCGACTATCCGATCATCAGGCTGTCCGGGGACGACCTGACACCCGCGCACGCGGACGCGGTCGCCGACTTCTTCGACTACGTCCGCGAGCCCGCGCAGCTCCGAGCGCTCACGTCGGTGGGTTTCCGGGGTGATGCGCCGCGCGCACAGCCGACCGCCACCGTCTCGTTCCCCGACACGGACAATCCGATGGCCACTCCGGAGCCCGCGGCCGTGGTCGCGATCAACCGGCTGGTCTTCGGCCCGGACTCGGGTCCGCGGACCAGTCCGGCCGGAGGCTGACCCCACGACAGCCACCGGCCGGACACCCGACGGTCAGGAGGCGTTGCCCGACAATGCCTTCCGTCCGTCGAACGGTCCGCCGAAGAGCACTGCGGGCGGGCACACATTGGCGGCACCGACGGTCGTGAGGACGGCACCGACCGCGATCAGGACGATGCCGAGGGCCATGCTGCTGCCCGCGAGAGCGACGAGACCCCCGATGATGAGCGCCACCCCGGCGACGATCCGGATCCCCCGGCCGAACGGTGTGGCCATGAAGCGTGCGAATTTCATTGTTCCCCTCCTGTGCGTCGATCGGTCCGGAGCGACGGGTCGTCCTCCGGCGTGCTCGCCGTGCGGCATACCGCGCAGCGGCCACGAATCACCAGGCCGCCCTCGGCGAGATGCGTGCCGAGTTGAGCCTGGATGGCATCCAGCGCGGATGCCGGGATCTCGATGTCGACGATGCCGTCGCACACCGTGCAGATGAAGTGGTCGTGGATCTCCGGACGGATGTCGAGGACCACGTTGCGCGACGAGGTCGGCACCGAACCGATCACCCCGCGATCCAGCAGTCTCGCGGTGATCCGGTGCAGCGAGGTGAGCGACACGTCCGGGAGCACCGCCGAAAGCGTCTCGTGCAGTTGCAGATTGGTCGCATGCCCGCGCCGCCGGAGAGCGTCGAGGACGGCGCGGGTCTGCAGGGTCGCCATAGCGGAGACCTTAGTGTGAATAATTAACCTTCGTCAACAATTGACGAAAATGATCAGCTGCTGAATGCCTCGATCGGCGGGCAGCTGCACACCAGGTTGCGGTCACCATAGGTGCCGTCGATCCGACGCACCGCGGGCCACACCTTCGCCCGTCCACCCGCGGACGGCAGGCCCTGCGGATAGACCGCGATCTCCCGGGTGTACGGGTGATCCCACTCCCCGACCAGCGCCTCGGCGGTATGCGGTGCGCCGCGCAGCGGATTGTCGTCAACCGGCCACTCCCCGGCCGCCACACGGTCGATCTCCTCGCGGATCGCGATCATGGCATCGCAGAAGGCGTCCAGTTCGTCGAGGTTCTCGCTCTCGGTGGGCTCCACCATCAGCGTGCCGGCCACCGGGAAGCTCATGGTCGGGGCATGGAAACCGTAGTCGGCCAATCGTTTTGCGACGTCATCGACGGTCACGCCGGTCGCCTTGGTGAGTGGGCGCAGATCCAGGATGCACTCATGGGCCACCAGGCCCGTCTCACCGGTGTAGAGGACCGGATAGTGATCGGCCAGGCGTCGCGCGATGTAATTGGCCGAGGCGATGGCGGTGAGCGTCGCGCGCCGCAGCCCGTCGGCACCCATCATCGCGACGTAGGCATACGTGATCGGCAGGATCGATGCCGAGCCGTAGGGCGCCGCCGAGATCGTGCCCTCGTCCCGCAGATCCGAGGCGAGGGGATGTCCCGGCAGGAACGGCGCGAGATGGTCGCGCACCGCCACCGGTCCGACGCCCGGTCCTCCGCCACCATGCGGGATGCAGAACGTCTTGTGCAGGTTCAGATGGCTGACGTCGCCTCCGAAGCGCCCCGGGCGGGCGACCCCGACCAGCGCGTTGAGATTGGCGCCGTCGACATAGACCTGACCGCCTGCGTCATGAACGGCCGCGCAGATCTCCTCGATGTCGTGTTCGAAGACCCCGTGGGTGGACGGGTAGGTAATCATGATCGCGGCCAGCTGATCGCGGTGCGCATCCACCTTCGAGCGCAGATCGTCGACATCGACGTCGCCGTTGTCGCGGCAGGCGACGACCACCACGCGCATGCCCGCCATCACCGCGGAGGCGGCGTTGGTGCCGTGCGCGCTCGACGGGATCAGGCAGACGTCGCGGTGATCGTCACCACGGCTGCGGTGATAGCCGCGGATCGCCAGCAGACCCGCGTATTCGCCCTGGGAACCCGCATTGGGTTGCACACTGACGCGGTCGTATCCGGTGATGGCGACGAGCCAGTCCTCGAGGGTCGAGATCAGCTCCCGGATGCCCTCGGAGTCCGAGTCGGGGGCGAACGGATGAAGTCCGGCGAAGCCGGGCCAGGTGATCGGCTCCATCTCGGCGGTCGCGTTGAGTTTCATGGTGCAGGACCCCAGCGGGATCATGCTGCGGTCGAGCGCAATGTCCTTGTCCGACAACGCACGCAGGTATCGCAGCATCGCGGTCTCGGTGCGGTACCGGGTGAACGCCGGGTGCGTGAGGTACTCGGTGGTGCGTGTCTCGATCGGCTGCGCGAACGGCTTGGCCCGGACGCCTTCCGCACTGAATGCCCGCAACACCGCGTCGATGTCGGCGGGGCCGGTGGTCTCGTCGCAGGCGATACCGACGGTGTGTTCGTCGATCTGCCGCAGGTTGATGTTCTCGCGCTTGGCGTTCTCGACGATCGCCGCGGCCTGGCCGTCGGCGCGCACCGCGATGGTGTCGAAGAAGTTCGCATGATCCACGGAGTACCCGGCCGCCACGAGACTGTCGGCGAGGTGTGCCGCCGCCGCGTGCGTACGTCGCGCGATGGCCCGCAGACCGTCGGCGCCGTGGTACGACGCGTACATCGCCGCCACGATCGCGAGCAGCACCTGCGCCGTGCAGATGTTGCTGGTCGCCTTCTCCCGGCGGATGTGTTGTTCACGGGTCTGCAGCGACAACCGGTACGCGAGGTTGCCCGCCTCGTCCTTGGAGACGCCCACCAGTCGCCCCGGCAACTGTCGGGCGTGTGCGGCATGAACCGACAGGTACCCGGCGTGGGGGCCACCGAAGCCCATCGGCACTCCGAAGCGCTGGGTGGTGCCGAAGCAGACGTCGGCGCCCTGCTCCCCGGGGGGCGTGATGAGAGTGAGGGCGAGCAGGTCGGCGCCGACGGCGACGAGTGCTCCGCGGTCGTGTGCCGCCTCGATGATCGGGGCCGCGTCGACGATCCGTCCGGAGGCGCCGGGCACCTGCAGGATGACCCCGAAGAAGTCGCCGTCGGGCAGACCGTAACCGGGCTTGTCCGGGTGGAGCGACGCCTCGACGACCTCGATGCCGAGCGGTTCGGCCCGCGTTTCGATGACCGCGCGGGTCTGCGGGAAGAGGTCGGCGTCGACGACGATCCGGGCGGACTTCGACTTGCCGGCCCGCCGCATGAGGGTCATCGCCTCGGCCGCCGCGGTGGCCTCGTCGAGCATGGAGGCGTTCGCGACCTCCATCGCGGTCAGGTCCGCGACCATGGTCTGGAAGTTCAGCAGCGCTTCGAGGCGTCCCTGACTGATCTCCGGCTGATACGGCGTGTAGGCGGTGTACCAGGCCGGGTTCTCCACCACGTTGCGCAGGATCACCGGCGGCGTGAGGGTGTCGTAGTAGCCGAGGCCGATCATGGAGCGCGCCACCACGTTCCGGCCGGCCAACTCCTCCAGCGTGGCGCGGATGCCGTGTTCGCCGACGGGCGCGGGCAACGCGTCCAGTCCGTTCGCATCCCGGTCGTCGGCGATGACCGCGGGCACGACGCGTTCGGCGAGTTCGTCGAGGGTGGACACCCCGATCGCCGCGAGAATGCGAGCGGTCTCCTCGGCATCGGGACCGACATGGCGGTCGGCGAAGACCGCGGCGACGAACTCCTCGGCGGACCATTCGGGGCCGGTGGAAGCAGGGATGATGGGCTCTGGGGACGTCATGGCGGTCAACCTCTCGGCGATCGGCGGCCTCCCCCTCTGTCATGTCCACGGATCCGCTTCGGATCCCGGACGCCTGAGAGATTCGGCCACATTCGCGTCGCGCCGAGACGCTCCTGCGAATGAACCTTTCACCGTGGGCGGACCCGGATTTCCGGGTCACTTTCCAGAGACGCCGGCAACTTCACGGTCCTGGGTGCCTGAGAGTTTGACGAGGAGGTGTTGCTCCTTCGGCGGTCACCGTGATAACCCGTTCGGTGACTCTCTCCCGTGACATCGCGACGTGCGATCAGTATAAACGCACGCCTGGGCGGTTTCGCGCACCGTGCGTGCGACGCGACGTGTCAGCCCGTGCGGCGCGTCCGGTTCTTGCGGCGTGCGGCCAATTCGTCCTCGGGTGCGGTTTCGGTCACACCACCGTCGGCGCGTTCGCCCGGGAAGTCGGCGATGGTGCCGGTGAGTTCCCGCATGGCACCACTGACCGCGATGCCGAAGACGCCCTGGCCGCCCTGCAGGAGGTCGACGACCTCTTCGGCAGAGGTGCACTCGTACACCGTGGTGCCGTCGGAGAACAGGGTGATGCGGGCCAGGTCCTCGACGCCGCGCTGCCGGAGATGGTCGACGGCGACCCGGATGTTCTGCAGTGAGATCCCGGTGTCCAGAAGTCGTTTGACGATCTTGAGGACCAGGATGTCCTTGAAGGAGTACAGACGCTGGCTGCCGGAGCCGGCCGCACCGCGGATCGAGGGCACCACGAGCGACGTGCGGGCCCAGTAGTCGAGCTGGCGGTAGGTGATGCCGGCGATCTGGCAGGCACTCGGGACCCGGTAGCCGACCAGTTCGTCGGGCACCGTGTCGTCCGGGAACAGACCGGGAGCGATGTCGTCCAGACTCCCCTGCGTCGCCGACGCGCGTGGTCCCGTCGAGTTCGGACCGTCGTGCGGTCCCGACTCCGACGGTGACGTCACCTCGTCATCGAACGGCTGATCGCCCACTACTGACTCCTCGCCACACCGTGGATCGCCCCGGCCGGACATGCTCCGAGACGCACCCTTGCGGATCTGCCTCGACTTTACGCGCCCGAACGCGATCTTCTCTCCATCACCGCCGAAACCCGGCGCGATGTCATGAACGGTAGGTGCCCGCCCGGGGCCGATCAATGCGACACACGGCAAAGACTCAACCTCAACTTGAGATTGACCGAACCGTTATCTACCGGCGCCGAAGACCCGGCCTACGAGCCCTCGCCCGCCCGGAAATCATCCGGTGACACGTTGTCGAGGAACTCCTTGAACTTCTCCACCTCGTCGTCGCCGGCCTCCGAGGCGTCCGACGGCCCGTCCTCGTCCGGGATCAGCAGACCGGCTTCGTCGAGGACCTCGTCGTCGGCGATGATCGGCACCCCGGCACGCATCGCCACGGCGATCGAGTCCGACGGTCGCGCGGACACGCGCAGGTCGTCGTCGAAGACCATCTCCGCGTAGAAGGTGCCCTCCTGCATGTCGATGATCCGCACCTCGACCAGAGTACGTCCGAAGTCTCCGATGAGATTCACGATCAAATCGTGGGTGAGCGGCCTCGGAGGTTCGATCCCCTTCTGCCGCAACGCGATCGACGCCGCTTCGCTCTGCCCGATCCAGATCGGGAGATAGCGCTCGCCCTCGACCTCACGCAGTAACAGCACCGGCTGGCTCTGCGGGGGCTCGACCCGAATGCCCACCACGCGCATCTCGCCCATCGGCATTCGCCTCCTCATCACACATCGAACCAGATTGTTTCCCCGGAACCGATATCGACGCTACACCGGTCACGGTCCGTCCACCGGTCCGAATCGGCCGGTCGCCACCGAGGTGAACGTCAGTCGAGGACGCCGCGAACCGCCGCCTTCACCAGCTGCGTATGCAGAGTCACCGACAGCGCGGCGATCTCCCGGACCAGTTCTTCGGCACGATCGCGCGCGCCTGTCCCCTTGCCCTTCGCGATGGGATTCGCGATCTGCGCGACGAGCCCCGCCTCACGGTCGGCCGAGACCTTGAACGCGCGCAGGTGCCGCGTCTCCACGCCGTAGTTGGCGAGCGCGGCCGCCGCCTCCACCAGACGCACGGCATCCTCGTCGAAGAAGCCCGCCGGGCCCGGGGTGAGCAGACCGTTGCGCTGGAGTTCGGTGACGAAGGCCGAATCGACACCGGTGCGTTCGATGAGTGCCTCCCGCGACACCCGACCGCCCCGCGAGCCGAAATCAGTCGCGGGCGCGACCGCACTGCGCGCCGAGGTCAACAGCCGCGGACCCGACGCCCCGCCGTCGCCACGGTCGATGGCCTCGAGTTGCTCCTTGATGACCTTGAGTGGCAGATAGCGATCGCGCTGCGCGGTGAGCACGAACCGCAGCCGATCGCAATCGGCCGAACTGAAACGGCGGTAACCCGAGGGTGCCCGTTCGGGCGTGATCAACCCCTCCGCTTCGAGAAAGCGGATCTTCGAGATCGTCACATCCGGGAAGTCCTCCCGGAGCAGCGAGAGGACCGATCCGATGGACATCGCCCCCTCGCCGCGTTGACTCGCCGACGATGACGCAGTCACGAGATCAGGCGCCTGCCTGCCCGTCACGCGGGCCGCTCAGGAACACCAGCCGGAATTTGCCGATCTGGACCTCGTCGCCGTTGCTCAGCTGCGCGGTGTCCACCGGCTCACGGTTCACGTACGTGCCGTTCAGGCTGCCCACGTCGACGACCTGGAACTCGTTGTCGCCCAGACGGAACTCGGCGTGGCGCCGGCTGACCGTGACGTCGTCGAGGAAGATGTCGCTGTCGGGATGCCGGCCGGCCGAGGTGGTCGCCTGGTCGAGCAGGAAACGCGAGCCCGCATTGGGGCCGCGCTTGACGACAAGCAGCGCCGTTCCGGGTGACAGTCGTTCGACCCCGGTGTCGGCGGGCTCACTCGAGGTGCTCGCGTTCGCATCGAGCTCGTTGATGAACTCCTCGCGGAACACAGAGGTGGTCTCCACTGGCGCCTCGATGTCCTTGTCGTTATCGCTCACCATCTCTCCTTCGTCTGTCACGGTGCCCCTTGATGTGGCACCCACGCCCCCGCGATCGGACCCGCCACACGGTGGTGTGGCGACGCCGTCGGTGGCGAATGGTCGTCTGGCCTCGAACATCCGGCTGCCCTGAGTGCGGCTGCCGGAGCGGTTCTATGACCGTACCGTGCGACGGGTGTCGCGCGGATGGTCGAGTCGATCTGAACATCGTCAAGCATAGTCGCCACGATGCCGTCGACTCCGTTCAATGGCGGTTGTACTCGCGCCTCGGGGGCATCAGCCCGCGATGACCTCGCGATAACCGTCGGCGTCGAGCATCCCGCCGAGCGCGGACTCGAGGGCCGCCTCGTCGGCAACGGTGATCTCGACGAGCCACCCGGCTCCGTACGGGTCGGAATTGACCAGATCCGGCGAGGCGTCGAGCGAGTCGTTGACGGCGCTCACGGTGCCGTCGAGGGGGCCGTAGATATCCGACACGCTCTTGGTCGACTCGACCTCGGCGAAGGACTCACCCGATGTCACCGCGTCGTCGGCCGCGGGCAACTGGACGAAGACCACGTCACCCAGGGCGTCCTGGGCGAAGTCGGTGATGCCGACTCGGACCGTCGTCGGGCCGGTCTTCTCGATCCACTCGTGCTCGGCCGTGTAGCGCAGTGCCACCGGCACATTGGAATCCGTCACGGACCCACCTTTCTGATCAATTCGGGACTACAGATTACGTCGTGCCCGGCAGCGATCGCGCCGGGAGTCGACGCACGACCAATACCGTCTGATAGGCGTACAACACCAGGGACCACACGTACATGGCGACACCCCAGATGAGGAACGCCCAGCCAACCGGATACGCGATGGTGCCGACGACCGAATCGAGCTGTCCGGCGAGCAGCCACGGGAACGCACTCATCAGTGCGAAGGTGGCCGCCTTGCCGATGTAGAGCGTCGGCAGGGCGAGAATGCCGCGCGACCGGAGCAGCGGCGCGATGGCGAACAGTGCGACGTCGCGCGCGATGATCACCCCGATCAGCCACCAGGGCACGAACTCCCGGATGCCGAACGCGATCGGGATGATGACGATGTACAGGCGATCGGCGGCCGGATCCAGCAGCTCACCGATCCGCGAGTACTGATCGAGCCAGCGTGCGATCTTGCCGTCGGCCCAGTCGGTGAATCCGGACACCATCAGCACCACGAAGGCCCAGCCGTCGGCCTTCTCCACCAGCAGCAGCCAGATGAACACCGGAATCAGCACCAGCCGCAACACGCTGAGTGCGTTGGGCAGCGTCAGCCACCGATCCGACGCCACCGGCTGTTCGGTCACCGGAAGATGCCGATGATGCCCTGGAGCGTCTTCGCCCCGCCGGACGAGAACAGATTGTCGTGCACCATGTAGGTCCACGTCGACATGGCCCGATGCAGATCCGCGGTACCCAGATCGACGCCCTCCGAGGTGATCTCGGCTTCCCGGAAGGTCTTCCGCGCATTCTCCGTCGCCTCCGCGGGGAGATCGGCGAAAGCATCCAGGATCAGTTTGTGGAACTCGTCGAGCGGGCTTTCCTTGCCCAGGGACCTCAGATGAATACTCGACCGGACATCGGAGACGAAGGCGAGGTGATCGGTCCATCCGCGGTCGAGGTGATACAGCATGATCTCCCGCGCGGCCTGCGACAGGACGTCACGGTCGACGGGCTCGACGACAGTCACCCTCTCGGTCACCGCCTCGGCGGCGCCGGAGTCCTCGGCATCCGCCGCCACCGCGGTGGCCGCTGTGGCCGTGGTGTCGGAATCGGCGTTCTCCGTGGACTTCTCGGGGGTCGCGGCACCGGTCAGCTCCGCGTACCGATCCGCCTCCTTGTCGGCGAGTTCGTCGAGGGCGACGTCGCTGTTCAGCACCTCCATCCGTCGCTGGACGACGATGTCCCGCTGCTGATTGACCAGCTTGTTGTAGCGCCAGGTGTTGGCATGCAGTTCCAGCATCACGCCCTCGGCGATGCGCTGGGCCTGCTCGATCAGGTCGATACCCTTGGATCCCATCGAACCGTCGTCCGACTGCGATACCGGATCGCGTTTGAAGGCAACGTTTTTCGTCACCAACGGGTCTTCGAGGCTGGAGAAGAACACCGAGCGTCCCGGGTCGCCCTGACGCCCGGCGCGACCGCGAAGCTGACTGTCGAGTCGCGCCGTGTCGTACCGTCCGGTACCGACCACACACAGACCGCCCAGTTCGACGATCTCCTCGCGCGCCGCGTCGTCGGCACCGGAGCCGCCGAGCCGGATGTCGGTACCGCGGCCGGCCATCTGCGTGGACACCGTCACCGCGCCCCGCGTGCCCGCCTCGGCGATGATCTGGGCCTCCTCCGCGTCGTTCTTCGCGTTGAGCACCACCGAGGGCACGCCCGCCTTGTCGAGGAAGTACGCCAGTTCCTCGGATTCGGCGACGTCGTGGGTGCCGATGAGCACCGGCTGTCCGGTCTCGTGGATCTCCTTGACGTAGGCGACCACCGCCTCGACCTTGTTGGCCTTCGTGTCGTACACACGGTCGGGTTCGTCGACCCGGATGTTCGTGGCGTTCTGCGGGATCTGCGACACCAGGAGGTCGTAGAACTGCCGGAACTGCTCACCCGCGGCGAGTGCGGTACCGGTCATGCCGCAGACGGTCGGATAGCGGCCGATGAGCGCCTGCACGGTGATGGTGTCGATGACCTCGCCGGAGTCCGTCTGGTCGAGGCCCTCCTTGATCTCCACGGCCGCCTGCACGCCGTCGGGCCAGCGCTGCAACTGCGCCACGCGGCCGCGCGACGCGTTGATGAGGTGCACACCGCCGTCACGCACGATGTAGTGGATGTCGCGTTCGAGCAGGAACTGCGCATGCATGGCGACATTGACGTGGACAAGTGTCGTGCCGACGTGTTCCTCGTCGTAGAGGTTGATGTCACCGAGTTCGGATTCGACGAACTGCGCGCCCTCGTCGGTGAGCGACACGTTTCGGCCCTCGGTGTCGATCTCGTAGTGCTTGTTCTTCATCCGCGCGACCACGTCGTGGATCTTCGCGTCCGGTACGGCGGCGTCCGTGGAGCCGGCCAGCACCAGCGGGATCAGGGCCTCGTCCACGAGGACCGAGTCGGCCTCGTCGATGATGGCGACGTCCGGCTTCGGTGCGACGAGTTCGTCGGCCGACTGGGCGAGCTGATCGCGCAGGACGTCGAAGCCGATCTCGTTCACCGAGCCGTAGGTGACATCGGCCGCGTAGGCCGCGATGCGTTCGTCGCGGGTCGAGTTCTCCGAGACCGATCCCACGACCACGCCGAAGGCCTTGAAGAGCGGTGCCATCCACTCCGCGTCACGGGTCGCGAGGTAGTCGTTCACCGAGATGACGTGGACCTGATGTCCTTGCAGCACATAGCCGATGGCCGCGATCGCACCTGCCAGGGTCTTGCCCTCACCGGTGGCCATCTCCACGACGTCGCCCTCGAGCAGCCGCAGCGCCCCCTGCAGCTGGACGTCGAAGGGCCGCAAGTCGAGCGAGCGGTCGGCCGCCTCCCGTACGAGCGCGAGGAACCTGGTCAGGTCGTCGCGGGAGGACCCGATGTCCAGCTTCTCCGCCTCGGTCCGGAATGCATCGTCGTCGAGTCCGGCAGCCCAGTCGGCGTGCTCATCGGCCTTGCCGATCTGTGCCACGGACTTCGACTGGTTGCGCGACGACTGGGAACCCAGAAGCCGCCACATGCTGTTCGTCAGCTTTCCCACCGAAACTCTTCTCCTGGATCACTCGTCGGTTGTCCTGCGAAACGTCTGGACCGGGCAGTCACCGCCGGCCCGGTCGAACGCCGTCCACGGTACGCGGTCGGCCTCGCCACATCACAGTTAACCGCGCCCGGTCCTGCACGAATGCATATGCTTTAGTCGCTCGCGGACGAAAGGCGGGGTCGTGAACCGAACGGGTGGCCGCATTCTCCGCGCGATCGTCGCGGGCCTCGTGATCGCGGCAGGTATCGGCCTCGGCGCCGCGAATTCCTGGTGGGTGGCGCTGGTCTTCGGTGTGCCGCTGGTCGTCGGCGGTATCGCGCTGATGCCCCGGCCCACTCCGCTGTCCGAACTGCCCGCGTTCCGGCGTGCCCCGGCGTCGAGCGGAGTTCCCGTCATCGTCGAGTCGATCACTCGGAGTTCGCGGGCACCGGGCGATACACAGCCCACGATGGTGACCGCCACGATCGAACCGCCCCATGACACCGCATACCGCGCCCGCTGGATCACGACGATGGGCCGCGCCGATTGCCGCGCCGTCATCGACGATCCCACGGTGACCATGGCCGCGACGGACCTTCCCCGCCGCGGGGGGTCGCGCTCCCCGGAGTTCGCCGCGCATCCCGGTATTCGTGCGGTGCTGTATCCGGCCGTCGCGGTGCTGGCCACGGCGGCGCTGCTGCTCGCAGTGCCGATGACGGGCTGGCGGGTGAACACCGAATCGGCCACCGACCGCATCTCCCGCGCCACCGACGCGATGAGCGGACTCGGCGACGACCGGGCGAGCGCCGTCGACCTGAACGCCGAGTTGCGTCAACTCCTCGCGGCGGTTGCGGCCCGCGGCGGCAACGCTTCCGGCAATCTGCTCTCCGTCTCGATCGACCCGTCCGCGGGACGCACGTCGACATCGGCCCAGATCTACGACCCGGGCAACGGCCGGTCCGTCAACCTGTGGAGATCGGGCGACGAGTGGCAGACCTCCGACCCGCAGGACACGGCGAAGCGGCGCCCGGACACCTTCCGCGCCACCGACATCGCATCCACCGACCTGAACACCATGACCGGACAGATGCACACCCGACTGGCCGCCGTCGGCGTCGAACCCGAGGAGCTGACGCGACTGACCATCTCGCGCCCCGATCGAGACGGCGCGGTCCGCGTGGTCGGGTCCTTCGACCGGAAAACCGGATCGAGCGTGGATTTCGAGGGCAGCCCGGACGGCCGTGTGGCCGACTACTGGGATCCCGGGCACTTCGCGGTGTCCTTCGCAATGGCCCGCGCCGTATTCACCGCCGAAAGCCTGCCGAGCGATCAGAAGTTCCTGCGCCGCTTCGAGATTCGCGGGATCAGCCAGGCCACTCCCACGATGTACGCGGGCAACATCCAGAGCAGCGGAGGTGTTCTGATCGAGTATTCGGGACCGCGGTCCAGCGGTCAGATCGTCCTGGTGCCGGGACACTTCCCGAAGGTCCGCAATTACGGGAAGGCATCCCGGCCGGACGGTTTCGCGCTGGACGATGTGTCCGAGCAGGTCTTCGAGGATGTGCGCCGTCAGGTGATGACGCGCGGCCGGGTCGAGAAGTTCGACACCAACGCCGTCGACATCCAGATGACGACCATCTTCCAATTCGACGGCGTACCCGTCATCCAGGTGAGCGTCGGGAGCGACGACACCGCGGCCGGGACGTTCACTCCCGACGGCCGCTTCCTGAAGTCGGGCTACTTCTGACCGTCGCCCGCGGCGCGGAGTTCGTCGACCGCGGATTGCGGGGGATGCAGGGTGCCGCGCTCCGCGAGTCCGGCGACGATGCGGTGGACCCGGGCGTAGTAGTCGGCCTGTGTCGCCGTGCTCGCGCTCTGCTGGGCCCGCCGGAACAGATCGAGCGCGGTCGCGAGTTCGTCGCGCGCGGATGCCGCGAGGTAATCGGTGCCGGACTCGCGTCCCTGCATCTCGCAGGTGCGCCAGGCATCGCCGAGCGCATTCACCGCCTGCAGATAGGTGTCGGCACGTTGCCGATCGCGCGGATAGGCATCGGTTCGCAGGGCCATCGCGTCATCGAGTGCGCGGTGGAATCGCTGCACCGCCGGCAGCCCGACATCGGTGACGCCCGGATACCGGAGCAGAAGGTCCGGTTGCAGTTCGTAGTCGCCGTACGCACCGAGTACCGCGTCGTGGCGACGCGTCGCGTCCTCCCAGAGGCGTTCGGCGGCCTCGTCACTGCCCGCATCCAGGATGCTCGGCCCCGCCGTTGCACGATCCACCGGGCCCGGATCGTCGGATGCGGCCTCGGCCGGCGCGTGACGCCGCAGGCGCGCCACCACTTCCGCCGCCGCGGGATCGCCGTCGAAGATCGCGACGCGCCAGCGAAGGATGTCCCGGGCGATCGAATCCGGATCGTCGGTGCGCGTCGAGCCATCCGGCTCGACCGTGATCCTCAACACCTGAGCACCGGCGACGGTCAGATCGGTGGGATCACCGGAACGCGCTGCGCCGGTCGATGCCGACGGTCGCTGCGTGTCCACGGCGACCTCACGGATGGCCGTGAGCGGGTAACCGACGATCTGGCGGCGCTCGTCGCCCAGGTACAGGGTGGTGTCGTCGACGGTGATCAACACCGCGCCGGGCTCGCCCAGACGGCCGACCGCGGCACAGGCGAACGCAAGCACGATGCCGCCACCGACACACATGGCGATCGTCACGGGCGCCATTCCCGCGACGTTCAGCGCCACCAGTGCGATCAACGACACGATCATGCAGAGCAACGCCGCCCGCACGGCGACCCGATGACGCGGACGCGGATACTCCGTCCGGCAACTCACCGCGACCTCCGGCAGCTCCGTCTGGGTCATCGTTCATCTCCCGTTCGGGCCGCTGGACTACGTTTGGGGTCATGCACCGTCATGATCATCGCATCTTCCGCGCCGATCGGGTCCTTCTCGGACTCGTCGCGGCGTGCATCGCCGTTCTGCTGGGCGCGACCGCCGCACCTGCCTCTGCCGCGCCCGCTCCGGAGCCGAATCCCGCGGTCGGTCCCGTGTCACCGCAGTCGGTGAAACCGCTGATCCCGTTCGGCGGCAAGGAGTACTCGTCGGTGGGAGTGATCGGCGGCGCCATCCCCGGCGGAGGTCCGCTGAAGGTCTCCTTCGGTCGCGACGGCCGGGTGTCCTTCGACGCCGGATGCAACATCCTGATGGGCACGGCACGTATCGCCGGTGACCGCCTCACGGTGTCGGGACGGCTCGCCCAGACATTGATGGCCTGCCCGGGACCGAAACGCGGCGCCGACGACTGGGTCCGCAGCTTCGTGTCGGTGCCACTCACCTGGCGTCAGGTGGGCCCGGCGCTGTTCCTGTCGAGCCCCCGTCAGACGGTCGTCCTGATCGAGGCCGCGGCTCGCTGACCCACCTGCGGCGGGGATCATCCGCACCGTCCGCATCCTGATCAACCCGGAAGGATCTTTCATGGCAGCACCGTCCAGCGACTCCCCCGCCATCGTGACCGTCACCGGTGCGGCGGGCCATATCGGCTACGCCGCCCTGTTCCGCATCGCCGCGGGCGCGATGCTAGGCCACGATCAGCGCGTGCGGTTGCGGCTGCTCGAACTTCCGCAGGCCGTCGGCGCGGCGGCCGGCACGGCCATGGAGATCGACGACGGCGCCTTCGAACTCCTCGACTCCGTCGACGTCTACGACGATCCGCGACAGGCCTTCGACGGCGCCAACTATGCACTGCTGGTCGGTGCCAAGCCCCGCAGCAAGGGCATGGAGCGTGCCGATCTGCTGCAGGCCAACGCGGCGATCTTCGCGGCCCATGGCGCGGTGCTGAATGACGTTGCCGCCGAGGACCTTCGAGTCATCGTCGTCGGCAATCCGGCGAACACCAACGCTGCCATCGCCGCGGCATCTGCGCCCGACATCCCCGGCGAGCGATTCACCGCGCTGACGCGCCTCGATCACAACCGTGCGATCGCTCAGTTGTCGCATCACACACAGTGTCCGGTGAACCGGATCAGCCGGGTCACGGTGTGGGGCAACCATTCCGCGACGCAATACCCCGACATCTTTCACGCCCGCGTCGGCGACCGCAGTGGCGCCGAGTTCGCCGAGGACCGCGACTGGCTGGTCGACGACTTCATCCCGACCGTCGCCAATCGCGGAACGGCCATCATCGAGACCCGGGGCGCGTCGTCGGCGGCGTCGGCCGCGAACGCGACCATCGATCACGTCCACGACTGGGTGCTCGGCACGCCGGGTGACGACTGGACGTCGGCATCGCTGCCCTCCCCGGGCGTCTACGGCGTCCCCGAAGGTCTCGTATGTTCGTTCCCGGTCCGCTCCGTCGACGGACGCTGGGAGATCGTCGAGGGGCTCGACATCAACGAGTTCTCGCGCGCACGCATCGATGCGTCGACCGCCGAACTCGCCGCCGAGATCGACGCGGTCCGTAACCTGCTCCCCCGCTGAGTCGCATCCGGTGGACCCGTACCGGGTCCGGCCGCCGGGCGTCACCGTAAGCTGCGTCCATGGCGAAAAAGGCGAGCAAGGGGTCGGGCAAGTCGTCGAAGAACGGTTCCGGCCGGTCGAAGGTCTCCAACGACGTCTACGAGGCCGAGTTGTTCCGGCTGCAGACCGAGCTCGTCAAACTGCAGGAATGGGTGCGGTCCAGTGGCGCCCGGGTCGTGGTGGTCTTCGAGGGCCGCGACGCCGCGGGCAAGGGCGGCACCATCAAGCGCATCACCGAATACCTGAGCCCGCGCGTCGCCCGGGTCGCGGCGCTGCCCGCCCCCACCGATCGCGAACGCGGTCAGTGGTACTACCAGCGCTATGTCGCCCATCTGCCGGCCCCCGGCGAGATCGTGCTCTTCGACCGGTCCTGGTACAACCGCGCGGGAGTCGAGAAGGTGATGGGATTCTGCACTCCGGAGGAACACACCCGGTTCCTGCGACAGACCCCGATCTTCGAGCAGATGCTCATCGACGACGGAATCCTGTTGCGCAAGTACTGGTTCTCGGTATCCGACGACGAACAGCTCAAGCGGTTCCGTGCACGCATGGACGATCCGGTGCGGCAGTGGAAGCTGAGTCCCATGGACCTGGAGGCGGTGTACCGCTGGGAGGACTACTCGCGTGCCAAGGACGAGATGATGGTGCACACCGACACCGCTCTCAGTCCGTGGTTCGTCGTCGAGTCGGACATCAAGAAGCACGCGCGGCTCAACATGATCTCGCACCTGTTGTCCACCATCGACTACCACGATGTCGAGCGACCCTCGGTGGAGTTGCCGAAGAAGCCGATCAGCAGCGGCAACTATCGCCGGCCACCGCGCTCCCTGTCCAAGTACGTACCGGATCACGTCGCGACCCTGCTCGGCGACGATAGTTGATTCCGGACATATCGGTACTATCCGGAGATGCCTACGACCCCCGCCCGCGTCATCGGCCGTGCTCGTGATCGCCTTCGCACCGAGGAGATCATCTATCTCGTCGCGCCCTCGGGTCACCCCAATTTCGGCGACGAGCTCATCGCCCGGGCGTGGCTGACCTACCTCGCGCGGGCGCGGCCGAGGGCCACCGTGGTGGTCGATTGTCACTCACCGGGACAGGCCGCGCTGCTCCTGCGTGGCGCGCATCCACGTGCGATGTTCACCGACACCCTCTGGCAGCTCAGTATCTATGCGGGCCAGGTGGCGGGAGGCACCGCGGAGAACGCCGACATCGACCCGGAACGACCATGGGAGTGGGTCGCTCGTGCGGCCACCCGGTACGGCCCGGCACCACGTCTCGCCGAAGGTGTGGCCATGCTCCGGAGTGCCACCTACATTCACCTCCTCGGCGGTGGCTACGTGAACAACGTGTGGCCACACCACATCTCGCTGGTTCTCGCCGCGGCGGCCCTGGCCCGCGACACCGGCGCCATCGCCTATGCCACCGGGCAGGGCCTCGTGCCCGCCGTCGAGGGCGAGGCGCGCGACGCACTGCGCACGGCGATCGAGGCATTCGCCGTCTTCGACGTCCGCGACGAACCGAGCGCGAACCTGCTGTCCGGCCTCGCAGCCCGGCGTGTCACCGGCGACGACGCCTGGCTGTCACTCGATCCCGCCGTGCCGCACAGCATTCCGGCACCCTCGGGGCGGGTGAATCTCTGCCTGCAGTCCGATCTGGTCGACGACTTCGCGGCCGGTGATCGCCGCGGCACCGCGGCCCTGGCACACGTCGTCACCGATCTTCTCGATGGCTGGGGTGTCGACGGGGAGTCCGTCACCGTGGTGGAATGCATTCCCGGACAGGACTTCACCGTTCCGGAGATGCTCGGCGACCGAATCGCCGGCGCCACCGTTCTCCCCTTCTTCGACGTATGGCGCGACGGGCTGCCCGTCGGCCACGGGGACACCTGGATCAGTACGCGTTTCCATCCTCATCTCATCGCCGCCGCGGCAGGAGACTCCGGAGTGGCGATCGTCCCCCGGCCGGACTACTACTCGACCAAACACCAGTCCCTGGTCGATGCGGGTTCCCGGTGGACCGTCCTCGCCGATCCTGCCGTCCTACCGGATCGTCCGGATGCGGGTGGGTTCGGCGCATCCGATCGGACCCGCGCGATCGCCATCAAACGCGCCCTCGCACGGCAGTTGTATCCGTGGCGGCCGAAATGATCTCGACCGTGCAGGCGGTGCACCGCTAACATCGCCTGCACCATGTGGATCGGTTTCGCGGAATTCGACTATCTCCTCGGCGACGTGCACTCGCTCAAACACAAACGCTCGGTGGTGCGTCCGATCATCGCCGAGATTCGCAGGCGTTTCTCCGTCTCGGTCGCCGAGGTCGCTCACCTCGACGCCCACCGACGCACCGTCATCGGGGTCTCCGTGGTCTCCGCCGATCGCGCTCACGTCATCGATGTGCTCGATGCCGTGGAACGGCACGCGGCCGCGCGCCCCGACACCGAACTGCTGTCGGTCCGTCGACGAGTCATCACGTCCGAGGACGTCTGAACAGCGACAATCCCGCGGCCACAGCGACCTCCGCGTACGCGTCCGCCAACGTATCCACGGTCTCGTGCGCGTTGAGTCCACTCGGGTTCGGCACCACCCACACCTGTGCGCCCTCCCAGTCCTCCGGCTGACGACCGGTCGTCGCGCGCGGCAAACCGAAAGCCGTCCGGTACGCCGTGATCCCGGCGACCGCGACCACGGCGGGCGACACCTCACGGACTCTGGCACGGAGTCGTTCGCCACCGGCCCGCAGTTCGTCGGCGGACAGTTCGGCGGCCGTGGCGGTCGCCCGCGGCACCACGTTGGTGATTCCGATTCCCCTGTCCGTCAACGCATCCCGATCCTCAGCCGCCATGCCTGCCGAGGCGTCGATGAGGTGATCGACGATGCCCGCCCGGTAGAGCGCCGGATAGAAACGATTGCCGCGCCGCGCGAAGTGCGCATCCACCGCCGCCGTCCACAGACCGGGGTTGATTCCCACGAACAACAGCCGGCAGTCATCACCGATCAGGTCGTCGACCTCGGTGTCACGGAACGCGAGCAGTTCGTCCCTCGTGAATCCCACGGCCCGTCACGCCCCGGTGGACGTCAGGGCCCGAATGCCGCGCGGCATCAACGGGCCTGGGCCACGCAGAATTCGTTGCCATCCGGATCGGCGAGCGTGACCCATCGGAATGCACCGCCGGGGGCTTCCCGATCGCCGATCTTCGTCGCGCCCGCCTCGACGAGCCGCGCGACCTCGGCGCCGACATCCGTGGCGGCCAGGTCCAGATGCATCCGATTCTTTCCCGGCGTCGGTTCCTCGACCAACTGGAAACCCAGGCTCGGTGCGCCATCCACGGCCACCACCACGAAGAACCCCTCGTTCTCGGCAACCACCTGCCCGTTCACCTGGTCCGCCCACCAGCGGCCGAGCCGGACCGGATCGACGGTGTCGACGCTGATCATCCCCACGGAAAGTGTCATGACCGGCACGCTACCTCGCCGTCACCGGCGTCATCGAGCAACGTTCGCGTGAGAATCCGGCACGGTATCCGAAGGGCCACACGCAGCCCGGCATCCCGCACGGCGGCCGGACTTGTGGCTTGATGGAGTGATGGACGACAGCACACACACCGAGAAACCTCTTGTCATCGTCGATGCGGCCAACGTGGTCGGGTCCAAGCCGGACGGCTGGTGGCGCGATCGGCGCGGAGCCAACGAACGGCTGCGCGATCGTCTGGCGAAGCTCTCCGAGACCGGGCTCGCGTCCGCGCCGGGGCCCGTCGACGTCCTGCTCGTCGTCGAGGGGCAGGCGCGCGGGGTGACGTCGTCGCCGACGGTGACCACGGTCGAGGCGCGCGGTTCCGGCGATGACCGCATCGTGGAGGTGGTGGCCGAGAACCCCGGTCGCCGACTTGTGGTGGTGACGTCGGATCGTGAGCTACGCGAACGGGTTTCGGCACTGGGAGCAGAGGTCGTCGGCCCCTCCGCGCTGTGACGGTCCCGACAGCAAACAGATCTCGACCCTAGGTCCGTGCGTCCGGTAATACCATCGGTGACGGGGGTTGTTCACGGGGGCCGAGAAAGGACCAACGATGGCCCGGTACGACCTGCCCACGATGACGGACCTGCGGACGCTGAACGCTCCGCACCGGAACGCGATCACGATCTACGCGCAGACATCGCCCGCTCCGGATCAGCGCGACGCGGCCCAGCTCGCCGTGAAGAGCGCCTTCGATGCCGCCATCCGCGAACTCCGTGCGGCAGGTATCCGGCACAACGACGAGCAGGCACTGCGCGATCGCTGGGAGAAGATCCGCACCGAGGACATCTGGATGGCTCTGTCGCAGTCGCTCGCGGTCTTCATCGCCGACGACGTCACCGAGGTCTTCGTCCTGCCGAACCGGCTGGAGAACCAGACCCAGGTCGGCACTTACTTCGACCTCGGACAGCTGATCCGGGCGGTCACGACCCCGCAGTCGGCATTCGCTCTGACCCTGTCGGGCAGTGGGTGGAACCTGTGGCGCGCCACCGCGACAACGGTCGCCGCAGAGGTCGAGCTCGCCGGTGAGCACGCGGTCGACGTCGCCGACGCCACCAACCGTGCGACCATCCGCGACCGCGCGCACGTCCGCAGACTCGTCGGCGACGAAGGCAGGAAGGTTCTCCTGGAACAGTATGCAAGGCGCGTCGCGGAGGCAGTGAAAGCCGAAGTGGGACAGCTCGATCCGAATGGCACCCGACCGTTCTTCCTGTTCGCCACCGATCCCCTGGTCGACATGTATCGGGCTGCGGACCCCGATCGGCGGATCGTCGCCGTCCACGGCAGTCCCGACGAACTCCGCGCCGACGAGATCGACGCCGCGCTGCGCCCGAGGCTCGCCGAACTGAACGCGGCGCATGCGAACTCGGTCGTCGACGGGATCACCGACGGCACCGCGCGGGGCCTCGTCGCCACCGATCTGGTCGACATCAGTCGCGCCGCCGCAGCCGGCGCGGTCGGCACCCTGGTGTACGACTTCACCGTCGACGTCCTCGGCACGATGGACGACGCGACCGGCGACCTCACCTTCGACGACAAGGGTTACGACCTGCTGTCGCGGATCGCCCTGACCGTCCTCGACCGGGGCGGCGAGGTCATCGCGGTGCGACCGGACGAGGTGACCGCAGATGCCTGGCCGGGTACCGCGATCGCGGGCTTGCGACACGCGTTGAGCTGACGCCTGCACCCGACCACCCGCGCCGCATCACCCGCCTCCGGGTGATGCGGCGCGGTGTTTGCGAGCGGAAATGGCCCTGCCATATTTCTCCGCGTACCGTTGACATGAATCCCAGCCGTCGCACGCGAGTTCTGAGGAGGATCAGTGCCAACAGTTGCCGAAGATATCGTCCGGATCATCAAATCCGCAGGGGTCGAACGGGTTTACGGAATCCCTGGCGACTCCCTCAACGGCTTCACGGACGCTCTCCGCGCCGACGGCGGCATCACCTGGGAGCATGTGCGGCACGAGGAGGCAGCGGCCTTCGCGGCATCGGCCGACGCCGCCCTGACCGGCGATCTCGCGGTCTGCGCGGGCAGCTGCGGTCCGGGCAACCTGCACCTCATCAACGGACTCTTCGAAGCGCATCGCAGCCGCGTCCCGGTGCTGGCGCTCGCCGCACAGATCCCCGCGGACGAGGTGGGCAGCAACTACTTCCAGGAAACCCACCCGGAGCGCCTCTTCACCGAGTGCAGCGCCTACTGCGAAGTCGTGACCACCGCCGATCAGATGCCGCGACTGCTCGACATCGCCATCCGCACCGCCGTCGAGCAACGCGATGTGGCGGTGCTCGTGATCCCGGGTGAGCTCTTCCTGACGAACCAACCGAAGAATGCCTTCTCCGACCCGAAGCGCGGCGCACCCATCCGGTGGATCGACCGGGTGCTCCGTCCCACCGAGACACAGCTCGACCAGGCTGCGCAGCTTCTCAACGACTCGGAAAGGGTGACCATCCTCGCGGGCGCGGGCGTGGCCGGTGCCCACGACGACGTCGTGGCGCTCGCCGCCGCCCTGCAGGCACCCATCGTGCATTCGCTGCGCGGCAAGGAGTACATCGAGTACGACAACCCCTACGACGTGGGCATGACCGGCCTGCTGGGTTTCACGTCGGGATATCGCGCCATCGAGAAGTGCGACACGCTGTTGATGCTCGGCACCGACCTGCCGTACCAGCAGTTCTATCCGTCGAAGGCCACGGTGATCCAGCTCGATGAGCGCGGTAGCCAGATAGGCCGGCGCACCCCGGTCGACCTCGGATTGGTCGGCACCGTCGCCGACACGGTGCCCGGGCTGACAGAACGCATCCGCTCCGGCCGTGACCCCGAACATCTGCGAGCATCGTTGCGCCACTACGCCTCTGCGCGCGAGAACCTCGACGACCTGGCGACCAACGACCACCGGGCGCCCATTCACCCGCAATACTTGGCCCGGCTGGTCAGTGATCTGGCCTCCGACGACGCGGTGTTCATCCCCGATGTGGGGTCACCGGTCGTGTGGGCGGCACGGTATCTGCGGATGAACGGCCGCCGACGGCTCATCGGGTCGTTCTCGCACGGCACGATGGCGAACGCGTTGTCGCAGGGCGTCGGTGCACAGAGCGCCTACCCCGGGCGGCAGGTGATCGCGCTGGCCGGCGACGGCGGTCTCGCCATGTTGCTGGGCGAACTGCTGACCCTGGTCCAGAACAAGCTGCCGGTCAAGGTCGTGGTGTTCAACAACTCGTCGCTCAACTTCGTCGAGTTGGAGATGAAGGCGGCCGGTTTCGTCACCTTCGGCACCGATCTCGAGAACCCGGATTTCGCGAAACTCGCCGAGTCCGTCGGCATCTACGGCCGCCGGGTCACCGAGCCCGACGACCTCCAGAGTGCCCTCACGGACTTCCTCGCCCACGACGGCCCGGCGCTCCTGGACGTCGTGACCGCCCGCCAGGAACTGTCGATCCCACCGACCATTTCGGCCGCGCAGGCGAAGGGCTTCGCCCTGTACGCCCTGCGCACGGTGATGTCGGGACGCGGCGACGAACTCGTGGATCTGGCTCAGACCAACGTGATTCGGCGCCTGTTCGACTGACTCGCCTCAGCCGCCGGCCACGCCCGCACCCCGGACACATCCGGCAGCACGTCGGCCGTGAACTCCGGGTCGCGGCCGACGTCGACCCGGGAGTCGTAGTGGCGCAGCACTTTCAGTGCGATCGGAGCGAGCATCAGCATCGCGGCGATGTTCGGAAACGCCATGCATCGCTACGTTGCCGAGTGCACGTTTGCCGAGAGGACGGGACCCATCCGCCGATGTCGACCTCCCCGTAGAAGCTACCGAACGCACAGACCTTGCCGGGGCCGGTACGCGACGCCGATCAGCGACCGAAGCCCGCGTCGCGGAGAGCCTGCGCCATCGACCCGGCGGGCTCGTCACGACGCCCGCGGTCACGCCCCTTGCCGTTGCCCTTGCCGCCGTTGCCACCCTTGCCACCGGTGTTCGCGTTCCCGCGGGGGCCCTTGCCCCGATGCCCGTTCCCGCCGCGGTCTGCGGACGTACCGCCGCCGGCATCGCGTGCTCCCCCACCGGCGGACCGTTTGGCCTCGTCAGTGAGCCGCAAGGTCAGTCCGATGCGCTTACGTTCGACGTCGACGTCGACCACCTTCACCCGGACGACCTGCCCTGACCGGACGACCTCGTGCGGATCCGAGACGTACCGGTCGGACATGGCGGAAACGTGGACGAGACCGTCCTGGTGGACACCCACGTCGACGAATGCCCCGAAGGCGGCGACGTTGGTGACCACACCTTCGAGCACCATGCCGGGCTTGAGATCGGAGACCTTCTCGACTCCCGCGGCGAAGGTCGCGGTCTCGAAGGCCGGACGCGGATCGCGCCCAGGCTTCTCCAGCTCGGCCAGGATGTCGGTCACCGTCGGCACGCCGAACCGGTCATCGGCGAAGTCGTCGGGGCGCAATCCGCGGAGGGTTCGGGTATCGCCGATGATCTCGGCGACGGCCAGCCCGCTGCGGTCGGCGATCTTGTGTACGACCGGATACGACTCGGGATGCACCCCGGAGGAGTCCAGCGGATCGTCGCCCTCGCGGATGCGGAGGAAGCCCGCACATTGTTCGAAAGCCTTGGGCCCCAGTCGCGGAACGTCGAGCAGCTGGGTCCGGCTGCGGAACCGACCGGTGCCGTCGCGATGCGCCACGATCGCGGCGGCCAGTGTCGGTGTCACCCCGGACACCCGCGACAGCAACGGTACCGACGCCGTGTTGAGGTCGACGCCGACCGCGTTCACGGCGTCCTCCACCACAGCGTCGAGACTGCGGGCCAGGGTCGCGGGGGTGATGTCGTGCTGATACTGGCCCACACCAATGGATTTCGGATCGATCTTCACCAGTTCGGCGAGCGGATCCTGGAGACGTCTCGCGATGGAGACCGCACCCCGGAGCGAAACGTCGAGCTGCGGCAACTCCTGCGAGGCGTATTCGGAGGCCGAGTACACCGACGCACCTGCCTCACTCACCATGGCCTTGACGGGTGGACGGGCACCCGCCTTGCCGATGTCGGCGATGAGTTCACCGGCCAGCGCATCGGTTTCGCGGGAGGCGGTGCCGTTGCCCACGGCGACCAACTCGACACCGTGGCGGGCGACGAGCGCGGCCAGGGTGGCCTTGGCCTGATCCCACTGGTTCTGCGGTTGATGCGGATAGATCGCACACGTATCGACGACCTTGCCGGTGGCGTCGACGACCGCGACCTTGACACCGGTGCGGAATCCCGGATCGAGTCCGAGGGTGGTGCGGGTGCCCGCCGGTGCGGCCAGCAACAGGTCGCGCAGGTTGGTGGCGAAGACTCCGACGGCCTCGCCCTCGGCGCGCTGCCGCAAGCGGATTCGGGCGTCGATCGATGCCGACACCATCAACTTCGTGCGCCACGCCCACCGTGCCGTACTCAGTAGCCACGGGGTCGCGGGACCGGCCTTCGAGGCGTCGATGCCGAGCGTTGCGGCGACGAGTGCCTCGTAGCCTTCGTCCTCGCCGCCGTCCAGGGTCAGCGTCAGCGCCTCTTCCTTCTCACCACGCAGCACGGCGAGCACCCGGTGGGACGGCATCGAGTCGAGCGGTTCGGCGAAATCGAAGTAGTCGCGGTACTTCTGCGCCGCCGGGGTGGCGGCCGCCGACTCGGAGCGGGCCGCGGTGCGCATCGTCCCATCGGCCCAGAAACGTTCACGGATGGTGCCGACGAGTTCGGCATCCTCCGACGCACGTTCGACGAGAATCTGCCGAGCGCCGTCGAGGGCCGCTGCGGCATCGGACACGTTCTCGCCCACGAACCCGGCCGCGACGTCCTCGGGCACCAGCGACGGATCCGCGAGCAGGCGGTCGGCCAGCGGTTCGAGTCCGGCCTCGCGGGCGATCTGTGCCTTCGTGCGGCGCTTCGGCTTGTACGGCAGGTAAATGTCCTCGACCCGGGCCTTGGTGTCGGCGCGGTACAGCGCCGTCCGCAGTTCGTCGGTGAGCTTCCCCTGCTCCCCGATGGAGGCCAGGACCGCGTCCCGCCGCTCGTCGAGCTCCCGGAGGTAGCGCAGACGCTCGTCCAGGGTGCGCAACTGGGCATCGTCGAGACTGCCCGTCACCTCCTTGCGGTAGCGCGCGATGAACGGCACGGTGGCGCCGTCGTCGAGCAATCGGACTGCTGCCGCCACTTGATTCTCACCGACGGACAGTTCGTCGGCGATACGGCTGTTGACGGATTTCACGGGTGCACTCGAATCCACCCGGTGGACCCTACCGAAGCCCACGGACAGTGTGGCGGAAGAGATCCCGGCACTGTCGTTACGTCGGCTAACGATGGCACTTGAACTGGCATTTCAGTGTGCTAGCCTGGCCACGTTCTGAATTTTGGTCGAACCGACCACCGGACGAGCCCACCGTACCCGGCCAGCGACAAGACGGTGTTGTTCCAAGGAGGTACGGACAGACATGGCATGGATCGTTCTCGTCATTTCCGGCGTTCTCGAGGCAGTGTGGGCCACCGCGCTCGGCCGCTCCGAGGGATTCAGCAAACTCGGCCCATCGGTACTCTTCGGTGTCGCGCTCCTCGCGAGCATGGGCGGTCTCGCCTACGCCCTGCGTGATCTTCCGGTCGGTACCGCGTACGCGGTGTGGGTCGGCATCGGCGCCACCCTGACCGTCATCTACTCCATCGCGTCCGGCGACGAATCGGCATCCATCATCAAGGTGCTGTGCATCGTCGCCATCGTCGGCGGCGTCATCGGACTGAAGTTGGCGCACTGACGCGGTCACCTTGCGCGAGAACATGATTCGTACGTCCGGAAATGGACATGGTTGACTTTACGTGACCACGGAAGTACTTTAGCTCTCCAAACAATGGTTGCGCGCGGGTCGCCGTGATCGCGCTGCGTAGGTGGATCGGGGGATCACCATGCCGATGGGGCGAGTCATCGGGATGACGGAATCGCTTCCCGACGACTCCCCCATCGACTCGCATCGGCTGAGGCAATTCGTGGTGACCATCGAGGAGCCGACACTGGCCGCCGCGGCGCTCGCGCTCGGCACGACACCACGGGCACTCTCGACAGGAATCCGCCGACTGGAACGCCAACTCGGTGTACGGCTCTTCGAACACACCGGCCACCTACTGGAGCCGACACTCGCGGGCCGCACCCTGTACGCCGGTGCGCGCGCTCTTCTGTCGAGTAATACCTCACTGGCACAACAGGTACGGAAGGCGACGGCCGACCCTGCACTACCGATGTCGGTCGGCTACACCCCGGACGTGTCCTTGCTCACCGTGCACCGGGTACTGACCTCGATCAACTGGTCGCGATGTGAGAGCGGACGGGTACGCACGCACGTCATCGAACCGGCCGCGGTCCTGCAACCACTGCTCGCCGGCGACCTCGACGTCGTCCTGCGTTCGAGCGCTCAGCATGTGGACGGATTCGAAACGCAGATGGTCGGCGTCGACGTCGCGCGGGTGGCATTCTCCGTCGAGAGCCCTCTGGCCTCGTCCACCGCCATTGATCTCACCGATCTACGCGGCGTTCCGATCATCGTGCCCGCCCCGGAACACGTCTCCGCTTTCACTGCTGCGATCGCCACCGCATGCCGCGCCGCAGGCATCGAACCTGACCTGAGGCAGGCCGCGGTTCAGGGGCTGCCTCTCCCCGTCCTCGCCATCGACGATCCGTCGGCCGCGGTCTTCACCACTGCGGCGGCGGGGTTCCACTGCGACGGCGCCGTCGTCGTACGGCCCCTGCGACGCGACATCGCGATTCCGATTCAGATGATCTGGCTGACCGGCGCCGTGCCGGATCTTCGATGCGCGGTCACGTCCCGGATTCCCGGCGACGAACCGCTCAGTAGTGGCCTTTGATCACGAAGTACGAGCCGCGGATCTCGCCGGCCAGCTTGGATTTCTGCCGCGCGAACTTGAACGCTCCGAGTTCCTCCGGCACCTCCATGCCCTGCGACAGCTTGAACCCGACTGCGCGCTTGCCGCCGTCCTCGATCGCGTACATCACGTTGATCGACAGCCCCGACTCGTAGAACACGTACGACATGTGCAGGCCGTCGACCTCGAAGTCGCTGACCTCCAGGGCAGGCGAGGCGATCGTGATATCCCGCTCCTCGGCCAGGATTCGCTCGATGCGTGCGAGCACCTCCGGGGCATCCGCCGCGGGCACGACCGTGAACACGTGGTCGTACTTGTTCTTGTAGTACCTGGCCTCGTTCGCACGCAGCCCGGCCAGTGCGTCGACGACCGGCGACGACTCGAGGCCCTGTGTGGATACATCCGTGAAATCGACTACGTAAGCCATGCGGACCCCCGGTTTGCCAAGCACGTGACGGACCCGATGATCCTACGCCCCGATTCTCGCAGGATCAGGGGATCGGATCCGGCCGCACCCGCGGATCGCCGTTGTGGCGGTAGATCTGCTCATCGAGGCGATGTGGATCGACTTCGAGGAGCTTGCGGTCCCACTTCCCCAGATCCGCGGCGAGCACGTAGGTGTTCTCCAGGAACGCCATGAGCGTCTTGTCGGGATCGGCGCTGGTGCGGACCTCTTCGTACGGCAGCACCCACTCGCCCAGCTCGTTGTCGAATCGCCCGGGACTGATCGACGCCTCCCGGTAGCCGTCGGGCTCGGGGTAGACGTAGGCGTAGAACGTCCCCTCCTCCGATCCGCCGGGCCAGAATCCGGCGGCGTTGTTCTCCCGCGACTCGGCCTCCGCCATCACCCACGGCGGGCACGACGGCGGATTCCCGGTGTGCGGCGGCGCCCCGCGACCGGAGAATCGCGCGCAGGAGAGGTCCATCGACCCCCAGAACAACTGCACCGGACTGTCTTTGCCCGCGAAACCGGCTCGCCATTCGGAGAACACATGGTCGGCCGCGAGCATCTGCCGGAAGTAGGTGTTCACCGCGGTCGCGTCGTACGACTTGTGCTCGGTGTCCTCGGCGAACGGAATCGCGGGTGCCACCTCGTTGGGGCTCGCGACGATGGCCCGGTCGATCCCCAGCTCACCCAGCGCGGCCTGCACCTCGGACCAGAACTGCGCCACCGTTTTCGGGGCCAGGTCGACGGTCCGGGTGCCGCCGTTCGTCGCGCGGAAGACCAGGACGTGATCCACCAGATCGAACTCGGCGTCGAAGGTCGAGTTGGTGCCCCGCATCAGGCGGGTGCGGAAACCACGTGCGCTCAACGAATACGAGACGTTCCACCAGTGGTTGATCAGCGAGGTCGACACCATTTCGATCTTCCCGACGATCTGCAACCACATGTGCAGCGTCACCCTGGTGTCTTCCCAGTCGGCCAGTTTCAGCGCCGGCCACGCATCGGATTCACTCATCGAAGGGCTCCTCTGCTCTCCATACCTGTCACCTGACAGCCTGACATGAATGCCCACCAGCGGCAGACCAAACCTTCGGCCCCACCGCGAGAGCACTGCTCTTGCCATTCCGGGCCACGCATGCTTGGGTAAATCGAGAGCACCGCTCTCGTTGTGCGCCGACGGCAGCGATACGGGGACCGGATATGACACACGACGTGAACGCGAACGACGTCGTCGCCTTCTTCGTCGAGATAGGCGCCCTGGCGATCCTGGGTATCGCCGCCTGGCACATCGCGCCGAACCAGATCTGGGCGCGCCTACTGACGACGTTCGCGATCATCGGCTCCGCCATCGCTTTGTGGGCGTTGTTCGCATCGCCGCAGGCAACCTTCGACGTACCGATACTCGCGCTCGCCGTGAAGATCCTCGTCCTCGGCGGAAGTGTGGTCGCCGCGTACCTGCTCGCCGGACATGTCGCCTGGCCGACGGTCTGGGCCGGTGTCGTCATCGTCAACACCGTCCTGCTCTACGTCGGTCCCTTCGCCCGTCAAACCCACCAGTAACGTGTTCAGCGTGACCGACACTTCAGCCGCAGCGACGACCTCCGCCGACAGCCCCTCGCCGATCGTGTCCCGCGTGGGCCATTACTACGCCGTCGACGACACCTACGATGTCGCCCGCGAGAAGGTCCGCGAATACGCCCGCGCAGTGCAGGACTACCACCCCGCCCACTGGGACGCCGAAGCCGCTGCCGCCCTTGGCTATTCAGGCCTGGTCGCACCGTTGACCTTCACCTCGATCCCGGCGATGGCGGCCAACCGTCACCTGTTCGAGTCGGTGATCGTCGGGTACGACACCTACGTGCAGACCGAGCAGGTCTTCGAGCAGCATCGGCCGATCGTCGTCGGCGACAAGCTCATCGCCGACGTCGAACTGTCCAATGTGCGTCGGATCGCGGGCAAGGATCTGATCACAGTGACCAACACGTTCACCGACGAGGCCGGTGAACGAGTCCACAGCATGCACACCACGGTCGTCGGCGTAACGGCCGACGAGGTCGATCCCGCGATCACCGAGGCCGTGCGCAAGGTGATGATGCATGACGTCAGCATCCTGAGCCAGGATGCCGCCGACGAAAGCTACGAGCGCTCGGTCCGCCCGGACGGAGCCATCACGGTCGCCGACGATGCCGGACGCACGCCCGGCACCCCGTCCTTCGACGACCTGTCCGTCGGTGACGTGTTGCCCGTGCATCATGCACGGCTGTCGCGAGGTGATCTGGTCAACTACGCCGGAGTCGCCGGTGACGCCAACCCGATCCACTGGGATGAGGAGATCGCCAAGCTGGCGGGCCTGCCGGACGTCATCGCGCACGGCATGCTCACCATGGGCCTCGGGGCCGGATTCGCATCGGCGTGGTCCGGCGACCCCGGTGCCGTCACCCGTTACGCCGTCCGCTTGTCGCAGCCGGCGATCGTCTCGGCCGCCGATGGCGGCGACATCGAATTCAGCGGTCGCATCAAGTCACTGGACCCCGAGACCCGCACCGGTGTCGTCCTGGTCACCGCCAAGTCCGGCGGCCGCAAGATCTTCGGACTCGCGACGCTGACGATCCGCTTTCCCTGATCGTCGACTCCTCAACGCCCACATAAATTTCCCCTCACAGACGGAGCGACTGGATTATCCAGTTCGTCGAGCTGTGAGGGGAAATTTATGTGGGCGGATCTCGATGTCAGACGCGCAGCACGGTCGGCCCGAGTTCTTCGACGGCGCGGGCATCGGTGAGTCCGAGTTCGGTACCGGTCACCACGGCCTCGAAATCGGCGATCTCGGCGAACCGGCAGAAGTTATTCTCCCCGAATTTGGAGTGCGCCGCAACGAGAATCGGCCGCTGCGACGACCGGATGGCCGTCGCCTTCACCGCGGCGACCGCCGGATCCGAGGTGGTGAGTCCGTGCTCCAGCGAGATCGCGTTGGTCCCGATGAACGCGACGTCGATCACCAGGCCGCGCAGCATGTCCACGGCCCAGTGATCGACGGTCGCCAGTGTCCGCCCGCGCATCCGGCCACCGAGCAGCAGAACGGTGACCGTCGAACTGTGGGCGAGCGCTTCGGCGGCGAGAAGCGACGATGTGACCACGGTCAGCGATCGATCCGCGAGCTTCTCGGCGATGAGCCGGGGTGTGAATCCCTCATCCAGATAGACCGTGTCGGCGCCGTGGAGCAGGTCGGCCGCCGCTGCCGCGATCCGGTGTTTCTCCGCGAGGTCGACCTGACTCCGATACTCGAGTCCCGACTCGAATGCGGCCGTCTCCGTGGGCACCGCGCCGCCGTGCACCCTCTTGAGCAGCCTGCGCCCGTTGAGTGCCTTGAGATCCCGGCGGATGGTCTCCGTGGCCACACCCAATTCCTCGGCGAGCGCAATGACCTCGACTCGTCCACGCGTGCGCGCGAATTCGACGATCCGGTTCTGGCGGGTATCGGAGTCCACGGACACAAACTACTCGTCCCCGGACAGCAGGATGTCCCGCACCTCCTCGGCCGTCCGCGCCTGTCGCAACCGTTCGACCTGCGCGGAATCCACGAAGATCCGGGCAATTCGGTTGAGCAGCGCGAGATGGTCGTCGCCCGCGCCCGCGATGCCGACGACGAACTCGGCGGGCTTCCCATTCCAGTCGACGGGATCCTCGAACCGCACGAACGACATGCCGGTACGGCGGATCGAGGTCTTCGCCTCATTGGTGCCGTGTGGGATCGCCAACCCGTTGCCCATGAACGTCGAGACCGATTTCTCGCGATCATGCATCGCGTCGACGTAGGACGCGTCCACCGCACCCGCGGACACCAGCAACTGTCCGGCGGCGTCGATCGCGTCCGCCTTCGACGCCGCACTTCCGTGCAGCACAATCGATTCGAGAGCCAGGACCTCGCCGGATGAGTCGCCGGGCGCGACCGGCACGTCGGCGCCCGCACTGCCCGCACCCGCCGGAACGGTCTCCCGCTCCCCCAGCAGTTCGACGATCTCGTCGTACCGCGGGCTGCTCATGAAGTCGTCGACCGACACATGCGCCGCGGACGGCGTGGATTGGCGCGCACGCTCGGTCAGGTCGCGGTGCGTGACCACCATGTCGAAGGTGTCGGTGAGACTGGCGATCGATTGGTTGACCACGGTGACATCGGGGTGGCCCGCCTTCTGGATCTTGCGGCGCAGCACCGACGCACCCATCGCCGACGACCCCATACCGGCATCGCAGGCGAACACGATGTTCTTGATGGGCCCCTGTCGCGTCGAGCCGGTCAGGGCACCGGCCACACTCGACTTCTTGCCCTTCATGGCCTCCATGTCAGCAGTTGCCGCGGCGAGATCGTCCTCGTCGGTGGAGCGGTCGGTCTTCAGCAGCACGGCCGCGACGGCGAAGGAGACGGCCGCCGCAGCGACCACCGACAGGGTGACGCCGAGGATGCTGTCACCGGGGGTCTGCGCGTAGATGGCGATGATCGAGCCCGGAGCGGCCGGAGCACGCAGGCCCGAGCCGAACAGGACGTTGATGAAGACCCCCGTCATGCCGCCGGCGATCGCGGCGAGGATCAGCCGGGGCTTCATCAGGACGTACGGGAAGTAGATCTCGTGGATGCCGCCGAAGAACTGGATGATCGCGGCACCCGGAGCGGATGAGCGCGCCATGCCGCGCCCGAAGAAGGTGAACGCCAACAGGATTCCGAGGCCCGGTCCGGGATTGGCCTCGAGCAGGAACAGAACCGACTTGCCGGTCTCCGCGGCCTGCGCGGTACCGAGCGGCGTCAGGACTCCGTGATTGATCGCGTTGTTGAGGAACAGCACCTTGGCCGGCTCGATGAAGATCGACGTCAACGGCAGAAGATCGTTGTCGACCAGGAAATCGACGGCGTTGCCCGCACCACGGGTGAACGACGACACGATGGGGCCGATGCCGAAGAACCCGATCACCGCCAGGATCAGTCCGAGGATGCCTGCGGAGAAATTGTCGACCAGCATCTCGAAGCCGGGCTTGATCTTCCCCGCCCACAGCGCGTCCATCTTCTTCATCAACCAGCCGCCCAGGGGGCCCATGATCATGGCGCCCATGAACATCGGTACGTCCGCGCCGGCTACGACACCGACGGTGGCGATGGCGCCGACGACGCCTCCCCGGGCGCCGTAGATCATCCGGCCACCGGTGTACCCGATGAGAATCGGAAGCAGGTACGTGATCATCGGGTTGACGATGCCGCCGTCGGCGTAGTCGCCCCAGCCGCCGATCTCGGCGACCCAGCCGCCCGGATCCTTCAGAGATCCGAAGATTCCGGTGAGCCAACCGGCCTCGATGAACAGTGCGGTGATCAGGCCCCAGGCGATGAACGCGCCGATGTTGGGCATGACCATGTTCGACAGCGCGGTGCCGAGTTTCTGCACGCGGACCCGCAGGCCGGATCGCGCCTGCCCCTCCGCCGGAGTGGTGGTGGCCTGTGACATGAGAACCTTCGCTTTCCCCTATGACTTCTACCGACGCAACTTCCCCGAAGTGATGCCGATCACTATCAGTAGACCGCAGAAGTGGGCATGAGCGCAAGCAAACGGGCATAAATGGTCATCGTGTTCGGTGGATTTGTGCCCGCTTTCGCGTTATGGTGCTGAAGAGCACGTTGCTGACCGAGAGGACTCACCCATGAAGGCACTGCGCTTCTACGCACCAGAGGATGTTCGCCTGGAGGACGTCCCCGAGCCCGAGTGCGCGCCGGACGAGGTGAAGCTGAAGATCCGGAACTGCTCGACCTGCGGCACGGACGTGAAGATCTTCTACAACGGTCATCAGAACCTCACGCCGCCCCGGACCATCGGTCACGAGATCGCCGGGGAGATCGTCGAGGTCGGCAGCGACGTCAACGACACATACGGAAGCGACTGGAAGGTCGGTGACCGCGTACAGGTGATCGCCGCCGTGCCGTGCGGCGAATGCCATGAGTGCCTCAAGGGCTGGATGGCCGTCTGCCAGAACCAGACCTCGATGGGTTACCAGTACGACGGCGGGTTCGCCGAATACATGATCGTGCCCCGGCAGGTGCTCAAAGTCGATGGGCTGAACCGGATTCCGGACAACGTCGGATTCGACGAGGCGTCGGCTGCCGAGCCCTTCGCCTGCGCCATCAACGCCCAGGAACTCCTCGGCATCGAGGAGGGCGACACCGTCGTGGTCTTCGGCGCGGGTCCCATCGGCTGCATGCACATCCGGATCGCACGCGGTGTTCACAAGGTCGGACCCGTGTACCTGGTGGACGTGAATGCCGAGCGCCTCAAGATGTCCGCCGACGCCGTGCAGCCCGACGAGACCATCAACGGCGCCGAGGTCGACGTCGTGGAGCGTGTCATGGAGCTCACCGGCGGCCGCGGAGCCGACGTCGTGATCACCGCGACTGCCGCGAATGTCGCTCAGGAACAAGCCATTTCGATGGCGGCACGCAACGGCCGGATCTCGTTCTTCGGCGGGCTGCCGAAGACCGACCCGACCATCACCTGCGACTCGAACCTGGTCCACTACCGCCAGCTGCACATTCACGGCGCCAACGGGTCCGCCCCGGAGCACAACAAGCGGGCCCTCGAGTACATCTCCAGCGGCCAGGTGCCGGTGAAGGATCTGATCACCCGGCACATCCCGCTCGACGATGTCCTCGAAGCCTTCCAGATCGTCAAGAACGGCGAAGCCATCAAGGTCACCGTCGAGCCCTGACCGTCACCGTTCGGACGGCCCTCCTGCCGATCCAGCAGTCCGAAGCGCCAGCCCTCCCGGCGATCGAGTAGCCGTGAGGCGCCAGCCCCCGTTGATCGAGTAGCCCGAGGCGCCAGCCGAGGGCGTATCGAGATCCGACGCCACGCCGCGGAACTAGGCAACGCTTACCTAATGTCCGGTTCGTCGGGTATCTTCCGTGCATATGCGAACACTTCGGTATGCGAAGAAGGAACAATCGACCATGGGCGGACTGCGCAGGATGGCCGCGCTCGGCGGCGCTGCGGTATTGATCGCCGGCGCCCTGGCGGCGTGCGGCACGAGTGACGATACGTCGGATGCCGAATCGGCCTCTGCCTCCGACGGTGCGATCACGGTGTACTCGGGCCGCTCGGAAGAGCTGGTCGGCCCGCTTGTCGACCGTATCGGCGGCGACGTCGCGGTCACCGTGGCCTACGACAAGAAGGCCAATCAGATCCTCGAAGAGGGCTCGCGCAGTCCCGCCGACGTGTTCTTCGGACAGGACGCCGGGGAGCTCGGGGCTCTGGCCGATGCGGGACTGCTGGAACCGCTGCCCGCCGACATCACGGAGCGCGTCGACGAACAGTTCCGCGCACCCGAGGGAGCGTGGGCGCCGACGTCCGCCCGTGCCCGGGTCCTCGTCTACAACCCGCAGCAGATCCCCGAGACGGATTTGCCCACCGGTATCGACGGTCTGCTCGACCCGAAGTTCAAGGGCAAGGTCGCCTACGCCCCCACCAATGCGTCGTTCAAGTCGTTCGTCACCGCACTGCGTGTGATCCGCGGCGAGGATGACGCGAAGAAGTGGCTGGAGGGCTTCATCGCCAACGAGCCGAAGAAGTTCGAGAAGAACGGTCAGATCCTGGACGCCGTGAATGAGGGCACCGTGGCCTCCGGTCTGATCAATCACTACTACTGGGCGCAGGCGGTCAAGGAGAAGGGTGAGGCCGCGGTCCCGTCACGGCTGGCCTTCTTCAAGAACGATCCCGGTGGCCTGGTGAATCTGGCCGGTGCGGGCGTCCTGAAGAGTTCGGACAACAAGGAACAGGCCTTCGAGTTCGTACGCCAGCTGCTCAGTGAGCCGTCGCAGGAGTACTTCGCCACGGAGACAGGCGAATACCCGGTCGTCGGGGGCGTGCCGTTCAGTGTTCCGGGACTGCCCGCGCTGAACACGCTGTCGCCGCCGAAGATCGACTACGACAAACTCGCCGACACGAAGGGCACCGAGCAACTGCTCACCGAGGTGGGTGCGCTCTAGGCGGGGCGTCGCGGCGCCGGGGACGGCGATCCTCGCCCTGGTCTGCCTGGCCATCGCCGCGGTCGTCCTGCTCCCCGTCGTCTACCTGCTCATCCGTGCCTCCGAGCTGGGCGCCGAGGAAATACGCACCCTCCTGGTCCGTGCACGGACCGTCGAGCTCATCGGCAATACCGCCGGCCTGGCCGTCGTGGTCACGCTGCTCGCGACCGCCCTGGGTTTCGGGCTCGCCATGCTCGCGGCACGGTGCGGACGGAGCCGGTGGCTGCTGCTCACGCTGCTCGCCACTCCCCTGGCGATTCCGTCGTATGTTGCCGGGTTCGTCTGGACACGGCTCATCACCGGCTTCGAAGGTTTCTGGGCGGCGGTGCTGGTGCTGGTCCTCGCTTCGTATCCGCTGGTGATGTTGCCGGTCGCCGCGGCACTGATCTCGGCGGGACGGGCCCGCGAGGATGCCGCTCGCACGCTCGGCCTCGGCCCGGCGTCGGTCGTCGTGCGGGTGACGCTGCGACGGGTCTGGCCGTCGAGCGTCGGTGGCGCGCTGTTGGTCGCCCTGTACGCGATCAGCGACTTCGGCGGTCCGGCGATGGTCCGCTACGAACCGTTCACGGTCGGTATCTACAACGCCTATAACGGGGCTTTCGACCGCAGCACGCCCGCGGTGTACGGCTGCGTGCTCGTGGTGGTCGCGGTGATCCTGGTGCTCGCCGAACGGCTCATACGCAGGCCTACGGAGTCGACGGCCGCGGTGGACCGCGCACCGCACGGCGGGCGTACCGGTGTCGCCTGGACAGTCGGCACATTGGTCCTGATCGTCGCGGTGGTGGTGCCCGTCGTCGGCCTCATACGCGACATCGCCCAGTCGCAGCGCCTCGGGTTCGCCTCCGTCGGTGACGCCGTCGCCTGGGCGTGGCCCGATCTGCAGGCGACCGCGTCGCTGTCGCTCACGGCGGCCGCCGTCATCGCTGCCCTCGCGCTGCCGGTGGCCCTATACACGGCGCGACCGGCGGGCCCGGGGTCGGGCATCATCGAGAGCGCCACGCATATGGGGTATGCGCTGCCCGGTATCACCGTCGCGCTGGCGATGGTGTTCGTCGGTATCCGACTGCTCCCACAGTGGTACGGCAGTACCACAATGCTGATCGCCTGTTACGCGATCCTGTTCCTCCCGGTCTGTGTCGGACCGATGCGCCAGGCCTTCGATGCGATACCGCCCGGCATCCCGGACGCCGCGCGCAGCCTGGGGGCGTCACCGGCCGGCGTCCTTGCGCGGGTGCAATTGCCGCTGGCGCTTCCGGGAATTGCCGCCGGTGCCGCACTCGCCGCACTATCCGTCGCGAAGGAATTGCCGGCGACGTTGATGCTCGCGCCGATCGGCACCTCGACGCTGGCGTCGCATATGTGGAGCCTGAACAATGACCTCGCCTATGGCCGCGCCGCGATTCTGGGACTGATCCTCATCGCGGTGTCATCGTTACCGACGGTGCTGTTGTCGGCACTACTGACCCGGAGGATTCGATGAGCGATCCGGCTGTACAGGTACGTGAACTGTCGGTGCGTTACGGGCACCAGACGGTGTTGCACGACGTCGACCTGGATGTCCCACAGGGCTCGATCACTGCCGTTGTCGGCCCATCGGGTTGCGGGAAGACCACGCTGCTCCGGGCAATCGCGGGTCTGGAGCCCGTCGCGTCCGGCACCGTCATCGTCGGCGGAAAGACGGTCGCGGCGCCCGGGCAGCATGTCCCCGCCGAGCGTCGCCGCGTCGGCCTGGTCCCACAGGAGGGTGCGCTCTTCGAACACCTGACCGTCGCGGGTAACGTCGGATTCGGGTTAGGGCCGTGGTGGCGACCGAACCCTCGCCGGTCCGGCCGTATCCACGAACTTCTCACCGCCACAGGCTTATCCGAACTCGTCGGACGCAAGCCGGCACAGCTGTCCGGTGGACAGCAGCAGCGTGTCGCGCTGGCCCGCGCGTTGGCGCCGCGGCCGACGGTCATCGGCCTCGACGAACCGTTTTCCGCACTCGACACCGCGTTGCGCACCCGACTACGTGAACACGTCAAGAGCGCCCTGCGCGCCGAGGGTGCATCGGCACTCCTGGTGACACATGATGCCGAGGAGGCCATGTCGATGGCGGACCAGATAGTCGTGCTCTTCGACGGCCGGGTACGCCAGACCGGCACCGCCCGAGAGGTCTTCCGGTCACCGATAGACAGTGCCGTGGCCGGAATGTTCGGCGACGTCACCGAGATACCCGCCAACGCCACGGGCGACGTCGCAGACTGCGTCATCGGCACCGTGTCATTGCGGTCTCGGCACACCGGTCCCGTGACGACCCTGGTGCGCCCCGACGAACTGACGGTCGAGCCGGGCGAGGGCGCCGAGGTGGTGTCGTCGCGCTATCTGGGCAATCGAGTCGCCCTGGATGTCCGGATCGGATCCATCACCGCACGCGTCGACGTATCCGCCGAAACTGCTCCCGCGCAAGGAAGTTCGGTGTCGGTACGTGCCACCCGTCCCCTACACGCCGTCGACCGGGGGTAGCCTCACGCCGGTGTGCGGAGCAGAATCGACCCGGTGATCCCCCAACATGCCACCTGGTTCGTCTCGGCCGATGCCACAGGCTGCGGCCGATGACGACTGAGACGCATCACTATCGGTGGCGTGACGGTGATGATCCCGAAGCGCCGCCGGTCGTTCTTCTGCACGGCACCTACGGGAACGAGGACGACCTCATCGATCTCGCCGGCCGACTCACGCCGCACTCAGCAACATTGGCCGTCCGCGGCGCAGTCGCGTTGGAATATGGATTCGCGTTCTTCCGGCGCTTCCCCGATCGACGAGTCGACCACGTGGACGTCGCCGCACGATCGACGGTTCTCGCCGACGTCGTCGAGGCCGTCATCGATGACCACGCCCCCGGCGCCAAGCCTCTGCTGATCGGTTTCTCCAACGGCGCGATCATGGCGACGGCCCTCGTCCTGACCCGCCCCGAACTCTTCTCCGGCGCAATCCTTTTCCGGCCGTTACGTCCGTTCGAGGACACGACCTCCATTGATCTCACAGGTTTTCCGGCCCTCGTCATCGAGGCTGCGGCGGACACGCGCCGTTCCGTAGGAGATGGCCGTCGAGTTGCCGAGGATCTGTCGGAGGCCGGCGCCACCGTCACGTACGAACTACTCGATGTGGGGCATGCCGTCACCGATGCCGATGTCAAGGTGGCGAAGGCATGGCTTCACACCACAGTGAGCACGTGAGTCCAGAGAACTGGTTGGCTCGCACCGGACGCGCGGACGCGAATCACATACGCGCGTAGCGAGCGAGCCAGTAGCAGAACACGCCGTAGGCCGCGATACCGATCGCCGCGAGGACCATCAGAATCTGTCCCGCCGGGGCTCCGGAGAGCGACTTGACCGCGCCATCGATACCGGTCGCCTTGCTCGGATCGGAGGTGAACACCGCAACGATCACCAACAGACCGGCACCGAAGAGGACCGCCCCTTTGCCGACGTAGCCGATGACTCCGGCCACGGTCGCCGCTTTGTCGTCCGAGATCTTGAGATCCTCGAGGAACTTCCGGGTGACGCCCTTGTACACGTGATAGCCCCCGACGGCGATGATGATCAGACCGGCGACCACCAGGACGAACTTGCCGCCCCCGGATTCCATCAGTTTCGCGGTCATGCCGGCGTTCTGCTGGCCACTCGACTTGCCCTGCCCCATCGCGAAGTTCGCTGCGGTCCAGGCGAAGCCGGCGTACACAACCGCGAGTGCCACCGATTTGCCGCGATCGAACCACTGCTCGGCGCCGTCACTCTCCTGGCCCGCCTCGGTGGCATGCTGCCCGACGATGGCCTCGGCGAGACGCCACAGCGCGAGTCCCGCAAACGCAACGACCATCACCCACAACGCGATTCGGCCGCCCGGCTTGTCGGCGAACATTCCCAGCGCGCCCGACTGGTCAGCCGAGCCCCCCTTGCCGAAGGCCAGTCGCAGAATGATGTACGCCATCAGCAGGTGCACCACACCGCTGACCGCGTGGCCTGCCCGCGCCACACGCTCGAACCATGGACTATCCGTCGCGCGATCGACTGCGCCCGTGACGTCGTTGCGGCTCATGTTTCCCCTCCACCTGTTCGTCGCCTGCTCCGACCGCCCCGCCGATCGATCGCCTCGACATTACGGTGCGAAGTACCCGAAATGGTGCATTTCGGGACGCAAACTAAGCATGTCCCGCGCCTCCGCGCCCGCGGCTTCCGCCAGCTGTCATCGAGACGCTGCTGGAAACATCCTCCTCAGAGGCACCCGAGGGCAATATGCCCTCGAACCGGTCTGAGGGCGACGTTTTTCGCAGCAGTTTCGGACTCAGATGTCGTCGACCATCGCGGTCAAGCCACCACCCGCGGTGCCCGTGCCGAGTTGGGCAATGCGCTTCGGCGACCATTGTTCGGAGAACATGGAGCGGCCCAACGATTCGAGTCGCGCGCCTGGGCCGCTCCACTGTCTCTCGGATCGACACTGTCTCTCGGATCGACGCGGTGGTCAGCTGCGCCCCATCAGCGGATGATGGTGTGTTGTGACTGAAGAGAAGCTGGCGCGCCGAACACCGGAACACAGCCCATCCGACTTGGCGATTGCGCACCGGGAGTTGATGTCCCTCCTCGCCAAGTGCGAGGCGATCGACCTTGCCAGGCTGAGCGATGGCCGACGAACCCTCATGATCAACCGCATCGCTGCCCTGAGAACGGCGCTGTCACTCGTCGCCGAAGCGGCAGAAACGCGTTGATACGCGTCGTACTTGCTGGACTCCGGCTATTGCCAGTCGCATCTCAGTCAGCAGCGACGTGCCCATGGCCATCACCTCCCGGTGACGAGAAAACCCCTTCCGAAGCCGGTCGGAAGGGGTTTTGCACTGTCGGGCTGACAGGATTTGAACCTGCGACCACTTGACCCCCAGTCAAGTGCGCTACCAAACTGCGCCACAGCCCGTTGTCCCGTTGGGGACCTCCGAAATCCTAGCCGACGAGCGGGAGTTCGAACCAATCGGCTGGTCAGCGGCCTCCCGCTACCCCGTTTCCGAGACGCTTATTGGATCCGATAAGCGGGAGGGAAACGGGTGAGTGTCTAACGCTTCGAGCGTCGGTGTTCACGCTTGTCGCGGACGCGGACGTTGATACGCACGGGTGAGCCGTCGAAGTTGAACTCCTCGCGCAGGCGGCGTTCGAGGAAGCGGCGGTAGCCGGCCTCCAGGAAGCCCGTGGTGAACAGCACGAAGGTCGGCGGGCGGGTCGCAGCCTGGGTGGCGAACATGACGCGCGGCTGACGCCCGCCGCGCAGCGGCGGCGGTGTGGCGGCGATGACTTCCTTGAGCCAGTTGTTGAGCCGGCCGGTGGATATGCGCTTGTCCCACGATTCCAGTGCGCCCTCCAGTGCGGGCACCAGCTTCTGCACCGATCGTCCGGTCTCGGCGGAGATGTTCACCCGGCGCGCCCAGGGCACGCGGGCGAGCTCACGGTCGATCTCCTTGTCGAGTTGGTAGCGACGGTCCTCGTCGACCAGATCCCACTTGTTGAACGCGATCACCAGGGCACGGCCGCTCTCGATGATCATCGACAGCACGCGGAGGTCCTGCTCGGTGATCGGCTCGGAGGCGTCGATCAACAGGATCGCGACCTCGGCCGCATCCAGCGCAGCCTTGGTGCGCAACGACGCGTAGTACTCGTGGCCGCTGGCGGTGCGAACCTTGCGCCGAAGACCTGCGGTATCGATGAATTGCCATGTCTTGCCGCCGAGTTCGATCAACTCGTCGACCGGATCGACAGTGGTGCCCGCGACGTTGTCGACCACCGAGCGTTCCTCGCCCGCGAGCTTGTTGAGCAACGAACTCTTACCGACATTCGGCTTGCCGACGAGGGCCACGCGGCGCGGACCGCCCAGCGTCGCACCACCTTCACGAGGCGTCTCGGGGAGCACCTTGAGGATCTCGTCGAGAAGATCGCCCGCGCCACGACCGTGGGCGGCGGAGATCGAATGCGGCTCCCCCAGCCCCAGCGACCACAATGCGGCTGCCTCGGCCTCGGCGCGTTCACTGTCGATCTTGTTGGCCGCCAGGATGACCGGGGTCTTCGAGCGGCGCAGCACCCGGGCCACGGCCTCGTCGGTCGCGGTGGCTCCGACAGTCGCGTCGACGACCAGCACGATGGCGTCTGCGGTGCGCATGGCCAGTTCGGCCTGCGCGGCGACGGCCTGCTGCAGTCCCTTGGCGTCCGGTTCCCAGCCGCCGGTATCGACGACGGTGAACTTTCGGCCGGTCCAGCTGGCCGAATAGGAGACGCGGTCGCGCGTCACACCGGGGATGTCCTCGACGACGGCCTCGCGGCGGCCGAGGATGCGGTTGACGAGAGTGGACTTGCCGACGTTCGGCCGTCCCACGATGGCGACGACCGGCATCGGGGTGGCGTCGACGGGATTGCCTTCGGCGTCGAGTTCACCGATCTCCCAGTCGGTTTCATCCGACCAGGTGCCGTCTCCGGGCATCGCGAGATTGCCGTCGGTCGTCGGCGTATCCGTCATGATTGCACTCCGATCCGCGTGTCGATCAGGTTCACGAGAGCATCGACGACCTCAGCCAGTGTGAGGTCGCCGGTGTCCACGATGATGGCATCGTCGGCGGGCCGCAGAGGCGACATCGCTCGTGTCGAGTCGAGATGGTCCCGGCGGTTCACACCGGCCAGGACGTCGGCGAGATCGCTGTCGCGACCTGCCTGAATGTTCTGTTCGTGCCGCCGCTGTGCACGCACCTCGGGTGCCGCGGTCAGGTAGATCTTCACCGATGCGTCCGGGAAGACGACCGTGCCGATGTCGCGGCCTTCGACGACCACGAAACGTCCTCGCGCCGCTTCGCGCTGCACCGCAACGAGAATGGTGCGCACCACGGGTACCGCGGACACGGCCGATACCGCGTCGGTGACGGCGTCGGTACGGATCTCGCTCGACACGTCCGTCCCGTCGAGCCGCGTGACCGATGCGCCGCCGTCGAAGTCCTGGCGGATCTCGACCGTCTCCACCAACCGGCCCACGGCATCCGAATCATCCACGGAGACACCCGCGTTCAGCACCGCGAGGGTGGCCGCGCGGTACATCGCACCGGTGTCGAGCATCTGCGCGCCCACTCGTTCGGCGACCAGCGACGACACCGTCGACTTACCGGTTCCCGCGGGCCCGTCGATGGCGATGACACCGACCCGCGTCGACACGACCATCACAGCCCGACCGCCTTGTACAGTTCGCCGATCTCCTTGTTGCCCAACACGCGGAGACTGCCCGGACGCTGCTCCCCCAGCGACACCGCTCCGATATGTGTCCGCACCAGCGCCTGCACCGGAAAGCCGACCTCCTCGAGAAGCCGCCGCACGATGCGATTGCGTCCCTCGTGCAACGTGATCCGCACCAGCGACTGGCCCTCGTGCACGTCCATGACGGTGAAGGCGTCCACGGCGACGGGACCGTCCTCGAGTTCCACACCGGCGCGCAGCGTACGCCCGAGGGAACGCGGCACCTCGCCGCGCACCGTCGCCAGGTAGGTCTTGGGCACCTCGAACGACGGGTGCATGAGGCGGTGCGCCAACTCGCCGTCGTTGGTGAGCAGCAGCAGACCTTCGGTGTCGGCGTCCAGACGCCCCACATGGAAGAGCCGCTGGCCGGCCATCACGCGCTCGGCGACGATGTCACCGACGCATGGCCGACCCTGGTCGTCGGACATGGTCGACTGCCAGCCCTTCGGCTTGTTCAGCGCCAGGTACTGCCGGTCCTCGTCGATCACGACGCGGGCTCCGTCGACGCGGATCACGGCGGTGTCCGGATTGATGCGCAGGCCCTGTTCCGTGACGATCTCGCCGTCGACCTCGACGCGTCCGGCCGCGATCAGTTCCTCGGCGCCACGGCGCGATGCGACGCCGGCCTGCGCGAGCACCTTCTGCAATCGCACGCCGTCGGCCACATAGGTGGCGCCCGCCTCAGCGGACTCGTGCTCGGCGATCTGATGCCGCGCGGGTTTGGCGTTGTTGAGGCGCACCTTGCCGGAAGCCACATCCGGCTTCGATGAGCCCTTGCGGTGGGTCTTCTTCGCGTGCGGCGCACTCTGCTGCGGTGCGCCCTTCTTGCCGGTCTTCTTGGGGGTCGCGGCGCGCGCGGGCTTGCGGCGCGGGCCCGGTGTGCCGTCTCGGCTAGCGGATGCCATATGTCAGTCCTGGTGGTCGGGGTTCGGGGCGGCCGGCGACGGATCGTCGGCGGCCGTGCCGTTGGGGTCGTTCCCTATCGAGTCTGACCGGTGGGCGTCGAGTTTGGCGAATCGCGGATCCGACGAGAGCTCTTCGTCGAGGTCGTCGATGACGTCGACGTCCGGCAGCAGCGGCGCCAGATCGGGCAGTTCCGTGAGGGAGGCGAGGCCGAGCCGTTCCAGGAACAGTTCGGTGGTGCCGTACGTGGTTGCCGTGGTCGTCGGATCGGTGCCCAGTTCGTTGATCAGTCCGCGGCCGACCAGGGTGCGGATCACACCGTCGACGTTGACACCGCGGATCGCGCTCACCCGGGCGCGGGTGACCGGCTGCCGGTAGGCGATCACCGCGAGGGTTTCCAGCGCTGCGCGGGTCAGTTTGGAGCGTGCACCGTCGAGGAGCAGGCGTTCGACGTACGGTGCGTAATCGGATCGCGTGTAGAACCGCCACCCGTCGCCCGCATACCGCAGATCGATGCCGCTGCCCGACTCCGTGAGGTCGGCGGCCATGCGCGTGAGCATCTCCTGCACACGCCTGGGGGCCTGTTCGACGGCCGTCGCCAGTTCGTCGGTGCCGACCGGACTGTCGACCACCAGGAGCACCGCCTCGAGGGCGGCGCGCAGCCGGTCGTCGTCGAGGACGACGCGAGCGTCGTCGCCCACCTCCAATTCGGTCTGTCCGGGCACCTCCGGCGCGGAGACGTCGCCCGTGCCCAACCTTGTGTCCGGCTCGTCTGTGTCCGGCCCAGTCGTCTCCGGTTCACTCATCCGTAGTCCTCAGCCCGTTCCATGTTGATGTCGTCGAGATCGCGATCCCCGGTCCAGCTGACGAGCAAATCGCCGAGCGCCTCGGGCTGCTCGAAGGTGATGGCCTGTTCGCGATACAACTCGAGGAGGCCGAGGAAGGAGCCCACCACCTCCAGTCCGGTGGTGCAGTCGGCAATGAGTTCGCGAAAACCCAGCCACCCACCGGGGCGAGCACTGAGCAGGGTCGCCAGCCGTTTGGCCTGCGCGGGGACGGAGACCTGATGGGAGTCGTGCAGGTGATCGAGGCCGACGGTCGGTGTCGGGCGGGGCGTGAGGGCGGCCACCGCGACGCCGGCGAACCCGTTCGCGTCCACCCCGAGCGTGACCTCCGGCAGCAGGTCGGCGAACTGGTCTTCGAGGGATACGGCCCGCGGATACCGTTGCAGCGCAGCCGCTTCCAATTCACCGAAGAGCGCAGCCACCTGTTTGTACGCCCGATACTGCAGCAGCCTCGCGAAGAGCAGGTCGCGCGCTTCGAGCAGCGCGAGATCCTCCGGATCGTCGACCTCGCCGCTCGGCAACAGGCGTGCCGCCTTCAGGTCCAGCAGTGTAGCGGCGACGACCAGGAACTCGGTGGTCTGCTCGAGCCCCATACTCGGCCCGAGTTCCTTTGTGTACGCGATGAACTCGTCCGTCACCTCGTGCAGTGCCACCTCGGTGACGTCCATGCGGTGCTGGTTGATGAGGTTCAGCAGCAGGTCGAAGGGGCCTTCGAAGTTGCGGAGCTTGACCTGGAATCCGGTGGGTTTGCCGTCGGCATCCGCGGAGACCTCGACGGGCGTCTCCCCCGGGCCGGCTGCCTGCGCCGGGTCGGTGTCCACGTCCTCGGGATCGGGTGCCACGGCGGTCGACGATTCGGTCATGCCGAACGGGTATTACGGGCGATGACCTCACGCGCCAGCGCCCGATACGCCTTGGCGCCCGCCGACTTCGGTGCCCACGAGGTGATCGGCTCGCCCGCCACACTGGTCTCCGGAAAGCGGACCGTGCGGCTGATCACGGTGTCGTAGACCTTCTCACCGAAGACCTCGACGACCCGCTGCATCACCTCACGGGAATGCAGGGTCCGCGCGTCGAACATGGTGACGAGGATGCCGCCGAGCGTGAGCGCCGGATTGAGGCGGTCACGAACCTTGTCGACGGTGTCGGTCAGCAAGGCCAGGCCGCGGAGGCTGAAGTATTCGCACTCCATCGGGATGAGCACGGTGTCGGAGCAGGCCAACGCGTTCACCGTCAGCAGTCCGAGCGACGGCTGGCAGTCGATGAGCACGTAGTCGTAGCGGTCGGCCACCGGGTGCAGTGCGCGGGCCAGGGCCTGTTCGCGACCCACCTCGGTGACGAGCTGGATCTCCGCCGCCGACAGGTCGATGTTGCTCGGCAGCAGGTCGAGGCCGTCGACGCGAGTGCGCATGAGCACCTCGTCGGTGGCGACCTGGGGCGGGACCAGCAGGTTGTAGACGGTCTGTTCCAGATCGTGGTGCGGCACCCCGAGGCCGGCGGACAACGCACCCTGCGGATCGAGGTCGACCAGAAGAACGCGCCGGCCGTACTCGGCGAGCGCGGCACCTAGATTGATCGTGGACGTCGTCTTGCCGACGCCGCCCTTCTGGTTGCAGACGGCGATGACGGTGGCCGGTCCATGCCGGTCCAGCGGTTGAGGTTCCGGGACGGGACGATACGGACGACCGGTAGGTCCCAGCTCACCCTCGTGATCGTGGTCCTCGTCGGTGTCGCTGCTCTGCGGCATCGAGATCCGGTACTGATCCTCAGCGACCGGAATCCGGTATTGATCGTCGAATGCGACGCCGGACCTCGGGGCCCCGGGGATGGTCACGTGTCCACCGCTCCCTTCACTCATGTCGGTCCAGCGTATTCGTGGTGTTCGTCAAGCCTAGTAGGTGACCGCCGGGATCCGGCGGAGCATCGCCGTTGCGGCGTCGGGGAGCAGATCGTCATCGGGCCCGCGGATGAGCGGTGGCGTACACCTCGCGCATCGTGGTGACCGTGACCAGCGTGTAGACCTGCGTGGTGGTCACCGAGGCATGACCGAGCAGTTCCTGCACGACGCGTACGTCGGCCCCGCCGTCGAGCAGGTGCGTCGCGAAACTGTGCCGCAGGGTGTGCGGCGACACCGCTTTGTCGAGCCCCGCGCGCCGCGCTGCGTCGGAGAGCACCTGCCACGCCGACTGTCGCGACAGGCGACCGCCTCGTGCGTTGAGGAACAGCGCGGGATTGCCGGTCCGGACGAGCCCGGGACGACCTCGCACCAGATAGGCCTCGATCGCCGACACGGCCGGGCCGCCGACGGGGACGATCCGCTCCTTGCCACCCTTGCCGCGCAGCCGAACCGCGCGATTCTCCATGTCGATGTCGTCGACGTCGAGTGCGGTGGCCTCCGAAATCCGGGCGCCACAGCTGTACAAGAGTTCCAGCAGTGCTCGATCCCGCAGTCCACGGGGATGGTCGTCCGAGCCGGCCGCGTCCAGGATCGCCACCACCTCGTCGACCGGAAGGGACTTGGGCAGACGACGCGCGGGACGCGGCGGCGCAACCGCATGTGCGGCATCCTCCGCGACGATCCCCTCGGCGGCCGCGAACTTGTGAAACCCTCTGACCGCCACCAGGGTTCGCGCGATCGAACTGTCCGCGAGCGGTACGGTACCGCGGTCGGAGTCGCCGCGCCGAAGATCCACGAGGAACTCGCGGACGTCGTGCTCGGTGACTGCGGGCAGCCCGTCGATGCCGCGTGAGGTCAGGTAGTCCCCGTAGCGCCCGAGGTCCCGCCGGTAGGAGTTGACGGTGTTCACCGCGGCCCCCCGCTCCACCGTCAGGTGATCGAGGTAGCGGGTCACCGGTTCGGCGATGGGCCCCGGATCCAGCGGCATCCTCAGGCCTCAGCCCTGTGCACGGCGATCCTCGAACCGATGCGGCCGATCGGTCCACTCGGCGTCCGTCGGACGCAGTTGGACGTCCCGATCCGCGAGCGCCGCGACTGCGAGAATGCCGATGACGCTGGTCGCGTTCACGATCTCACCCGCGAACACCCTGCGTACCGCAATCTCGGCGTCGACCCACTCCACGGTCAGATCGGCCTCCTCGTCCTCACGCTCCGCGGCGGGCAGGGCGTGCAGATCTTCGGCGAGATAGATGCGCAGTGCCTCATCGGTGAATCCGGGTGAGGAATCGATGTCGACGAGCACCCGCCACGAGTCGGCGGCCAGATCCGCTTCCTCGGCGAGTTCGCGTCGGGCCGCCTCGAGAGGCTGTTCCTCCGGTCCTCCGTCGAGAAGCCCCGCGGGCAACTCCAGGAGTCGACGGCCGATCGGGTGGCGGTACTGGCGCACCATGGCGATCCGGCCCTCGCCGTCGCGCGCCACGATGGCAACCGCGCCATGGTGTTCGACGACCTCGCGCTGCACGACGCCGCCGCCGGGCATCTCCACCTCATCGAGCCGCAGGGCAACGATCGCTCCCGAGTACACGGTGCGACTGCCCCGGACCGCGAAGTCGTGTGCGCCCGGCCCGCTCACACGCCGCTGTCCTCTGCGACGCTCTCCGCCGCGACCGGTTCGCGCTCGTCGATCTCCACCGGAAGCCGTTCGGCCGCCTTGTATTCCAGCGCCGCACCCACGAATGCCTTGAACAGCGGATGCGGACGCGTCGGCCGGCTCTTCAGTTCCGGATGTGCCTGCGTGGCAACCAGGAAGGGATGCACCGACCTCGGGTACTCGACGAACTCCACCAGCGCACCGTCGGGTGACGTTCCGGAGAACTCCAGCCCGGATTCCGCGATCTTGTCGCGGTACGCGTTGTTGACCTCGAACCGGTGCCGATGCCGTTCGGACACCTCGGTGGCCTCGTACGCGTCCGCGACGACGCTGCCGTCCTGCAGGACCGCCGGGTACGCGCCGAGCCGCATGGTGCCACCGAGGTCGGCCTCACCGGCCACCGCCTCGGTCTGATCCGCCATCGTCGAAATGACCGGATCCGGTGTGTCCGGGTCGAATTCGGTGGAACTCGCCTCGGTCAGGCCGACAGATCGTGCGGCCTCGATCACCACGCACTGCAGTCCCAGGCACAGGCCCAGCAGCGGGATCCCGCGCTTGCGGGCGTAGCTGATCGCACCGAGCTTGCCCTCGATGCCGCGGATGCCGAATCCGCCGGGGATGAGGACCCCGTCCACGTCGCCGAGAGCCGCCTGCGCCCCTTCCGGGGTGGCACACGTGTCCGAGGGCACCCAGGTGATCTCCGTGCGCGCCCGCCACGCGAATCCACCGGCCCGGATCGCCTCGGTAACCGACAGGTAGGCGTCCGGGAGGTCGACGTACTTGCCGACGAGCGCGATGGTGACCGTCTCCCGCGGATCGTGCACCCGCTTGAGCAATTCGCCCCACACCGACCAGTCGACGTCGCGGAAGGGCAACCCCAGTTTCCGGACGACATAGGCGTCCAGCTGCTCGTTGTGCAGCACCTTCGGGATGTCGTAGATCGACGGCGCGTCGGGCGTGGAGATGACGCCCTCGATGTCCACGTCACACATCAGCGCGATCTTCTTCTTCAGCGCCTCGGGAACATCACGATCGCAGCGCAGGATCAGCGCGTCCGGCTGGATACCGATATTGCGCAGCGCGGCCACCGAATGCTGCGTGGGCTTGGTCTTCAACTCACCCGACGGCGCCAGGTACGGCACCAAAGACACATGGAGGAAGAACACGTTGTCACGGCCGACGTCGTGACGGATCTGACGAGCCGCCTCGATGAACGGCTGGGATTCGATGTCGCCGACGGTGCCGCCGATCTCGGTGATGACCACGTCGGGTGCGACGCCGTCCTCGCCGGGTTCACGCATGGCCAGCACACGGGCTTTGAGTTCATCGGTGATGTGCGGGATCACCTGGACGGTCTCACCCAGATACTCTCCGCGACGTTCCTTGGCGATGACCGTCGAATACACCTGGCCGGTGGTCACATTCGCCGACTGCGACAGATTGCGGTCCAGGAACCGCTCATAGTGGCCGACGTCCAGATCGGTCTCGGCCCCGTCCTCGGTGACGAACACCTCGCCGTGCTGGAACGGGTTCATGGTGCCCGGATCCACATTGAGATAGGGATCGAGCTTCTGCATGGTCACGCGAAGACCGCGTGCCGTCAGCAACTGCCCGAGGCTCGAGGCGGTCAGCCCCTTCCCGAGGGACGAGGCGACACCACCCGTCACGAAGATGTGTTTGGTGTCAGCATGCACATGGCGCAGTGGTCGCAAAGCGCGTCTCCCGTCGGCCGTTCAGGCCAGAAATACCTGTCTACCTACGGGACTCCACGGTAACACCTCGGGCCATGTTCTCTCGCCGCCACACCGAACCGGACACCATGTGGTCCTCACCACTCGTCCGTTCCGGTCACCGTCCGGCTCAGTTGCCGGAGTTGTCCCCGGAACCGTCGACCGCCGCCGCACCCACCGTGATGGCCCGGGCTCCGGGGCCGGTGCCGTACGCTCCGGTCCGGCCGCGGGTTTCCTGGGCCAGTGCCAGAACCGAGGTGATGCGCCCGGTCTGCTGGTCGACGTTGTCGACGGTGGACACGGCGTTGCCGAGCGCCGGATCGGAACGGACGACCGCGATCGGTGAGCCGCCCGATGCCGATCCGGTCCGGCCGACGAGCGCTCCGCCCTGCGCGCGGGCCGCCATGGCCGCGGCGAGCCTGCCGACCAGCGCGCCCTGCGCCCCGGAGTCGGCGGGCAACGCGTTGCCGGTGACGACCACGACCAGGCCGGCGGGCGAGACCGCACCGTCGGCGACGTTGATGAAACCGCCCTCGCGCAGTGCCTGCAGCCCGAGCCGGGCATCGCCCGCCGACGGCGCCGGACGACCATCCGCGTGCAGCGTCAGCGCCCCGAGGAGGTCGCCGACGCGACCACCCGAGTCGGTCAGCTCGGTCCGCAGAGACGCCCCGGCCGGGATCGTCTGATCGACGATGGTGCGCAACTGCTCGGCGTTCTGATCACGAACCAGGTTGTCCGTCAATGCGATCTGGCCCGCGAACCGGGCACCCGAGGTGTCGATGGCCTGCTTCACCGCGTCGACGTCGGCGTCTGCCGCGTTCGGCGCGGTGACCACGAGCACCGATTCCTTCGGGAGGGTGTCGGCGATCAGCCGTGGTGCCACCGCGGCGTCAAAGCTGTTGGCGGCGTTCACCTGGGCGTTGAGTTTGTCGCGCTCACGCTCCAGGTCGCCGATCCGGTCACGGCTGGTGCCGGTGACCTGATTGACCCGATCTCCGATGAATCCGGATCCCAGGAACAGGCCCAGAGCCAACGCCAGGAAGACCGCGACGAGCGAAATGGCATGCTGGCGAAGCGAAATCATGGATCAACGGTTCCAGACGTCTGTCGCCCAGTCCACTGCATGGTGGTACTGCTGTGTCGCCCAGTCCGCGATCTCCGGCCCCATATTGGACAGCATGATCGCCGCGATCACCGCGACGAGCGCGGCCAGAACGAGGCACGCGATGGCAGCACCCGAGACCCGGCTGCGGTACAGCGTCGCAACGGCCTTCGCGTCCACCAGCTTCGGTCCGACCTTGAGCCGGGTCAGGAACGTCGACGGGTTGCTCTCACGGCGCGACCGGTCGAAGAAGTCGTCGAGGGTTCCGCCGTAGCCGACGGTGACGATCAGATCGGCACCATGATGGTCGGCGAGCAACAGTGCGAGGTCACCCGCACCGCCCGCGGCCGGGAAGGTCGTCGCCCCGATACCGAGGTCCTGAATGCGGTCCAGACCCGCCGCGTGACCGTCGGTGTCGGCCGGAATCACCACCTGCGCACCCGACTTCAGCGTCGCGGTCTTCATGTCCTCGGGGTCGCCGACGACCAGCGTCGGCCGGTACCCGGCCTTCATGAGTGTGTCGGCGCCCGCCCCCACACCGATCATCACCGGCGAATACTCCTTGATGAACGGCTTCAGCGCACGGAGATCACTCGCGTGGTCGGCACCGTCGGCGACGATCACCACGTGCCGGCCCGTAAGATCCGCGTCGACGTCGGGTACACCGACCCCGTCGATCAGCAGGGGCGACTCACTGCGGATGAACTCGATCGTGTTGCCCGAGAACGCTTCGAGATGATCGACGAGCCCGGACTTGGCCTCGATCATCATGTCCGCGATGTCGCGCTCCTCCAGCTCGGTGCCCAGCGCCAGCCGACGCTCACCGATGTAGAGGCGATCGTTGTCGACGCGCACCTTGGCGCCATCCTTGACGCGCTTGAAGATCTCGTCACCGACGTTGTCCAGCAACACGATTCCCGACGCCACGAGCACCTCGGGGCCGAGGTTCGGGTAACGGCCCGAGATGGACGGCGATGCGTTGACCACCGCGACGACATTCGCCTCGACGAGAGCATCCGCGACCGTCCGGTCGAGGTCGATCTCGTCGAGGATCGCGATGTCGCCCGGCCCGACGCGGCCGAGGAGACGTTTGGTGTTCTTGTCGATCCTGGCGATTCCGGAGACACCAGGCAATTCATCGGTGGTACGGGCAAGCAGCGCGGGCATCTTCATGAGGCCCATGATTGCCGTGCCGACGACGAATCCCACGGAGGCGCGCCGTAACAAGAGCAACTTTTGTCACACGAGTAACAGCAGTCTCACTCGATGAGCGTCATACGCCCTTGTTGCGGATCTCCCGGCCGTAGGTGTCCGCGACGACGCGCTCGGCGCCGACGGGCCGTGCCACCGGGTACGAGACTTCGTCGACATCCACCTCTTCGTGCCGGACGCTGCCTGCCATGCGCTCGGTCCGGTTCAGGCGTTCCTTGCCGAGATCCACCTGTCCGATGACGCGTACGCGCTTGCCGAGATCGACCTCCTCGCCACGCAATTCGATCTCGAAGGTCTCTTCCTCGAAGGCGTGGTCGACCTCGCCGTCGCGGTCCAGGTCGACCCGCGCGACCTTGAGCTTCTCGTTGAACACGTCGACGTCGAGGGCTTCCTCGTTGACCACGACACGCTTGACGATCTTCACGAGTCCCGTGGCGACCTCACGCTTGGTCGCGACGAGATCTTCGCGATACAGGTCGATGGAACGCTTCTCGTCGCCCGCGCTTGCCGCGGCGGCGCCTTCGGCGACGTCCATGGTCTTGTTGTCGGTGTCCACGACGCCGTAGCCGTCCTCATCGGCCGTGCGCCAGTTTCCACCGAGGATCCACTCACTGTCCTGATCGAGCTTCACGAAATCAGGCTCGAAGGCCGCAACACCCTGCTCGCTGACCGCCATGCGGTCACCACCGCGGATGTCCACCACGAGGTCATTGCCCTCCGTGGTCGCAACCGTCCCCACTTCGGCCCCGTCGCGGCCTACTACTGGAGTCCCCACCTTGATGTCATACCCCGCGAATGTGACTACCATCGTCCCACCAGTCCGTTCCGACAAGAGAAGTCGCCCTCTCACATTGGTTCCCCGACCCTCTGCGGAACCCGTCCCCCCACTGACCACACGCCGCCGACTTGTGCGTTGTGCAGGATGCAGTGCATGCGCGGATCCCTGGGCACGAAGTATAGGTAATCGCTCTCACAAATGGGCTGTCGACCCCCAAAATTCGCCGAACCGAGAGGAAAGCCCGTGACTGTCAGGCGCGGCGGTGAGCCCCGGTACGCGCCGAAATCGGATCGCCGTACTGGACTTCGATCATCTCGTGGCGCACTGGGGCCGAATGGGTTTCGTGTGCGGTCTCACGAATAACGGTCACCATGACCTCACCGAATACGATCATTCGGCCGGTCTTTCCGAATAATGCGACCACCGGCACGTAATAGGTGTCGCCAATCTGATAAGGCTCGGGAAGGACATCGACCTCACGATGTACTCGCCGCCGGCTGATCTTCACGCGTTCACGCGTCACCGCAACGGTGATGGATTCCTGACGGGTCACCACTTTTTTCCGGACCACCGCGGTACGGGTCGTGGCGCGACGAATCGGCTCGAGACGCTCCGCATGAAGCGGTATCACGCGAGTCCGCGGCGTGGTGGTCATCGTCATATGGTCCCCGATGCGTCTGTCTCGCGGCTCGATTCCGCGGTCTCCAGCAGTTCTTCCGCATGGGCGCGGCCCGTGTCGGAGTCACCGAGGCCGGCCAGCATTCTCGCGAGCTCCGCCACCCGGGCCTCACGATCGAGAGTACGCACCGTACTCGTGTGTGGCGCCTTCCCTTTTCCGGAGCTCTTTCCGATGACCAGATGATTGTCGGCGAAAGCGGCCACCTGGGGCAGGTGTGTCACGACGATCACCTGATGAGCCCGGGCGAGTCCGGCGAGGCGGCGACCGATCTCGACGGCCGCACGACCTCCCACGCCGGCGTCGACCTCGTCGAACACCATGATCGATCCGCTCGTCCCCTCGGCGAGAACGACTTCCATCGCCAGCATCACGCGGGACAACTCGCCACCGGAGGCGGAACGAGCGATCGGCAGCGGAGTCGCATCCTTGTGCGCGACGAGCGCGAACTCGACCCGGTCCGCGCCGGCGGACCCGGCGTGCGCCCGCACCCCGGCAAGATCCACCGCGAGCCGATCATCGGCGCCCGCGGGTTCCGGGGACACCTCCACGGCGAGCTGCGAATCACCCATCGCGAGGCCGGCGAGCTCTGCGGACACCTTGGTGGACAACGACTTTGCGGCCGCCACTCGCCGTTTGTGAAGTGTGGTGGCCGCCGACTGCACTTTGTCCCGAGCCGTCTCCGCCGCGGCTTCGAGGTCCGCGATCGACCGATGGGGATCGTCGATCTCGGCGAGCCGCGCCTGCGCCATGTCACGCCAGGCGATCACCCCGTCGATATCCGGAGCGTACTTGCGGACCAGTGTCTTCAGTTCCGCCTGACGGTTGAGCAGCTTGTCGAGCTCGACGGCATCGGCGGGCAGTGACGCGACGAACGCGGTGAGCTCGGCCCCCACGTCGGTGACGACCGTGAGTGCCTCGGCGACCCGCGGCAGCAGAGCCCGCAGCGTCTCGTCCGGGGAGCCCTCCAGAATCGAACGAACCTGTCCCAGACCGTCGATCACCGAACCGGTATCCCCGGCGACGATGTCGTGCGACGTCTCCCCCGCGGTCCGGATGGTCTCCAGATCCGTGAGCCTACGGATCGTCGCCGTCAGCTCCTCGTCCTCACCGGGTTGTGGATCAACGGCGCCGATCTCGTCGATGCCGAACCGCAGGCGGTCCGCCTCCTGCGCCAGCTCGCGCTGATTCGTTCGCCGCTTCTCCAGCTCGTCGAGTGTTTCCACCCACGTCTCGCGTGCCGAGCGATAGGCCGACAGTGCCTTCTCGATGGTCGAACCACCGAATCCGTCCAGGGCCGCTCGCTGATGCTCGGGCTTGAGCAGTCGCAATTGATCATTCTGGCCGTGGATGGCCAGCAGCTGATTGGTGAGGCGCCCCAGTGCTCCCACGGGTACGGAACGCCCTCCGAGATGTGCCCGGGATCGTCCGTCCGCATTCATCGAGCGCACCGCGATCACCGTGCCGTCGTCATCCACCTCGGCACCGGAGGATTCCAGGATGTCGGCGACTTCCTGATCGGGTTCGTCGATGCGGAATCGTCCTTCGACGACCGCCTTACTGCTGCCCGACCGCACCCGTGAGGCATCCGCGCGGGCCCCCGACAGCATGTGCAGACTCGTCACGATCATCGTCTTACCCGCCCCGGTCTCGCCGGTGAGCACCGTGAAGCCAGGGTGAAAGCGGGCCGATGCCCGCTCGATGACACCGAGTCCGTCGATCGAGAGTTCTTCGAGCACGACTACGCCTGCCTCCCTCGCCAGCCGGTGACCGGCAAGTCGAATTTGGTCACCAGGCGGTCGGCGAAGGGTTCCGAATCGATCCGGATCCAGCGCACCGACTGGTCGCTGCGCACGACCTCGACACGTCCGCCCGGGGGCACCGGAATGCGGCGGCGGCCGTCGCAGATCGCCTCGGCTCGACGCCCCTCCTTCTCGATCTCCACCGCGACCCTCGAGCGCGGACTCGTCACCATCGGTCGTGCGAACAGTGCGTGGGCATTGCTGGGCACCACCAGGATCGCCTCCAGATCCGGCCACATCACCGGACCGCCTGCGGAGAACGCGTAGGCGGTGGAGCCGGTCGGCGTCGACACCAGTACACCGTCGGCGCCGAATGCGGACACCGGTCGGCCGTCGACTTCGGTGACCAGTTCGAGAACGCCATTGGTGGTGCTGTTGAGAATCGCCACCTCGTTCAATGCCCAGGTACGCACCGGGTCGTCGGGCGCCGCCGGGTCGATGACCGACACATCCAATGTCATGCGTTCCTCGACCCGATAGTCCCGGTCGATGAGCCGGCGCATGACCTCGTCGATGCGATTCGCCTCCGCCTCGGCGAGAAAACCGATGCGGCCCAAATTGATTCCGAGGACCGGGACCTGCGCAGGGTATGCCAGTTCGGCCGCGCGCAGGAAGGTGCCGTCGCCGCCCAGGACAATGACCACCTCGCAGCCCTCCGCGGAGGCGGGCACCGCCGAGGTGACGGCCACCGACGCACCGATCTCGCGGAGATGCTCCGGGTCCACCGGATGATTCTCGTTACGGCTCGCGCTGCCGTCGGGTGGTGCTCCGGCGATGTCATGGTCGACAATGCGCAGGCGGATGCCCGCGGCGGCACAGTGACGTGCGATCGCGTCCATCGTCTCGGTCACGATCTCCCGACCCGTATGCGCGACCACCAGGAACTCCCGATGTTCGTTGGCCACGATCGTCCCTTCGTCCCGGCTGTTGCCGACGTTCAGCGAGGTCCCGCCGCCACTGCCCGTTCGATCATCTCGATCAGTTCCGGGTCGTCGGCGGGTACGGATTCCATTCGACCCTCAAGGGTATCGGCATCGCCGGGATGTCCGACGAGCCGGGGAGCCGTCACATCGCGTTCCTTCCGCAGACACAGGAAGTACTCCACATTTCCGGACGGCCCGGGCAGCGGACTCGCCACCACGCCTCTGGTCTCGAGACCGAGTTCAGCGGCCGATCGCGCCACACCAAGCACCGCGTCCGCACGCTGTTGTGGATCCCGAACGACACCTCCGGAACCGACCCGATCCTTGCCCACTTCGAACTGCGGCTTAACCATCGGCAGCAGGTACCCGCCGATCCGCGTGCATGCGGCCAGCGCGGGCAGCACGAGAGCCAGGGAGATGAACGACAGATCGGCGACCACCAGATCGACCGGGCCACCGATGTCGTCGGGCGTCAGGTGCCGGACATTCGTGCGGTCGTGCACATGCACGCGCGGGTCGTTCTGGAGTCGCCAGATGAGCTGGCCGTAGCCGACGTCGACGGCGACCACTTCGGCGGCCTCGCGGCGAAGCAGCACATCGGTGAATCCACCGGTCGAGGCGCCCGCATCGAGACAGCGGGCACCGGCGACCCCGACATCGAGATCATCGAATCCCCGGAGCGCCCCGAGCAATTTGTGCGCACCACGCGACGCCCACTCGTCGGCGATACTTTCGGCGACGAGCACCGGGGTGTCCTTGCCGATGTTCGTCGCCGGCTTCGTCGCCACGACACCGTTCACCTTGACCAGGCCGTCGGCGATTAGTGTGCGGGCCTGTTCACGAGATCGGGCCAGGCCCCGCCGCACCAATTCCGCGTCGAGCCGAACGCGCGCCGCCACTTCTCAGCCGCGTTTCATCGAGGGTCGACGTCTTCGAGTGCGGCGGTCAGCGTGTGATGTGCTTGTTCGAGCAGTTCGGTCTGACGCGTCAGTGCCGCGAGGTCGAAACCGTCCCCGACGGCCTGCCGGACGTCGTCGACGTCCCGCAGAATCTCGTCGACCCGCGCCGCCACCTCGTCGGGCGATACACGTGACGCGGCAGTGGATGCAGTGTCGGCGGCACCGGGGCGCAGATGCGGCCCCGGACGCGGAACTGGTTGCGAATCAGTCATCACGGTTCACGCTAACGCACGGTCCCCACGCCCAGGGACGTCAACAACTCTCGCGAGGTGTCGTCCGTACCTGTCACGACGATCTCCTCCGAGTCGAGTGCCTTCTCGTCGACCGCTCGCCACACCTCTGCGGCGAGTGCGGGCACGAGACTCGCCGGTTCCGCGCCGTCCCCGGACGTCACGGACACCGCCGGGCCGTCCACGGTGACGGACCAGCCGTCGTGGGCACCGACCCGGACGATGTCGGCATCGACGAGAAGCCCACGGAGGTCTGCGATCACATAGGTCGGACGCTGCTCGGGCGGAGCGTTGAGCAGAGCTGGAACCGTGCTGACCCCGGTCAGCACGAGGGCCGATTCGATGCCCACGGAGTGTGCACCCTCGATATCGGTGTCGAGTCGGTCGCCCACCACCAACGGCCGGGTCGCCCGACTCCGGGCGATCGCATCCGCCATCAACGGTGCGGCCGGCTTGCCGGCGACCAGCGGCTCCTGTCCCGTCGCATTCGCCACAGCCGCCACCATCGATCCATTCCCGATCAACGGGCCACGTTCCGACGGCAGTGTGGGATCCACATTCGTCGCGATCCACAGCGCACCCGCGTTGACCGCCAGGACCGCCTCGGACAACTGCGCCCATCCCGTCTCCGGAGAATGTCCCTGGATGACCGCCACCGGCCGGTCGTCGGCACTCCGGGTGACCCCGATCCCCACCTCGCGCACTTCTTGTGCGAGACCGTCGGTACCGATCACCAGCGCGCGCGACCCGGGAGCGACGTGTTCGGACAGCAACCGCGCGGCCGACTGAGCGCTCGTGACGACCTGCTCCTCGGTGGCCGGGAAACCCAGCTCCCGTAGATGCTCGACAACCTGCGCGGGCCGCCTGCTTGCATTGTTGGTGACGAAATACTGTGCGGTTCCGACGGTTTCCAGGCTCTCGCGGGCGCCGGGCAACGCCTGATGGCCGGCGAACACCGTGCCGTCCAGATCCAGCAGCAGCGCGTCGTAGCGGCGCGCCAAGGCGTTCTCCCCGACTCCCGAAGCTCCGTCGTTCGCGGCATCGGCGCTCACGGCATCGGCGCTCACGGCATCGGCGCCGTCGTCCGAAGTCGGCACGGAGGTACTCGTCGACACCGTCCGCTCGGTGGCCACCGACTCGCCCGCAGCCTTCTGGTCGTCGGGTACCGCGCCGTTGCCCGAGGCTCCTGCGTCGTCGTCGGCGGTGGGAGCTGCATCCGTTGCCGTCTCCGACTCGACGGGCTCATCGGATGTCAACTCGACCAGTTTGAACTCCGCATCGGTCACGTCATCGACGTCGGCGGACGCGGCGTTCATGAACCAGGTGACGGCGTCGTCGGTCCGGCCCATCGCGGCCAGCGCAGAAGCGTAGGCGTAGTACAGCCGCGCGGGGCCCACGCCGGTGCGGCCGGGAGTCAGATCGTCGGCCTGCAGCGTCACGAGCGCCTTCTCGGGTTCGCCGAGATCGATCCGAGCGCCGGACTCGACGATCCGCATCTCCGTCGCCTCGTCTCCGGTCAACGCGCGGCCGTCCTCGCTGCGTGCGATCTCGATCGCGCGCTCCGGCTTGCCGAGCCCGCGCTCCGCGTCGGCGATCAACGGAAGAAGTGCCGAGCTGCCGGTGATCCGACGGGCAGCGCGAAGTTCGGAGACCGCTTCCTGCCATTCGCCGGCGTTGTACGCCGCGATACCGAGCGTTTCGCGGACCAAGCCCACGCGGCCGGCACGCTCACGCGCAGCCCTCGCGTGCACCAGGGCGGCGACCGGATCTTCCTCGAGGAGCCGGGTCACCATTACGAGGTGCCGGGCAACCACGTCGGCGTTGGTCTTGTCCAGCGTCAGCAGATCACGCCGGACCTCGGAATCCAGATCGGATGCGGCGACGTCATCGGGCAGCAGCGGTTCGTCCGGACGATTGATCCGGCGAGCTCCATGGGTGGGACGGCCCGGACGATCTCCGCGACCACCGTCACGCCGGCCCGGTCCGCCGGGACGTCCTCGGTCTCCACCGGGCCTTCCGTCGCGTGAACGGTCACTTCCTCCGCGACGCGGACGGTCCGGGCGATCGAAGTTACTCATAGCAGCCAATCTATATCCGCGGGAACGGTCCGGACATGCGAAAGGGCCCCGGCACCTGTGGGATGCGGGGCCCTTTCGGGTGTTTGTGTTCGGCGGTGTCCTACTCTCCCACACTGGTTAGGGTGCAGTACCATCGGCGCTGGAGGGCTTAGCTTCCGGGTTCGGAATGGGGCCGGGCGTTTCCCCTCCGCTATGGCCGCCGTAACTCTATGAAACAGTGCACAACAGTGACTGTGTGTTTGTCAGTGTTGTGTGTTGTTTCAGAAGTGTCATAGTGGATGCGAACACACTCAAAGTGTTGTTTGGGTGTGTGGGTGTTGTTGGTAAGTCCTCGGCCGATTAGTACCAGTCACCTGAACACATTGCTGTGCGTACAGTTCTGGCCTATCAACCCCATGGTCTGTGGGGGGCCTTAACCCTCTAAGGGGTGAGAAACCTCATCTTGGAACAGGCTTCCCGCTTAGATGCTTTCAGCGGTTATCCCTTCCGAACGTAGCTAACCAGCGGTGCTCTTGGTAGAACAACTGGCACACCAGAGGTTCGTCCGTCCCGGTCCTCTCGTACTAGGGACAGGTTTCCTCAAGTTTCTTACGCGCGCGGCGGATAGAGACCGAACTGTCTCACGACGTTCTAAACCCAGCTCGCGTGCCGCTTTAATGGGCGAACAGCCCAACCCTTGGGACCTACTCCAGCCCCAGGATGCGACGAGCCGACATCGAGGTGCCAAACCATCCCGTCGATATGGACTCTTGGGGAAGATCAGCCTGTTATCCCCGGGGTACCTTTTATCCGTTGAGCGACACCACTTCCACACGTTGGTGCCGGATCACTAGTCCCGACTTTCGTCCCTGCTCGACATGTACGTCTCACAGTCAAGCTCCCTTGTGCACTTACACTCAACACCTGATTGCCAACCAGGCTGAGGGAACCTTTGGGCGCCTCCGTTACATTTTGGGAGGCAACCGCCCCAGTTAAACTACCCACCAGGCACTGTCCCTGAACCCGATCAGGGTCCGAGGTTAGAAGTCCAATACGATCAGAGTGGTATTTCAACAACGACTCCACACACACTGGCGTGCATGTTTCACAGTCTCCCACCTATCCTACACAAACCGAACCGAACACCAATACCAAGCTATAGTGAAGGTCCCGGGGTCTTTTCGTCCTGCCGCGCGTAACGAGCATCTTTACTCGTACTGCAATTTCGCCGAGTCTGTGGTTGAGACAGCAGAGAAGTCGTTACGCCATTCGTGCAGGTCGGAACTTACCCGACAAGGAATTTCGCTACCTTAGGATGGTTATAGTTACCACCGCCGTTTACTGGGGCTTAAATTCTCAGCTTCGCAACCCGAAGGTCACTAACCGGTCCTCTTAACCTTCCAGCACCGGGCAGGCGTCAGTCCGTATACATCGTCTTACGACTTCGCACGGACCTGTGTTTTTAGTAAACAGTCGCTTCTCTCTGGTCTCTGCGACCCACACCAGCTCAGGCTGCAAGAGCCGTCACCGGGATGGGTCCCCCTTCTCCCGAAGTTACGGGGGCATTTTGCCGAGTTCCTTAACCACAGTTCTCTCGATCGCCTTAGTATTCTCTACCTGACCACCTGTGTTGGTTTGGGGTACGGGCCGTGTACCAACTCGCTAGAGGCTTTTCTCGGCAGCATAGGATCATGGAATTCGCCGCAACGGCTACGCATCACCTCTCAGACTTATATGAACGACGGATTTGCCTATCGTTCGTCCTACAGGCTTACACCAGTACTACCACTGACTGGCCCCACTACCTTCCTGCGTCACCCCATCGCTTGCCTACTACCAGCCGAGGTCCCGCGCATCACCCCACCCGAGACCCGAAGGTCTTCTTGGGGGATCTGGACGGTTAGTACAACTGATTCAGCATGGACGTGTGTACACGGGTACGGGAATATCAACCCGTTGTCCATCGACTACGCCTGTCGGCCTCGCCTTAGGTCCCGACTCACCCTGGGCGGATTAGCCTGGCCCAGGAACCCTTGGTCATTCGGCGGCAGAGTTTCTCACTCTGCTTTCGCTACTCATGCCTGCATTCTCACTCCCACACCCTCCACCACTAGATCACTCTGTGGCTTCCACGGATGCAGGACGCTCCCCTACCCACCCACACACCTGGCTGGCTCTCCGTAGAGAACCAACGGGTTATTGTGTGAGTGCCGCGGCTTCGGCGGTGTACTTGAGCCCCGCTACATTGTCGGCGCAGGATCACTTGACCAGTGAGCTATTACGCACTCTTTCAAGGGTGGCTGCTTCTAAGCCAACCTCCTGGTTGTCTGTGCGATCCCACATCCTTTTCCACTTAGTACACGCTTAGGGGCCTTAGCCGGCGATCTGGGCTGTTTCCCTCTCGACTACGAACCTTATCGCCCGCAGTCTCACTGCCCTGCTCTCACTTACCGGCATTCGGAGTTTGGCTGACGTCAGTAACCTAGTAGGGCCCATCGGCCATCCAGTAGCTCTACCTCCGGTAAGAAACACAGGACGCTGCACCTAAATGCATTTCGGGGAGAACCAGCTATCACGGAGTTTGATTGGCCTTTCACCCCTACCCACAGCTCATCCCCTCCATTTTCAACTGAAGTGGGTTCGGGCCTCCACGACGTCTTACCGTCGCTTCACCCTGGCCATGGGTAGATCACTCCGCTTCGGGTCTAGACCCGGCGACTCAACGCCCTATTCAGACTCGCTTTCGCTACGGCTACCCCACACGGGTTAACCTTGCCACCGAGCACTAACTCGCAGGCTCATTCTTCAAAAGGCACGCCATCACCCACCACCACAAGGGTGCGCAGGCTTTGACGGATTGTAAGCGTCCGGTTTCAGGTACTATTTCACTCCCCTCCCGGGGTACTTTTCACCTTTCCCTCACGGTACTAGTCCGCTATCGGTCACCAGGAAGTATTCAGGCTTACCGGGTGGTCCCGGCAGATTCACAGCAGATTCCACGAGCCCGCTGCTACTTGGGCACCCATCACGCAAGACCGCATGTTTTCAGCTACCGGACTCTCACCGTCTACGGCAGACCATTCCAGGCCACTTCACCTAACACACGATTTTCTGACTCACGCTCAGACAAGTAGATCTGAGAAGATGGGCCCCACAACCCCACACGCACAACCCCTACCCGGTATCACATGCGCATGGTTTAGCCTCCTCCGCTTTCGCTCGCCACTACTCACGGAATCACAATTGTTTTCTCTTCCTATGGGTACTGAGATGTTTCACTTCCCCACGTTCCCTCCACACCGCCTATACATTCAGCGGCGGGTAACACCACATCACTGGTGCTGGGTTTCCCCATTCGGACACCCTCGGATCACAGCACGGTTGACAACTCCCCGAGGACTATCGCGGCCTCCCACGTCCTTCATCGGCTCCTGGTACCAAGGCATCCACCGAACGCCCTTAAACACTTACAACAACACCTACAAACAACCCCCA
>NZ_JCAHRL010000012.1:0-99258 GCF_059427765.1 Gordonia sp. B8661-1
GGTTCGTGCGTCTGTCGTCCGTTGGTGGAGTGGCCGCGCAATTGGTTCCACGGGTTCGGGTGTCTGTTGTTCGTTGGTGGAGTGGCCGCGCAATTGGTTCCACGGGTTCGGGTGTCTGTCGTCCGTTGGTCGGGTGGCGGCGCAATTGGTTTCACGGTTTCGCGCGTCTGTTGTTCGTTGGTCGAGTAGCGGCGCGCGAGCGCAGCGAGCCCGTCGCGTATCGAGACCAGGCAGGCAATCAGCGGGCCACGAGCATCACGGTCTGTGCGGAGCGGCCGACGAACCCGGTCAGGTCGTACAGGTCGGCGAAGGTCGCGCCGTAGCCGTCGGGTCCGACGCTCATCGTGGAGTCGATACCCGTCCATCCGCCGACGGGGTTGCGGGTCAGGTGGACAGTCGTGTCGGTGTTCATCCAGGACCATTCCTCGGGATGCAACCGGGTGCCGAGTCCGTTCGCCACGTCGACGACGGTGAAGAATGCCTCGAGATCGGTGGTGGGCTCACCCTCGACCAGGGGGATGGCCGGCCGTATCCACATCGCGCTCGTGTCGCCGGTTCGGCCGGGTACCGACGCGGTCTCCGTGGTGCCGATGAATCCCACTGTGCCCCAATCGACCCCGGAGTCATCGAGACCTGCGATCCCGATCTTCGGAGTGAGCTCGGCAGGAGTCGGCACGAGCGGGTCACGGACCGGCGCCTCGATCGTGCGCGTATCCCCGGTGTGCAGGCGCCAGGCGACCGACCGCAGTGCGGCGCGGAAGGAACCGTCCGGCTGCTGCACCTCCAATTCGGCTGCGACAAGGCTGATCTGGCGACCGGGCCGGATGACGCGGGCGGAGAGCCGGTTCACGCCGAGCCCGACCGCACCGAGGATCTCAGTGGTCACCCGGGTGAAGCGCATCGACGGCTGCGGGTCGCACCGCTGCAGCGATCGCACCGACAGTCCGGTGGGCGGCCCACCGTGCTGCATGGTCGCCGCCCACACGCTCAGAGTCGCATCGGTCGGCTGGAAGTACTCGTAGGGAGTGCCGTCAGAAGCGGCCGCGGGCCGGCCGGCGGCGTCGTCGGCGCTGACGGGAACGTAGTAGCAGCTCTCCATACCGTCACCCTATGCGCACCGTCATAGTGCACACGGCCGGGGTGTTCACATGCCCGGCGGGTCCGTCGTCAGGCGATGAAACCTTCGGGCGGACCCGGATACGGCGGAATCTCACCGCCGAATTCCGGGCAGCGCGAACGGTGTTCGCACATCGAGCACAGTCGTGAACGCCTCGGACGGAAATCGCCACTCGCCACCGCGGCCCGGATGGCCGTCCAGATGGCCTTCAGAGTGCGTGCGAAGCGTTCGAGTTCGTCCCGGTCGGGTGCGTAAGTGAGTTGTTGCCCATCCGACAGGTACATCAGTTGCAGCCGACTCGGCACCACGCCCCGGATACGCAGGATCGCGAGGGCATAGAACTTCATCTGGAACAGCGCCTTGGACTCGAATCCCTCGCCCGGTGCGCGCCCGGTCTTGTAATCCACCACCCGCACCTCGCCGGTCGGTGCGATGTCGATGCGGTCGATGAAGCCACGCATCAGAACGTCGTCCACATCGATCTCGACGCGCTCCTCGCAGGCCGCCGCCTCGAAGGCGGTCGGGTTCTCCATCGTGTAGTAGGTGGCGATCAGCTTGTGAGCCTCGGCCACGAAGCGGTCCGTCTGTGCCTCGCCGATCACGTCGTCGAGACGCGGATCGGCCTCGCGGAGTGCCGCCCACGCGCCTTCGACGAGGAGTTCCGCCGACTCGCGCGTGCGGAGCTCGGCCGGCATGTCGAACAGGTTCTCAAGGGCGGCGTGCACCACGGTGCCGCGCGTCTGTGCCGGGGTCGGGGTCTCGGGGAAGCGGTCGATAGCGCGATACCGGTAGAGGAGCGGGCACTGTTTGAAGTCGGCCGCACGTGACGGTGACAGGGCCAGCGGACGTCGCACGAGTCCGCCGTCCGCCTCGCCGGAGGCGTCGGTCCCGGCGTGTGGCCGGGCTTGCGGTGCCCCGGCGTCGATCGTCGTACTCATGTTTGGCAGGGTAGGTCGCGACCATGACAGGTTCGGGTTTCGACACCCGGACCAGCGGAAGGACCTCTGCCAGATGCCGACGACCGGCCCCTTTGTCCCGGGCGACCGAGTGCAACTCACCGACGCCAAGGGGCGCAAGTTCACGGTGCTCCTGGAGGAGGGGAAACTCTTCCACACACACCGCGGCGCCATCGCCCACGACGATCTGATCGGTGCGCCCGAGGGCAGTGTCGTCTCCGCGACGAGCGGCACCCAGTATCTGGCGTTGCGTCCGCTGCTCGTCGACTACGTTCTGTCGATGCCGCGCGGGGCGCAGGTCATCTACCCGAAGGACGCCGCGCAGATCGTCACCGAGGGTGACGTCTTCCCGGGTGCCCGTGTCCTGGAGGCCGGTGCCGGTTCGGGCGCACTGACCTGCTCGCTGCTGCGTGCGGTCGGCCCTCAGGGCAGCGTCACCTCCTACGAGATCCGCGACGACCATGCCGAACACGCGGTGCGCAACGTCGAGACCTTCTTCGGCGGCCGCCCGGACAATTGGCACCTCGTCGTCGACGACCTCGTCAATCTCGCCGACGACCAGGGCCCGTTCGATCGCGTGATCCTCGACATGCTGGCCCCCTGGGAGACCCTCGACGTCGTTCGTGCGGCACTCGCCCCCGGCGGTGTGCTGGTGATCTACGTCGCGACGGTGACGCAGCTGTCGCGGGTGATGGAAGCCCTCCGGGAGCAGGAATGCTGGACCGAGCCACGTGCCTGGGAATCGCTCGTGCGGGAGTGGAGCGCCGTCGGCCTCGCAGTCAGGCCGGAACACAAGATGCAAGGTCACACCGCCTTTCTGATCACCACGCGACGCCTCGCCGACGGCGTGACGACACTCCGGCCGCAGCGTCGGCCGACACGCGGCTGACCTGCTTCTCGGTCCGCGGTGACCGAATCACCCCGCGTTAATCGTTTCCCGGCGCCGAACCCGCCGAATACGCTGTGCGGACGCAGAATTAACAGGCCGTCAACACGGCGTGTGGTGGCGTACGGGGCGATCCGGTGTGCACACCGGTAGCGTGGAGACAGGGCGCGAGCACGTCGCACGGCGTGTCCGCCGGGGAGAGGAGTCAGAAATGACCGAACCTGACCACCGCGATAACGGAAACGGCACCGATCGGACATCGCCGGAGACTGCTTCGGCCGGGTCCGAGGAGCGGCGGCCGACCTACGGCCGGACCAGCAGTGCGGCCGAACTCCAGGAACGCGTGGAGAACCTCACCGCCCGCAACACCAAACTTCTCGACACCCTCAAGGAAGCGCGCCAGCAGCTGGTCGCCCTGCGCGAGGAGGTCGACCGTCTCGGACAGCCGCCCAGCGGCTACGGCGTGCTTCTCGAGATCTATCCCGACGCCACCGTCGACGTGTTCACCTCGGGCCGCAAGATGCGGCTCACCTGCTCGCCGAACATCGACACCGAAGCGCTGCGCAAGGGCCAGACGCTCCGGCTGAACGAGGCGCTCACCATCGTCGAGGCCTGCGATTTCGATTCCGTCGGCGAGATCTCCACCCTGCGCGAAATCCTCGGCGACGGACACCGGGCACTGGTCGTCGGTCACGCCGACGAGGAGCGCGTGGTGTGGCTGGCCGAGCCGCTGCTCGGAGAGGTCGAGGGCGAGGAGGGCAACCGCCGCAAACTGCGGCCGGGCGACTCGCTGCTCATCGACACCAAGGCGGGCTTCGCTTTCGAGCGGGTGCCCAAGGCCGAGGTCGAAGACCTTGTGCTGGAAGAGGTTCCCGATGTCGGGTACGAGGACATCGGTGGCCTCGGCCGGCAGATCGAGCAGATCCGCGACGCCGTCGAACTGCCCTTCCTGCACAAGGACCTGTTCCGCGACTACTCGCTGCGCCCGCCGAAGGGCGTGCTGCTCTACGGTCCGCCCGGGTGCGGTAAGACCCTCATCGCCAAGGCCGTCGCGAACTCCCTCGCGAAGAAGATCGCCGAGGTGCGTGGCGACGACGCCAAGGAGGCGAAGTCGTACTTCCTGAACATCAAGGGTCCGGAGCTGCTCAACAAGTTCGTCGGTGAGACCGAGCGGCATATCCGCCTGATCTTCCAGCGCGCGCGGGAAAAGGCCTCCGAGGGCACACCCGTCATCGTGTTCTTCGACGAGATGGATTCGATCTTCCGCACCCGCGGGTCCGGCGTCTCCTCCGATGTGGAGACGACGGTCGTGCCGCAGTTGCTCAGCGAGATCGACGGTGTCGAGGGGCTCGAGAACGTCATCGTGATCGGTGCATCCAACCGCGAGGACATGATTGATCCGGCGATCCTGCGTCCCGGCCGTCTCGACGTGAAGATCAAAATCGAGCGGCCCGACGCCGAATCCGCTCAGGACATCTTCTCCAAGTACCTCACCGAGGAGTTGCCGATCCACGCCGACGATCTCGCCGAATTCTCCGGCGACCGCGGGGCGTGCGTGAAGGCGATGATCGAACGGGTCGTGGACCGGATGTACGCGGAGTCCGAGGACAACCGCTTCCTGGAGGTCACCTACGCCAACGGCGACAAGGAGATCATGTACTTCAAGGACTTCAACTCGGGCGCGATGATCCAGAACGTCGTCGACCGGTCGAAGAAGTACGCGATCAAGTCGCAATTGGACACCGGACAGTCGGGACTGCGGGTGCAGCACCTCTTCGATTCCATCCTCGATGAGTTCTCCGAGAACGAAGATCTGCCCAACACCACGAATCCCGATGACTGGGCGCGGATCTCGGGCAAGAAGGGCGAGCGGATCGTGTACATCCGCACACTCGTCACCGGCAAGAACGCCGGCGCGAGCCGCGCGATCGACACCGAGACGAACACCGGCCAGTACCTCTGAGGACCCCTGGGGTCTCGATACGCCCTCGCCTGGCGGCTCGTGCTACTCGACCGGCGGGTTTCGTCGCCCGACGGCTCGTGCTACTCGATCGGCGAAGTCCGTCGCCTGGCGGCTCGTCCGTCGCTGGTTGAGTAGCGGCGAGCGAGCGCAGCGAGCCCGGCGCGTATCGAAACCCCGGAAATCTCAGGTGCTGGCGCCCGGGACCACCACGTTCTCCGCGGTGCCCGGCCCCGCATCCTCGGCGGTGGCAATCGGATAGCGGACCAGGCCGAGTTCGGCGTCGTCGGACAACTGGGGATGCCTCGGCAACACCCGCGCGGTGTATCCGTAGCGGCCGGATCGCGCGGGGGTCACGACAGCGGTGAACAACGTCCGACCGGACTGATCGAGATCCGTTGAGGGCGTCATGTCGGTGATCGCCGGCTCCGAGATATCGCCCCCGGGACCGACCGGGCCGATCAGCGCCTGGACGCGCACCTGATCCGGACTCAGTTCGCCGAGGGCGACATGTGCGGTCAATGTCAGGCCGACGACGTCGTGGGTTTCGGCCACGCCGGTCGGGGTGGCCTCGTCGATTCCCGCGACCTGCACCGACGACCAGCTCCGATCGAGGATGTGCCGGTACCCGGCGAGATCCCGGGCGGGTGCGAAGTCCTCGGTCACGATGGACGCGTACTGCGTCGCGGCCGGTCCGTAGAGCGCGGTCGTGTACTCGGTGACCATCCGCGACGCCTGGACCTTGGGTCCGAGGCCGGTCAGCGTGTGCCGCACCATCTCGACCCAGCGGTCGGGGGTGCCGGTGGCGGAGCGCTGATGGAAGAGCGGGATCACGGTCTCCTCGAGCAGCGTGTACAGCGCCTCCGCTTCCAGGTCGTCGCGGCGCTGTTCGTCGGTGATGCCCTCGGCCGAGGGGATGGCCCAGCCGTTCTCGCCGTCGGCCATCTCGTCCCACCAGCCGTCGAGGATCGACAGGTTGAGCCCGCCGTTCATCGCCGACTTCATGCCGGACGTTCCGCACGCCTCCATGGGGCGTACCGGATTGTTCAGCCACACATCGCATCCCGCGTAGATCGCCCGGGCCATCGAGATGTCGTAGTCGGGCAGGAAGACGATGTGCTTGCGCAATTCGGGATCGTCGGTGAATGCGACGACCTGCTGGATGAGTGCCTTGCCGCCGTCGTCGGCCGGATGCGCCTTGCCCGCGATGACCAGCTGTACGGGTCGGTCGGGGTCGGTGAGGATACGGCGCAGACGTTCCGGATCCCGCAGCATGAGGGTGAGCCGCTTGTAGGTCGCGGCCCGGCGCGCGAACCCGATCGTGAGTGCCTGCGGGTCGAAGATCTCTGCGGTCCAGGCCAATTCGGCATCGGCGAATCCGCGTTCGCGCCCGCTCGCATGAGCACGACGACGCACATCCTCCACGAGGCGGGCCCGCAGCGATGACCGGATCGCCCACAGATCGTCGGCGGCCAACCCGGCGACGGCCTCCGTCTCGTCCTCGGCGCCCGCCAGATCCTGCCAGCTCCGCGCGGTCCAGGTCGGACCGTGGACGCCGTTGGTGACGGCGCCGATCGGCACCTCGTCGGCATCGAACCCCGGCCAGAGGTCGGCGAACATCTCGCGACTCACCGCCCCGTGCAGCTGCGACACACCGTTGCTGCGCTGGCCGAGCCGAAAACCCATGTGCGCCATGTTGAAGACACCGGGGTCGGCCTCGTCGCCGAGATCGAGGACGGTGGACGCGGATAGTCCGGGCAGCAGCCGCGACGCCCCGTTCTCGTCGGCGTCGAGGTAGTAACGGACCAGGTCGAGGGGGAAGCGGTCGATGCCGGCGGGCACCGGCGTGTGGGTCGTGAAGATGGTCGACGCGCGCACCACGGCCTCGGCGGTGTCGAAATCGAGTCCGTCGTCGGCGACGAACTCCCGGATCCGTTCGGTGCCGAGGAATCCCGCGTGGCCCTCATTCATGTGGAATACGGTCGGCGCGGTGTGCCCGGTGAGCCGGACGTACTCACGGACGGCGCGGACACCGCCGATGCCCAGCAGGATCTCCTGCTTGATCCGGTGGTCCTGGTCGCCGCCGTAGAGTCGATCGGTGACACCGCGCAACTCCTCGTCGTTGGCCGGGACGTCGGTGTCGAGCAGCAGGAGCGGGATGCGGCCCACGGTCGCCACCCACACCTGTGCGGTCAGCGCCCGGCCGCCCGGCATCGAGATCGTGATCCGGACGGGGTTCTCGCCGTCGCACAGCAGACGCAGGGGCATCGACGTCGGGTCGTTGACGGGGTAGCGCTCGACCTGCCAGCCGTCATGGGTGAGGCTCTGTCGGAAGTAGCCGGACCGGTAGAACAGACCGACACCGATCAGCGGCAACCCGAGGTCGGATGCGGCCTTGAGATGGTCGCCCGCGAGAATCCCGAGACCGCCCGAGTAGATGGGCAACACCTCGGAGATGCCGAACTCCATGGAGAAGTACGCGATCGCGGGTGGCGCGACCTGCCCCGCGCCGAGCGACGGTGCGTAGGTGCTCTCGTACCATCGCGGATTCCCGATGTACCGATCCAGATCCGCCCGGGCGGCCGCGAGGCGATCCAGGAATCGCGGATCGTCGGCGAGACCGGTGATCCGGGCGGGATCCACCTCGGACAGCAGGCGGAGCGGATCGCCCGTCGCACGCCACAGCTCCGGGTCGATCGCCGCGAACACGTCCTGTGTCGGTTCGTGCCAGACCCAGTGCAGATTGTTCGCGAGCACGGTGAGATCGGACAGTTCGGCGGGCAGGGGCACGCGAACGGTGAACCGGCGGAAGGCTTTCACGGCGTAGACGCTACCGAGGCCGATCGCGGTGTGCGACCGTGGCAGGTGGCGATCGAGTTAATTCTCCCGGTGGCGGTGACCGGGCGGGGACAGGCGACATCTACCCTCGTCGTATGCAGCGAATCATCGGGACCGAGGTGGAGTACGGCATCTCCGCGCCGGGGGATCCGACCGCGAATCCGATCATGACGTCGACCCAGGCCGTGCTCGCGTACGCCGCGGCAGCCGGTGTTCCGCGTGCGAAGCGGACACGCTGGGACTACGAGGTCGAATCGCCGCTGCGTGATGCTCGCGGATTCGATCTGAGCCGCAGTTCGGGTCCGGCACCGATCATCGACGCCGACGAGATCGGCGCCGCCAACATGATCCTCACCAACGGTGCCCGCCTGTACGTCGATCACGCGCATCCGGAGTACTCGGCTCCCGAGGTCATCGACCCGATGGATGCGGTGATCTGGGACAAGGCGGGGGAGCGCGTGATGGAGCAGGCCGCCCGGTACGTGGCGAGCGTGCCCGGGGCCCCGAAGCTCCAGTTGTACAAGAACAACATCGACGGCAAGGGCGCCTCGTACGGTACCCACGAGAACTATCTGATGAACCGCGAGACGCCGTTCGCCGCGGTGATCGCCGGTCTGACCCCGTTCTTCGCGTCGCGGCAGGTGATCTGTGGTTCCGGCCGTGTCGGTATCGGTCAGTCGGGCGACGAGGCCGGCTATCAGCTCTCGCAGCGCGCCGACTACATCGAGGTCGAGGTCGGTCTCGAGACGACCCTGAAGCGCGGCATCATCAACACCCGCGACGAACCCCACGCCGACCCGGAGCGGTACCGGCGGCTGCACGTCATCATCGGTGACGCGAACCTGGCCGAGACGTCGACTTACCTGAAGGTCGGTACCACGGCGCTGGTCCTGGATCTGATCGAGGCAGGCGTCGACCTGTCGGACCTCGAACTGGCCCGCCCGGTGCATGCGGTCCACGCCATCAGCCACGATCCCACCCTGGCGACTGCCGTCGCGCTCGCCGACGGCCGGGAGATGACCGGTCTGGCGTTGCAGCGCGAATACCTTGACCGGTGCCGGAAATTCCACGACGCCCATCACTCCGATGACGAGCGTGCCGCACATGTTCTGGAGACTTGGGCCGACATCCTGGACAAGCTCGAGCGCGATCCCATGGAATGCGCCGACCTTCTCGACTGGCCGGCGAAACTCCGGCTGCTGGAAGGCTTCCGGCAGCGCGAGGGTCTCGGCTGGTCGGCGCCGCGCCTCCAGCTGATCGATCTCCAGTACTCCGATGTGCGACTCGACAAGGGGCTCTACAACCGTCTGGTCGCGCGCGGGTCGATGCGGCGTCTCACCGACGAGGCGACGGTCATGCGAGCCATCCACGAGCCGCCGGAGAACACACGCGCCTACTTCCGGGGCGAATGCCTGCGTCGGTTCGGCGCCGATGTGGCGGCGGCGAGCTGGGATTCGGTGATCTTCGATCTCGGCGGCGACTCCCTGGTCCGCATCCCGACGCTCGAACCGCTGCGGGGCAGCCGGGCCCACGTCGGAGAGCTCCTCGACTCCGTGGATTCGGCGGCTGAGCTCGTCGACCAGTTGACGACCTGACGCGCCGACGTCACCCATTGCGGTTCCACCCCGCCGCGCGCCCGCACCGGTAGTGTGGGAACACACGGTTCCCGGTCGAACCGGCCCCGGTCCGGGTCGGTCCACGGGAACGATCCCAGCGGCGTCGTGTCGGCGTCCGGGTATCCGAAGGAGGCAGCAGATGGCGCAGGAACAGAGCAAGCGCGGGGGCGGCGGCGACGAGGGCGACGTCGGTGCGGACGGTGCCGCGGGCCAGGAACGTCGCGAGAAGCTTGCCGAGGACACCGACGACCTGCTGGACGAGATCGACGACGTCCTGGAAGAGAACGCCGAGGACTTCGTGCGCGCCTATGTGCAGAAGGGCGGCCAGTGAGCGATCGACTCGATTCACTGCACCAGCTCATTCGTTCGGATCGTCGGGGTGCCTCCATGGGGGCCGATATCTCGTCGTTCACCGAGTTCCTGAGGAACCATGCGCCTGAGCAACTGCCGGCCTACCGGGCGGAGCGGCTGATGATGCCTGCCGGTGCCGCGGACGACATCCCGCACGGCACCACGATCGTCGCGGTGTCGTATCCGGGCGGCGTGGTGCTCGCCGGCGACCGGCGTGCCACCGCGGGCAATCTCATCGCGACGCGCGACGTGCAGAAGGTCTACATCACCGACGAGTACTCCGCCGCCGGCATCGCCGGTACCGCGGGCATCGCGATCGAGATGGTCCGCCTCTTCGCGGTCGAGCTCGAGCACTACGAGAAGATCGAGGGTGTCCCGCTGACGCTGGACGGCAAGGTGAGTCGCCTGGCCGCGATGGTCCGGGGGAACCTGGGCGCGGCGCTGCAGGGGCTGGCCGCCGTGCCGATCCTCGTCGGCTACGACATCGATCATGACGACCCGACCGAACGGGGACGCATCTTCTCCTTCGACGTGGCCGGCGACCGGCACGAGGAACTCGGTGGCTACCAGGCCATCGGATCGGGCTCGGTGTTCGCCAAGTCGTCGCTGAAGAAGCTGTTCCGCTACGACCTCGACGCCCCCTCCGCGTTGTCCGTCGCGGTGGAGGCGCTCTACGACGCGGCCGACGACGACTCCGCGACCGGCGGCCCGGATCTGGTGCGCAAGATCTTCCCGACCGCGGTCATCGTGTCCGCGGAGGGTGCGCGCGAGGTGGAGCCGTCCGAGATCGAGCAGGCGGCCCGCACCATCCTGGACCGCCGCGCGACCGAACATGAGGGAGGTCCGCGATGACGTTCCCGTATTACGCCAGTGCCGAACAGATCATGCGCGATCGTTCGGAGTTGGCGCGCAAGGGTATTGCCCGCGGACGCAGCGTGATCATCCTGACCTATGTCGACGGGGTGCTGTTCGTTGCGGAGAATCCGTCGAACACCCTGCACAAGGTGAGCGAGATCTACGATCGGATCGGCTTCGCCGCGGTCGGCAAGTACAACGAGTTCGAGAGCCTGCGCAAGGCGGGCATCCAGCTCTGCGACATGCGCGGCTACAGCTACGACCGCGCCGACGTCAACGGGTTGTCGCTGGCCAATGCCTACGCCAACACGCTGGGTGCGGTGTTCACCGAGCAGCCGAAACCCTACGAGGTCGAACTGTGTGTGGCGGAGGTGTCCAAGCCGGGCAAGCCGAAGCCGTCGCAGCTCTATCGCATCTCCTACGACGGCTCGATCGCCGACGAGACCCGGTTCGCCGTGATGGGTGGCGCCACCGACGCCATCACCGCGGCGATGCGGGAGAAGTACGAGCCCGACCTCGATCTGGAATCCGCGTTGGCCCTTGCGGTCTCGGCGTTGGCGACGCCGGCCGAGGGTGCATCCGGTTCGGGCGGTTCCGGTGCCGCGGGCGGTCCGGCGCAGGCCCGGGACCTGACCGCGTCGGACCTCGAGGTGGCCATCCTGGACCGCAACCGTCCGCGCCGGGCGTTCCGGCGGATTCGGGCGGCCACGGTCGACGAGCTGCTGACGGCCGCGAAGGCCGGTGAGACGGTGGAATTGCCGAAGGGCGACGACGACAAGGATTTCCCGGTCGCCGTCGAGGACGCAGGCAAGGACGAGGCCGGCGGTTCGGCGACCATCACCACCAACGATCCCGAGTAGGGTTATCCGCGTGCAGCGTCGAATCATGGGAATTGAGACCGAGTTCGGTGTCACGTGCACCTTTCACGGTCATCGTCGGCTGAGTCCCGACGAGGTCGCCCGGTACCTCTTCCGCCGGGTCGTGTCGTGGGGCCGGTCGTCGAATGTGTTCCTGCAGAACGGCGCACGCCTGTACCTCGATGTCGGGTCGCATCCCGAGTACGCGACGGCCGAATGCGACAGCCTGGTCCAGCTGATCAACCACGATCGTGCGGGGGAGCTGGTCCTCGAGGATCTGCTCGTCGACGCCGAACAACGGTTGGCCGACGAGGGCATCGGCGGTGACATCTACCTGTTCAAGAACAACACGGATTCGGCAGGCAACTCCTACGGTTGTCACGAGAATTATCTGGTCGTCCGAGCCGGCGAGTTCTCGCGGATCTCCGATGTCCTGCTGCCGTTCCTGGTGACCCGGCAGCTGATCTGCGGCGCGGGCAAGGTCCTGCAGACACCGAAGGCCGCGACGTTCTGCCTGTCCCAGCGTGCCGAACACATCTGGGAGGGTGTGTCGTCCGCGACGACCCGCTCCCGTCCGATCATCAACACCCGGGACGAACCACACGCCGATGCCGAAAAGTTCCGGCGGCTGCACGTCATCGTCGGCGACTCGAACATGTCCGAGATGACAACGATGCTGAAGGTCGGTTCGGCGACCCTCGTCCTGGAGATGATCGAGGCCGGTGTCTCCTTCCGGGACTTCGCCCTCGACAACCCGATCCGCGCGATCCGCGAGGTCAGTCACGACCCGACCGGACGCAGGCTCGTACGGCTGGCCGGTGGCAGGCAGGCAAGTGCGCTCGACATCCAGCGTGAGTATCACGCGCGGGCGGTGGAGCACATGGCCAATCGCGCGCCGGATCCGGAGATGGACAAGGTCGTCGACCTGTGGGGCCGGGTCCTCGACGCGGTGGAGAGCGACGACTTCTCCGCGGTGGACACCGAGATCGACTGGGTGATCAAGCGAAAGCTGTTCCAGCGCTACCAGAATCGCTATTCGATGGACCTCGCGGACCCGAAGATCGCGCAACTCGATCTGGCCTTCCACGACATCAAGCGGGGCCGCGGGGTGTTCGACCTGCTGACGCGCAAGGGGCTGGTCGCGCGTGCCACGACCGACGAGGCGATCGCCCGGGCCGTGACCGAGCCACCGCAGACCACGCGGGCGAAGCTCCGTGGCGACTTCATCTCCGCGGCGCAGAAGGCGGGCCGGGACTTCACCGTGGACTGGGTGCACCTCAAGCTGAACGATCAGGCGCAACGCACCGTGCTGTGCAAGGACCCGTTCCGCAACGTCGACGAGCGCGTCGATCGCCTCATCGCCTCCATGTGACCCTTAAGCTGGTCGGTGTGGCAATCCAGAAGGCCGAACGGCTCCTCAACCTGGTGATCTGCCTGCTGTCGACCCGCCAGTACGTCACCGCCGAGTACATCCGGAAGCACGTCGCGGGCTACAACGACGACGGGCAGACCGACGAGGCGTTCAATCGGATGTTCGAACGCGACAAGAACGAGTTGCGCGACCTCGGAATCCCGCTCGTGACCGGCCGCGACCGTCTCTCGGCCGGCCACGAGGGCTACCGGATCAACCGCGACAGCTACGAGCTCCCCGATATCACTCTCGACAGCGAGGAGGCCGCCGCCGTGGCGATCGCCGCAGCACTCTGGGATGCCCCGGAGATCGCGGCCATCGCCCAGAACGCGGTGCTGAAGCTGCGCGCCGCGGGTATCGACGTCCGTGCCGACGATCAGCTCGAGTTCTCGGCGACGACCTCCGCGCGAACCCTCGGCTCCGAATCGACGCTGGCGTCGTTGCTCTCCGCGATCGGTGCCGCGCAGGCGGTGACGTTCAGCTACCGCCCGGGCGCCGCGTCGGGTGCCGCGATCCGCACCCTCGAGCCGTGGGGCGTCGTGACCCATCGCGGTCGCTGGTATGTCGTCGGGCACGACCGCGACCGTGACGACATCCGGACCTTCCGGACGTCACGTATCTCGGAGGTGAAGCCGGTCGGTGCCCCCGGTGCGGTCACCGTGCCCGAGGACACCGATCTGAAGCAGATCGTCGAATCGTCGGTGGAGTCGCAGGTGGGCACCGACGGCCGGATCGCCCGGATCTGGGTGGCCACCGATCGCGCGATCGGCTTGCGCCGCTTGGCTTCCGGCACGCGACCGGAAACCCTGTCGGGCGATCCGGGAGACGTGGTGGAGATCCGGATACGGTCCCTGCACACACTCGCGCGGATGGTGCTGTCCGCCGGACCGGATGCCGTCGTCCTCGAACCTCCCGAACTGCGCGACCTCGTCGTCGCGTCCCTGGATCGGCTCGCCGCCGGGGAGTCGCTCCGATGAGCGCCCGTCCCGATCGGTTCAGCCGGCTGCTCGCGATGGTGCCGTATTTCGCGGCGCGCAGCGGAATCGCGATGGAGCAGGCGGCCCGCGACCTCGGCATCACCGAGCGACAGCTCACCAAAGATCTGGAGTTGCTGTTCGTCTGCGGTCTTCCCGGACACTTCCCGGACGATCTGATCGACGTGCAGTTCGAGCACGGTCACGTGGAGGTCGGGTTCACCGCGGGCATGGACCGTCCGCTCCGGCTGACGAGCACCGAGGCGAGCACCATGCTCGTGGCACTGCAGGCGCTGCTGGATCTGCCCGGCACCGTCGACCGTGGTGCCGCACGGCGGGCGATGGCGAAGATCGAGGCCGCGGTCGGCTCCGGTGGTGTGGCGATGCACGGTGGCCCTACTGCCTGGTCCGGTGACGACACCGATTCGGCGACAGTGAGCACGATCCGCGAGGCGGTGCGGTCGTCGCGTGCCCTGTCGATCCGCTACTACACGCCCGGACGTGACCGGGTCTCCGAGCGGATCGTCGATCCGGTCCGGCTGCAGACCATGGACAATCACACCTACCTCGACGCGTGGTGCCGCCAGGCGGAGGGGATGCGGCTGTTCCGCCTCGATCGTGTCGAGCATGCCGAGTTGCTGGACGAACCGTCCTCGCCGCCTCCGCCGGAGGCCGATCGCGGGCCGTCGGGCATCCTGTCCGGCGACGACCAGGGACTCCCGTCGGCCGAGATCGAGATCGATCCCGAGGAGTTGTGGATCCTCGACTACTACCTGATCGAGCCACTCGAATCGCTGGAGGACAGGCCGGACCCGTCCGTCCCGGTCCTGGCCCGTCTGGCCTACGGCTCCGAGGACTGGCTCACCCGATTCCTGCTCGGCTTCGGTGGACGCGTGCGTCTGCGGTCCGACGGGCACATCGGGGAACGGCTCCGCGAGACCGCGAGCGCAGCTCGCGACAGGTATCGCTGACAGATCCGGTGACCACGACCGGGCTCGGGTAGCATTGGGCACGTCGCCGATCGGAGGGTTGAATCATGGGTGCGTTGTCGTGGTGGCACTGGCTGATCGTTCTGCTGGTGGTCATCGTGTTGTTCGGCTCGAAGAAGCTCCCGGACGCCGCGCGCGGCCTGGGGCAGTCGCTGCGCATCTTCAAGTCGGAGGTCAAGGAGATGCAGAAGGACGACGCACCCGCGTCGGCCGAGCCCGCTCCCGGACTTGCACCGCGTGAGCTTTCCCCCGGTGCGGATGCCGCGCCGACGAAGCCACGCACGCAGGACGACACCCACAAGTCTGCGTAGAGGTGTCGCGCAGCCACATGTCGCGGAGCCACTGAGTGCGCGTACCTGTCAGATCGCTGAAGCTCTCGTCCCTGAACCCTCGATACCGCAAACGCAAGGTCAATCCCGACGGCCGCATGTCGCTGGTCGAGCACCTGCAGGAACTGCGGACCCGCGTGATCATCTCCGCGGTCGCGATCGTCGTCACCACGATTTTCGGGTTCATCTGGTACACCCACGGCATTCTCGGCATCGAGTCACTCGGCGAACTGCTCCGGGGGCCCTACTGTGACCTGCCGCCGGAGTCGCGTGCTGCGCTGACACCCGACGGTTCCTGCCGTCTGCTCGCGACGGGTCCGTTCGATCAATTCATGCTGCGCCTCAAGGTGGCGCTGACGGCCGGAGTGGTCCTGGCGTGCCCGGTCTGGCTGTATCAGGTCTGGCAGTTCATCACTCCGGGCCTGCACAACAACGAGCGGCGGTACGCCGTCGGATTCGTCTCCGCCGCAGCGGTGTTGTTCGTCTCCGGCGCCGTGCTCGCCTACCTGGTCGTCGCCAAGGCCTTCCACTTCCTGTTGACCGTAGGCAACGACGTGCAGGTGACGGCGCTCGCCGGTGATCAGTACTTCGGCTTCATGCTGCACCTGCTGGTCATCTTCGGCGTGAGTTTCGAACTGCCGTTGCTGATCGTCGCCCTGAACGCGATCGGGGTGCTGACCTACGAGAAGTTGAAGGCGTGGCGACGGGGGCTGATCTTCGCCCTGTTCGTGTTCGCCGCCATCGTCACTCCGGGGCAGGACCCATTCACGATGCTCGCCCTGGCGTGTGCGCTGACGGTGCTGATGGAGCTGGCGATCCAGTTTGCCCGGTTCAACGACCGCCGGCGGAAGCGGGTGGCACCGGATTGGGCGGGCCTGTCCGACGACGAGGCCAGTACGCTGCCCGAGCCGAGTCCACGCCCGGTGGCCTCGACGATTGCACCGACGACATCCGCACCGACGATCAGAACGTCCACCCGCTCCGCGGAGACGTTCGACGACGTTCTCTAGAAGGGGCGCCCGGCTACCCACGATGACCTTCGGATACCCACGATGACCGGCCTCGAGGCCTTCGCGTCTCGCCTGGACTTCGACCTGGACGACTTCCAGCGCCGTGCCTGTGTCGCCCTCGAGGACGGCCATGGCGTCCTGGTCTGTGCCCCCACGGGAGCGGGCAAGACGATCGTCGGCGAGTTCGCGGTGCACGAGGCGCTGGAAGCGGGCACCAAGTGCTTCTACACGACACCGATCAAGGCTCTGAGCAATCAGAAGTACGCGGACCTGGTCGCCATTCACGGGGAGGAGTCGGTGGGGCTGCTCACCGGTGACAACTCGATCAACCCGGATGCCCCCGTCGTGGTCATGACCACCGAAGTCCTCCGTAACATGCTCTACGCGAATTCTCCTGCGCTGCAATCTCTCTCACATGTGGTGATGGACGAGGTGCACTACCTCGCCGACCGCTTCCGCGGGGCCGTGTGGGAGGAGGTCATCCTTCACCTGGATCCTTCCGTCCGCGTGGTCAGCCTCTCGGCGACGGTCAGCAACGCGGAAGAATTCGGCGACTGGATTCAGGAGGTTCGCGGCGACACCACGGTGATCGTCGACGAGCACCGCCCTGTGCCGCTCAGCCAGCACATGCTCGTCGGCTCGCGCATGTTCGACCTGTTCGACCCCCACGCATCCACAGGTAAACGGCCACCGGTGAATCCCGAGCTGAAGCGCTACATCCGGCATCGCATGCTGGTCGAGGACGATCGGTCCCGCGACCGCGACCGCGGTCGTCGCCGTGGAGGGGGCGGGCGCTCGCGGGGCGGGCGACCGGTATCCCGCCCGGACCTCGTCGCGCGACTGGACCGTGAAGGTCTGCTCCCGGCGATCGGGTTCATCTTCTCCCGTGTCGGCTGTGATGCCGCACTCGCGCAATGCCTGCGGTCGCCGATCAGCCTGCTCGGACCGGAGGAGGTCGCACGGGTCGACGCCGTCGTCGACAAGCACCTGGCAGATCTGTCGCCGGCGGACGAGGAGATCCTGGGTGTGCCCGAATGGCGTGCCGGTCTGCGACGCGGTTTCGCGGCCCATCACGCCGGGATGTTGCCGACCTTCCGGCAGGCGGTCGAGGAACTGTTCACGCAGGGTCTGGTCAAGGTCGTTTTCGCCACCGAGACACTCGCACTGGGCATCAACATGCCCGCACGCACGGTCGTTCTGGAACGCCTGGTCAAGTACAACGGCGAGGCGCACGTCGAGCTCACCCCGGGTGAATACACACAGCTGACCGGCCGGGCCGGGCGCCGCGGTATCGACGTCGAAGGTCATGCCGTGGTGGTGTGGACGCCCGAGGTCGTCCCGGAACAGGTGGCCGGGCTGGCCGGCGCCCGCACCTTCCCGCTCCGGAGTTCGTTCCACCCCGAATACAACATGGCGGTCAATCTCATCGATCGTCTCGGCCTCGAGGGCTCACGCGAACTGCTGAACCGCTCGTTCGCACAGTTCCAGGCGGACCGCTCGGTCGTCGGTCAGGCGCGAAAGGTCGACGACGCGCGCCGCCGACTGCGCAAGCTCGACGTGGAGCTGGCCGCGGCGGCCGCCAAGCGGGACGTCGAACCCGGCGGACCGGTGTCCGCCGACCTGGGGGAGCAGGCATCCGAGGATCCCTACGCCGGGTTCCTCGGATACATGCAGTTGCGCGAGGACATCCGGCAGCGCGAGCGTGATCTCAAGTTCGCGCGCCGCGCCGAACACACCAGGTCCACCGTCGCAGACCTCGCCGCGCTCAAGCGCGGCCACGTGATCGCGTTGCCCACGGGACGGCACCGGGGTCTCGCAGTGGTGCTGGAACCGGCAACCCAGGCCGCCGACCCGAAACCGATGGTGCTCACCGAGGATGCCTGGTGCGGGCGGATCGGCGTGCGGGACTTCGTCAATCCGCCCGAGGTGCTCGGCAACATGCGGTTGCCGAAAAACGCCGATCGCCGGACCGGCCGCGGGCGACGCGATCTCGCATCGGCGTTGCGCTCCACCGGGATCGAGGCGCCGCGTGGCAGGCAGAAGAAGCGTGCCGCGGCCGCCGACGACCAGGATCTGCACCGGTTGCGATCCGAGCTGAGAGCCCACCCGGCTCATCGGCTCGACTCGTCCGACGAATTGTTCCGCCTCGCCGAACGGCGCAACAAGATCGTCCGGGAGATCGTCGCCGCGGAACGGGTGATCAGTGAGCGGACCTCGACGCTGGGCGTGATGTTCGACCGGATCGTCGGTGTGCTCAGCGAATTGGGTTACGTCGAGTTCAACGGTGGGCACGCCACGGTCACGCCGACGGGGCATCTGCTGAGCCGCATCTACAGCGAGAGCGATCTGGTGGTCACCGAGTGCATCCGGGCCGGGGTCTGGGACGGCCTCGCGCCGAACGAACTCGCCGCCGTCGTCGCGTCGATGGTCTACGAGTCCCGTCGCGACAGCTATTCCGGCGCCGACGCGATGCCCGGCAACGCCGCCTTGCGGACCGCCATGGCGCGGACCGTCGAGGTCTGGCGTGAGGTCGCCGCGATCGAGGGGCGCCATCGCGTGTCGCCGACCCGCGAGCCCGACACCGGGTTCTCGGTGGCGGTCTCCCTGTGGGCCTCGGGCCGGTCGCTGGCCGAATCGCTGGCCGCGGCAGGGGAGAGCGGGCAATTGCTGTCGCCGGGTGACTTCGTCCGCTGGAATCGTCAGGTGATCGATCTGCTCGAGCAGATACGGCTCGGAGTCGGACCCGACGCGCCACTGGCGGGTGCGGCGCGCGCGGCGGTGTCGAAGATCCGGCGCGGTGTGGTGGCCGCGGAACTGGGCTGAAACCCGACGTCACGCGGTTCCGACGATCGGCCGACAACGCACTCATGTGAATGAATGTGCTAGGACCGTGAGGTACCCTCGTGCACGCGGTCGGGACAATTCCGGTGGACGCCACGGTGATCCATCGACGTCACCGATCATCATGTCGAGGCAGTCCGGGGGCATGCCGCCGGATAGGAGCGGGAGAGATCATGAGCGGACCGCAGGATCCGACGCAGGGCGGCGACGCGCCGCAGCCCAGCGGTGAAGGGCAGACGCCCGATGTGGATGCCGGCAAGACCGAAGTGGTGCGGCTTCCCGAATCGCCCGGCGGCGATCCCGGCGCGGGCGATCCGACCACCGTGGTGCCCACCACGGGCGGTTATCCGGCCGGCGGGTACCCGCAGGCGCCGGGCCAGCAGGGACCTCCCCAGTACGGACAGTCCGGGTACGGGACCGTGGGTCAGCCCGGTGGATTCGGCGGCGGCTTCGCAGGGCAGCAGGAGAATCCGGCCGGTCCCGGCGGACAGCCACAGTACGGCGCCCAGCCCGGATACGGGGGCCAGCAGTTCGGCCAACAGCCATTCGGCGGTCAGCAATACGGTCAGCAGCCCGGGTACGGCCAGCAGCCCGGCTTCGGGCAGCAGCAGCCTGGCTTCGGGCAGGGCCAGCAGGCCTTCGGCGGTCAGCAGTACGGCCAATTCGGCGGCGGCGGTGACCAATTCGCCGCGATGGCGAACAACAGCTCCGGCGGTAAGGGATCGCTCCGCAACCTGCTGATCATCGGCGCGGTCGTGGCCGCCCTGATCACGATCATCGTGCTCATCACCGCTTTCGTGGCGCCCGGATGGGCACCCAAGAAGCTGTCGCAGGACGCCGTGCAGAAGGGCGTCGCGCAGATTCTCACCAAGGACTACCAGGCCAGTGACGTCAAGGACGTCAAGTGCCCGTCCGGAGAGCGCGTCAAGGCCGGTCACACCTTCAATTGCACCGCCACGGTCGGCGGCCAGCAGCAGTCGGTGAAGGTCACGGTCCTCGACGGCGACGGTCGCTACGAGGTGTCACGCCCCATCAGCAAGTAGTTCGTCGGCCCGGAATGCCGTGTGACGCACCGCGTCACACGGCATTCGTCATCAGAGCTGCCAGTCAAGTGCTGTGGCGAGACGCGTCACCGACGACCCGATCCCGAGTTCGGTCACCAATTCCGCGAGCGCTTCCGGATCGGCCGGTGCCGAGGGAAGTCGATCGTCGTCGTGGCTGTCGATGGTGTCCGCGTCGGTGCGGACCGCCACGACGGTCCGGGCGGCGTCGAGATAGTCGGTCGCCGCGAGTAATGCTTTGCGGCTCCGCGTCGGCAGGGCCGACGAGTCGTCGCGCGCGGCCTCCTCGACTGCGTCGAGATCGCCGTACTCGGTGATGAGTTTCGCGGCCGTCTTGTCGCCGATGCCGGCGACACCGGGCAGCCCGTCGGACGGGTCGCCCCGCAGCATCGACATCTCGGCATAGGCGACACCGGCACGTTTCTCGGGGACACCGTATTTCGCCGCGACCTCGGCCGGTCCCATCATTTCGGCCTTCGACAATCCGCGGCCCACGTACAGGACGCGCACCTCGACGGGATCGTCGGCGACGACCTGCAGCAGATCGCGGTCACCGCTGACCACGATGACCGGATCCTTCGCCTCCTCGTGGGCCAGGGTGCCGATCACGTCGTCGGCCTCGCATCCGACGGCTCCCGATGTCGCGATACCCGCGGCACGCAGAACGTCGAGGATCATGTCGACCTGCGGGGTCAGGGTGTCGGGTACCTCTTCGACGTCGACGCCGGATGTTTCGTCCCCGGTGTGCGGTGCCTCCTCGGCCACCCGGTGCGCCTTGTACGACGGGATCAGTTCGGTCCGGAAATCGGGACGCCAGTCCAGATCGAGGCAGACGACGAGCCGGGTCGGGTGCTCCCGGGTGACAAGCGATGCGATGGTGTCGAGGAAACCGCGGACGGCGTTCACCGGCCGCCCGTCCGGAGCGGTCATCTTCTCCGGGAGTGCGAAAAAGGAACGGAACCAGAGACTCGCCCCGTCGAGGAGCATCAGCGACCCAGACATGCCGACAACTCTGTCACCCGCACCGTTCCCGCGCCACATCCGGCGGAGGTCCGGCGCGTAGGCTGCCGGTATGTCCGGAGCAGACACCCCCACCGCAGCCGATGCCGGGCGCTCGGAGCGCTTTTCCTCGGAGGTCTACCGCGACCGGCTTGAGCGCGCCCGCGAGCTCACCGCGAATGCCGGGCTCGACGCGCTGATCGTGTCGACGGGACCGGATCTGCGGTATCTGACCGGTTCCCGCGCCAACACGTTCGAACGCCTCACCGCGCTCGTGGTTCCGGCCTCCGCTCCCGCGAGACTCGTCGTCGCGCGACTCGAACGGGCATCGCTGCGTGACTCCGCCGTCGGTGACCTCGACGTGACCGTGGTGGATTGGACGGACGGGGAGGATCCGTATGCGCTCGCGCTCGACGGTCTGCCCGCAGGGGCCCGGATAGCGCTCTCCGACACCATGCCGGCGCTGCATGTCATCCCGTTTGCCGCCCGCACCGGTGCCACACCGGAACTCGCCACCGAGGTCCTGCGGGAACTGCGGATGATCAAGGATGACGCCGAGATCGAGGCGTTGCGGCGCGCGGGTGCGGCCATCGACCGGGTGCACGCCCGGATGGGTGAATGGCTACGTCCGGGACGCACCGAGAGCGAGGTGGCCGACGACATCCGCGAGGCCATCGTCGCCGAGGGACATACCGGCGCCGAGTTCATCATCGTCGGTTCCGGACCGCATGGCGCCGATCCACACCATGAGTTCTCGGATCGCGTCATCGAGCCCGACGACATCGTGGTCATCGACATCGGCGGTCCGGTCGAACCCGGCTACAACTCCGACTCGACCCGCACGTACTGCTTCGGTGCACCCTCGCCGGAGATCGCGGACGCGTATGCCGCGCTGGAGGCGGCGCAGGCCGCGTCGGTGGCCGCGGTACGTCCCGGCGTCACCGCGGACAGCGTCGATGCCGCGGGCCGTGACCTGCTGCGCGGCCAGGGGCTGGCCGACCACTTCATTCATCGCACCGGCCACGGCATCGGGTTGTCGGTGCACGAGGAGCCCTACATCGTGGCGGGCAACGACATCGAGTTGCGGCCCGGGATGGCCTTCAGCATCGAGCCCGGCGTCTACTTCGACGGGCGGTGGGGTGCGCGTATCGAGGACATCGTCGTCGTCACCGATGACGGCTGTGAGCCGTTGAACCGCCGCCCGCACGGGCTGACCGTCCTCTGACGGACCGGAGTCCTCAGTCGAACAGGCTCGCCGAGCCGAGCACGCGGTCCACGGCGATCTCGATGACGACGCGACGCGGATTCTCCTTCGGCTCCCGGTAGCGCGCCGCATAGCGACGCTCCGCCTCCGCGACGCGCTCGGGTTCGCGACGAACCGTTGCCGGTCCCTCCAGTGTCAGCCACCGCGGCCCGTCGATCTGTGTGACCGCAGCTCGTCCACCGGTGGCCGCGAGACGCTCCACGTTGCGGACCTTCTGACTTCCGTCGAAGGTGATGACCCGGGCGATCCCGGCCTCCGGGTCCCAGGTGACACCGACGGCCACCGAGTGCGGGCTCCCGTCCGCCCGCACGGTCGACAAGCTGGCCAGGTGTCGTTCGGTGAGGAATTCGGTGGCGTTCGGTCCGAGGTCGCGCGGGGTACGGGTCATGCTCTCCACGCTAGCGAGGTGATGGGATACTGCTCGCATGGGCCAACGCACGTCGTCCGAACCGGCAACCGGTTCGATCCTGGTGTTCGGCGGCCGCAGTGAGATCGGCGTCAAACTCGCGGAACGTCTGGCGCGGGGCCGGACCGTCGTGCTGGCGGCTCGGCGCCCCGACGACCTGAAGGATGAGCGGCGGGCGTTGCTCGACGCCGGTGCCGCGCGTGTCGAGACCGTGGCTTTCGATGCCGATGACACCGCGGCCCATCCGGCTCTGGTGGAGTCGCTGGTTGCCGACCACGGCCCGGTCGAGGCCGCCATCGTGGCCTTCGGCATCCTCGGTGATCAGAAACGTGCGGAAACCGATGTGTCCCATGCACTCCAGATCGCCCACACCGACTACCTCGCCCAGATCAGTGTCATCACCCTGCTGGCGCACGCGCTCCGCCGCCAGGGATCGGGCACGATCGTCGTCTTCTCCTCCGTGGCCGGTATCCGGGTGCGCAAGGCCAACTACGTGTATGCCTCCACCAAGGCCGGTCTCGACGGATTCGCGAGCGGATTGTCGGATGCCTTGCACGGCAGCGGGGTTCGGGTGCTGCTCGTCCGCCCCGGTTTCGTCATCGGGGAGATGACCAAGGAATTGATGGCATCCGGTACGAAACCCGCACCGCTGTCGCGCAACGCCGATCAGGTCGCCGATGCCGTCGCGCGAGCGTACCGGCGTGGCCGGACCGACATCTACGTGCCGTGGGCGCTGCGGCCTTTCTTCCTGGGCATGCGGATGATTCCGCGGCCGATCTGGCGGCGGCTGTCCCGATGAGTCACGGTGACACCCTGGCCGGAACCTTTGTGGTCGTCGGTATCGGAGCGGACGGCTGGGATGGACTCGGCCTGCGTGCCCGCGACGAATTATCGGGCGCGACAACCATTTATGGCTCCAGTCGGCAGTTGTCGCTACTGCCCGCCTCGGCGGGGGAGAAGCGGGCGTGGACGTCTCCGATGTCCGAGCACCTCCAGCGTGTCCTCGCCGACGATCATCCGGGTGAGGTACACATCCTGGCGAGCGGTGACCCGATGTTCCACGGCGTGGGCACGAGCATCGTGCGTGCCGTCGGCGCCGAACGGGTGCGGGTGGTGCCCGCGGTCTCCAGTGCGTCGCTGGCCTGTGCGCGGCTGGGGTGGGATCTCGCCGGCGTCACCGTCGTGAGCCTGCTCCGCCGTGATGTGAACGCCATCCTCGACGCCGTCTCCGACGGGCGGGAACTGCTGGTGCTCAGCCGGGATGCGTCCTCGCCGGCCGACATCGCCGGAACGCTGACCGATCACGGCTTCGGCTGGTCGTCGATGACCGTTCTCGAGCAACTCGGCGGGGACCGCGAACGTGTTGTCCGGGGCGTCGCCCACGCGTGGGACGTTCCCGCCGGCGACCCGCTGAACATCGTGGCGGTGACCTGCGTCGGTCCGGTCCGCAGCCGGACACCGGGGCGCCCGGACACCGACTACGCCAACGACGGTCAGCTGACCAAACAGCCATATCGTGCGCTGACCGTGTCCGCGCTCCGGCCCGGCCATCGGGAACTGTTGTGGGACATCGGCTCCGGTTCGGGCAGTGTCGCCATCGAGTGGCTGCGCGCGGAGCCGACGGCCCGGGTGGTGGCATTCGAACGGGAGCCCGACCGTGCGGCCCGCATCATGGCCAATGCGGCGGCACACGGCGTGGCCGATCGGATCACCGTGGCCGGTGCGGTGCCGGAGGCGTGGACGACGGTCCCCGATCCGGACACTGTATTCATCGGCGGCGGGGCCGACGACGACGTGCTGACCGGAGTCTGGAACGTGCTGCCTTCCGGTGGGAGGTTGGTCGTGAACGCGGTGACGATCGAGAATCAGACGCTGCTGACGCACTGGTACGCCCGGCACGGCGGCACGTTGCGCCGCATCACCATCGAGACGGCAGCTGCCCTCGGATCGATGACGGCATGGCGGCCCGCACTGCCCATCGTCCAGTGGGTGGTGGACAAACCGTGACCGTCTACGTCATCGGAGCCGGCCCGGGCGCCCCGGATCTCATCACCGTGCGGGGCGCGGACGTGCTGTCGCGCTGCCGGACCTGCCTGTATGCGGGTTCGCTGGTGCCCGCCGAGATGCTTGCCCGGTGCCCTGACGATGCGGTCCTCATCGATACCGCGCGCATGCCACTCGAAACGATCATCGACCACATCGTCGCGGCAGACGCCGCGGGACACGACGTGGCGCGACTGCATTCCGGCGATCCCTCGCTGTACTCGGCGATGACCGAACAACGTCGCGAACTCGCCCGGTACGGCATCGACGTCGAGGTGGTGCCCGGTGTCCCGGCGTTCGCCGCGGCCGCCGCGGCGCTCGGGACCGAGCTGACAGTGCCCGGAGTCGGACAGAGCCTGCTGATCACTCGGGTGTCGACGCTGTCGACGGATATGCCCGACGGCGAGGATCTCGCCGAGCTGGCGGCCACCGGTGTGACCCTGGCGCTGCATCTGGCCGCGCACCGCACCGAGCAGATCGTCGAGGCCTTGACGCCGCACTACGGTGCGGATTGTCCCACCGCGACGGTGGCCTTCGCGAGCCGGGCGGATCAGCGCGTGGTGCGCTGCGCTCTGTCCGAACTCCCGGTGGCGTTGGCGGACAACGAGATCCGGAAGACCGCGGTGATCTTCGTGGGCCAGGTGCTCGATGTGACGGCGCATCCGGACGTCACCGACAGCTATCTGTACTCGCGTGCCCGAATGTCCAAGCTGCGCACCGATGGCTGACGTGAGCGGGCGGATCCTGATCCTGGGCGGCACCGGAGAAGCGCGCACCCTCGCGGAGCGGTTGGTCGACGACCACGAGATCATCAGTTCCCTTGCCGGTCGCGTGCAGAATCCGCAGCTGCCCGCCGGACCGGTGCGAGTCGGCGGATTCGGCGGCGTCGAGGGACTGCGGGACTGGCTGCGCGGAAACGCTATCCGCGGGATTGTCGATGCCACACACCCGTTCGCCGCCGGCATCACCCGGAACGCCGCCACCGTCGCATCGGACCTCGGGGTACCTCTGCTGCGACTACGCCGGGCCGAGTGGATTCCTTCCGAGAGCGACACGTGGACGCGCGTGCCGGATATGCGCGCTGCCGCCGCTGTCGTCGCAGAGCGCGGAGGACGCGTCTTCCTCACGACCGGACGCCAGGACGTCGGTGTCTTCGCGGGTATCGACTCGGCGTGGTTCCTGATCCGGGTGGTCGATCCGCCCGCCGGTGCGATGCCACCGCATCATGAGGTGCTCCGTTCCCGCGGCCCGTACGACCTCGACGGAGAGCGACAGTTGTTGCGCGACAATCGGATCGACCTGCTGGTCACGAAGAACAGCGGTGGTGACCTGACGCGGGCGAAACTGATCGCGTCCGCCGAACTCGGCGTCGGTGTCGTCATGGTCGACAGGCCCGCGGAACCGGCCGCCGGTGTCACCGTGTCAAGCGTCGACGCGGCGGTCGACTGGGTGCGTCGGCTGCGGTGAAAGTGTGTGGTCTCGATACGCGTCGGGCTCGCTGCGCTCGCTCGTCGCTACTCGACCAGCGTTGCTGATTTCCGCTGATCGAGTGGGGCGAGGCCGTACGGACCAGCCTGCTTGCGCTGATCGAGTGGGGCGAGGCCGTACGGACCGGCCGGCTTGCGCTGATCGAGTAGGGCGACGCCCTTCGGACCCCGGCCGGCCAGCTTGCGCTGATCGAGTAGGGCGAGGCGCCAGCCGAGACCGTATCGAGATCCCGTACTACTCCGAATGCCGGCGTGGCGTATAGACGATGTCGCCGCCCGAACGGGGCACGGCTTTCGTCGCCGACGACCCGATGATGAGCAGGGTGCGCATGTCCACCGTTGCCGGATCGAGTGCGGATACCGTTGTGGTGTGTAGTGTCTCGGTCGGGCCGCCGACATCACGCCCGACGATCACCACCCGATCGGGGGAGACGTTCTCCAGCAACAACTCCCGCAGCGCGGCCACTTGCCAGTTACGGCTCGCCGACCCCGGGTTGTAGATCGCCACGACGAGATCGGCGGCGACCGCCTGCCGGATCCGCTCGACGATCACCTCCCACGGCTTGAGCCGGTCGGACAATGAGATGACCGCGAAATCGTGTCCGAGGGGAGCGCCGGTCGCCGCGGCGACGGCGCTGGCCGCGGTGACGCCCGGAGCGACCCGAACCGGCACATCGTGCCAGCGGTCCTCGGCCGCTACCTCGGCGACCGCACTGGCCATGGCGAAGACACCGGGATCGCCGGAGGACACCACGGCCACTCGCGCGCCGCGGGCCGCGAGATCGAGGGCGAATTCGGCACGTTCGGACTCCACCCGGTTGTCGCTGGCGTGGACGCGCTGTCCGGGACGGGGCGTCACCCGAGCGAGGTAGGTGGTGTAGCCAACCAGGTCGGTGGCGCGTGCGAGTTCGGTCTGCACCTCGGGCGTCGTCTGGTCCGCCGCGCCGGGCCCCAGTCCGACGACGACGACCCCGCCTCCGGAGGAAGGGGAGTCGTGGTGCGGATTGTTCCGGGCGCCGGGCACCACGATCATCGAGAAATAGGGCACCTCATCGGGATTCACGTCCGTCGCCGGCATCACGCGCTGCGCGGTCGTCGACGCGCGTTCCACGTAGAAGGCCTCATCCAAGCGGCCCGCGGTGGCCAGTGCGTCCCGGACCCGGGTGAAGGTCCGTCCCAGCTTCATGACCGCGATCGCGTCGGCCGCGCGGAACCGGGCGACGAGTTCGGGCTCGGGAAGTGTGCCGGGTACGACCGTGAGTGTTTCGTCGGCCTCGACCAGCGGGATGCCCACGGCCGCACTGGATGCGCTCACGGAGGTGACACCGGGAATGATCTCCGTGTCGAATTCGTCCACGAGGCGTTTGTGCATGTGCATGTAGGAGCTGAAGAACAGCGGGTCGCCCTCGGCGAGCAACACCACGTCGCGACCTGCGCGCAGGTGATCGGCGAGCACTGCGGCGCTTTCGGTGTAGAAATCGGCAAGCGCCCCGGCATAACCGCCCGGATGATCGGTGGTCTCCGTGGTCACCGGATACATCAGGCGTTCTTCGAGCTGGCCGTCGCGCAGATAGGGTTCGGCCACCGATCGCGCGATGCTGTTCCCGTGTCGCGCACAGTGATACGCGATGACGTCGGCGGCGCCGATCACACGGGCGGCCTTGACCGTCACCAGCTCGCTGTCACCGGGGCCCAGGCCGACACCCCACAGCTTTCCGGCAGTCATTCGGCGGCACTCGCCAACGCGTTGACGGCGGCCGCGGTGATGGCGGATCCGCCGCGGCGGCCACGCACGGTGATGAACTCCAGATCATCCCGTTCGGCCAGTGCCGCACAGGATTCCGCGGCGCCGACGAAGCCGACGGGAGCGCCGACGATCGCGGCGGGACGCGGGGCACCGTCGTCGATCATGTCGAGCAGCGCGAACAACGCCGTCGGCGCGTTCCCGATGGCGACGACCGCGCCGTCCAGCGAGTCACGCCAATATTCCAGGGCGGCAGCGGTTCTGGTGGTCCCCATGGACTCGGCAAGCTCTGCGAGGCCCGGTTCGCCGAGGTGACAGCGCACGGCGTTGTCGGCGGGCAGCCGTTTCCGCGTGATGCCGGACGCCACCATGCTGGCGTCACAGAGGATGGGGGCGCCGGCGGTGAGCGCGGCGCGCGCCGCGGTGACGACGCCCGGCGTCGCGACCACATCGCGGGTCAGATCGGTCTGGCCGCAGGCGTGGATCATGCGCACCACGACGCCCGACACATCACCGGCGAATGCCGACAGGTCGGACTCCGCACGAATGGTCGCGAAGGACTGTCGATAGATCGCGGCGCCGTCCCGCAGATAGTCACTCATGGTGCGGTCAGCCTATCGACCTGAGTGAAACGACCCTGCTACCGGGCGCGGGTCCGATAGCCGCCGCCGTCGGTGGCCTGCACGCTGAGGTGGGACACGGGTGGAGTGCCACAGGATCGTTCGCAGCCCACCCAGTGTTCGCGTTCGGTGACCGGGCCGCCGTCCCGCACACGATCGGCGAGGTCCGCCCGCACATCGGCGTGGGACTTCGCACATGCGGGAGCACCCACACAGGCGCTGACCCGTGCCCACGGCGAGGCCGCGTCGAAGATCAGCCCCATCGGGGCCAGCACCCGGACGACCGTTTCCGCCACGCCCTCATCGAGGTCGGCGAGCAGGATCTCCCGGTCGGGCGTGAGGATGATCGGGGCACCGACCGCGGCCAGGAATTGTGCGAGCCGGGCCGGAACGCGCCCGTATTCGACGACACCGCCGAGGAGGACCTTCCCGTCGTCCTGATCGAACCAGCCGACGATCGGGTCACCGGGAGTGGGCGGACGGACGTCGGCGCCCGGTGAACCACCGAGCGCGGGCGGTAATTCGCCGCCGAGCCGCCTGCGGAGTTCCGCCTGCCGATCGATGTCGAGATCGGCCAGTCGCCACGCGCCGTCGGCGAGATCGAGGAAACGGTGCGCGCCGAGGAGCAGCGCGCCGGCGATCCCGGCGGAGCCGGAAGCGCTGCCCACCGGAACTCCGCCGAGCAGGATGTCGGCGGCGGGTCCGTTCTCGCTATGCGACCGGACGATGGCGGAGACGTCGGGGCCGCGCGCGACGATGTCCCCGCGACCGTCGTCCACACCGAAGAGGAAGCGACCGGACAGACCGGTGGCACGGTCGTCGGAACGGAGCAGGCCGTCGAGCTGTGACGCGGCGGGCCGGATGTCACCGAGCCCGCCGATCCGCCCACTCAGCGGACTGACCTCGATGTTGCGGACCTTGTCGTGGTCGCTGCCGGGCGCCAGTCCGGCATCCGCCACCGCCGAGGCGACGGCGTCGGTGTCGGAAATTCCCCGTAGCTGCAGGTTGCCGCGTGCGGTGATCTCCAGGAATCCGTCGGCGTGGTCGTCGGCGATCTGCGCCATCGCCTCGAGTTGGGCGGGGCTGATCAGACCGCCGGGCACCCGGATCCGGGCGACGGCACCGTCGGCGGCCGCATGTGTACTGAACACACCCGGGCAACGGTCCGCCTCGCCACGCGGCGTACCGGACGATTCCTGCGAGCTCACATCGTCCAGGTTACGACGCGTTCGCCGCGGTCCGTGGCCCGTGGGGCGCCCACAGCCCGGCCGCACATGGTCCGTAGGCTGAACGCTGGCGAGAGTGGCAGAAGCCGGTGCGAATCCGGCGCGGTCGCGCCACTGTGAACAGCGGTCCCGATGACATCGGCCGCCGTGAGTCAGACCTGACCTCTCGCCACGAACCGTGACGACCCTGGGCGCGAAACCCGGCGAGGAGAACCATGATCCTGTTGCTGTCGACCTCCGACACCGATCTGCTGACCGCGTCGGCAAGCGCCCCCCACGGCGGTGAGTTCACCGGCGCCAATCCCTCGCGCATCCTCGTCGAGGACATCCCGTCGCTCGCGGCGGATGCGGACATCGTCGTGGTGCGCATCCTCGGCGGCGTCCGTGCATGGGAGGACGGACTGTCCGCGGTCACCGCGCTCGACGTGCCGGTGGTGGTGTGTTCCGGTGAGCAGCAGCCCGATCCGGACCTGATGGCGGTGTCCACGGTGCCGATGGGCGTCGCGGCCGAGGCCCACAATTATCTGGCCGCAGGCGGCGTCGACAACCTGGTGAACCTGCACAACTTTCTGTCCGACACGATCCTGCTGACCGGCCTCGGCTTCGCGCCACCCGCCCAGACTCCGGCGTGGGGTGTTCTCGATCGAACCCCGGCCCATACGGTTCCGGACTCGGCACCGACGATCGGTGTGCTCTATTACCGCGCACAGCATCTCGCCGGCAACACCCGCTACGTCGACGCCCTCTGCGCCGCCGTCGAGGAGAAGGGGGCGCGCGCCCTTCCGGTGTTCTGTGCGTCGTTACGGACCGCCCCCGATGACCTCATCGAGCTTCTCGGCACCGTGGACGCACTCGTCGTGACCGTGTTGGCCGCGGGTGGCACGACACCGGCGACAGCCTCCGCCGGAGGGGACGACGAGGCCTGGAACATCGAACGTCTCGCCGCGCTCGACATCCCGATCCTGCAGGGGCTGTGCCTCACGGGATCCCGCGCGGACTGGGCCGCGACGGACGACGGATTGTCGCCGCTGGACGTCGCAACGCAGGTGGCGGTGCCGGAGTTCGACGGCCGCATCATCACCGTCCCGTTCTCGTTCAAGGAGTTCGACGACCAGGGGCTGCCCTGGTATCAGCCGGATCCCGAGCGCTGCGCACGGGTGGCGGGCATCGCGGTGGCACATGCGCGCCTCCGTCACATCGCACCGCCGGAACGTCGTGTGGCACTGATGCTGTCGGCCTATCCGACCAAGCACGCCCGGATCGGCAACGCGGTCGGTCTCGACACCCCGCGCAGTCTGCTGCGCCTCCTGCAGGCCATGCGCGCGGCGGGGCACGACATCGGTCCGGAATCCGGCGAGGCCGCCATCCCCGGACTGGCGGACGAGGATTCGGATGCGTTGATCCATGCGATCATCGACGTCGGGGGACAGGATCCGGACTGGCTGACCGAGGACACGTTGGCCGCCAACCCGATTCGCGTGCCGGCCGACGAGTACCGCCGATGGTTCGCCACGCTGCCCGACGATCTGCGCACCTCCGTCGAGGAGCACTGGGGCGCGGCTCCCGGCGAGTTGTTCGTCGACACCTCGGTCAACCCGGACGGTGACATCGTCATCGCGGCACTGCGTTTCGGGAACATCGCGATCATGGTGCAACCACCCCGCGGATTCGGCGAGAATCCGGTGGCGATCTATCACGACCCGGATCTGCCGCCGTCGCATCATTACCTCGCGTCCTATCGCTGGCTCGCCGGGCGCGGCGCCGGGGACGCCGACATCGACGGTTTCGGTGCCGACGCGATCGTGCACATCGGCAAACACGGCAACCTCGAATGGCTGCCGGGCAAGACCCTCGGCATGTCCGCGGATTGCGGAACCGATGCGGCACTCGGCGATGTCCCGCTCATCTACCCGTTCCTGGTCAATGATCCGGGCGAGGGCACCCAGGCCAAGCGGCGCGCCCACGCGGTGCTCGTCGATCATCTGATCCCACCGATGGCGCGCGCCGAATCGTACGGCGACATCGCGCGTCTCGAACAACTGCTGGACGAACACGCCAACATCTCCGCGCTGGACCCGGCGAAGCTGCCCGCCATCCGCCAGCAGATCTGGACGCTGCTGACCGCGGCGAAGATGGACCGCGACCTGGGGCTGGCGGAGCGGCCGGACGAAGAGGTCTTCGACGACATGCTCCTGCACGTCGACGGCTGGCTGTGCGAGATCAAGGACGTCCAGATCCGGGACGGTCTGCATGTGCTCGGTGAGCCGCCGACCGGTGACAGCGAGGTCGATCTGGTGCTCGCGATGCTGCGGGCCCGCCAGTTGTGGGGCGGCACGTCGTCGCTGCCCGGGCTCCGGGAGGCGCTGGGCCTTACCGAGGACGGCTCCGCTGCACGTGAGGCCGTCGACGAGACCGAACAGCTGGCGCGTGAGCTCGTCGCCGCGTGCGCGGAGGGGGACTGGTCTTCGGAGGCGGTCGCCGCCGCGGCGGACGGACACCCGGAGGCCGTCGCCGATGTCCTGCGCTTCGCCGCCGACGAGGTGGTTCCGCGACTGCGGCAGACCGACCGGGAGATCGACCAGGTGCTTCACGCACTCGGCGGCGGTTTCATCGAATCCGGCCCGAGCGGTTCGCCGCTGCGTGGCCTGATCAACGTGCTGCCCACCGGACGCAACTTCTACTCGGTCGACCCGAAGGCGGTGCCGTCGAAGCTTGCGTGGGAAACCGGTCGCGCCCTTGCCGATTCGCTGATCGACCGGTATCGCGGAGACCACGATGACTATCCGAAGTCCGTCGGTCTGTCGGTGTGGGGGACCAGCGCCATGCGTACCTCCGGCGACGACATCGCCGAGGTGCTGGCACTGCTCGGCGTCCAACCGGTCTGGGACGAGGCGTCCCGACGTGTCGTCGACCTCGAACTGATCGACCTCACCGAACTCGGCAGGCCGCGTATCGACGTGACCGTCCGTATCTCCGGCTTCTTCCGCGACGCCTTCCCGCATGTGGTGACGATGCTCGACGACGCCGTGGCGCTCGCCGCCCGGGCCGACGAACCCGACGACCAGAACTTCGTGGCCGCGCACTACCGGTCGGCGGTGGCCGAACACGGCGACGACCGTCGCGCCGCGACCCGCATCTTCGGCTCCAAACCCGGCACCTACGGTGCGGGTCTGCTGCAGCTGATCGACTCGCGCGAATGGCGGGGCGACGCCGACCTCGCGCAGGTCTACACCGAGTGGGGCGGTTACGCCTACGGCCGGGAACTGGCCGGCGTGCCCGCCGTGGACGACATGCGCGCGGCGTACCGGCGGATCGCGGTCGCCGCGAAGAACACCGACACGCGTGAGCACGACATCGCCGACTCCGACGACTATTTCCAGTACCACGGCGGCATGGTCGCCACCGTGCGCGCGCTCACCGGCCGTGATCCCGAGGCCTATATCGGTGATTCGACACGACCGGATTCGGTGCGCACCCGCACCCTGCACGAGGAGACCAGCCGTGTCTTCCGTGCCCGTGTCGTCAATCCCCGCTGGATCTCGGCGATGCAGCGCCACGGCTACAAGGGGGCCTTCGAGATGGCGGCCACCGTCGACTATCTCTTCGGCTACGACGCCACCACCGGCGTCGTCGACGACTGGATGTACGAGAAGCTCACCGAGTCCTACGTCCTGGACGAACAGAATCAGCAGTTCATGCAGGAGTCCAACCCCTGGGCGCTGCACGGCATCGCCGAGCGGCTTCTCGAGGCCACCGAACGCGGCCTGTGGTCGGCGCCGCCCGCGGACATGCTGGATGACTTGCGGCAGGTCTATCTCGCGGCGGAAGGCGACATCGAGGCGCGCGGCGAGTAGATCCACTCCTCCGGGAGAGAAATCGGGTCCCCGTTCGTTACGCCGGTAAGTGGCCGGATGATCACCCTTCCCGGCCGGAAAGGCGGATTCCGATGCGACTGCTCTTCGTGCTCGCGTACCTGGTGATCGAGATCGGCGCGTTCGTGGCCATGACCCGGTTCCTCGGCTTCGGCTGGGCCGTGCTCATCACCCTGGGTGCCGCCGTCCTCGGTTTCGTCCTGCTGCAGCGCCGGGGTCGACGTCTCGTCGACGATCTTCGCCGCGCGTCCCGCAATGAGGTCGATGCGCGGGCACCCCTGACCGACACCGCATTGCTGGCCGCGTCGACGGTCCTGATGGTGATTCCCGGTGTGGTCTCCACCCTCGCGGGACTGATCCTGCTGGCCGCGCCCGTTCGTCGCGCATTGCGTCCGGTGATCGCCGCCGCGGGTGCACGCCACATCATCACCACCCTTGATCGCGCCGGAGTTCGGGGCCGAGGTGTCCACGGCCGCGGCACGGTGATCGACGGTTCGATCGTGAACCCCGACGGCACCGTCAGCACCGCGCATGGTGCGGCGCAGAGCGGAGACGTGATGGAGGGCACCATTGTGCAGGGTGATCACACGCTGCCCCGGGGGCACTGAGCCGACGCGCCGCCGGTAGGGGACACTGAACAGTCGTGACCACTGAACTCTTGCTCGGCGGTGCCGTGTACTCCGCCGAGGCCCCCGACGCGACTGCGATGGCGGTCACCGACGGCACCGTCGTCTGGGTGGGCAGCGACGACGTCGGACGTGCTCTGCATCCCGATGCCGAGATCACCGACCTGGACGGACGTTTCGTCGCCCCGGGGTTCGTCGATTCCCATGTGCACCTCACTTCGACCGGACTCGCTCTCCGGGGACTCACCCTGGACGACGTCACCGGACGTCGCGCGTGCCTCGACCGCATTCGGATTTATGCGGACGGACACAGCGGCGCGGCCGACGACGATCTCATCTGGGGTCTCGGCTGGGACGAGTCGGCCTGGCAGGGCGTGGATCCCGACGACCGGCGCAGCCCGACCACGGCCGACATCGATGAGGTCGTCGGCAATCGTCCGGTGTACCTGGCCCGCATCGACGAACACTCGGCCGTCGCGTCCACCGCGCTGCGGCGCATGATCCCGGACCTGGAATCCGCGATCGGCTTCCACCCGGACGAGCCTCTCGTCGCCGACGCTCATCATCTGGTGCGTGCGGCCGCCCGGCGGTTGCTGAGTGCGGGACAGCGGATGCGCGCACAGCGCTATGCGCTCGACCGTGCCGCGGCGCACGGGATCGTCGCGGTGCACGAGAACGGCGGGCCCGACATCAGCGGCCTCGACGACTTCCACGCCATCGCCGCACTCGATCACCCCGTCGAGATCCGCCGGTACTGGGGCGCGGCAGCGGCCGACGCCGAGGATGCGCGGCAGATCCTGGCCACCTCGGGCGCCCACGGGCTGGCGGGTGACCTGTTCATCGACGGTGCCCTCGGCTCCCACACCGCGTGGCTGTCGTCGCCGTATCGCGACGATCCGGCACACAGCGGTATCTGCTATCTCGACCGTGACGGAGTCCTCGACCATCTCCGTGCCTGCACCGAGATCGGCGTGCAGGCCGGTTTCCACGTCATCGGCGACGCCGCCACCGCCGAGGTCGTCGACGTGCTCACCGAACTCTCGGCCGAGCTGGGCACACCAGCGCTGGCTCGATGCACGCATCGCCTGGAGCATGCCGAGATGGTGACACCGGAGCAGGCCGAGATCCTCGGCCGGTGCGGGGTCATCGCGAGCATGCAGCCCGCATTCGACGCCGCCTGGGGCGGTCCGGGTGATCTGTACGACCAGCGACTCGGCGCCGACCGTGCGGCCGGTCTCAACAACTTCGCCGCACTCGCGCGCAACGGGATGGTGCTGTCCTTCTCCTCGGACGCCCCTGTCACCGCCATGGACCCGTGGGCGAGCATCCGCGCCGCCGTCCATCACCATCAGCCACGGAACGCGATCTCGGCTCGCGGCGCCTTCTCGGCAAGCACCCGGGGCGGCTGGCGGGCCGGCGGTGTCAACGACGGACTGACCGGCACGCTGTCGCCGGGAGCGCCCGCCAGCTACGCGATCTGGGAGGCCGACGACCTGGTGGTCGCCGGTTCCCATGCGAGTGTGCAGCGCTGGTCGACGGATCCGCGCTCACGGGTGCCCGCCCTGCCCGACGTCTCGCCCGGCGCGAGCCTGCCGGTGTGCGTCCGCACCGTGCACCGTGGGCGGATTCTGTTCGACAGGGACGCGGGGTGAGGCTGCGGATCGAGCGGCCGTGGCTGCTGCGCACCGTCGGTGCCGCGGTCGCCGGCGTGGCGATGTGGGGAGCGTTCCCGCCACGGAACCTGTGGTTCCTCGCGGTGATCTCCCTCGGTCTGCTGGCTCTGGTCCTCGGAGTGGACAGGCCACGCGCACGGACCGGTGCATGGCTGGGCTTCGTCTTCGGCCTCGCGTTCTTCGTCCCGCTGCTGCCGTGGATCGGCGTCTACGTCGGACCGCTGCCGTGGCTGGCGCTGGCCGCTGCCCTCGCCGGCTACCTTGCGGTCTTCGGTGTCATCGCGACACTCACCATGCGTCTGCCGGTGCCACCGATCTGGTTCACGGTCTCGTGGCTTCTCGTCGAAGCCGCGCGATCCTCGTTCCCGTTCGGCGGATTTCCTTGGGGGAGAGCGGCATTCAGTCAGGTCGACGGACCGCTGCTGCCCTTGGCCTCGGTGCTGGGAGCGCCCGGACTGTCGGGCGCGGTCGCACTGTTCGGCGCATCCATCGCCTGGCTCGGGCAGATCGCCGTCCGCGCGCTCATGGACCGCGATCACCACAATCCCGGCGTGGCACGGGCGGCCGCGATCGCGGTCGTTCTCGCACTGCTCGGCCCCATCGCCGGAATCGCGCTGACCCCCGACACCGTGGATCGGAACGTCGCCGGATCGTCGGCGCGTGTCTCGGCGGTACAGGGCAACGTGCCCCGGCTCGGACTCGACTTCAACGCACAACGCCGCGCCGTGCTCGACAACCATGTGCGCGAGACGCACGCCCTGGCCGCCGCCGTACGAGATCAGGGCGTCGAGCAGCCCGATTTCGTCGCGTGGCCGGAGAACGCCTCCGACATCTCACCGCTGACCAACGAGGACGCGGCCCGGGAGATCACCGATGCCTCCATCGCCGTCGGCGCCCCGATCCTCGTGGGCACCCTCGTTCAGAATCCCGACGGCCGGCCGACCAACACGGTCCTGGTCTGGGACGGCGACCGGGGACCGGTCGGCCGGTACGACAAACACATCATCCAGCCGTTCGGCGAATATCTGCCCTGGCGCGGGTTCTTCCGGATGTTCTCGTCCTACGCGGACATGGCGGGCAACTTCCGACCCGGCAGCGGTCCGACGACGGTCACGGTCCCGGGCAGGTCCGGCCGGGTCGACGTCGGGGTCTCGACGTGCTGGGAGGTCGCCTTCGACCGATCGGCACGTCATGCGGTTCGCGACGGTGCCCAGATCCTCTACGTACCGACCAACAACGCGACGTTCGGACGCACGCAAATGACATATCAGCAGTTGGCCATGTCACAGGTGCGCGCCGTCGAACATGGTCGCGCGGTGGTGGTCGCGGCGACCAGCGGTGTGAGTGCGATCGTCGAACCCGACGGGATGATCGCAGCTCAGAGCGGTTTTTTCACTCCCGACGTGTTATCGGCCCGCCTTCCTCTGCATCAGGAGGAGACGATTGCGACCCGCATCGGCGACTGGCCGCAGACCGTGGCGATGGTGATCGCGGTGATCGGGCTTTTGGTTGCATTCGCTCGGCATACTAGATTCTCACGGGAGCAGCGAACGAAGGAGTTCGGAGGCAGTGGTTAGTCCGGCATCGGGACCGCAGGGCGGCACATCGGGCGACGACCAGGCGGTCGTCGGTCCGCGTGGTGAGCGCGCACTTGTGGTGATCCCCACCTTCAATGAACGGGATAACCTCCCGTTGATCGTCGAGCGTCTCCAGGCGGCACTGCCCGGCGTTCATGTCCTCGTCGTGGACGATTCGAGCCCGGACGGGACCGGAGATGTCGCCGACGATCTGGCCTCGGGCGACGGGCAGGGACGTATCCACGTTCTGCACCGCACCGAGAAGGACGGGCTCGGCAAGGCGTATCTCGCGGGATTCGCATGGGGACTCGCACGTGACTACGCGGTCATCATCGAAATGGATGCCGACGGCAGCCACGCACCGGAGCAGTTGCATCGACTCCTCGACGCGGTGAACGCGGGCGCCGACCTGGCCATCGGTTCCCGGTACGTGCCGGGCGGCCAATTGGTGAATTGGCCGAAGCGGCGCGAGGTCCTGTCGCGCGGCGCCAACACCTACGCCCGGCTCGCCCTGGGCGCCAAGGTGCACGACATCACCGCCGGCTATCGCGCCTATCGACGGTCCGTCCTCGAGAAGATCGATCTGCCGAGTGTGGAGTCGGCAGGCTACTGCTTCCAGATCGATCTGGCCTGGCGCACCGTGCGGGCCGGCTTCGACGTGCGCGAAGTACCGATCACCTTCACCGAACGCGAGATCGGTGAGTCGAAGATGAGCGGCGGCGTGATGACCGAGGCATTCCTCATGGTCGCCCGCTGGGGCCTGCAGAGCCGCCTGGAGAAACTCGGCATCCGCCGCTGAGAACCACGGTCTCGATACGCGGCGTGCTCGCTTCGCTCGCTCGTCGCTACTCGACCAGCGGCACATCGACACTTGGGCCTCAGATGCTGATCGAGTAGGTCGCGAGGCGCCGACCGGCGAGGGTGTCCTTCGACGCTGATCGAGTAGGGGCGAGGCGCTGACCAGCGGGTGTCCTTCGACGCTGATCGAGTAGGGGCGAGGCGCCAGCCGAGCGCCGTATCGAGATCTCATACGAAAACGGCCGGGCGATCACTCGCCCGGCCGTTCACTGGTATCGGTCGCTCAGCTGCTGACGCCCTTGCGGCGCTGCTTGAGCAGATCCAGTCGCTCGTTGAGCAGCACTTCCAGTTCGTCCTCACTGCGCCGTTCGAGGAGCATGTCCCAGTGGGTGCGCGGGGGCTTCACCTTCTTCTCCTCGGGCTCCGCGCCCTCGAGGATGGTGCCCTCCATGCCGTTCTTGCACGGCCACTTCGACGGCACCTCGGCGTCGTCGGCGAAGGGGACGTCGAAGATCTCGCCGTTGTCGGTGCGGTACTGGACAATACGTCGCGGCGCAAGGTCGTGATCGCGATCGGTTTCGTAGCTCACCGCACCGAGGCGGCTACCCCGAAGTACTCGATCTGCCATTCCTGAATTCCTCTCACCATGTCGTCTGCGGGGACCATTCTACGCGTTGTCGCAGGCCGGGTCGCACCACACGACCGGAACATCGTCCGGGTACGGTCGTAGCGTGAACGACCGACGCCGCCCCTATGCCTGCGCCTGGTGTGGACGCAGCATGGTCGACTCCGAACTCGGTCGACGGCGCAAATACTGTAAGCAGTCGTGCCGGCAACGCGCCTATGAGCAAAGAGCGCTCACCGAGGGTACTTCTATTCCCGCCGACGCCGTGATCCTGTCCGCGGCCGAGGCCGATGCGTTCGGTGATCGCCTGTTCGCCCTGCGCTGCGCGGCCGAGGACCTGGTGACCGCCGTCGGCGAGAAGGCCGACTCGGGCACCATCGACTCCCTGGGGTCAGAACTACTCGTACTAGCGAAAGAGGCGGAGCGGCTTCGATGATCGTCAGGACCTTTGGGCTGTCCATGGTGGTGACAGTCCTGTCACTCGTTGCCGCCTTCCTGTACATGGGGTGGACCGGCCTCGCGCTGTGCGCCATCCTGGGCGTACTGGAGATCTCGCTGTCCTTCGACAACGCGGTGATCAACGCCAGCATCCTGCAGCGGATGAGCCTGTTCTGGCAGCGGATGTTCCTGACCGTGGGTGTGTTGATCGCGGTCTTCGGCATGCGGTTGATCTTCCCGCTGGCGATCGTGTGGGTCACCGCGGGGCTGGACCCGGTGAAGGCCCTGCGTCTGGCGATGAATCCGCCGGCCAACGGTGCCGAGGAGTTCCCGGACGGCTCACCGAGTTACGAGACCCTGTTGAACGAGGCACATCCGCAGATCGCGGCATTCGGCGGCATGTTCCTGCTGCTGCTGTTCCTGAATTTCGTGTTGTCCCGGCATGACGTGACGTGGCTGTCCTGGGTGGAGCGGCCCCTGGCGAAACTCGGCCGTCTCGACCAGCTCTCCGTGGTCCTTGCCGCGGGCACCCTGGTGCTGGTCGCCGAGTTCCTGGTGGACGGCGATTCGCGGGCCACGATCCTGATCGCCGGGCTCCTCGGCATGATCACCTACATCGTCGTCGACGGCCTGGGTGCCCTGTTCCTGAGCCGACAGGAGGACGAGGGGAGTCCGGACGGCATCCACCCCGAGGGGCCGAACCCGGCCACCGTCGCCGTGGGCAAGGCGGGCTTCTTCCTCTTCGTCTACCTCGAGGTGCTCGACGCCTCGTTCTCCTTCGACGGTGTCATCGGTGCCTTCGCCATCACGCCCGACCCGATCATCATCGCCCTGGGTCTCGGTTTCATCGGCGCGATGTTCGTCCGGTCGATCACCATCTACCTGGTCCGGCAGGGCACCCTCGGCCAGTACCGGTACCTCGAACACGGCGCGCACTGGGCCATCGGCGCGCTCGCGGTGATGCTGCTGCTCAGCGTGCGCATCCATCTGCCCGAGGTGGTCACCGGCCTGGTCGGCATCGCCTTCATCAGCGCCGCACTGGCCAGCAGCATCTGGGCGAACCGGCGCGACCGTCAACGGGAAGCGGTATAGCCCGATCAGTCGTCGCGATCGGCGAGGAGTGCCCGGTCCTCGGCCACACGTCTCTCGGATTCGTGGAGCTTTCGCCCGCGCCTGCGGTAGCCCCAGATGAAGTAGCTGACCGCGATCGCGAGTAGTGCGCCGATGATCGCGCCCCACAGGCTGGAGGCGCGGAAGGCGGGACCCTGGACGTCGAAGATCCGCTCACCCGCGTGAGCGCTGTTGTTGGTGCCGAGTACCACCGACAGTGTCAACAGATTGGGGATGGCGAGGATGACGGCCGCGACGACGCAGAAGATCGTCGGCACGTTGCGCAGCCGTCCGCGCCCCACGGCCGCGAAGACCAGGAGGAGCAAGGGCGCGAAGGTGCACACGAAGCCGATGACCAGTCCGGTGCCGACGCCGCGGCTGAACGATCGGTCCACCCGCTGACCGATTTGATCGGCCCACCAGCGGGGCAGGAATGCGGCCAGCAAGAAGTACGCGATCACCAACAGCGCCAGGACGATCAGCGAGATGATGACGGTGCGTGCGAACGAATTGACTCGGGCGCCGACGGTCGGACGTGTCGCCCTACCGGTCTCGCCGACATCGCTGATCTCGCCATGCCTGCCCGGCACCTCGTCGGCCGCCGTTCGATGGGTTCGATCCCGTTCCGGATGTATGTCGTCATTCATGAACGAAGTTTAGGCATGAGTGGCCCCGGATTGTCGATGATGGAATTCGCCGGACGCCCGTACGTCCCGCCGTCGAAAAATCGATGACTATTGTGCAACGCGAGGCAAAACCGGCCTACGAGTCGGGGCAGCGGTGTACAACGGAGACAGCACCATCAGCGCGAACGTCGAATCGTATGCCGCCGGCGACGGAATCACCTGCGACACAGCAGTGTTGAGTCCGTGTCGGAGCGGCGTCACGCGGGGGTTCGACGTCGTCGCGCACGGGGCCACGGCGGCGGAACGACAATCACAATCACGAACATTGTGTGGGGGAGTACACGTATGGATACCCGGCAGCAGGAGATGCTGGAATTCGAGACCGAGTGGTACCCGCTCGGAGGCGGATCGTCGAGCACGATCGTGGAACGTTTCGGCCTGACCGACCGCGACTTCTTCGCCGAAGTCGATCGCATCGTCAACGACAACCCGCCGGAGACCATGAGCGTGTCGGAACTACGTCGTCTGCGGGGTGTGGTCCGCCGCCGTCTGTGGATGGCCGGCTGATCGCACCCGCGCATCAGCGCCACGGGACCGTCGACCCGGGCGCGTGGCCACTAGACTTGGCGCGTGCCGTTCTCCGACGATGATCTCGATGCGTTCTATCGCGACATCGAATCACGCACGGCCGCTTCCCCCGAACGCCGGCCGATGCGCCGGAAGGTGCCTGCCGCATCAGCACGAGAGGTGTGTCCGACACCGATGAAACAGTCCTATGCCGCCGAGTCGCTCGCCCGCGACGCCATCGACGCCGCGAGCCGGTCGGCCGGGGTCCACAACCGCCGCACCGCCCGGCTGCGCACGTATCACTGCGTATGCGGTGCGTGGCACCTGACCAGTTCCCCGGCGCGATGACCAGCGCACCGGAGGCGGCGTCCACGGGCACGGCACTGATGCTGTCCACCGACGATCCCGATGCCACGTCGGCCGCGTACACACGGCTGCTGGGCGAACCGACGGACGACGTCGTCAGCGTCCGGAACGGTTCGGTGTCATGGCGGCGATCATCCGATCCACATCGGGTTGCGTTCGGGCACAGCATGTTCGGCGTCGATGATCTCGCGGGTGCGCAGCGTCTGCTGTCGCGGCGGGGCCTAGCGCCGACGGAACCCGTCGGCGCGATCGACACGGTACGCACCGACGAACGTGTCGGCCACGACATCGTCTCGCTCGACCATCTGGTCGTCACCGCCCCGACCCGCGACCGGGCGCTGAGCCTGTTCGGCGCGACGCTGGGCTTCGATTTCCGGCTCGACCGGGAGCTCGGTGGCGGCGCACGGCAACTGTTCTTCCGTGCCGGGAGCGGGACGAGCGCGGTGGTGCTCGAGGTGGTGACCGGGCTCGATCCCGACAGCCTCGGCACGGATCTGCCTGCCTGCGCGCTCTGGGGCGTCGCGTGGCGATCCACCGATCTCGAGTCGACACATCGGAGATTGTCCGAATTGTCCACTCCCGTCAGCGAAGTACGTGACGGCGTGAAGACCGGCACGCGGATCTTCACCGTCCGCGACCGGGCGCTGGCGACCCGTACAGTGGTGAGCGCTTGAGCGGAGCCGAAAGGATGTCGACATGACCGAAGAACCGGTGACGGCGCGACACACGGGTTCGATCCCGCCGGTCATGGGGTGGTGTCGGCAACACACGGCGACACACTGCTGTCCGAGTTCGAACGGTATCGCCGTGACTACGAGGTGTCCTGTGCGACATCGGCGATCGAGGCCATCGCGGTGCTGAGCCGTCTGCGCAACGAAGGCCGCGCGGTGGCGATGATCGTGCTTGATTCCGAACTCCCGGACATGAATCCACTGGAAGCGCTCGGGACATTCCGGACGATCGTGCCGACCGCGCGACGTGTCGTGGCCATCCCCTGGGAGGTGTTCGGCGAGCGCAGCGTGGCGCTGCGACCCGCCCTGCAGAAGGGGAAGTTCGACACCTTCGTCAGCATCCCGCGTGGACCCCGCGACGAAGAGTTCCATTACGCCATCGTCGAATTGCTCTCCGACTGGGGAGCGACGGTCGCCGCCCCGGAGGTCGAGATCCTTCGCCTCATCACGCCGGAACTGAACGCGGTCACGATGGAACTCCGGGACATCTTCGATCGGATGGGCATGCCCTACCGAACGTTTGCGCCGGAGTCGGACGAAGGCCGTGCGGCGATCGAGGCCTACGACGGCGAACCACGATTCCCGCTTCTGCAGAATCTGCGCGACCCGGGCAAGCCGGTGATGGCGCCGCGGTCGGCGCGTGAGGTGACGGTGATGTTGTACGGCCGTCCCGATGACATCGCGGTCGATGCGGTGGTCGATCTCGTCGTGGTCGGCGCCGGCCCCGCAGGCCTGGCGGCGGCCGTGTACGGAGCATCGGAAGGCTTGTCGACCGTGGTGCTGGAGTCCGAGGCGATCGGCGGCCAGGCGGGCACGAGTTCGATGATCCGCAACTATCTCGGATTCCCGCGGGGCATCTCGGGTATGCGACTCGCACAGCGGGCCCGCACACAGGCGGTTCGTTTCGGGGCACGGTTCTTCACCGGCTGGCCGGTCACCGGGATCACCGGTGGCTCCGACGGTGATCCGTTCCGGGTCGTCACCGACGGTGGCGCGGTCCACGCACGGTCGGTCGTGGTCAGTTCCGGCGTCGCCTACCGGAGGCTGGGAGTGGCCGCGTTGGAGGATCTGGTCGGTCTCGGAGTGCACTACGGCGCCGCCATGAGCGCGGCCCGCGAGATGGAGGGCCAGGACGTGGTCGTCGTCGGGGGCGGCAATTCGGCCGGGCAGGCCGCCATCCACCTGGCCCGATTCGCCAAATCGGTGACCATCGTCGTGCGACGTCCGGATCTCTCGGCGACGATGTCGCAGTATCTGATCGGCGAGATCACCTACCACCCGCGCATTCGGGTCCGCGGGTCCGCCGAAGTCGTCGACGGTGGCGGCACCGGGCGATTGGAGTGGCTGACCCTGCGCGACCGGGTGACCGGCGACGAAACGCGGTATCCCGCCGGTGGGCTGTTCCTGCTCCTCGGCGCGCAACCACATTGCGATTGGCTACCCGACGACGTCGCCCGCGACGAGACCGGATTCGTCCTCACGGGACGCGATGTGCCCCGGGACCGGTGGATCCTCGATGTGCCACCGACCGACCTGGAGACCAGCGTGCCCGGTCTGTTCGCCGCCGGTGACATCCGCGGCGGATCGATGAAGCGGGTGGCCGCCGCGAGTGGCGAGGGTGCCAGCGCCGTCCCGCTCGTCCACCGGTGGCTCGCGGAATCGACGGCCGCTCCCGCGGACTGACGAGGGTCAGACCAGCGAGGCCAACTGTTCGACCTCGGCGACGCTGCCGGGGGAGACCAGCATGGTGGTGACACCCGCGCGTTCCCACACACCGATCTGTTCGCGAACATGGTCGATGTCGCCGACGATCGCCGAGTCCTCGACGACCTCGTCCGGGATGACCTGTGCTGCTTCGTCTTTGCGGTTGTTCCGGAACCGTGCGGTGACCTCGTCGACGACGTCGCCGTACCCCATGCGGCGGTACACCTCGGCGTGGAAGTTGGTGTCCTCACTGCCCATGCCGCCCATGTAGAGGGCGAGGAAAGGTTTGATGGCCGCGAACGTGGCCGCACGGTCGTCGGTGATCACGATCTGGGCGGTCGCGCAGATCTCGAAGTCCTCTCGGCTACGACGTGCACCCGGACGTGCGAAGCCCTCGTCGAGCCAGGAGTTGTACATGTCGGCGAGCCGCGGGGTGTAGAACAGCGGCAGCCAACCATCGGCGATCTCCGCGGCCAGCGCGATGTTCTTCGGGCCTTCCGCGCCCAGCATGACAGGGATGTCGGACCGCAGGGGATGGACGATCGGCTTGAGGGGTTTGCCGAGACCCGACGCGCCGGGCCCGTCATAGGGCAGCGGATAATGTGGTCCGGCATTGATGACCGGCTCCTCGCGCGCCCAGACCTTGCGCATGATGTCGACGTACTCCCGGGTCCGCGCAAGGGGTTTCGCGAACTTCTGCCCGTACCAACCTTCGACGACCTGGGGTCCGGAGACGCCGAGCCCGACGATCATCCGGCCGCCGGACAGATGATCGAGAGTGAGGGCGGCCATCGCACAGGCCGTCGGGGTGCGCGCGGACATCTGCAGCACGGAGGTCCCCAGCCGAAGCCGCTCGGTCTTCGCACCCCACCACGCGAGCGGCGTATAGGCATCCGAACCCCAGGCCTCGGCGGTGAAGATGGCGTCGAAGCCGGTGCGCTCCGCCGCGGCCACGAGCACGCCGTGATTGGTGGGCGGCTGTGCCGCCCAGTAGCCCAGCTGCAGACCGAGTTTCATCGTGCTCCTGTCGTGGTGGCGGAATCGCCTGGACACAGTCCGGATGTGCCGCAGGCAGCTATGTCACTCACCCTAGCCCTGTCGGTGGTGCCTTAGACCAGAAGTTCGACGACCATGTCGGCCAACGCAAGGCACGAGGTCAGCCCGGGGGATTCGATGCCGAAGAGCTGAACCACGCCCGGAATGCCATGCTCCCGGGGGCCGATCACGGCGAAGTCCGCAGCGGGTTCACCGGGACCGCTGAGCTTGGGGCGCACGCCCGCGTAGGCCGGCGCCAGGGAATCGTCCGGAAGGCCGGGCCAGTACCGTCGGACCGCGTCGGAGAACGACTGTGCGCGTGATGGATTCACTTGATAGTCGAGTTCACCGACGGACTCATCGTCGGCCAGCCATTGAACGTCGGGCCCGAAGCGGGCGGCGCCGTCGAGATCGAGGGTGAGATGAACCCCGAGTCCGCCGTCGACCGGTACCGGATAGATCAGATGGCGGAACGGGGCCGAGCCCCGGGCGAGCGTGAAGTAGTTGCCCTGGGCAAGATGCCGCGGCGGTATCCGGTTCTTCGGGTAACCGTCGAGAGACGCGGCGACATCCCACGCGGACAGCCCGGCACAGTTCACCAGTCGGCGGCAACGAACGGCACCGCCATCGCCGAATTCCACCACCGATTCGCGGTGGCCGACCCGGCCGCCGGCGACCGCGGTGCGCAAAACCACGTCGCCGCCGCTCCGCTCCAGATCACGCCGGAACGAGCGCATCAGTGCGTGGCTGTCGACGATCCCGGTGGACGGGGAGAGGAGTGCGCCGACCGCCTGGAGGTCGGGTTCCAGATCATGCAGTCGGCCCGCACCGACGTCCTGCAGGTCGTCGACGCCGTTCGCCTCGGCATGAGCACGGATTCGGCCGAGGGCACCCAGCTGGTCGTCGGTGGTGGCGACGATCAGTTTGCCGATGCGGCGGTGGGGAATCGCGTTCTCGGCGCAATACCGGTACAGCAGTTCTCGACCACGAACGCAGGCGATCGCCTTCCGGCTGCCCTCCGGGTAATAGATCCCGGCGTGGATGACCTCCGAATTCCGCGAACTGGTCGCGGTGCCGATCGCGTCGGCGGCCTCGACGACCATCACCTCGTGCCCGGCCAGCGCGATCGCCCGGCCCACGGCAAGTCCGACCACCCCGGCGCCGATGACCACGGTGTCCACCATGTCCAGATGTCCGTTGCTGTCGTCCGAATCGGGCACGGGATCGAGCGTATCCAGCCTGTGGCGTCGCGGACGGCAGTGGGGCACGATCGGAGCATGAACCTCTTTCAGCGCACTGCGGCAGTGTTCAATCGCGGAGTCATCCCGTTGCTGGGCGTGCCCGGCATCGGCCCACTGCTGGGACGCTCGACGACGGTGCTCACCTATCGCGGCCGACGATCGGGCACCGAGTTCCGTCTGCCGGTGAGCTACCGCAGGAAGGGCGACGACATCCTGGTCGCTGTGGCACTGCCGGACAAGAAGAACTGGTGGCGCAACTTCACCGGCGACGGAGGACCGATCGCCCTGACGCTCGACGGTCGTACGCGGACCGGTCATGCGGTGGCCAAGCAGAACGACAAGGGCGACGTCGGGGTCCGCATCACCCTCGACGCGTGACGGCCGGATCGTGGCGACCACACCCGAGCAGCGCCTCGCGGAACTGACGCTGCTCCGGAAGGTCCGCGATCGCATGGACCGCGAGTACGCGCAGCCGCTGGACGTCGCCGAGCTCGCCCGCGGCGTGCACATGTCCGCGGGCCATCTCAGCCGACGGTTCCGCGCGGCATACGGCGAGTCGCCCTACAGCTACCTGATGACCCGGCGGGTGGAACGCGCGATGGCACTGCTCCAGCGTGGCGACATGAGTGTCACCGACGTCTGTTTCGCCGTCGGATGCTCGTCGCTGGGTACCTTCAGCACCCGTTTCACGGAGTTGCTCGGTGTGTCGCCCAGTGTGTTCCGCGAGCAGGGACCCGCGACCGAGGGCATTCCGCCCTGTCTGGCGAAGGTGGTCGCGAGACCGATCAGGAATCGAGAAGCGTAGCCGCTCCCTCGGTTCTAGCGTGATGGGCATGAACATCACCATTCACTACGCATTCCTTCCACACACCGACGCCGAGGCGGCACTCGGCTTCTACCGCGACACACTCGGATTCGAACTCCGGCAGGACGTCGGCTACAACGGCATGCGGTGGCTGACCGTGGGGCCGCCGAATCAGCCGGAGACCGCCATCGTGCTGCATCCGCCGGCCACCGACCCCGGCATCACCGAGGCCGAACGGCAGACGATTTCCGAGCTGATCGCCAAGGGCGTCTACACCGCCATCACGCTGGCCACCGACGACCTCGACGGGCTCTTCGAACGCGTGCAGGCCAGTGGCGCCGATGTGCTCCAGGAGCCGGCCGATCAGCCATACGGTGTGCGCGACTGCGCATTCCGTGATCCGGCCGGCAACCTGGTTCGCATCAATCAGCGCACCTGACGCGGTCGTAGTGCGACACCGATATCCCGTACACCGCCGATCGGCACCCCACCATGGAGAATCAACGGCATGGCCCGCACGACGACCGCAACCAACGCCCACCTCGCCGACAGTCATGACCTCATCCGGGTCACCGGAGCACGTGTCAACAACCTGAAGGACATCTCCGTCGAGATCCCGAAGCGCAGACTCACCGTGTTCACCGGGGTGTCGGGCTCCGGTAAGAGTTCCCTGGTTTTCGGTACCGTGGCGGCCGAATCCCAGCGTCTGATCAACGAAACCTATCCGGCCTTCGTCCAGGGCTTCATGCCGTCGCTGGCCCGCCCGGACGTCGACGTGCTCGAAGGACTGACGACCGCGATCATCGTCGATCAGGAACGGATGGGTGCCAATCCACGGTCGACGGTGGGCACGGCCACCGATGCGAACGCCATGCTCCGCATCCTGTTCAGCCGTCTCGCCACTCCGCACATCGGCTCGCCGCAGGCGTATTCGTTCAATGTCGCGTCGGTGAGCGGAGCCGGTGCGGTCACCCTCAACAAGGGTGGCCGCGAGGTCAAGGAGCGTCGCGAGTTCTCGGTGACCGGAGGCATGTGCCCACGCTGTGAGGGCACCGGGAAGGTCAGCGACTTCAATCTCGCTGCGCTCTATGACGATTCGAAATCGCTCAACGAGGGTGCCATCACCATCCCCGGATACAGCATGGACGGTTGGTACGGGCGCATCTTCCGGGGTAGCGGGCTCTTCGACCCGGACAAGCCGATCAAGAAGTTCACCAAGAAGCAGCTGAACGATCTGCTGTACAAGGAACCGACCAAGATCAAGGTCGAGGGCATCAACCTGACCTACAACGGGCTGATACCGCAGATCCAGAAGTCGTTCCTGTCCAAGGAACTCGACGGTATGCAGCCGCATATCCGGGCGTTCGTCGAGCGCGCGGTGGTGTTCGGCACCTGCCCCGACTGCGACGGAACCCGCCTCACCGAAGCGGCCCGATCGTCGACCATCGACGGCGTCAGCATCGCCGACGTATGCGCGATGCAGATCAGTGACCTGGCGACCTGGGTTCACGCCCTCGACGATCCGAGTGTCGGACCGCTGCTCGAGACGCTCGCCGATACGCTCGATTCCTTCGTCGACATCGGGCTCGGTTATCTGAGTCTGGATCGGTCCTCCGGAACCCTGTCCGGCGGAGAAGCGCAGCGCACCAGGATGATTCGGCATCTCGGGTCCTCGCTGACCGACGTCACCTATGTCTTCGACGAACCGACCATCGGCCTGCATCCCCACGACATCGAGCGGATGAACAACCTTCTGATCCAGCTGCGGGACAAGGGAAACACCGTTCTCGTCGTGGAGCACAAGCCGGAGGCGATCGCGATCGCGGATCACGTCGTCGACATCGGCCCGGGCGCGGGTAGCGACGGCGGAGAGGTGGTCTTCGAGGGCACTGTCGACGGCCTGCGCGCGAGTGGCACGCTGACGGGGACACACCTCGACGACCGCGCTCACGTCAAGGACGAGGTGCGGCAGGGCGACGGCGCGCTGGAGATCCGGGGCGCCGATACGAACAATCTGCGCAACATCGACGTCGACATCCCCCTCGGGGTACTGACGGTCGTCACCGGAGTCGCCGGTTCCGGAAAGAGTTCGCTCATCAGCGGTTCGGTCTCCGATCTCGACGGCGTCGTCGCGATCGATCAGGGAGCGATCCGCGGCTCCCGGCGCAGCAATCCGGCTACCTACACCGGGTTACTCGATCCGATCCGGAAGGCTTTCGCCAAGGCCAACGGCGTCAAGCCGGGACTGTTCAGTGCGAACTCCGAAGGCGCCTGCCCGAACTGCAACGGGGCCGGCGTCGTCTACTCGGATCTGGCGATGATGGCAGGCGTGGCCGCCCCCTGTGAGGTCTGTGAGGGCAAGCGATTCCAGGCGGACGTTCTCGACTATCACTTCGGCGGCAAGGACATCAGCGAGGTGCTCGGCATGTCGGCGGCCGAGGCGGAGACCTTCTTCGCCGACGGAGACGGCAAACTACCTGCCGCACATAAGATCCTGGCCCGACTGGTGGACGTCGGGCTGGGGTACATCCGGATCGGACAGCCGCTCACCACGTTGTCCGGCGGCGAGCGGCAGCGCCTCAAGCTGGCCACCCACATGGGCGACAAGGGCGACATCTACATCCTCGACGAGCCGACGACCGGTCTGCATCTCGCCGACGTCGAACAGTTGCTGGCTCTGCTGGACCGACTGGTCGACTCCGGAAAGTCGGTGATCGTGATCGAGCATCACCAGGCGGTCATGGCACACGCGGATTGGATCATCGACCTCGGTCCCGGCGCAGGTCACGACGGCGGCCGGATCGTCTTCGAGGGAACGCCTGCCGAACTCGTCGCCGACGCGAGCACCCTCACCGGACGCCACCTCGCCGATTACGTGTCAGGGTGAGCGTGTCGCCGATCCGTGACAACGACTGGTGACATTGAGCACTTGTACCCGTAGACTCCCTCAATGGTACGAAACTACAATTTCGTTCCAAGGCAGCGGACGGGGGTCCGCGATGACGTGAGAACGGATGTGCAATGACGCCGACCGACCTGCTTTCACCCACCGCGAAGAGGAAGATCCAGGCTCAGATCGGGGCGCTCACGGAGCGCTATCCGGCCAAGTCGCGGCCGCTCGCGGAACCACCGGCCGGATCCGACCTCAAGCCGGTGATGGGCGACCCGGGCGTGCCGTATCTCGGTCACACGCTCGGCATGTTGGCCGATCCGCTGGCCATCACGATGGAACGTTTCGAGCGCTACGGGCCGGTGTCCTGGTCCGGGTCGCTCGGCATGGAGTTGGTGACGGTGGTCGGTCCCGAGGCCCTCGAGTCGGTCTGGATGAACCGTGACAAGGCCTTCTCCAGTGAAGAGGGCTGGGAGCCGATGATCGGCCCGTTCTTCCGTCGCGGCGTGATGCTCCTCGACTTCGAGGAGCACATGTCACATCGACGCATCCTCCAGCAGGCCTTCTCCCAGAAGAGGCTCGACGGGTACCTCGACCTGATGACTCCCAGTTTCGAACGCGCACTGGACAGTTGGGACGTGGGCAACGGCTTCGCGATGTACACCAACACCAAGGACATGTTGCTGTCGCTGGCGAGCGAGGTCTTCATGGGTGCCCAGATCGGCCCCGAGGCGCATGAACTCGAGGAGGCCTTCGAAGCCGCGGTGCGAGGCGGTCAGGCGATCATCCGATCCGACGTCGGCAACTTCACGTGGGCGCGCGGGCTTCGCGGCCGCGAGCGACTGCAGGCTTACTTCCGCTCCGAGATCGCCGCACGGCGCGCCGGCGAGGGTGACGACCTGTTCAGTGTTCTGTGTCAGTCGGAGAGCGAGGACGGCGAGACCTTCACCGACGAAGACATCGTCAACCACATGATCTTCGCGATGATGGCCGCTCACGACACCAGCACCATCGCACTCTCGATGATGACGCACTTCCTGGGCCGGGACCTGACGTGGCAGAACCGTCTGCGCGAGGAGTCCCTTGCTCTCGGCAAGAAGGCCATCGCCTACGAGGACCTGGACAAACTGCCCGGCCTCGACCTCGCCTTCAAGGAGACGCTGCGCATCAACGCCCCGGTCGGCATGCTGTTCCGCAAGTCGATCAAGGACACCGAGATCGCGGGCCATTTCATTCCGAAGGGCACCCTGGTCGCAATCCACCCGTGGGCGACGATGCTTCGCGAGGAGTGGTGGCCCAACCCCACGAAGTGGGATCCCGAGCGCTTCTCGGCGGACCGTCGCGAGGACAAGGTGCACCGTTTCGCGTGGGCGCCGTTCGGCGGCGGCGCGCACAAGTGCATCGGCCTGTACTTCGGCGGCATGGAGGTCAAGGCGATCATGCATCAGATGCTGCAGCGGTTCGAGTGGACGGTGCCGAGTGACTATCAGCTGAACCTGGCCTACGGCACCGGGCCGACCCCCGCGGACGGTCTGCCCATCGATATCCGTCGGCGTGCCGAGGTCTCGGCCGGGAGCTGACTCCGACTTTCGGTCACCGGGCGCGAAAAGCGCCCGTCCGGCGGATCCCGCTTCGTGCCAGAGGAAATGCGGGACCGCCGGAGTGTCGGCGGCCGGATGTCACCACCATGGTGATCGTCGACGGCCTATAGTGCACATCTGACGGCCGGTGGTGACATGACCGAAGGCCGCCCGATGGTCACGAGTGCGCGGAAGAGGTTGGTCCGATGGGGAATTCGACGACGGTACCGATCCTTTCCGAGGCGGAGGCCGTGACCCGCGCCGCCGAACTGGGCGCGGAATTCGCCAAGGGGGCGGCCGAGCGTGACGCCACCCGGACCAGGCCGCACGAGCAGATCGCGCAACTGGCCGCCAGTGGGCTCCTCGCCATCACGGTGCCCGCTCACCTCGGCGGTGCCGATCTGCCGGCGTCCACCGTCGCCGAGGTCTTCCGATTGATCTCGTACGGCGATCCCAATATCGGTCAGATCCCGCATAGCCATTTCGTCTTCGTCAACCAGTTACGCCTCCAGGGCAGCAGTGAGCAGCAGGCGCGGATTCTGCCGGAACTGCTGCGCGGCAAGACGATCGGGAACGCCCAGTCCGAACGCGGCACCAAACATGTGCGCGACTTCCGTACCACCCTGCATCGCAATGGGGATTCCTGGTTACTCAGTGGCACCAAGTTCTATTGCACGGGAGCACTGTTCGCGGATTGGATCCCGACGCTCGCGCACCTGGGGCCGGATGGTCCGATGCATGTGGCGTGGGTCGCCCGTGACGCCGACGGACTGAGCCTCAGTGATGACTGGGATGCGTTGGGGCAGCGGACCACTGCGAGCGGCACCGTGGAACTGACCGATGTGCGCATCACCGACGACCTCATCACCGACTACTCCGCGACATTCGACGGCCCCACCACCTATGGTTCCTACGCGCAGTTGCTGCACGCGGCCATCGATGCCGGTATCGCGCGCGCCGCGCTGGACGACGCCGCTCAGTTCGTCACGACGAAGAGCAGACCGCACCCGGACGCCAAGGTCGACCGTGCCGCCGATGATCCGCTGGTCGTCCACGCGTTCGGCGAGATGGAACTGGCGGTTCGTTCGGCCGAAGCCCTCCTCGCGGAGGCAGGGCGTGCGGTGGACGCGGCCAATGCCGATCTGAACGCACAGACTGCCGGAGCCGCCGCGCTCGCGGTGGCCGCCGCCCGTGCCGCGACCACCGCCACCTCGGTCGACGTGTCCAGCAGACTCTTCGAGGTGTCCGGGACCCGCGCGGCGGTCGGAGCCGAATCGCTCGACCGGCATTGGCGGAACGCGCGCACGCACACTCTCCACGATCCCGCCGCGTGGAAGGTGCAGCATCTGGGGCGCTGGGCCGTCGAGGGAGTACTGCCGCCGCACACCGGCCAGCTCTGACACGAGGCGTCCGGCGACGGCGTGCCCACAGACCGGGACCGGACCTTGTCCACCCGCTGGTCGGTTGCCTACGGTGACCCGATCGACACGCACGCCGCCGACCCTTCGGGAGCATCATGAGCGACACCACGCCGGACCGTATTGCGATCGAAGAGGTCAAGTACCGATACCTTCGCGCACTCGACACCAAGCGGTGGGATGACTTCGCCGACACACTGACCGAGGACGTCGTCGTCGACTACGGTTCCGACGGCCACGGTGGGCGACTGCGCTACGACACCCGTGACGACGTCGTCGCCTACATGCGAAAGAACCTGGGCCCCACCGTGTTCTCCGAACATCACGTGGGCCACCCCGAGATCGAGATCAGCGGCGACGAGGCCACCGCGGTGTGGTACCTGCAGGACCGGGTTCTGGTGCCGGAGTTCGACTTCCTGCTCTTCGGTGCCGCCATCTACCGGGACCGCTACCGCCGCACTCCGGAGGGGTGGAAGATCTGCGAGACCGGCTATCACCGGACCTATGAGGCCACCGTGTCGCTGAAGGGCGCGAATCTCTCCGTCAAACGTGGTCCTGCCCTGGCCACGGAGGACGGCACGGACAACTGACGCGCTGCCCTCGATCACCCGCTTCTGCGGTCGATGTATTCGATGTAGCCACGTCCCCGGATGTCTCGGCCCTGCCACGTGGCGGAATGTGCGAATCCGCTGACAAATCCACTGCCCAGGCCATAGGTGAACGGGCTGTCCATGGTCGCGGTCAGATCCAGCCAGGTATCGCCGGAGTCGGTGCGGACGATGAAACGGGTGGCGGAGGGGAGAGGCATCGGTATGCCGTACGGAGTCGGTTCGGCATGATCGCGAAGACCCACGATCTCGAATGTCACGTCGGCGAAGCGGGTCGACAGACCGGACCGGGTTCGGAACTGGGCGGTCGTCATGAACTTCTCGCCACCGATTGCGAAGTGGCTCAGCAGGATCTGACTGTCCTCGTCCAGATTCACGATCTGATAGACGAAATGGTCGAGCGGTGCTTTCAGCACTCTCGGCAGAGGTGCCGTCCGGAGCACGTACGGGCTGGGGCAGGCGCCGTACTCGAAGGAGCACAGTCCGCCGACCTCGATCGCTCCGTTTTCGGGGTCGGTGACGGTGCCGTGGTAGTCGGCAAGAAGTCCGAGGTGGCGGTAGAAGGGATTCCGGAAGAACCAGGTGACGGTGTCCGACACGGCCAACCTGAGGTCGATGGAGGTGGCGCCGATCGCGGTGGTCAGACGGTACTCGGGGTAGCCGCCCATCAGCGTGAGGTCGTCGCCGAAGCGGATCAGTGATCCGTCCGGCGTCGATTCGAAATCCGTTCCGACAGCGTAGTTTCCGAAGAGATGAGGATGGGTTGCCGCGGTTCCGGTCACCACCGACGCATTCCGGCGCGGCGGGGCCGCAAGTGCGTGGTCGGTGTCGAAGGCCACCGAACCGGTCGCGCCGATGAGTGACATGACGGAGAAGTACCGATGCGGTTCCGGCAGGTCCGGAATCATCACGCCGTAGTGCGTCCATCCGTATCGGCGTGACGTGACCCGGGGCCGAAGAAGATCGGGTTCGTCGAACGGAGTGCCATCGGAGGCGGCCGCGGTGTCGACGAGCGGCAGCAACGCCCCGAGTGTGCGACGGATGGCGCCGCTGAGATGCCGGTGCACGCGCTCGGCTACGGGCGCGGATGCACGTTGTAGCGGCTGAGAATGGAGACCCGATTGAATGCGTTGATCGTCGTCGCGACCCAGATCAGTACCGAGGTCTGCTCAGTGTCGAGGATGTCGGTGGCCCGGTCGTATGCGGCGTCGGCCGCGTGGTGTCCGGGGAGGCGGGTGACGAGTTCGGCGATCTCCAGTGCGGCCTGGGTGATGTCGTCGTACAGGTTGGGCGCTTCGCGCCAGGCCGGCAGCACCGCGATCTGCTGTTCGGTGACGCCGGCCGTGAGCGCCGACTCATTGTGCAGCGACAGGCAGAACGCGCAGCCGTTGATCTGCGACGCCCGCAGGTTCACCAGCTCGACGACCGACCGGGGCAGACCGACCTCGTCCGCGGCCTTTGCGACCTCGGCGGACACTCCGACCAGCGATTTATAGATCGCCGGAGAAGCCTTGTCGATCCGGACGCGTTCGGCTGCCATGGCCTCAGCGTACGGGACCAGCCGGCGCGTTCCGATCCGCGGCGGCACCCTCTTTCGGGGGTGGCGACGTAGTTGTGTGATCCGGATCATAGCTATATGGGCACCAACTCAGAGCGCTACCGAGCAGGCCGTAATCAGCTCATCGAGCTGATCGGCGACTACGACACCGCCGTCCGCGAATTCCGGTGGCCGGAGATCACCGGGCAGTTCAACTGGGCCATCGACTGGTTCGACGCATTCGCTCGCGGCAACGACGGGCGGGCCTTGTGGATCACCGAACAGGACGGCTCCGAGACCATCGTGACCTTCGACGAGATGGTGGATCGCTCCGATCGCGTCGCGACCTGGCTCCGCGGGTTCGGAATCGGCAAGGGCGACAGGGTGATCCTGATGCTCGGGAACCAGGTCGAGTTGTGGGAGGCCATGCTGGGGGTCCTCAAACTCGGGGCCGTCGTCATGCCGACCACCGCGGCACTCGGCCCCGAAGACCTGCGCGACCGTATCGATCGCGGTGGTGCCCGGGCTGTCATCACCAATGCCGTCGACACCCCGAAATTCGACGGTCTGGACGGTGACTATCTGCGCATCGCGGTCGGTGAGGGCGTGCCGGGCTGGCAGCGGTATGCGGATTCCGCGTCCGTAGAATCGGCGGGACCGTTCACCACGGACACCGAGGTCGGCGATCCGATGCTGATCTACTTCACGTCGGGTACGACGAGCAAGCCCAAGCTCGTGGAGCATTCCCAGATCAGTTATGCCGTCGGTCATTTCACGACCATGGCGTGGATCGGGCTGCGTCCGGGCGACGTGCATCTGGCCATCAGTTCGCCCGGCTGGGCCAAACATGCCTGGAGTTGTTTCTTCGCGCCGTGGATCGCCGAGTCGACGATCTTCGTCTACAACTACAGCCGATTCGATGCGGCCGCCCTTCTCGAGCAGCTACGCCGGGCCGAGGTCAACACGTTCTGCGCACCACCGACGGTGTGGCGCATGCTGATACAGGCAGACCTAGGGGAGCGTCCGCCGGGGCTTCGCGAACTCCTCGGGGCGGGCGAGCCCCTGAACCCCGACGTGATCCGTCAGGTCGAGGAGGCCTGGGGTCTGACGATCCGGGATGGTTTCGGTCAGACCGAGACCACTCTGCAGATCGGCAATACGCCGGGGCAGCCGGTGAAGGGCGGATCGATGGGCCGGCCGATGCCGGGCGTCCCGGTGACCCTGGTGGATCCGGTCACCGGACAGGAGGCCGACGAGGGGGAGATCTGCCTCGACCTCTCGGCGCACCCGATGAATCTGATGACCGGATATCTGGGCGATCCGGTACGCAACGAGCAGGTGACAGCCGGCGGCTATTACCACACCGGTGATGTGGCACAACGTGATCCGGATGGTTACATCACCTATGTGGGCCGCACCGATGACGTGTTCAAGTCGTCGGACTACAAGGTGTCGCCGTTCGAACTGGAAAGCGTGTTGATCGAACACCCGGCAGTGGTGGAGGCCGCCGTCGTGCCTCAGCCCGACGAAACACGCCTCGCCGTACCGAAGGCATACGTCGCGCTCGCCGACGGATGGCCCGCCGACGCGGAGACCGCTCGTGCCATCCTCGAATACTCACGCGATCATCTGGCCCCGTACCTGAAGGTCCGCCGAGTGGAGTTCTTCGAGCTGCCCAAGACGATCTCCGGCAAGATCCGGCGCGTCGAACTGCAGCGGCGCGAGGCGGACGCGCACGACGCCGGCGCCCCGATCGCCACGGAATACCGCTACGAGGACGTGATTCCCTGACCCCGGCCGGTGGCCGGACTGTCTCCTACGTGGTGTCGTAGGTAGACTGTCATGCGTGAGCACGCGCCTGGAACTCCTGGTCAGGCTGCGTGCTGCCGGAATCTCCGCATTCTCCGGCGCGGCAGCGCTGGCCGGCCACGGAGCCGGAGGCGGTGCCACCGCCGTCGCGCCGAAGACCCTGATTGTGCTGTTGGCCATGTGCGCGGTGCCTGCCTTTCTCGTGACATCGAAACAGGTGCGCCGCGGTGGGTTGCCGTCGATGATCGCTCTCCTCATGCTCGGGCAGATGCTCGGGCATGTCGTCCTGAGTCCGGGCCACGCCGGGCACACGGGCGGGGTGTTCCCCTCGCAGGCAATGCTCGTCGCCCACCTGGCGGCCGCGGTCGTCGCTTCGCTCCTGGTGCGCTCCGTGGAACAGCTGACTCTCGTCGCGCTCGGTGTGGTCGCGACGGTGATCCGGCAGGTGAGTCCGATACCGCCCGCCGCGGATCCATCGGTTGCCGGTGACCTCAGCCCGCGCGGCATACGCCCGGTCCGGGGCGCCTGGCAGTCATACGGCGGCACTCGCGCACCGCCATCTGTGGTCTGATCCGACATCGCCGGACTCGTATCCGGACTTCCTCATCGGGACATCGGCACACGACGTGCCCGGTGCGCGCACGCGTGCCGTCCCGATCCCAGACTTCAGACGAAAGACACATGATGATCACGCATGTCCAATCCTCGCCACGTTCATTCGGCCGGCTCGCCGGCCTCGCTCTCGCGGTCGCCCTGACCACCGGCCTGACCGCATGCACCTCCGAGGACACGTCCCCGGACACCGCGACTCAGGCATCGTCGGTGACGGTGAACCGGCCGTGGGTCAAGGCCGAATCATCCGGTATGACAGCGGCATTCGCCGAGATCGCCAACGATGGGTCATCCGACGTCCGGGTGGTCTCCGCGTCCAGTCCGGCCGGCGGCCGGATGGAGATCCATGAGATGGCCGACCAGGACGGCACGATGGTGATGCGCGAGAAGGCCGATGGGTTGCCCATCCGCGCGCATGAGTCGGTGTCCCTGTCTCCGGGGCATGACCATCTGATGCTGATGGACCTTCGGGGACCGGTCGCGTCCGGTGACACGGTGACGATCACGCTGACCTTCGCCGATGCATCGACACTGACGTTCGACGCCCAGGCGCGAGACTTCCTGGGGAACAAGGAGAACTACCAGCCCTCGGGCGACTCGGGCTCACCCATGCCGTCGATGCAGCATGGGTGATATCAGCCGTCGTCGACTGATCCGCGGCGCCGGGGTCGCCGGTGTGGGCATCGCAGGCCTGGGGGCCGGACTCGCTCTGGCCCCCACCCGTGACGCGGGAAGCCAGATGATGGGTTCGGCGACGGAAGAATTTCACGGGGTCCATCAGGCGGGCGTGACGACCACTCCGCAGGCGCACGCCCAGTTCGTCGGTCTCGATCTGTCCGCCGGAATACGCGAGGTCTCGGTGCTGGCCGGGTTGCTTCGTATCTGGTCGACGGACATCGCATCGTTGATGGCCGGTCGTGCCGCTCTGGCCGACGCGGAGGAGGAGATCGCGGCCAGTCCGGCACGCCTCACCGTGACGGTCGGCCTCGGGCCGACGGTCTTCGATCGGGTCGGGTTGCCCCGGCGACGACCGTCGTGGCTACATCCGTTGCCTCCCTTCGGAATCGACCGCCTCGACGACGCGTGGGGTCAGACCGACATCCTCCTGCAGGTGTGCGCCGACGACCCCATCACGGTCGCCCATGCCGTCCGTGCGTTGACCGCGAGTGTCCGGGGCCGCACGCGAATCCGGTGGTCGCAGCGCGGATTCCGCAACTCACCGACGACCAACGCCCCCGGCACGACGATGCGCAACCTGATGGGCAGTGTCGACGGCACCGTGAATCTGCGGACTGATGACGAATTCGACACCCTTGTCTGGTGTGACGACTCGGATCAACCGTGGATGGCCGGTGGAACATCACTGGTGCTGCGGCGTATCGCGATGAACCTCGATACGTGGGAGGAACTCGATCGCGATGGACGTGAGCTCTCGGTGGGCCGCCGTATCGACACCGGGGCACCGCTCACCGGCACCGGGGAGCACGACGTGCCGGACTTCGAGGCCGCTGACGCCGGTATCCCGGTGATCCCGCAGTCCTCCCATATCGCCCGAGCCCATCAGCGTCACCCCGACGAACAGTTCCTGCGACGCGCGTACAACTACGACGATCCGCCCGCGCCCGGTCAGATCTCCAACTCGGGGCTGCTGTTCGCGGCGTATCAGCGGGACATCGACAAACAGTTTCTCCCGGTCCAGCGCCGACTGGACGAGCACGATGCGCTCAATCAGTGGACGACACCGATCGGGTCGGCGGTGTATGCGGTTCTCCCCGGCGCGCCGTCGGGTAGCTATCTGGGGCAGCGGCTGGTCGAAATGTCGTGATCTGCTGCCGGATTTGCGCGCTTGACGTGAATTGAGCTGTGTTCGATCATGTTTCGGCCTTGGCTGGGCAGATGTACAGGCCTACGCTCGAGGCGGGTCGGATCCATGAAATCGGCAGAGGGAGATGATGTCATGGTGACGCGCAAGACTCGTGTGGCAGCGGTGGGATCGGCAGTGATCGCCTGTGTCGCGCTGGGAGTGCCCATCGCCGCTAACGCTGCGCCGAGCGCACCCGCGAAGCCGGATTCGGCCATGCTCAGGATCGACGGCGACATGGTCGGACCGGGCGGAATGCACCTGCTGGCCATTCGCACTCACGGAATGCGTGTGCAGGGCAGGACCACGGGGTGGTACGACGCGACGGTCATGGACGGGCGGAACCGACTGCCCGTCCAGGTTCATGGACCGGTGACCTGTATCCATACGTCGGGGGATACAGCGTCGCTGGTCTATCCGATCACGTCGACCACACCCCAGGTGGTGCCGCCGGGCGCCTCGGGCACGTTCGCGGTGCAGATCACGGTGCGCAAGGGGCGTACCGATCGGGTCGGTGTGAACGGCCCGATGCCGACCTCGTCGTTCCACGGATGCCACCCGAAGGCCACGCCCAATCGCTTCGAGGGGACGATCGATATTCGTTGATTCACAGTCGATCTCGACGACGACATCGAGGTGATGCGCGTGTGTCAGGCGCGGCCGCGGCGGAGTGCGTCGATCACCGAGGCGTACATCGTGGATTTGATCGCGGTGAGGGTATTCGGGTCCTTGCCCGTGCGCCCGTGCACGAGACCGATCGCGGTGTCCAGCAGATCACTGTGCGGCGCAGTGGATTCCACCAGTCCTGCTTCGACCGCTTCGGGGCCACCGTACCGTCGGCCGGTGGTCATCGACTCGTGTGCGGGAGCAGGGGTGAGCTTGCTCTGGATCAGGGCCGCCATTCCCGGGGTGAACGGAATGTTGATGTCCACCTCGGGAAAACAGACGTACCCACGATCAGCGCGCATGATGCGACGATCGTGCGCGAGCGCCAGCATCGCTCCGGCTCCGAAGGCGTGCCCGTTGACCGCGGCCACGGTGGGCAGCCCGAAGGTGAGCACTCTCTCGAAGAGTTGCTGTACCCGACCGACGTACCAGTCGAGACGATCGCCGTTGGCCACCAACCATTCCAGGTCGAGTCCGTTGGAGTAGAACTTCCCGGTGCCGGTGGTCACGAGGGCCGAGGCGGTGTCCCGCACGGTCGCGAGTGCGTCCTCCACCGCGTCGAACCAGTCGAGCGAGAAGCGGTTCTCATCGTCGCCGATGGTCAGGACGGCAACCTGTGCGGCGGCGTCGGTCTCGTCGAGCGTGCGGTAGTCCAGCGTGACGGACATGGTCGGTGGTCCCTTCGTGGTGATGAGTGGCTAACGGGGAGAAGGAGGTTGGAGTGCGACGACGGCGCGCACCGCGGCGGCCAGACGGCCACGGACCGCGTCATCGGGAGTCCGCTTGCCGCGCAGCAGAAGCGCAGTCGGCAGTTCTACGACGCACTCGCGAATGACCTCGACGGCCGCGGCATCGGCTCGGTCCCAGACCATTCGGGCCAGTTCGACGAAGAGTCCGGTCAGATCGTCGTCCAGGCGGGCGAGGTCGGCGGCGAGGCCGGCCTCGAGATCGCTGTCGTCGATCAGGTCATCTCGCTTCACCGTGAGAAGAAGGCGCGCGCTGCCCGGATGCGCGTACAGGAACGCCGCGGGCGCATCGGCGGCGGCGACCACCGCCTCGGACGCGCAGCCCGGATTCTGCGCCGTGGCGTTGTCGACAGCGGCGCGCTGGAGTGCGAGGAATCGGCGCGCGGAGCGGAGCCATGCGTGGGCGAGCAGTCCCGCTCGTGATCCGAAGGCGTGATAGATCGCGCCGTTCGACATCCCGGAGGCCGCTGCGAGGGCGCGAACCGTGAGTGCCGACGCACCCGATCCGCCGACCAGATCCTCGGTCACGTCGAGAACCCGATCGATGTCATGTTCTCGCGGCCGGGGCACAGGGAAACGGTAACAGAGCACCCGCTCTAGTTCGAGATCGAGTCGTCGTCGGGCAAGGTGGTATCGGATGTCGAAATGCGCGAGCCGGCTCCGTCCCGGTAGTGAGAGCAGCCACCGGGGCTGCCTCGTCGAAGGGAGATACCGATGAAGTACCTGATGCTCAAGCACTATCGCGGCGGCCCGACACCCACGGTCGACTTTCCTCCGCTGGATCAGTGGGAACCCGCAGCCGTCGAAGCTCACATCCGCTACATGGGGGACTTCGCCGAGCGGCTCCGGCAGAGCGGAGAGTTCGTCGACGAGCAGGCGCTCTCGCCCGAGGGCGCATTCGTGCGCTATGACGGCAAGGGCAGGCCGCCGGTCACCGACGGCCCGTTCGTGGAGACCAAGGATCTCATCGCCGGGTGGATGGTCATCGACGTCGACTCGTGGGAACGAGCACTCGAGTTGGCGGCGGAGCTGTCCGCCGCGCCGGGACCGGATGGTGAGCCCATTCACGAGTGGCTCGAAGTGCGACCGTTCTACGGTTCCGCCCCGGTCATCACCGAATGACCGACACGTCGCGGTCGAACGTATCGATGGATCCGGTTCTGCTGCGCGAACTGGTACCCACCGTCATCGGCATCCTCATCCGGCGCGGAGCGGACTTCGCGTCGGCTGAGGATGCCGTGCAGGAGGCTCTGATCCGAGCCCTGGACACCTGGGACCGCGACCCGCCGCGCGATCCGCAGGGCTGGCTGGTCGCGGCCGCGTGGCACAAGTTCGTCGACTCCGTCCGCGCCGAGTCATCCCGCCGCCGAAGGGAATCCGAGATGGGCGCCGAACCGCACCACTCGGAGATCCCGTCCACCGACGACTCGCTCGAGTTGTACTTCCGTTGTGCGCACCCGGCTTTGACGCCCGCGTCGGCCGCGGCGCTCACCCTGCGGGCGGTCGGCGGGCTGACCACACGCCAGATCGCGGCGGCGTTCCTGGTCCCGGAGGCGACGATGGCCCAGCGGATCAGCCGGGCCAAGAAGCGGCTCGAAGGCCGGCCGCTCGACCGGCCGGGCGACCTCGGCACCGTGCTGAGCGTGCTGTACCTGCTGTTCAACGAGGGCTACGGGGGTGAGGTGGACCTCGCAGGCGAGGCGATCCGGCTGACCCGTCAACTCCACGCGATGACCCACGACGTCGAGGTGGCCGGACTGCTGAGCCTGATGCTGCTCCATCACGCCCGTCGGGCGTCCCGGACAGGACCGTCGGGCGACCTGATACCGCTCGCCGAGCAGGATCGGTCGTCCTGGGACACCCGTCTCATCTCCGAGGGCGTATCAATCCTGCAGTCGGCGCTGTCCCGCGACCGCCTCGGCCCCTATCAGGCGCAGGCCGCCATCGCGGCCCTCCACGCCGACGCGACGAGCGCCGACGAGACCGACTGGCCGCAGATCGTCGAGTGGTACGACGAACTGCTTCGCCTCACCGACAGCCCGATCGTCCGTCTCAATCGGGCGGTGGCCGTGGGGGAGGCCGATGGCGCCCTCGCCGGTCTGGCCGCGCTGGCGGACGTGGATCCCGAACTGCCCCGCTATGACGCGGCCGCCGCGCATCTCCACGAATGCGCCGGCGACCGGGAACGCGCCGCCGACCTTTACGCGCGGGCCGCGACGCGGGCAGGCAGCGTGGCCGAGCGCGATCACCTCACCAGGCAGTCGGCCCGTCTGCGGCATGCCGGGTCGCGCTGATCCGTGCCTGTGTGCCGACCTCAGGTTGAGGGTGAGGCCGGTGCCAACACGCACGCCACCGGCACCGTCGAGCGGCGAGGAATCGGCGTGGCAGACTACTCGGGTCCTTTGATGTACTGAACGGCTCGCGTCAACGCTGAAGCCTGGGTCAGACGATGCGAACCGGGAGGCGACGTGTGATGGGTGCGGGACAATCGACGCTCGCCGCTTCGCTGGACGCCAACCGGTCGATCCAGCAGTCGGCGGCGGTACGGCTCTTCGCGGCCGGCAACTCGGCGCTCTACATCACGCTGATGGAACGGCACCTGGACTTCGGCGTCCGGATGTCGGAGACCGAACTCGTGGTGCGGCTCGAACGCGATCTGGCCGAGCTGGACGTCCGCGATCAGTCCGGCGGACTCGACCTGGTGAAGTCCTGGGCCAAGCAGGGTTGGCTGCACCGGGTCAGTGATCCGGCGGCCTCGGGGGGACACAACGTCTGCTACCTGTCCACCGAGGCACGGTCCGTCCTCGACTACACGCGCCGCCTCCGGCGTGAGGACAGTCTCGCCACCGGCGGCTCGCTCAACGGCATCGCGGCAGGTCTTCGCCGGGTCGCCGGTCAGGTCACCAGCGATCCCGCCCAGATCCGCGTCGGCATCGAGCATCAGATCGAAGAACTCGACGCCGAGCTCGCCGATCTGGATGCCGGGGTGCGTCCGGAGCCCGACCTCCGGGTCGCCGAGGACGAGGCACGCTCGATCGCCTACCAGATGGAACAGGTGATCTCCGACATCGGCCAATACGGCAGCATGCTCGACCGGATCACCACGCGGCTGCTCGACGATCCGCACGATTCCGACCTGGCCTACCGGGACCGGCAGCGGCAGATGTTCGACGACTACGAATCGTTGCTCGACTCTCCGCAGAGCGCGTCGTATCACGCGTTCACCCAGTTGATCCAGGATCCGCAGCAACGTGCGCGGCTGGTCAGCGATCTGGCGACGGTCAGCGACAATCTGCCCGGGATCGACGCCGGGCTGCGGTCGGTCATGGACAACTTCTTCGGCCTCGTCACCCAGCAGATGGGGGAGGTGGGCCGCACCCGTCAGCGATGCGCCCGCCGGATCCGGCGGTTCGTCGCCGCCGGGACGCTGGAGCAGAGTCGCGGCATCGCGCGTCAGCTCAACGACGCGCTCGCCACCGCGAATGACCTGCTCAAGAGCTCCCTCGCGGACCGGCGACTGGGCTACGAACTGCCTCTGGCGACACCGTCGGTGACCTCCGTCGGTCGGCTGGTCTTCGAGATCCGGGATCCGGCGCCTCCGGCGACGGCTCTGCCCGCCGGTGCCGAGGCCGACCTGTCGTCGTTCGCTTCCCTTGCCGGACAAGTCGATACGGTCGCACTGACCGAGGCCGTGAACGACGCCGTCGCCGACGGGCCCATCGCGCTGTCCGATGTGGTGGCACGCCTCGACCAGGCATATCTCGCACATGTGATCGTGCTGTGGTCCTGGGCTCTCAAACAGCCGGCGACCGCGGACGCGGGTTCCACTTCCGTCCGTTTCCACTCCCTGGAGGGACAGGACCGCGTCATCGAGATACCCGCACTGATCTTCTCCGAACCGATCCCGACTGTGGAGGTCGACGCCCTGTGACCAGCGAAACCGATACCGCCACCGACGATCTCGACACAGCCGCGACCGATGCCCCGGCCGGGCAGGGCGCCGGGACCCCGATTCCGGACGAATACAAGGGTTTCGACGATCTCCCCACGGCTCCGCGCGGTCGCACGCCGCAGGATCGTCCACAGGTCCCGCGCTTCGACGGAGACGTGAGCGAGATGCCGGACCGGGCCTGCTGGGCACTGCAGAACCTCGTCACGCGCCGCTATATCAGCGCCGATCGTCAGCCACAACTGTGGGCCTGGGTCGTGGAGTTCGAGGACCTCCTACGCATCCGGCTCTCCGAACTCGACATGCGCCTGCGCGTCGTGGACGAACTCGAAGTGGCCTTCGTCGAGCAGGCGGGCTACGACTCCCGGTGGGGCCGTAGGATTCTCAAGCGCGAGACGGTCAACACCTACGACGCGATCCTGGCGCTGCATCTCGCCAAATATCTGCGCTCGTCGCGGGAGGACAGGGTCCTCATCACCCGCGAGGAGATCCACGAACTGTTCGCCGGGGTCACCAACACCATCGACCGCGATCTCGCGTTGTTCGACAAGCGCATCGAGCGGTCCGTCGACAAGCTGGAAGAACTCGAGTTCCTGCGCAGGCACCGCGACGACCCGGACACCTTCACGGTCAGTCCCGTCATCTCCGCGGTCATGACGGCATCGGTCATCACCGACCTGCAACAGCAGTTCGAGCAGTTCATCGGCTCCGGCGATCCCGGCGACGGCGAACGAGAGGCCGGGGTCATCGCCGATGACGACTCCGACGACGAGAACGACGAGGGAGACGACTGGTGAGCGGATCGGTCGACCAGTACTACCTGTCCCGGCTGCAGTTGATCAACTGGGGCGTCTTCGACGGCTACCATTCGATCCCGTTCAGTGTCGGCGGTTCCCTGATCACCGGCTCGTCCGGCAGCGGCAAATCGTCACTCCTGGACGCGATCTCGCTTGCATTCCTGCCCGACCATCGTCGGAACTTCAATGCCTCCGGCGACGCCACCGCAGCCGGATCGTCGAGCGGCAAACGCACCGTCGGCAAGTATGTGCGAGGAGCGTGGGGCGAGCGGCGCGACGGGTCAAACGCCCGAGAGATCATGTATCTACGCGGGACCGGACCCGCGTGGGCGGCAATCGCGGTCACCTACACCTCGACATCGGGCACGGCGATCACGGGTCTGGTCCTCAAGTGGCTTGCCGCGGGCAAGATGACCGATGCCCACTCGTCGTACTTCATCGCCGACGGCGACCGCGACATCGTCGACGTCTGTAATGACTGGGCGCGCAACAACTACAACGCCGCGAAGTTCCGTGAGCAGGGCTGGCGCGGCGGACCGGGTGAGGGCAAGTACCTGGCCACGCTCTATTCGCTGATCGGGATCCGTGGCTCCGATGCCGCTCAGCAGCTCCTCGGAAAGGCCAAGTCACTCAAGAGCGTCGGTGGTCTCGCACAGTTCGTCCGGGAGTTCATGCTCGACGAACCGACCAGCATCGTCGGGATCAAGGACGCGCTCGACCAGATCGATCCGCTCGTGGAGGCGCGCGAGATCCTGGACGTCGCGCGGCGCAAGCGCACCATCCTGGACAACATCGAGAACGTGCAGGAACGGTACGCCACGGAGGCCGCCACCTTCACCGTCCTCGACACCATCGACACCGACACGGTCCGGTCGTACCTCAACAATCTGCGGCGCCGCAACGCCGAACCGGAGATCGCGGACCTCGACGACCAGATCTCCCGCCTGGACGGCGATCTCGCCGCACTGACCACCCAGCACGATCAACTGCGCCAGGACCACAGCCATCTGCTGTCCCGCATCGCCACCTCGACCGGCGACCTCGCGCCGCTACAGGAGCAGCTCGGTTCCGCCCAGAAGGCCGGCAACGAGGTGGCGATGAAGCGCGCCAGCTACGAGCACAAGGTGTCCGCGCTGGGCTTCGAATTGCCCGACGACGCCGAAGAATTCTGGGCACTGCGCGAACAGTTGATGGAGGAGGCCACCCGCATCGACGGCCAACTCGAGGCGGGTAAGGCGCATTTCGCCGAGACCCTTGCCCAGGAGGTTGCGGCGCGCACCCAACGCGATGCCGCCCAGCATGAGTTGAGTCGCGTGGAGCAGGCCGGTTCGGCCCTGCCGCGAGCCGAGCACGAGATGCGCCGCATCATCGCGAACGGTCTGCAGGTCGATGAGTCCGAACTGCCGTATGTCGCCGAACTCGTCGAACTCGATCCCGACTCCGAGCGCTGGCGTCTCGCGGTGGAGAAGGTGCTGCGCAATGCGGGGCTGCGGCTTCTGGTGCCGGACAAGCATTTCGATGCCGCACTCAAATTCGTCAACAGCCACGACATGCGGGGCCGCATTCAGTTGCACCACGCGGAGAACAGGGGAGCGCCCGCGGTCGAGCCGGGCACCCTCGGCACGACGTTGCGCGCGGTGGATCCGTCGCATCCCTGCTCGAACGAGGCGCTGACCATCCTGTCCCGGCTCGGCAACTATGCCTGCGTCGACTTCCCGAGCGACTTCGCCGAGCACACCAAGGCGGTCACCCCACAGGGGCTCCGCAAGGATTCGGCGAAGCTCGCGATCAAGGACGACCGGCAGCCGTTACGCGCCTCCCAGTACATTTTCGTCGGCAACGTGAGTGCGAAAATTGCTGCGCTGCAGGAGGAGTTGGCCACCGAACAAAGCGCGTACGACGCGGCGCGCGACGCCAGCGCCGAACTGGATCGGGAGCGTACGGCGAAAGAACAGATGCGTGACGGCTACCGGCGTGTGTGTGAGCAGTTCACGCAGTGGAGCGAGATCGACACCGACTCCGCCGACGATCGTGTCGAGCAATTGACCGAGCAGTACGACCTGCTGATGGACGAGAACCCGGATGTGGAGGCGTTGCAGCGCAAGGCCGAGGACATCTGGGAGCAGGTGCGGGCGGCGATCTCCCAGGCGGCACTCGTGCGCGACAAGATCGCCACCCACGACAAACGTCGGACCCAATTGCTCGATCTGGTGGACCGGCTGAAACCGGAGGCGATCTCGGAGCAATCCGAGGCCACCCTCGACGGGTTCCGTGAAGAGTCCGCCGCGGCTCTGGATGTGCTTGCGCCCGACGCCTTCCGGCAGGAGATCCTGAAGGCCGTCGCCAAGGACCGCGACCGCATGCGCTCCGACGCCCGGCGGTCCCGTGACGAACTCGCCCGCATCCTCGACAGTTACGACGAGGAGTTCCCGGACGCGATCCCCAACGACAGTGATGATTTCGACGAGCGCATCCACGACTATGTGGCCCTGAGCCGTCGCATCGACGAACGTGAGCTGCCGACGGCCTACGAGCGCATGCGGCGGTTGATCACCGAGCAGGCCCCCGGCGCGATCCTCAACCTGCACATGGCCGCCGACGCCGAGGAGCGTCGGATCGTCGAACAGATCGAGCGGGTGAACACCGGGCTCGGCGCGGTCGCCTTCAACCGCGGGACGCGATTGCGTTTGCATCCCGGTCGCAAGAACCTCGCTGCCGCAGCAGAACTCACCGAAAAGGCACGGCAGATCTCGCAGCGCACGACTGCCGTCAGCTTCGGCGATGAACAGGCGATCCTGGAGCAGTACTCCGACATTCTGTTGCTCCGCGAACGGCTCGCCGGTTCGACACCGGAGGACCGGCAGTGGACGCGCGACGCGCTCGACGTACGTAACCGCTTCGACTTCTACTGCGAGGAACACGACGCCGAGTCCGGTGAGACCATCCGGACGTACAGCAACGCCGGCGACAACTCGGGTGGCGAACAGGAAAAGCTCATGGCGTTCTGTCTCGCGGGCGCGCTCAGCTTCAACCTGGCGAGCCCGGAGAGCGGCGACAACCGGCCGATCTTCGCGCAGCTGATGCTGGACGAGGCGTTCTCGAAGTCGGACCCGCAGTTCGCGCAGCAGGCCCTCTCGGCGTTCCGCAAGTTCGGTTTCCAGCTGATCATCGTTGCGACGGTGCAGAACACCAGCACCATCCAGCCCTACATCGACAACGTCGTGATGGTCTCCAAGACCGAAGCCGCCGGCGATGCGCACCCCGTGGCCGCAGCCCTGTCGACATCGATCGTGGAGTTCAGCGAGCTGCGGAAGTCGAGCACCGATCGGCTCCCCGTCTGAGACGGCTCGACATATCGGTGCCCTCGGTACGCTGAGAGCATGCCCTCAGCCCCGCAGTCTCCGCCGTTGCATCCACTGGTCGAGCCACTGGCTCCGCTGCTGGGAACCTGGTCGGGGCTCGGCGCCGGCGAATATCCGACCATCGAACCGTTCGGGTACCGCGAAGAGGTGACCTTCGGGCACGTCGGCAAACCGTTCCTGGTCTATGGCCAACGGACCACGGGCGTCGCCGACGGACTTCCCATGCATGCGGAATCCGGCTACCTCCGCGTCCCCGAGCCGGGCGTCGTCGAGTTGGTGCTGGCGCACCCCAGCGGTGTCACCGAGATCGAGGTCGGCACCTACGAGATCGTCGACGGCCTTCTGTGCCTGGAACTCGCCACGACATCGGTCGGGCTCACACCGACGGCGAAAGACGTTTCGGCACTGGGCCGTTCCTTCTCCCTCGACGGCGACGACCTGTCGTACTCGTTGCGTATGGCCGCGGTTGGTCAACCATTGCAGCATCACCTCTCCGCCGTTCTCCACCGCAATTCCTGAGCGATTCGGGAAGTCGTCCCCCTACACCCTTCGGACCTTTACAGTGTGACTGAAGCCACACATATATGTGATCCGATGTCCGAAGGCCTTCGACGACCAGGGGAGCGCACGCATGACCGACACCATCGAATCCAGTACCGAGCTGACCACCGAGCCGATGCGGTCGCGTCGCAATCACTGGAACAATCATGTGCGCCGGCACTCGTATATGACGCCGGACCGTGTGGCGATGAAATTCCTCGGTGCCGAGACGACGTGGCGGCAACTCGACGAACGCTCCCGGGCCTTTGCGGCTGCCCTGCACCGTCGCGGCGTCCGGTCCGGCGACCGGATTCTGATGGCGCTGCTCAACCGTCCCGAGTACATCGAAGCCGTTCTCGGTGCCAACCTGATCGGCGCCATCCCGGTGCCGGTGAACATCCGGATGAGTCCGGCGGAGGTCGGCTATCTGATCGCCGACAGCGGCGCGCGGGTCATTCTCACCGAGACATTGCTGGCGCCGCTGATGGCTGCCGCGAGCGCATCCGCCGACATCGATGCCACCATCGTCGTGAACGGTCCGAACCGCGCTGATGGCGAAACGGATTCCGCGACTCTCGATTACGCAGATCTGGTTGCCGAGGACAGTTCGGATCTGCCGGAGATCGACATCCCCGAGGACACCGTCGCGCTGATCATGTACACGTCGGGAACCACCGGCCGTCCGAAGGGCGCCATGCTGACCCACGTGAATCTGCAGGCCCAGGCCGTGACGACCATCGCGTCCACGGAAGGGCACGATGACGATGTGGTGATGGTGGTGCCACCGCTGTTCCATATCGCCGGCATCGGCGCCTTCAGCTCCTACATCTATCGCGCCGTGCGCGCGGTGATCAATCCGCTCGGCGCCTTCGACCCCGAGGCCATGCTCGACGAGATGGAGCGGGAGGCGGTGACGTCGGTCTTCATGGTGCCCGCCCAGTGGCAGGCGGTCTGTGCCGCACAGGCCAAACGTCCGCGCGACCTCAAACTCCGGGTGATGACCTGGGGTGCCGCGCCCGCCTCCGACTCGGTGCTGAACGCGATGAACGAGATGTTCCCGTCGGCCCTGAACATGACGGCGTTCGGGCAGACCGAGATGTCGCCGGTGACCTGCATTCTCGAGGGCAAGGACGCACAGCGAAAGATCGGCTCCGTCGGCAAGGTGGTCCCCGCGGTGACGGCACGCATCGTCGACCCGCTGATGAATGACGTCGCTCCCGGAGAGGTGGGCGAGATCGTGTACCGCGGAGCCAATCTCATGAAGGGCTACTGGGGAAAGCCCGAGGAGACCGCGGAGGCGTTCCGGGGCGGCTGGTTCCACTCGGGTGACCTGGTCCGTCAGGACGAGGACGGATTCCTCTACGTCGTCGACCGCGCGAAGGACATGATCATCTCCGGCGGCGAGAACATCTACTGCGCCGAAGTGGAGAACGTGCTGTTCGGGCATCCCAAGATCGTCGAGGCCGCCGTCATCGGGCGAGCCGACGAGAAGTGGGGCGAGGTCCCGGTGGCCGTCGTGGTACTCGCCGAGGGCGTGGACGACCTGACCATCGACGAATTGACGCCGTACCTCAACGAGAACCTGGCGCGATTCAAACAGCCCAAGGATCTCGTCATCATCGACGAGCTGCCACGTAACGCCGGCGGCAAGGTCGTCAAGCCGCGACTGCGAGATGCGTACGGCAGCAAGGATGCCGGGTTGCATCACTGAACTACGATCCGGGCATGACAGAACGTCGTTGTCCGGCATGGGTTCCCGCGCTGATCCTGGTTCTCACCATTGCGCAGCTCGCAGTTGCGCAATGGTGGCCGGGCATCGAACGTTTCGCGGATAAGGCCTTCGGCGCACGGCTGATCACCTATCCGCTTCTCATGCTGCTGGCGCCCGCACTCTGGTGGATCTTCGTCGGACGGAGGAGCCGCGTCCGTCCGCCGTACGGCGCGTTCGCATTGATCATGCTGGCCTTCCTGATCGATGTGACCGGCAACAGCGCGGACCTCTATGATCGTGTCGGCTGGTGGGACGACGCCAATCACTTCGTGAACTGGCTGCTGCTCCTCACCGGTATCGGGCTGCTGATCGGAGGATCCGTTCGCCCGGCATGGGCCCTGGTCCTGGTCGTCACCGGACTCGGCGCGGTCCTGGCGATCGGCTGGGAGTTGGGGGAGTGGTTCACGTTCATCCGGCACGGCACCGAGATCGAGACCGCCTACGAGGACACCCTCGGCGACGAGGCCTTCGGCACGCTCGGTGCACTCTGCGCCGGACTGATCGTGGCTCGTGCGTCGCGGCATCGGAGTAGTCCGAAGAGATGATCGGGGCCGCGATATGCGGTGTTGATCGGCGTTTCGTCCCGCGAAGGACCGCCGACCGTCTAGTGTCACAGCCGATAGTGAAGCGGGCTCATCGCAACCGGCATATCCCGGTCGCCCCGCATCAGTCGGGGCTGTCGGGTATTGAGGAACAGACACCGATGGTCTTGACACACAAAGCCACGAGCACGTCACGCCGGAGCGGGCGAGTGGCGGCGGCCGGAGCCGCCGTTGCCGCGGGAACGTTGATCGCCGGACTGGCGGTGGCGACGCCCGCCGCCGCCGCACCGACACCCGTTGCGTACTACAAGAATTGCCAAGCCGCGCGCGACGCCGGCGCGGCGCCGATCTACCAGGGTCAGGACGGTTACCGGTCCGCACTCGACCGCGATGGCGACGGCGTCGCCTGCGAGCAGTCGGGGACGTCGCGACCACCGCAGAACCGGCCCGCGCCGCCGCCGCGGTCCACGCCTGCGCCCCCGCGTCAACAGCGGCCCGCACCGGCGCCGCACCCGAAGCCCAAGCCGAAGCCGAAGAAGCACAAGCCCAAGCCGTCACCGTGGGGTTCGTTGGGGTCTCTCTCTTAGAACCGCCCCGTGGCCCCGGACGGGGCGCCATACCTGTCACCGATCGGCGAGGTGGATCACAGAGTGCGATCCACCTCGCCGACGCGTGTCAGCTGTGGACCATTCGCCGGAGAAGTCCGCGCCTTCTGGGCGCCGCGTCAACGCCTCCGTCGCGGCGGGTCAGCAGCCCGGCGGCATGGTCGTCGAGAAGAGCTCCGACGGTCTCCTGCGCACATGTGCGGTTGGTGCCGATCACCCCGGTCGGTCCACGTTTGATCCAACCGGCGGTGTAGATGCCGTGCAGCGGTCGCCCGTCCGCACCGAGCACCCGGCCCGAGTCGTGCGGGATGGTGTGGCTGCTCGCATCGAACGGCACATCCGATATCGGTTGGCCACGAAAACCGATCGCGTGCACCACGAGACCGGTCTCGATCACGTCGTCGGTGCGGCCGGTGACACGGAGGCCGCGGGCGTGATCGCCACCGACGATCTCCATGGGAGTGGTGTGGAAGCGGAGTGTGATCGTTCGGTGCGATCGATTCCGTGGACGGGCCGCGATGTCGGTGAGCAGCCGGAGTTTCGGTGACGTCGGATCGTCCGGGAGATCCGCGGGGTCGACGATCACGTCGACGCCCGGCAGATGGGTGAGTGCGAGCAGTTCGGGAAGCGTAAACGCCGCATGCTCCGGCCCGCGACGGCCGGCGACCACCACGTCATGAACGGTGCCTGCGCGAAGCGCCTCGAGAGCGTGGGGCGCGATATCGGTGCGGGCCAGAGAGTCGTGGTGGGACACCAGGATCCGGGCGATATCGATCGCCACGTTCCCGTTGCCGATCACCACCGCTCGTCGATGCCCCAGCGGTGGCGCCAGATCTCGGTGTGCCGGATGGTCGTTGTACCAGCCGACGAACGCGGCCGCGGAGACCGAACCGGCGGCCGATGATCCGGGGATGTCGACCTGTCGCTGGTGGAAAGCCCCCGGGGCGTAGATGACCGCGTGATGGTCGGCGGCCAGCTCCGAGGGCTGCACATCGACGCCCACCTCCACCCCGAGATGTAACCGGAAGCGTCGCTTCTTTTCCGGGCTGAAGTCGAACTGGTCGACCACCGACCTGGTCCGGGGATGGTCGGGGGCCACGCCGTAGCGTGCCAGCCCGAACGGCGAGTGCAGCTTCTCGAACATCTCCACCCGGATCCCCGGATGATGGAGAAGTTCTGCGGCACAGTAGAAACCGGCGGGTCCGGCGCCGACGATCGCGACGGTCAGCGGGTCCCTGCTGGTGACCAGCGGCACGGGCCTCGGTGACCGGGGGAAGATCGGGTTCAGTGTGTTGTCGGCGAAATAGTCGGCGTTGATCGCGGCATACTCGGCGGTGTCGGATCCGAGGGCGGTGCCGGGGACGATCGCATCGACCGGGCAGGCATCCGCGCACGCGCCACAATCGATGCACGTGTTCGGGTCGATGTGCAACATGTCGGCGGTGGCGAAGTCGGGATCGTCGGGGGATGGTCGAATGCATCCGACGGGACACAACGCGATGCACGACGCGTCGTTGCAGCAATTCTGGGTGATGACGTACGCCATGAAAGTCCTTGCTGTACAGGGTTGTCGACGGTCAGCGAAGTTCCGGGAGGATCACCTCGAGGTCGATCGGATACGGAGACGTACCGACGCCGGTGATATGTGCTCCGCCCCAGGGATCCATGTCCACGAGGAGGGCGGGTACCGCCTGACGTCCGGGCACCCGCAGGCTCACCGCAATATTGACCGAGACCTGCAGATCCGCCAGTGCCGGTGTCGGATCGAGTCGACCGATCCACCTCAGACTGTTGTCGACGGGCTGGTACACGGACAACAGGTGCGCGGTCACCGGATGCTCGATGCCCTCCTCGTCGATGAGGACGGCCGGACCGTGGTATTCGTCGTCGGTGTGGTCGTCGTCGAGTCGGCTGAAGGTGTAGTCACCGAGCTTCGGGTGACGCGACGACCACCAGGATCGCCATCGTGCTACCGCGTTATCACGCTGACGCCGCAACACTCTGTTGTGGTGGCGTTGCACATGCGCTTTTACTTCGATGCGGGTGGTGTCGCGTTGTTCCATCGCATGAATCAGGGCCGCGACATACCTCGCCGTCGACGTGGCCTGCACGTCACCGCGTCGGCGGCCGCGACCGGACCTCGTTTCGGGAAACAGGAAGCGATTAGGGAGGCCATGAACGGCGACACCACGATACGGCGCGTCGGCACCGTCGCCCGGTGCGGCGTGGGCGCCCACGACTTCGATCACGACGCGACCACGGACCTCGCGCCCGTCGTCGGTGGTGATCGTCCACTGATGCGAATCGTCATCGAAGGCCGAATGACGAACGCGCGCAGAGGAGATCGACGTGATGTCTCCGCGAACGGCTTTCCGGATCAGCCCGATCACCGGGCCGGTCGCGCCCACCGGACCGATGATGACCACGTCGTGCATATGACTCACAGGAAGCCGAATCGACGCCACAGCGCGCGGGACACGGGGTTCAGGAGTTTGTTCTCCTCCAGGAAGACTCGGAGGCCGTCAAAGGACTCGCGGCGGCGCAGTCGTCCCTGTTCGCTGGTGCGCGCCTGCCGCATCGCCTCGCGCACGTCGAGTCCGCACCGCCGGTAGACGCGCTTGTCGTACATGAGCCGACGGATGACGAAACCGGCTGCGCCGTTGAGAGTGGCGCTGAACTGCCGCTCCCACCAGGCCGCGTGCTGCACACGACGCCGAACACCCTCGCGTGCGTACCGAATATGCCGTGCTTCCTCGGTGACATGGATACGCATCACCTGGGCGACGAGCGGTTGCAGATCCGGGTGGTGCAGAAAATTCCGTTGGACGTCGTCGATCAGTTCTTCACCGCAGAGGGCGGCGACCCACAGGAACAGACCGCGATACGAGAACGGAAACAGTTGCACCGTCATCGCCTCGAGTCGCGAAAGGCGATAGGGCACAACACCGACTGCCGAGACGGTACGGCCGAACATCACCATGTGCCGCGTTTCGTCGCCGATCTCGGTCAACGCGTAGTGGACATTCCGGGACGTAGGGTCCTGATGCAGCATGGCCCGCAGCAGCCCCTGGTTGAGGGTGTTCTCGAACCACACCGCACGAGTGAGCGTGTTGCCGAGTTCCTGTCGGGACAGTTCGACGCGTTCCCGATGAGTCATGCTCTCCCACAGCGGGGTTCCGTAGAGCGAGATCATCTCGGGCGGCATGTAGAACAGGTCCGGGTCCTGTGGCGCGTCCCAGTCGATGTCGATCTCGGAGTTGTAGGACCGCCGCATCGAACCGCCGATCAGGCGGTCGGCCAGGGCATCCCGGTCGGCGGCGTTGGTTTCCCTCGATGAACCGAGTTCGGTCGTCATACCTCTCACACACCTTTCGCATCCGTGGCGATGGCAGTGCCCCCGGCGCCTGACGTCGCGAGCAGCTTGGGGAGAAGGTTAGACACTATTTGTCTATTCGTCTACCGTTACGATGGTGTTTGTGAGTACGGTTCGTTCCGCGGCCTCGGTCGTCAACCAGGCAGTCGCCGCCAAGGGGGCCGATACGCGTACCCGCATCCTCGACGCGGTCGTCGCACTCGCGGGACATACCGGTTTGCGGAAGCTGTCCATGGAGGAAGTCGCCCGTCGTGCCGGCGTCGGCCGCGCAACGCTCTACAAGCACTTCACCGGCCGCGACGATCTCATCGGAGCCGTGGTGCAGGCCGAACTGGCGACGTTCTTCGACACGGTGCAGTCGGTGGTCGGGGACTACGACGACATCGACGACAGGGTGATTCACGGCTTCGCGGAAGGCTATCGGCTCCTGAGTGGACATCCCGCCGTTCGCCCCGTCCTGGCGCTCAACCCGGATCTGTTCGTGCCCTATGTGATCACTCCCGACAGCTACCCGCTGGACCTCGGTCGGGGATTCGTCGAGTCGTTCGTGATCGGTGACGAGTTGCCCGAACCGGCGCGCACCCGATTCGCCGAACACGTCGCGCGGGCCTATCACACACTGATTCTCATTCCGTCGACGCGACTGGGCCTCGACGACGGCGACGGGCCGGAACAGTACGCACGGGACTTCCTGCTTCCGGTGCTGAATCACCTTCGCACGACGGCCTGACCGGCTCCACGGACATCACCGCTCAGCGAGCTCGCGTGCACCATGCGATCGAACTCGCTGAGCGGTGTCCGTTGTGGACGTTCCGAACAGCAACCCGGACGTCGTTCAGGGGCGGGTGGCCAGGTGTTTGGGCCGGGGCTCGGCTGCGGCGAACGGCTGCACGAGCGCATTGGATCGCGCGTTGAACACGACGAAGAGATTGCTGCGCGGGTACGGCGTGATGTTGCCTGAGGAAGCGTGCAGGCAATTCGAGTCGAAGAAGAGAGCGGAACCCTCGGGGCCGGTCACGATGTCGATCCCCATCTCGTCGACCATCGTCGCGACATGCTCCTCCGACGGCGTGCCGAACGGCGGGCGATACGAGGAGAGCGATTCCTCGTGATAGTCGCCCGGCGTGCTGCCGAGGCAGGGAATGAACTGCTTGTGTGAACCCGGCACGATCATCAACGGACCGTTGAACTCGTAGTTCGGCGTCAACGCGATCGAGACGCTCAGCGCACGCGGTGCCGGCATGCCGTCCTCGGCATGCCAGGTCTCGAAATCGCTGTGCCAATAGAACGGCCCGCCTGCGAAGCCCGGTTTCAGGTTGACACGACTCTGGTGAATGTAGACATCGTCATCCAGAATCTGTCGGGCGACGCCGGCGATGGAATCGCGCCGGCAGATCTCCATGATCAGATCGCTCAGCTCATGGACGGCGAACAGCGACCGAACGTCGCCGTTGGTCCGCTCCCGGATGACCCGTGGGTCATCGCCGAGATCCGCGGTGACTGTATCGACAGCGGACCGGATACCGTCGATATCCGCTGCAGTCAGCGCCTTTTCGTCGACGTGATATCCACGAGACTCGTACTCGCGAAGGCCCGCGGCATCGAGGGGACCCGAATTGCGCCCCCACACCACAGGATGTGGCCGGGGTTCGATTGCCGCGGGCTGAGACGTTCTCGTCCGGTAGACGTCGACCGTTGTACGAAATTCAGTCTGCGTAACCATAGCTCTTCCATTCGTACCAGGGGGATCGCCGCGGGTCCACCCTCCGAACGGACTGCCCGTCTCGAAAGCTATTGGCGATAGTCAACTTTCAGTTCAAACAGCACACTCGACGTGCATCGTCACCACCGCCGGGATGGGTGACGAACTGCGCAGGAGACGCATTGCCGCGCATGCGGGAGGACCTCGAGTCGCTCCGGGTCGATGACCTCACCACAGGTCTCGCATCGTCCGTACGCGCCGTCGCCGAGACGATCCAGGGCGGCGTCGATCTCCTCCAACCGCACCCGTGACCGCTCGATCTGTGCGACCAACTGTCCTCGCTCGACGGCGAGGGTGGTGCCCTCGGGATCGTGTTCGTCGTCGGCCGCCTCGTCGCCGGTGGCCTCGATGACGGAGGCGAGGCGAAGTGACAGCGAGTCGATGAGTTCGGCCGTTCGCACCCGTTCGGCGTCCAGAGCTGCGCGTGACTCGTCTTCCATCGTTTCTTTGTACGCGCGGGCACCGACAAAACGGGCGCGTTCCGGTCGAGACCGGAATCGGCCCGTCATCGACGACGTTGACGCCATCATGACCGAGAACAACTATGACCCCCGCACCCTGATCGCCGACACGTCCATCGGCGTCCTCGCGACCATCAAGGCGAGCGGTATGCCGCAACTCTCCCCGGTGACGTCGGTATACGACCGCGAGCACGACACGATCTTCGTCTCCATGACCGAGGGACGGGCGAAGACCGCGAACCTCCGCCGCGACCCGCGGGCGGCCATCGAATTCACCAGCCCGGACGGCTACACGTGGGCGACCGCCGAGGGCACCGCAACCCTCATCGGGCCGTCGACGGATCCGGCGAGCGACGAGGTCGACGCACTGGTCGAGTACTACCGCCTCGGCGCGGGCGAGCACCCGGACTGGGATGAGTACCGGGCGGTCATGGTGTCGGATCGGCGCGTGCTGATGTCGCTGAAGGTCGAGCGGGTGTACGGCGCGAAGCTTCGATGATCACGGACGACCCGCCTTCGACGATCTGAGCGCAATCCGGCGGCACGACCGCGTTCCATCGATCAGGATGAGGCGATGAGTACGACGTGGCCCGATTCGGTCATCGACCCGCACATCCATCAGTGGGACCCGTTCACGACGCCTCGACACGTGTCGGGCCGGGCGCGCCCACTCCGGGCGGTGCCACGCGTTCCGCGTGCGCTCCGGTGGGCGTTGCCCAGGCGGGACCGTGAGTTCGTCGGGAACCCGCACCACTTGCTGAAGCCCTATTTGCCGACGGACTACCAACGGGATGCCGGACCGTTGCCGGTCGACTCGGTCGTGCACATCGAGGCCGAATGGCTGGGGGAGGACCACGCCGAGTCGGTGGACGAGACCCGGTGGGTGACGTCGCTGCCGTTCGGCGTCGACGGTGCACCGCGGCTCGGTGCCGTGGTGGTGCACGCCGATCCGCGATGGCACGACATCGGTGCAGTCCTCGACGAACACCTGTCGGCCAGTGATCTCGTGCGTGGTGTTCGACTCTCGGCTGCCAATCATCCGGATCCCGATGTGCGGAACTTCGCCGACGATCCGCATCTGCTGCGGCAGAACGAGTTTCTGCGCGGCTTCGAGGCCGTCGCGTCGCGCGGCCTCGGTTTCGAGATCTGGATCTACGCCCACCAGTTGCCCGACGCCGCTGTGCTGGCGCGCGAGTACCCGGATACCACCCTGGTAGTCGACCATTACGCCACGCCGGCCGGGATCTTCGGAGCCCGCGGCACCGACACCGGCCACACCGATCGCGAGCGCGCCGAGATCACGGCCAGCTGGCGCGACGACATTGCCGCGCTTGCGGAGTTCCCGAATGTGGTCGCCAAGCACAGTGGGCTCGGTATGCCCGTACTCGGCGACGATCCGCGGCGACCGTTCGACGTGGCAGATCCCCGGGCAGCACGGGCGGCGCCGCTGATCACGCACCTGCACAACGTCTTCGGAGCCGACCGGACGATGTGGGCGTCGAATTATCCCATCGACAAACCTGTGCACACTATCCCGGCGAGCGCACAGGTGATCCTCGACGTGCTGGGCGACGCCGCCGAACCGCAGAAGTTGTTTCACGATGTCGCACAACGTGTCTATCGGATCAGCAGAGGGTGAGGTGGCGCGTCATCCGAGAAAGTCGTTGAGGGCGTCGAGGATGCCTCGTGTACCAGCCTCGCGATTCGGGCCGTCGTCCCAGAATCGGTCGAAGAAGACCCCGTGCTCGGTATGGGTGAAACGTGTGCCGCCGTTGACGGTGTCGAATTCCAGCGATGCCACCGAGGTCGACATGTGGGCGCCGTCGATCCACATGTCGTACGTCGTGACGATCCGGTTGTAGTCGACGATGTCGGTATAGGTGGCCTCGTAGCGCGAGACGGGTCCGTCGTGGAACTGTCCTTCGGCGACATCGCGGCCGCCGACGCGGAAGTCGAAGATCCACTCGCCGGGTACGACGGCATCACCCGCACCCCACCATGAACGTTTCTGATCTTCGTCGGCGAACGCGTCCCAGACGCGTTCGCACGAGACCGGGTAGTCGCGAGTCAGCGTGAATCCCGAACGCGCCATTCGTCGTTCGACGGTCATCTGTGCGCTCCTATCGCGTAAACGTGACGTGGATGGTGCCGCTCTCGGCCACCTCCGAGGTGACGGCGTGTGTGAGCTCCAGTTCACGCAGGTCATCCCAGAGCCGTGTGCCCCCGCCGAGTAACACCGGGGCGATCGCGACGTGTAGGTCGTCGACGAGACCCGCGAGCAGGAAGTCGCGCGCCGTGCGCACCCCGCCGCCCACGCGGACGTCCTGGCCATCCGCATCCGCGGTGGCCTCGGCGAGGACCTCGTCGATCGCCGTGCTGCGGAAGTGGAAGGTCGTACCGCCCTGCATCGGGATCGACGGGCGAGGTGCCGTATGCGTGAGCACATAGACCGGTACACCGAACGGTGGCGTGTCGCCCCACCAGCCCGTCCAGTCGGGGTCGTCCGGGTAGGTGTGCAAGCCGAACATCGCGGCGCCCATGATCTCCGCGCCGATGTTCTGGAAGTAGGCGGCGGCGTAACGCTCGTCGACGCCCGTGGTCCCGTCCCCACTGGTGTCACCGAGGACGCGACGGCGGAACGAGCGCGTCGCCGCGTAGGCGGAGGTGAGCTTGTCCCAGTCGGCGCCCATGGGGTTGTCGGGCGTCTGGTCGCCCGCGGCGTAGCCGTCGAGCGAAATGTTCAGGTCGATGCGAACACGGGTCATGTCAGGGTTCCTTCGGAAGAGTGCGGGTCAGGTGGATGCCGAGACGATCGGCATGGCGTTCGGGGAGGGTGCGCTGTTCGTCGAGCCAGAGATGCAGGACATCGAGCGCCCCCGGCCGGAGACTGACCGTTCGGACACGGCCTTCCTTCTCCGACAAGACAATTCCCGCGTCCTCGAGTATGCGCAGATGCTGCATGAACGAGGGCAGCGCCATCGGGAATGGCGCAGCGAGTTCGGATACGACGGCGGGCGACTTCGCCAACCGTTCGACGACGGCCCGGCGCGTCGGATCCGCGATGGCGCGCAGAACCGCGTCCAACTCGTCCGAATACTTAGGCACACGCCTAAGTATTCGCCATACTTCGGGCGCCGTCAAGCCCTCCCTCACACTCAGGCGGTTGGGCATGCGCGGACCACCCCACAGGACAGAGCCCGCGCGCTACGTTGGATCCATGGCCGATGGTGAGACAGCGAACCAATCAGGATCGTCGGGATTCCCTCCGCCCTCCGGACCCGGATGTGTGGAGTGCGAGGCCGCCCGCAGTTGGTGGTTCCACTTGCGGCGATGCGTGGAATGCGGCCACGTCGGGTGTTGTGACGACTCGCTTGGGCAACACGCCAGCCGGCACTTCGAGTCGACCGGCCACCGTTACATGCGGAGCTATGAGCCGGGGGAGGAGTGGTTCTGGGACTTCGCCGACCAACAGGTCGTCGGCGGACCGAAATTGCCTCCGCCGCTGCATCATCCACTCTCACAAGGCGTCCCGGGACCGACCGATCGGGTGCCGTCGGACTGGCAGGAAGAACTCCTCAGAGCGCGCGGCTGAGAGTCAGGCCGTGCGCCGTCCGAGCGTGAGCAGGAAGTCGCCGGCCGGATCCGTCCACGTGGTGTCGACGCCGAATCCCGCGACGGCCAGTTCGTCGGCGACCATCTCGGGGGAGAACTTGACGCTGATCTCGGTCAGGAGTTCGGCGCCGTTGCTCAGGTGCCAATCTCTCTGCAGCCCAGGGAAATCGACGTCGATGTCACGACGTGCGCGGAGCCACATCTCGATGCGGTGGCGTACCGGATTCCAGCGGGCGATGTGGTCGAAGTCGTCGGCGTAGAGCCCGGACGCATCCAGTTCGGCTCGGAGGACCTCGATCATGTTCCGGTTGAAGTCCGCGGTCACACCCGCCTTGTCGTTGTAGGCCGCGGTGAGACGTCCGGTGTCCTTGATCAGGTCGGTGCCCAGCAGTAACGCGTCACCGGGCGCCATGGCGGCGGCGAGACGCCCGTAGAACGCGGCACGATCGTCGTCGTCGAAGTTGCCGACGGTCCCGCCGAGGAAGGCCACCAACCGTGGGCCTGCCGCCTCCGGAAGGTGCAGAACGCCGGTGAAGTCCGCTTCGAGTGGGGTGATCGTCAGGTCGGGGTAGTCGGCGGCCAGGATCGCTGCCGAGGATTCGAGCATTTCGACGCTCACATCCACCGGCACGTAGGTGGCACCGGGCGGAAGTGCATCGAGCAGAAGCCTGGTCTTCGTCGATGTGCCCGACCCCAACTCGATGAGCGTCGACGCTCCGGCCCTCGCGACGATGTCGGGAGCCGATTCGCGCAGGATCGCGGTCTCCCGGCGAGTCGGGTAATACTCCGGCAGGCGGGTGATCTCGTCGAAGAGTTTGCTGCCACGCTCGTCGTACAGCCATTTGGTGGGCAGACGCGGCGGGTCGGACCACAGGCCCTCGAGGGCATCGTCGGCGAGGGCGGACGACGTCGTGGTGGTCATCGGGCCAGCCGCAATCCGCTGAACGCCCACCGCGACGCTGCGGGGAAGAAGTTCCGGTACGTGCTGCGCTCGTGACCACGGGGCGTGATGGCGGATGCGCCCCGCAGGACGTGCTGGTCGGACATGAATTTCCCGTTGTATTCGCCCACCGCGCCGTTGGCAGGCACGAACCCCGGATAAGGCAGGTACGCACTGGCCGTCCACTCCCAGACGTCGCCGATCATCGCCGAGCCTGCTCGCCGAGGATGACATCGATCCGGATCGAGCAACTCACCACGCTCTTTCGCCACGTGCGACGAGGCCGCTTCCCATTCGAACTCGGTGGGCAGCCGCCCGCCGGCCCACCGCGCGAAGGCATCCGCCTCGTAGAACGACACGTGCAACACCGGTTCGTCGGAGACGAGTTCACGCCTCCCGGACAGGGTGAACGTGGTCCAGGCGTCGTCCTCGTTGCGTCGCCAGTAACCCGGTGCTTCCCAGCCGGTTTGCTTGATCTGCGCCCAGCCGTCGGACAGCCAGAGTTCGGGGCGCCGGTATCCGTCGTCGGCCATGAAAGCCAGCCAGTCACGGTTCGTCACTGCCCGCTCGGCGATCTCGAAATCCTGGAGGTAGACCTTGTGCCGCGGGCCCTCGTTGTCGTACGCGAATCCGCTGCCGTCCGCACCGACCTCGATCACGCCACCCTCGACGGAACGCCACGTGGGCTGCGTGTTGTCGCCGACGGCATCGGGTTCGCGATCGACGTACACCGGCCCCGGCGACAGCGGGATAGTGGAGAACAGATGCTTGATGTCCATCAAGAGCAGTTCCTGATGCTGCTGTTCATGATTGAAGCCGAGTTCCATGAGCGCGAGAGCATCGTCATCGAGCGCACCCCGTGCCAGTACGTCGGTCATCGCGGCATCGACGTATTCGCGGTAGCGCGTGATGTCGTCGACGCCGGGCCGGGTCACCAGGCCGCGGTCGGGACGTGGGTGACGTTCCCCGACCGCCTCGTAGTAGCTGTTGAACAGGTACCGGTAGGTGTCGTCGTACGCCACATACGACGGATCCCTCCGCAAGATGAACTCTTCGAAGAACCAGGTCACATGGGCGCGATGCCATTTGGCCGGACTCGCCTCGGTCATCGACTGTGGCGTTTGGTCTTCGGCGGACAACCGCGACGACAGCAGATCGGTCAACCCGCGAACTGAGCGGAAGCGTTCCGCGACAGTGACATCGGTATCGGTTGCGCCACGTTCAGTGATGCTCACGGTGGATCACCTCTCGTATTCTTTCGACGAAACGGCCTCGCGTCGCACATGTCGATCCTCGGTACAGCGCCGCCGCATCATTCCAGTGAACCACTCTCCGGCTGTCCGCGCCGCCCCGTGATCCGCCGATTTGCCACATGCCGTACGTGGACATGCGAAAAGCCCTGTGTGATGTCATCTTCTGGGCCGAAAAACCGATCCGGTGGCGCGCCGCGACGTCCGGTCACGAACTCATCGAAGGGCAATCGAATGACCGAGGACACCATCACATCGTCACGCAACCTGGTGGTCTGTCTCGACGGCACCACGAATGAACCGGAGACGGGTTTCACCAATGTCGCGAGGCTGTTCGATATCTGCGTCAAGGATGAGCGGCAGCTCGTGTATTACGACCCCGGAGTCGGGACGATGGGATCGCGCGCTGCATTCACGCGCACGGGTCGGGCGGTCACACGGCTCGCCGGCACGGTGGCGGGCTTCGGCATTCGCGACAATATCGCCGAGGCCTACAGCTGGCTGTGCGAGCGTTACCAGCCCGGCGACCGGATCTTCGTGTTCGGGTTCTCCCGGGGCGCGTACACGGCGCGCGCATTGACAGGCATGATTCGAACCCTCGGGTTGCTGCACGGCGACGCACTCAATCTGGTGCCGTACGCGCTGAAGCTTTACACGCGATCGGGACCCGCACCGAGTTCGTCGACCGGACAGGACGAATCCGACAAGGACGCGCGACGGGAGTTCTGGCGCCTGCGCAGCGAATTCCGGAATACGTTCGGAAATCCGCAGTTCCCGACGCCGTTCCGCAACACGAAGCAGATCCAGTTCCTCGGTGTGTGGGACACCGTGAAATCGGTGGGCTGGCTGAATGTCCGTGGGCACATTCAGGTTGCACGCTGGCCGTTCACCGCCAATCTGGACAACGTCCGGACGGCCCGTCACGCCCTCGCTCTGGACGAACGTCGCCGACCGTTCGCCGAGTACCGCTTCTCGACCGAGGCGTGCCGACGACCGGACGTGCAGGAGGTGTGGTTCGCGGGCGTGCACGGCGACGTGGGCGGACAATGCCGAGCCGACAGCCGGCTCCCCGACATCACGCTCGCGTGGATGGCGCACGAGGCCGCAGAGGCCGGTATCCGGCTGGACGCCACAGCATTTCGCCGCGTCCTCGACATTGACATCGGCGACGAACTGCCCGAGGGAACTGCGCTGGGGGTCATAGCGGAGAACAAACGGACGTGGCGCCTGGCCGGCGGATGGCGACCACGACGGGTGCGTCCCGACGATACGGTTCACGCCAGCGTCCATGACCGCATCGAAGCCACACGTGACACCGACAACCCGTACCCGTCACCGTTCGATCGCTGACCGCCGACGATCGCCGGGAGTAGCGTGAGGTCACGGACGGAGGGAGCGCGTATGGGGCCCGCCTGGTCTTCGGACAAAGGTCGGCGATGAATCCACTCGCCGCGCTCTCCGCACATCCGTGGTGCTATCGGCTGATTCTGCGGATGCATTCTGTGGTCGAGAGGACCGAGCGAGTCATCCGCGCGCTGACGAACCAGCGCTTCGGAATCATGGATCTGGTGGGGATGGAGGCGGTCAGGGTCACCGTTCCCGGGCGCCGAACCGGACTACTGAGAACGATTACGGTGTACTCCGTCGTCGATGACGAGCGGATCCTGGTGGTCGGATCCAATTGGGGGCTACCGGAACATCCCTCGTGGTCGGCCAACCTGAAGGCCGCCACCCACGCCTACGTCGTAGTTGGCCGAGGCGAGTTCACCGCAACCGTGCGCCTCCTCTCCGGCGCCGAACGTGCGACCGCATGGTCGACGATCCTGTCCCGATGGCCGAACTATGCGATAGCCCAAGACCGTGTGCCGGAGCGGCCATTCCGCATCTTCGAACTGCAGGCCGTGAACCGTCGCCCCACGTGAGAGCCGTGACCGATGAGTGCGCGAGGTCCGCACCTGATGTTCCCGGCCGACGTCATCGGTGCGCCGACACAGACGCGGTGGACACACCGGTCAGGTGTGTCCACCGCGCGCCGTGCTGGCCCGGTCAGTTCAGGGCGTCCCGAAGGAAGTCGATGGTCACCTGGCGGGCGATGTTCGCCGCCTTGGTGTCCCGCAGACTGTCGAGCAGCAGGAAGTCGTGCACCATGCCCGCCACGCGGAGCGAGGTCACGTCGTTCCCGGCTTCGCGAAGCTTGTTCGCGTACTGCTCACCTTCGTCGCGAAGGACGTCGGCCTCGTCGGTGATGACCAGCGTGGGCGGCAGGTCCTTCAATTCATCGAGACTCGCCTGCAGTGGCGATGCGTACTTCTCGGCCCGCTGTGCCGGGTCCGTCGTGTACTGGTCCCAGAACCATTGCATACCTTCGCGAGTCAGGTAATAGCCCTCGGCGAACTGCAGGTACGACGGAGTATCGAAGTCGGCGTTGGTGACCGGGTACAGGAGCGCCTGCGCCTTGAGGTCGATGCCGCCGCGATCCTTGTTCATCAGCGCGAACACCGCGGACATGCAACCCCCGACCGACTCGCCGGTGACGGCGATCCGGCTGGTATCCATGCCGTGCTCCGCGCCGTTCTGCAGAACCCATTGCCCCACAGCATAATTCTGCTCGACCTGGGTCGGGTACTTCTTCTCCGGGGCGCGGTCGTACACCGGGAAGACGCCCACCGCACCCGCGCCGACGGTCAGCTCACGGAAGAGGCGATCATGTGTCTTGTCATCGCCGAAAACCCATCCGGCGCCGTGGATATAGAAGAGCACCGGAAGCGGGCCGGTCACTCCACGGGGCCGGATGATGCGCGTCTTGACCGTGCCCCACTCGCCGGCGTCGACGTCGACCCACTCCTCGTCGACATCAGGGCGGGGGACACTCTCGTCGCTCTGCAGATCCAACAGGATCTTGCGACCTTCCTCCGGCGGGACCTCGTAGATCCGCGGATGGGGGTCGGTGTTGTCCGCAAGTTCCTTCGCGGCAGGTTCGAGGTAGGGGGTGATGGGCGGGGGGAGTTCGGACATGTCTACTCCGTTCGACGTGAATGATCAGTTCCCGACCTGGAGTCCGCAATGTTCACATTGCTTACATGCGGACGTCCCCGACGCTACCATCACTCTTCGCGCGGCTAAGCACTTCGCCGCGCATCGGCATCGCGACCTCTACGGTGGATTCCATGGGCATACGACGTTCAGCGGTTATCGAGGCACCCATCGACGAGGTGTTCGCGTGGTTCTCCCGGCAGGGTGCGTTCGCTCGGCTCCAGGCTCCCTGGGTGCCGATGCGTCTGCACTCCCAGGCGGCGTCGCTCGAGGACGGCGTCACCGTTCTCGATCTCCCCGGTGGACTCCAGTGGTTCGCGAAGCATGATCCGAGTGGCTACGTTCCCGGTCGGCGTTTCGTCGATGAGGTCGCGGCCGACGGCATTCGCTCGCTGCCCGCAGGATTGTTCCCGTGGCGGCATGTGCACGAATTCGAACCGGTCGACGATCGGCATACCCGCGTGATCGACGAGATTCACACACCCGTGCCTGCACGGTTGCTGTCGGAGGTCATCGAATTCCGTTATCGGCAACTGGCCGGCGACCTCGCCGCGCACCGCCGTGCCGCCGATGCGGGGTTCTCGTCGTCGACGATCGCGGTCACGGGCGCGTCCGGGCTCGTCGGTACGGCGTTGACCGCTTTTCTCACAACCGGTGGGCACCAGGTCATCTCACTCGTCCGCGGCACACCGCACACAGACAATGAGCGCGCATGGGATCCCGAGAACCCGGATCCGGGCATCCTCGACGGTGTCGACGCCGTGATCCACCTGGCGGGTGCAAGCATCGCCGGCCGTTTCACGCCGAGTCACAAGAAGCAGATTGCGGACAGCCGGATCGGGCCCACTCGCCGACTCGCCGCAGCGGCGGCCGCCGCCGGGGTTCCGACGTTCGTCAGTGCATCCGCCATCGGATACTACGGCCGCGACCGAGGTGAGGAAGTGCTGGCCGAAACCTCCACGCCGCCAGCGGAACCGGACTTTCTCTCCGATGTTGTGACGCGGTGGGAGAGTGCGGCACACGACGGTGCGGGAGCCGGGACCCGTGTCGTCACGGTCCGCACGGGCATCGTGCAGTCGCCACAGGGGGGCACGCTCAAACTCCAATTGCCGCTGTTCCGAGCGGGGCTGGGCGGCCGTCTCGGCTCCGGCACGCAGTGGCAGTCCTGGATCGGCATCGACGACCTGGTCGACATCTATCACCGATCCCTGTGGGACTCAACTCTTTCCGGTCCCGTCAACGCCACGGCACCCGGCGTGGTGCGAAACGCCGCGTACACACGGGAACTCGGCGCGGCAGTCCACCGTCCGGCCGTTCTGCCCGTACCGGACTTCGGCCCCGCACTGCTTCTGGGCCGAGAGGGAGCGCAGGACCTCGCTCTCGCCAATCAGCGCGTGGAACCGGCGGTGCTGACCGCCCGGCAGCATGTTTTCCGCAACCCGGATCTCGGTGGCGCACTACGACATCTGCTCGGCGGGGCGCCGGCGATGGCCACGGGTGCCTAGCCCGCGATCACTGGACGGGGATCTCCGCCTGGACGACGCTGTCCAGCTGTCGGCCGAAAGCATCAGCCATCGCGCCCGGATCGGCATGGAGGGAGCGCATCCAGGCGATGAAGCCCGGACGGTCCGCGCCCGTCAACGGCCCCGCGGCTGCGGCCGACAACGCGATGACGTGGTCGCCTGCTCGTCGCATGGCTTCCTGATAGGAGGCAACGGCTTTCACCGGATCGTCACGCAGCGCGGCGCGAAGCAGGGACGCGTCGCGGATCGCGGCGTTGGCTCCCAACCCGGATGTGGGCGGCACGTTGTGCACCGCATCGCCCAGCAGCGTCACCGGGCCGTCCGGCAGCTCCGGGATCGGCGGCATGATGGTCAGTTCCGACACGTTCGCGGCCTCGGCCGCCGTCTCGGACAGCAGTCGCCGGGCCGGATGTGCCCAGTCGGCGATCTGCTCGGAGATGTAGTCGAGGGCCGTCGGCACGGCGACGTCCAACGGGTACGGGAATGTGTCGGCGGATTCCCACCACGCCCACACCATTCGTGAGCGCGGGTCGCCGACGCCTCCCGGGCCGGGCCACGCACACAGGAACAGCCATCCCCGTTCGGTGCCGACGACCTGGTTCACCGAGGTGTCGGTGACGCCGGCGGGGAAATCCCGATTCATCCAGTCCTGCAACGGAACCGAGCCGACGATCGACGCGATCTCCAGACGCTGCCGATGCAGGTCCGGATAGCGCAGCGACCGCACCGCCGAGTTCGCGCCGTCCGCGCCGACCACCAGGTCCGCGCTCACTGTCTCGCCGTTGTCGAACCCCAGTATGACCGAACCGTCGTCGGTGGGGGTGAGATCGGTCAGTCGATGTCCCCACCGCACCGGAGAATCGGGACCCGCGGGTCGATCGTTCACGCCGGTGAGCAGCTCGTCTCGCAGGACATCGCGGCTCACCGCCCGTCGGTACAGCTCCGGGTCGACGTCACCGGCCCACTGCCGGAAGTCGACGGTGGCGAACTCGTCGGTCATGCCGGTGTCCCAGTAGCGAATCACGTCCAGCGCGGGCACCGACGAATCGAGCAGGCGATGCCACGCCTCATCGGGCAGGCAGTCGCGGAGACCGTCGAGTCCCCACGCATTGATGTGCAGGCCATAGCTCAGTGGCCGGGTGTAGGCGTCCGCGGACCGTTCGTACACGGTGACGTCGTGCCCGTCGGCACGCAGTCCCTGGTACAGCGCGAGTCCGCCGATGCCGGCGCCCACGATGGCGATTCGAGGCATGGGTATATCAATCCTTCGTCGGTTGTCGGTGAACGATGTGCCGTCAGATCGTGGTGGGACGGTCAGGATCCGCCGGTGGCGGCGATGATCTGACCGGTGACCCAGCGGGCATCGTCGGTGAACAGCATCGCGACGACGCCGGCGATGTCGGTGGTCTCGGCGAGCCTGCGCAGGGGAGTGCTGTTCGTGGTCGCCTCGACGACCTCCGGGCTGGACTCGAGGAAGCCCCGGGTCATGTCGGTGAGTGTGAGTGACGGCGCCACGGCGTTCACGGTGATTCCCCGCGGTCCGAGAGTGCGGGCGGTCGCGACGGTGAGCGCGTCCACGGCGCGCTTGCTCATCGCATATCCGGCGAGTCCGGGAGCGGGATCGGCGGCCACCTGCGACGAGAGGTTCACGATACGTCCGCCGTCGGTGAAGCGATCCGAGGCGGCCCCGATCAGAAAGTAGGGAACCGCGGCATTCAAGTACATTTGACCCTGATAGTCGGCGAATGACATATCGCCAATTCCGCCCTGAACGGTAACTCCGGCATTATTGACGAGGCCGTAAATGCTGTTTCCGCGGTCGAATCCCGCGTTCTGTGCAGCGGAGTCGAAGGAATCCCAGAATCCCGGCCCCGGGTCGCCGTCCTCCTGGTCGAAGCGGTAGCCGAACGCGAAGGCCTTCCCGCTCTCCTGAATCACCTGTTCGACAAGGGTTTCGGCGGCATCACGACTCTGACCGTAGTGCGCGGCGATCACGAAACCGCGACTACCGAGCAACTGTCCGATCGCTTGACCGATACCACGACCGGCACCGGTGATGACAACTATCTTCTCCATATTTCTCGACGGTAGCACCGACATTGGTGGTAAAGCCGCCGGGGCGAGAATGCTAACAAATGAAAGCTGTGGCTTGATTATCAATCACGGCTGTGTACCACATCGCTTATGATCCGTCTACCGAAACCACCGCGCGGCAACCTCATGACAATGATTCGATGTCGCGGCGCAGTCGTCGGCCGACCGACCGCGCCGCGTGCAGATCGGCGATGGTGGGTCGTCCCTTTCCGATGCCACCGACCGCTTTGAACGGAAGGTAGGTGTCGAAGGCGCGACACGAAAACCCGTCCGACACCTCATACCCCTTCTGCTCGAGGAGTCGTTCGAGCGGCCGGGTGTACGGACGCATTCGGAACTCGGGCAACCCGCGCGTGGAGAAGACGAACGCCCTGCCGCCGGGGTGCACCGGTAGCGCCTGAATGAACCGCCGGAGGTCCGGATGGAATGCCATGTGGAAGATCCCGGAGCCGAATCCCACCAGGTCGTAGTCGGCGACTTCCGCGGGGTCGATGTCCTCCGGCGGCATGACGACGGCGTTCAGCGAGCCACCGATGACCTCCGCGACCTTGCGGGTGTTGCCGTGGGAAACGGATGTGCACACGATCAATGCCTTCACGATGTCCTCCTGTCGAGTCGATACCACCTTCCGTGTGGACACCGAGCGCGTCGGAAGTGTGACAGCCTCCGCGTTTGCGTCGGCCACTCGTGACCCACTCGCACATCTGTGCGAATATTGAGGCGTGAGCGCACGAAAGAGCACCGGCCTGACCTCCGACGACCTGGAAAGCCTGTCCGCGGGGCTTGCTGCGGGCAAGCGGGTGACCGTCTACCTGTGTGATCCCATGCCGTCACTTGATCTCGCCGCGGGGACGTCGGCACGTGTGGTGGCGATCGACGGTTCGACGGTCACCGTGCGGCCCAAGGGCGTCGACGATCAACTGCCGTTCGAAGCCGACGAGCTGCAGAAGTCCCGTGTGGCGACGACGCCGGCGCAGCCTCCACGCAAGGCCGCGGCACGAACAGCACCCTCCGTTCGCGAATCCGCATCCACACCGGCCGCGCCCCAAGCGAAATCCCCGATGGAACAGAAAGCGTCACCCTCACCCGAACGCCCCGGCACACAGCCCACAGTCGCCAAGGCGCCGCGACGCCCGAAGCCCCAGACCGCAGCCGTGACCGTGACGATCACCTCGGTCGGGGAGACCGCGTGGACGGTGTCGGTCGCGCACGGCAGTAAGAAGAGCAAGCCGGCGGAGGTCACCGCGGGCAGGGTCGCACGAGCAGTGCGCGAGCTGGGCGACGACACGGCGATCGCCGCCGTCGACGGTGCGATCAGTTCCGCGCGAGCAGCCGCCGAGAAGCGGATCGACGAGCTGAGCCACGAACTCGAGTCGGCACGGAATGCGTTGGCGCGCCTCGAAAGCGGATCAGCCGGCTGATAGATCGACGCCGTCGAACTGCATTCGTGTAGAGCGGAACGCTGCAGACTTGCCGTGCCCACGCCTCGCGACAGGGAGTCCGTACCAGATCGGCCGCCGCTAACTCACGGCTGACCGAAGACGGGGCAGTTCCTTCAGCGGATTGAGGCGTTCGATCTCATAACGCTGACTGCGGTTGAAGACATCACTCAACCCCGGTGCGGGGTCGCCACCGCCTTCGAGGAACACGGTTTGGCTGAACGGCCAATCGGAGCCGAAGACGATATGCGAGCGCGGCGCGACGGCCAGCACCGAGCGCATCGCGGATTCCGATGCGCTGAGTGCGGTGTCGTAGTAGAAGGTCCGGATCAGTTGCTTCACGTCGAGTGCCGAGGGGCGCGGAGCACCGGCGGGCCAGTGGTTGCCGACGGGGGTTTCGGCGAGCACACCGATGCGCCAGGCCAGAAACGGCAGCGTACCGCCGGCGTGGGACAGCTGGAACCGGATGCCCGGGTAACGGCGCAGAGTACCGCCGGCGAGCATCAGCGTCGCCGCGCGGGTGGTGTCGAAGGTGAACTCCTCGAGGAAGTCCGGCAGTGGCAGTGAGGGTTTGGCGTTGTCGGGAATGGCGGCGGGGTGGACGAACACGAATGCTTTCCGCCGGTTCAACGCCGCCATCAAGGGCTCGAAGCGCGGATCACCGAGGTACACGCCGTCGTAGGCGCTCAGCAGAACGACACCGTCGAGATGAAGGGTATCGAGTGCGTATTCGAGTTCCGCGATCGATGCCGCGATGTCCGGCATGGGTAGCACGGCGAATGCGCCGAAGCGGGTGCGATGGGCGCGAAAGAGCTTGGCGGCGTAGGTGTTGCAGTATCGGGCGAGGTCTCGCGCCTCCTTACCGCGCAGGAAGGACACGCCCGGATCGGACACCGACAGCACCTGCGACTGGATGCCCCATCGATCCATGAAGTCAATGGCCGACTCGGGTGACCACGTCGGCGTGGGGTAGCCGCCAATGGTGTAGTGGCCGTGTTCAAGAAGGGACGCACGGTATTCCGGAGGGAGGAAGTGTGCGTGCAGATCGACCCGGTAACGCCCCGATGGCGCCGGCGCCGCACTTGCGCGCGTGGACGTCGAGGCGACGGTGGCGCCGGCCGCCACCGCGCCCGCACTGATGAGCAGCGACCGGCGGCTGACACCGGTTGGCGGGTCGTCGGAGCCGTCCGGGGAGGTGGTGGAGTTGATCGTCATGGTTGTGGACCTCTCTGTGGTGAGTTGGCGTGGTTCCCCGACCGTGTCGATTTCCGTCAGTGGTGATGCTCCTCGGGTGCGAGGTCGAGCGCGATGTCGATCAGCATGTCCTCCTGGCCGCCGACCATCCCTCTGCGGCCTGCTTCCACGAGCAGCCTGCGCGCGTCGACACCGTAGTGTTCGGCGGCCTCCTCGGCATGACGCAGGAAGCTGGAATAGACCCCGGCATAGCCGAGCGTCAGGGTCTCGCGGTCGACCCGCACCGGCCGGTCCTGCAGTGGGCGGACGATGTCGTCGGCGGCGTCCTCGAGTGCGTCGAGATCACAGCCGTGTTCGATTCCCATCCGCGACGCGGCCGCGATGAAGACCTCCATCGGGGCATTTCCCGCTCCGGCGCCCATCCCGGCGAGCGACGCGTCGACGCGGCGGGCCCCATGCTCGACCGCCACCAGTGAATTGGCCACGCCCAGTGCGAGGTTGTGATGAGCGTGGATACCGATCTCGGTGTCGCTGTTCAGGAGTGCGCGTAGAGCGTCGCAACGGTCGGCGATGTCGCGCATCGTCATCGCGCCTCCCGAGTCGACGACGTAGACACAGGTGGCGCCGTAGGACTCCATCAACGCGGCTTGCCGGGTCAGTTCCTGCGGTGTCGTCATGTGGCTCATCATCAGGAAGCCGACGGTGTCCATACCGAGTTCACGGGCGGCGGCGATGTGATGGGCAGAGATGTCCGCCTCAGTACAGTGCGTCGCGATCCGCACCGTGCGCGCGCCTGCGCGGTAGGCGTCCCGAAGATTGTGCACGGTGCCGATACCGGGCAGAAGCAGAGTCGCCACGGTGGCACGCTCGACCGCTCCGGCAACGGCTTCGATCCACTCCAGGTCGGTGTGAGCACCGAACCCGTAGACGCAGCTCGACCCGGAAAGACCGTCTCCGTGCGCCACCTCGATCGAGTCCACACCCGCGGCGTCGAGCGCCGTCGCGATGCGAACGGCCTGCTCGATGCTGTATTGGTGCCGGATCGCATGCATGCCGTCCCGCAGCGTGACGTCGCTGACGTACGCGGTGGTCATGATGCAACTCCTGTCGGACGGATCGAGTGGACTGCGATGCGTTCGGCGGTCGCTTTCGCCGCCGACGTCATGATGTCGAGATTCCCGGCATAGGCGGGTAGGTAGTCGGCGGCACCGGCCACCTCGAGCATCACGGTGATCCGGGTGCCGCTGAACTTTCCGGTCTCGGGAATGTGGAGCGGATCATCGGCGGTGAACGTCTCGAACCGGATCCGTTGCTTGAGCCGGTAGCCGGGCACGTAGGCGCTCACCCGTTCGACCATGGCGGTGACCGAGGTTTCGAGGGAGGTGTGGTCGACCTCGCCATCGACCAGGCAGTACACGGTATTTCGCATGAGAATCGGGGGATCGGCGGGGTTGACGATCATCACGGCCTTGCTCCGTGTCGCCCCACCGACGACCCGCAATGCGGTCGACGTGGTTTCGACGAACTCGTCGATGTTCGCGCGCGTACCCGGTCCGGCCGACTTCGACGAGATCGACGAGATCATCTCGGCGTAGGCCACGGGCGCGACCTCGCCGACAGCGGCGACGATCGGCACCGTCGCCTGCCCGCCGCAGGTCACCATGTTCAGGTTCGGTGCGTCGAGATGCTCGTGGAGATTGACCACCGGGACGCAGAACGGGCCGATCGATGCCGGCGTGAGGTCGAGTACCCGGACACCCGTGTCCTTCAGTCTGGCCCAGTTGCCACGATGCGCGCCCGCCGATGTGGCGTCGAAAACAATTCGGGCATCAGCGAACTCGTCCATGGCGAGCAGTCCGTCGATGCCTCCGGCGGTAGTGGCCACGCCGAGCCTTTCCGCACGCGCGAGGCCGTCGGAGTCCGGGTCGATGCCCGCCATGGCCACCACTTCCAGAGGGCCGTCACTGCGCAGGATCTTGATCATCAGGTCGGTCCCGATGTTTCCCGAGCCGATGATGACAACGGGACAGCGATGCGGTGTGGTCATCGTCGGCCTTTCAGGTGAAGTCGATGGAGGCGCGGCCGAGTCCGGACAACTCCGTGGCGGCGTGATCGCCGGCACGTACGAAGACAGCGGCGGTGATCGAGCCGGACATGACGAACTCTCCTGCCTCCAGTCCGGTGTCGAAGGCGGCCAGTGCGTTGGCCAGCCACGCCACCGCCTCGGCGGGGTGTCCGAGCACCGCGGTGGCGGAGCCCTGGTCCACCTGTTCGTCGTTGACCAGCAGGGAGGCCGTGACGTCGTCGAGGTCGGGTGCCTCATTGATCGGTACCCACCGCCCGAGAACGACCGCGCCCGAACTGGCATTGTCGGCGACGGTGTCCGGCAAGGTGATTCGCCAGTCGGCGATACGGCTGTCGACCACTTCCAGGGCCGCCGCCACTGCGTCGGTGGCTGCCAGGACATCCGCCACACCGACATCCGGACCGCGCAGCGGGCGGTGGAGTCGGAAGGCGATCTCCGGTTCGATCCGCGGAGCACACATGGACGACACCGGAATCGAGCCTCCGTCGGACTGCACCATGGTGTCGAGCACGAAACCGTAGTCGGGCTCGTCCACACCGAGCAATTGCTGCATCGGCGCCGACGTGAGACCGATCTTGCGGCCCACCAGGCATGCGCCGTCCGCGAGCAGCCGGGCGAGATTCCGCTGCTGGATGGCGTACGCGCCGGCCAGATCCAGGTCCGGGACACTGTCGGTCAGCGGAGGAATCGGTGTGGCGTCGGTCAGGGCCGTGTGCAACCGGTCGGCCCAGGCGTCGATGTCGTTGGTGGACAGGGGAGTACTCATGACACCTCGTCGGTCGTTGATTCGGAGAGCCGGGCCGCGGCGTCGATGAGCATCCGGCCGTGCAGGTCGAACAGCGCCATCAAGTCCACGGAGTCACCGCCGATCTCCTTGGCGATGAACAGACCGTCGGCGCCTGCCATGGCGTAGATGGCCAGCTGGTCGAGTGCGGCGTCATCGAGATCGGGTGCCAGCGACGTTGCCGCTTCCCGAATCTGTGTCTGCGCCTGCGCACGCACCTGCACGTACATTTCTCGGGCACGCGGTTCCACCGGCCGGCGTTCCAGCGCGAGCATCAGTCCCAGGCGAAGGAAGTCAGGTGATTCCAGCAGCGCTTTGGCCACGTGCATTGCCATGTCGGCCACGCGCTCGCGGTCCGATCCGTCCTCTGGCATCGACCAGGCCGACAGCCAGCGGTCGAAGCTGCGTTCGATCACGGCTGCGATGAGGTCGTCCTTGTCGGCGAAGTGCCAGTAGATCGAACTGGCCGGTAACCCGCATCGTTTGCTGACCAGGGCGATGCTGGTGCCCTCGTATCCTCGCTCGCTGGCGATTTCGGTTGCCGCATCAAGGATCTTGGCTCTCGACGCCTCGCCGTTGGCGCGCCGTCGCCGCGATGTTTCTGCCATTGGGTTCACCCTTCACAAGCAGTTCGGAAGTGCGTGAAATTACTGTAGTGGTCACTACGGTAAAACCTTGACGCGCCTCGGTCAAGCCCTTACCGTAGTGATCACTACAGATCGGTTGTGGCGTCTGCCCGGCGGCGCGGCCTGATTAGAGGAGATCCCAGTGTCCGATATTCCGCACTATGACGTGGCGATCATCGGTTACGGCCCTACCGGCGCCACCGCCGCGAACCTTTTGGGTCAGCAGGGCTTGAATGTTCTTGTTCTCGAACGAGATTCGGATGTCTACGCTCGTGCGCGCGCAATCTCCACGGACGAAGAGGTGATGCGCATCTGGCAGCGAGCCGGCCTCGCCGACCGCCTGCAGCAGGACATGCTGCCCGGTGGCGTCATCGCCTTCGTCGACGCGCAGGGCACACCGTTCGCTGAAGTTCAGCCGTCGGCCCGCGGATCAGGCCATCCCCCGCAGCAGTTCATCTATCAGCCCGCCGTCGACATGACATTGCGTGCCGGGGTGGAGCGGTACCCGAACGTCACCGTGCTCACCGGCCACGAATGCCTCAAGGTCGTCAGTGGTGCGGCCGATGTGGAGATCCTCGCCGCCGATCTGACGGACGACAGCTTCGTCCGTCTGCGGGCGTCATATGTGATCGCCGCCGACGGCGGTTCGTCGGCGACACGGGGGCAGCTCGGAATCGGATACCAGGGCACCACGTACACGGAACGTTGGGTCGTCATCGACACGAAGGTGCTCACGGATTGGGATGGCAGCTCGCGTCTCCGCTTTCACTGCGATCCGGAACGCCCAACGGTGGATTGCCCGACGCCACTGGGCCATCATCGCTGGGAGTTCCCGGTTCGCGACGGCGAGGACGAGACATATCTGGTGACGCACGACGCCATCTGGTCGATATTGCGCGGTCAGGGAATCACCGAGGAGAACGTGGAGATCCTGCGCGCGGTGGTGTACAGCCACCACGTGCGGGTCGCCGATCGCTGGCGGGCAGGACGGATATTCCTGGCAGGCGATGCCGCGCACGCGATGCCACCGTGGATCGGGCAGGGGATGGCTTCCGGGGTGCGTGACGCCGCCAACCTGTGCTGGAAACTTGCTGCGGTCATCGACGGAAGTCTCCCGGAGTCCGCGCTCGACAGCTATCAGGTGGAGCGCGAACCACACGTCCGGGAAACGACCGCGCACGCCGTGTTCGCGGGCAAGATCATCACCGAACGTCGTCCGCGGGCCGCACGGATGCGCGATCACATCTTCCGGCTGGTGTCGAAATTCCCGAAGGTTTCGCGATGGATCGTGGACACCAAGTGGATCCCCGACGCCCATTACGCCGACGGCTTGTTCGCCGATCAGTCCCATCCCGCGCGTGGACGTCAGATACCGCAACCGTGGGTGCTCGACGCAGGTGGAACCCGCACCCGTCTCGATGATGTGCTGCAGGGGCAGTGGCAGGTCGTCGGCCTCGACGGTCACGACCATCCCGAGTGGAACATCCGCGGTGTCGGCCGGTTGCGTGTGTTACCCGCCGGAACGGCCCCGGCGGTCGGCGCCGTCGTCGACTCCGAGGGCGAATTGACCGCGTGGTTCACCGACCAGCACGCGACTGCGGTTGTGCTCCGGCCGGACGGATTCGTCTACGGGGCCGCCGATGCCGGGGACCCGCTGCCGGCTCCGCCCGTGGAACTGCGCGCGGAAACCTCACCCCAACGATGAAGGAGCACCTGGTGCAACTCTCTGAAAACTCTTCGCACACAATCACAGTCAATGGCGAGACCGAGATCTTCTACACCGATGTCGGGGCAGGCGACCCGGTGGTTCTGCTGCACGGCGGCGGGCCCGGGGCCGCCGGTTTGTCGAACTACAGTCGCAACATCGAGGCGCTGGCCGATCGATTCCGGGTGATCGTGCCTGACATGCCCGGCTATGGGCGAAGCAGCAAGAACCTTGAGCAGAGTGACCCGTTCGGCGCTCTGGCCGATGCTATCCGCGCCCTTCTCGATCACCTCGGACTGGACACCGCCCATCTGGTCGGCAACTCCTATGGCGGTGCATGCGCACTGCGGCTGGCGCTCGACACCCCGCACCGCGTGGACAAGTTGAATCGCCCCGGGTTTGCTGGAGGCTCGGTTAGTTGGTTCCAGCGTTTGCGGGGACCGGGTTCT
>NZ_JCAHRL010000013.1:0-83571 GCF_059427765.1 Gordonia sp. B8661-1
TCATCCTTCCAGGCCGCCCTCCCGGGGCAAGCCAGATCAGATGTCACCTAACCGTGCACCAGTCCCCCCGTCTACGACATTGTGTTTGAAGACAGGGTCGGCCGGTTGTGGGAAGACCCGAGCCACACGTCCGAAGACTCGCGGGTTGATCCGGCCAGCTGGGCGGCCCAGCATTCGGTCCCCGCGGGCCGGATCGGACCGGTCGGTCCGGGGATCGCGCCGGAGCAGTGGCCGCGCGATCCGACGACGGGGATGCCGATGATGCACGTCATCACCCTGTGGCTCCCCGAGCATTTCCGTCGGCGCGGCCCGGACCTCCCAGGGTTCGCGCTTTTTCAGGGAGCAGGCGAGGCTTTCATGCCGCTACCCGACAACCCGGATCCGGCCGATCCGTTCGTCATCGACCTGCACCACCATCGCCCCCACCCCCAACAGATTCTCCTCACCGACATCCTTGATCTCTACTTTGCAGCCATTTGGCTCACCGCCGAGGAACTCACCCGGATCGGCTCACCCCCGGCAGACCGCCGACGTCCCGGAGAACACAACCACGACGGACTACCCCGCCATGCGTGGAACCACGACGACCCCCCGCTGCTCGTGCGCCTCACGCCGCGCCGCCACGACCCCAACGCCGGCATCGCCCCCGTCGAACGTGACGCCACCACAGACACTCCGTACCTCAGCACGTGGGGCGACGGCGACCACCACGATTGGGCCAACAAACTCCAATGGTGGAATCACCTCGGCGGCACAATCTTTCCCTCCCAGTGGATTCCCGACGGACTCACCCCGTACTACCTCGACCTGATCGAACTTCCCGGGATGAACATCGGCACCGGCACCCTTCAGTACGACCTCGAATCGAACGTATTCGACTGGGCCTGTGGGTAACTGATGTTCCAGATTCACAGAATGCCGTCGAAGACCAGGCCTACCCAGATGCAATCGGCCGCCAGGCCGAAGGTCAGCCCCGCCCAGAGCGCGATCTTCTCTGCTGGTTTAGCACCAGCGATAGCGGCCACGAGGATGCCGAAAGCGACGAGCCCCAGCGGGAATACGACCACGATGAGGTAGTCGGGAAGCAGGAGCGCGCAGGCGGCGAGAACCAGTCCGGCGGTCGTGTAGACGGCGTAGCGCGGCCCGTCATCGAGCTGGGCGATCCGAGTGGCGACCGCACGGGCGATCGCGCGCTCGAGCGACTTCGTCATGCCAGTCCTTCACGGTGGGGTTGCCCGATCACGTCGACACCTCTACGCACTCAGTTGATGAGGCCGGAGCGGGTGAGGAAGGTGCGGGCATTCTCTACCGACGACAGTTCGGTGACCCTGAGGACCAGCCCGGTACCGGTGTTGGCGTACCAGATGGTGTATTCGTTGTCGCTGAGACTCGGGGTGATCTCGGCGGCGGCCTGGCGGTTGGTGTCTTCGACGACGGTGCCCTTGCCGGCACTGTAGACCCCGTTACGCAGGTTGCGGATCTCGCGGGTGGCTTCGTTGTCGTCGACGTTGATGTCGATCCGCAGTGAGTCCGATAGGCCGCCCTCGATTTTGAGGCCACTCAGGGTGCCGGCCTCGTTGAGGGTGCAGTCCAGTGTGAGGGCGCCGTTGTCGGTGAAGCTGCCGTTGGTGCAGTCGGTGATCTGGGATTGCAGGGCGCCGGGGAGTTGCTGGCGGATTTGGTCGGGGTCGGTGAGGATCGGCCCGCCGTCTTCGCCGGTGGGGCCGGCGGGGGTGGTGTCGGCGCCTAGGGTTTGGGTGGCCTGGGATGCATCGGTGGGGTCGTCGTCGCTGCCGCTGGCGGTGGTGACGATGGTGGTCACGATCGCGGCGGCGGCGGTGACGGCGACCGCCGCGGCGCCGATGCGCAACCAGCGTCGCCGCGTCGAGGCGGGCTGGGCTGGTGAGCCCAAGGTGCGGGGTTGGGTGTGCCAGGTCGGCATGAGGTCGGCGGCTTCGGGGATGCCGCGGGGCTGGGTGGGCGCCGAGTCCGCCAGCACGGTGAGCAGTGCACCTTGGGCGACAACGGTTTTGGGGTCGTCGAGGGTGGCGACGGGGCCGAGTTCGCCGAGGCGTTGCTGGATGAGGGGGATGCGGGAGGACCCGCCGGTGAGGTAGAGGGCGGTGAGTTGGTCGGGGTGGGTGAGGCCGGCGTCGGCGAGGGTGGTTCGGGTGAGGTGGACGGCGGCGTCGACGGCGGGGGTGATGAGTTCGTCGAACTCGTCGCGGGTGATCTGCAGGGTGGTGCGTTCATTCGGGCCGGGCACGGTGATGGTGGCCGACGGCGTTTCGGACAGCAGCTCTTTGGCCTGCTGGATGGAGTCCTGCAAGGACTGGATGGCGTCGATGGGGGCGGCGCGGCGCAGCCAGGCGGCGTGGTCGGGGTCGCGGTCGGCGAGGCGATCCTCGACCCAGCGTTGCAGCAGGGCGTCGAAGTTCTTGCCGCCCAGTCCGTTGTCGCCGCGGGCGGCGATGACCTGGAAGGTGTTGGTGGGGGTGACCTCGAGGACGGCGATGTCGAGGGTGCCGCCGCCGAAGTCGAACACCGCAATCCTGGTGCCGTGTTGCAGGGCGTGGGAGCGGGAGTAGTGCCCGGCCGCGGCGCGGGGTTCGGAGATCGTGGTGATCCGCTCGGCCGGGATGCCGGCGGCCCTTGCGGCGTCGGTGAGAACCTGAATCTGTTGGGGCGCCCACGCTTCGGGGTGGGTGAGCACGACCCGGTCGGGCATGGTGCCGGCGTGTGCGGCGACCCCGCGGCCGATGATGGTACGCATCACGGCGGCGACGAGGGCATAGATCGGCAGGGTGTGCCCGTTGGCTGCGACGGCCGGTTGCGCGCCGATGAGGCGTTTGGGTGAGGCGATGAACCCGGCCGGGTTCTGTGCGGCGGAGTTGAGGGCGGCACCCCCGACGAGGACGGTGCCTGCGGTGTCGACGAACACCGCCGAGGGCATCAGGTTGCTGGTGTGGGTCAGCGAGAGCGCTTCGATGCTGCGGCTGGTGGCGCCCGAATGCGCGGCCGCCGAGTTTGAGGTGCCGAAGTCGATGGCCAGAGACCAGGCATGGGTGGCAGATGTCTGGGTGGCAGATGTCATGGTGTCGGATCGTCCTGTGCGGGAGGGGGTGTCAGTGGCCGGCGGCCAGAGCGGTGTAGGTGCGGATGAGGGTGACCAGGGCGGCGTCCTCGGCCGCCGACCGGGTGGCCAGGGTGCGTTGCTGGGCGGCGGCCAGGCGGCGGTGGGCTTCGGCGGTGACGGCGGCCGGTGGTGAGTGGCCGTCGAGGCCGACGCGGCCGGCGGGGGTGGTGGCGGTGAGGATGGTGCGCAGTTCGTCGGTGACCGCGGCGTCGGGGTCGACGTCGAGCATGCGTTGGTAGTCCTCGAGCACGGTCACCGCGGCCAGGGCCGGGTCGGCGCGCAATCCGGCGGTCAGGGTGCGGATGTGGTCGCGGGCGGGATGGGTGAAGGCCAGTTGATCGAGGCGGGCCAGGATGCGGTGGGCGCGGTGCAGCATGGCGAACCGGCCGGTGGCCGCGGTCAGGGCGTGGCGCAGGGCGGCGATCCCGGATCGTTCGGCCAGCCAAGTGTTGAGCGCTGCGGCTCCGTCGGCGGCGATACGGCGGCCGTTGAGTACGCCGTACTCGCCGAGCAGGGCGAGGAGTTCACGCCGTTCGGCCGGCGGTACTCCCCCGCTGGTGGGGTCTTCGGAGTCGAAGATCCGCAGCACTTCTAGCGGCGCGATGTCGCGGAGCTGGGCGAGCAGCGCGGCGTGGCGTTCGGTCAGCATGCCGGTGTGGCTGGTTTGCGCCATCAGCCCGGACACCGGGACGATCGCGTGGACGATCCCGGCCAGCGGGCCGGCCATGGTGGCGGCGTGGGCGGCGGCGTGGGTGAGTGGGTCGCGGCGGCCGAAGGCGCCTTCGCCGAAGGAGTCGGCGCGCGAGAGCACCCCGAGCATGGTCAACGGGGTGAACGGCAGCCGGTGCAGGAACTCGATCTCATCGACGCGGGGTGCGGCGTCGAAGAGGAATACCGCGGCATCGGCATCGATGGAGGCGGTGCGGGTTTGTTCGAAGCCGTCGATCATCACTCGGCGGGTGGCGGCGTCGTTGGCGGCGGTCAGCGTCGACAGGCCGGGGGTGTCGATGAGGGTGAGTTCGCGCAGCGCCGCTGAGGGCAGCCACCGGTCGACGTAGGCGACCTCGGCTGACGGGATCGGTAACTCGATCCCTGCGCCCGGGCGCAGCGCGGCGCGGTGGCGGGTGCTGTCGAGGGCGAGGACCTCAGCCCGGGACGGGGACCCGTCGCGGTAGACGGTGACGACGTTGGTGGCCTCCAGGGCGGCGGTCTCGGCGACCGGGGCGCCGATCAGCGCATTAACCAGCGTGGATTTGCCCGCTTTGAGTCGGCCGACCACCACGACGCGCGGCGGTGACCACAAGATGGTGCCGATCGCATTGGCGTGATCGATGCAGTCCCCACCGAGCGCGGCCAGCTGGTGCAGCCCGCGGTCGAGCGTGGTGTGCACCGAATCTGGTGTCGCGCTACTCATGTCGGGTCTCCGTCGAGCAGTGCTTGGGCGGCGGTGATGCGTTTGTCGACGATGGCCAGGTTCGAGGTGAGGCGTTGGGTGGACTTTTCGCGGGTGGCGGCGTCGGCGGCCGCGGCCTCCTGGACGTGGGTGATGGTGGTTTGAAGCTGGTCGATGCTGGCGCGCAGGTGATCTCGGTAGCGGATGACGATGTCGGGGCGGGCTTGGGCGACGGCGCTGTCGAGGAGTCGGCCGGTGGCGGTCTTGGTGGCGGCCAACGTTTCTCGCAGCCAGGCCAGCAGGTTGGTTTTGCCGGCGCGGATCGCCCGGAAGCTCAAGTTCACTCCGACCCACACCGCGCCGATGACGGCGCCGACACCCATCAGCGCCGACAGCCCGACAAGGCCACCGAGGGTGGAGGACCCGACCACACCCATGGTCAGCAACGTCGGGTCGAGCAGCCCTTGGCGTTTGCTGGTGACCTGGTGGGTTTCGATCTTCTTGTCCTGCATCGAGGCGACGATGCGGTCGCTGATCTGTTCCCACACCGCGGGGTCGTCGGCGAAGCGTGGGGTGATGATCGTGTCGTGCAGCTCCTGCAGGAACCCGGCGAGGGTTTCGGCCATCGCCATCTGCAGATCGACCTGCATGTCGGCGGTGAACTTCTGTTCGCTGCGCCGCAACACGGCCATGCCGTTGCTGTTGATGTAGGTGGTCCACTTCTCGCGCACCCCATCGAGGCGGCGTTCGAGGTCATCGACCGCCGATTGCCGCAACAAGGTCAAGTCCCGGGCGAGGTATTGCTCCCATTGGCGTGACTGGGCCTGCAGGTCGGTGAGCCGGTCGCGTTCGGCGGTCAGATCCGGCAACGCTTTCGCTCCAGCAGCCAGCGCGGCGAGCTCGTCGGCGATGGTCGTGCGCACGGTGCGCAGCCCGTCCAGACAGGTGCGGACCGCATCCAGGTGCGGGGCCGCCGCGGCGGCGTCAAGTCGGTCGGTGATCGCCGCGCGCAGGGCGGCGATCCCGGCGTCGGCCTCGAGGCGGTGACGCGCCTGCGGGTCGGGGGTCTCGGCGGCCAGGACGGCGAGGAGGCTCGACACCCCGATCACCGGCACCGTACGCCCCAGGTGCTCGGCGATCAGGCGCTGGTTCTCGGCGACGATCGCCCGCCAGCGTCCCAGGTGTTTGTCGGTTTTCGTCACGGCCACAACAACGGCATCGACACCAGCGCTGGCCTCGCGGACGAAGGCCATCTCCGGGGCCGTGATCGGGGCAGAAGCATCACAGACCAGCACCAGCACGCACGCCTGCTGCGTGGACTGCGACGCCAGTTTCGCCAAACCGGGGTCCAGACCGCCGACACCGGGGGTGTCGATGAGGGTCATATCGCCCACCGCCGCCTCACGCAGCGCGATCGCCGCCGCAGTGGGCAGCTCCTCAACGCTGCGATCACACACCATCCGCCCGCCAGTGGTCACCCAGTCGGCCAGCTCGCCGATCTCAGCCGGCCGCGGGCCGGAGGGAAAGAACAACTCGGCGGCGTGGGCGGCGGGTAGATCACCGGTGGTGGTGACCGACACCGCAACCGAGGAGGTGACATCAACCCCCACCGGGCACAGGTCGCGGTAGCCGACCAGGGCGTTGACCAGCGAACTTTTGCCGCGCTGCACCTCGCCGGCCACCACCACGGTGCGCTGCGGCGCCCGATGCAGTTTCGTCTCGGCGAGGTCGGCGACGGCGTCGTGTTTGTAGGCGCGCAGCACCTTTCCCGCCTCAGCCACGACCGCCGCCGCGGCCGCATCGACCCCTGTCTGGGGTGCTGCGGGCGCGTTCACGCCGACCATCGTCTCGTAGCAGTGCCGCCGTTCCCCCGACCGGTCATGGAAAGCATGCTGGTCGAAGCGGCAGGGCAAACGCAAAACGGTGGGCGTCAGGCGCCGGCGGTGCAGGCCCAGATGATCGTGCGGGACCCCGGCCCGGACTCATTCGCCGCGGCTACCTCAGCGGACCGTTCGCCCGCGATGGCAGACCCGACTGTGTGGGCGCGAGGGTGGGCGCACTATTCTGCAGCCGAACAAGAGGATCGTGCAGATCCGGGTTTCGGGGGAACCGTTCGGGGTTCGCGCAGCAACTCACTGAGCAACACCAGTGTGTGCGGCGCTGGCCCGGGTGAGGTCGTTGGTCCTCCGCGGCAGGGGCTGCAGGAGAGAAACGAGACCCTGATGAAGCGTTGGTACCCACTCGCGGCCGCAGCCGCGGTCACCGCGGGCATGCTGGCCGCATGCTCCACCGGCGGCGAACCCGCCCCCGAATCCTCGACGCCCGGTAGCGCCGAGCCGACGGTCGATCTGACCGCGCTTGATCCGGGCGCCTACCCCACCGAACCTCGCCCACCGTTCGGTGTTGCCGACGACTCGCAACTGGTGCAGGTCGAAAGCCAGCGGATGGCGCAGTTCATCGTGGTGCCCTTCGAGGTCGACCCGGACCTGACCGCCCCGGACAAATCAAACGCACCGATCACCAGCCGCCGCAACCTGGTGCCACACATCAACGCCGACGCGGCGACGATCCCGGCCAACGACGCACTGCTTGGCGGTTTCTCGTCACTGTTCACCACCGCGCCGACCGAACGGGACAACCCGCGTGGCCTGCACAACATGGTGCTGCGCTACGAAACCGCCGCTGATGCCCGCGCCGCCGCACAGCAACTCGCCCAGGTCAGCGCCCGCCAGCAGAACAGCCCGGTCACCAGCCTGCCGGGGGTGGAGGGCGCCTGGGCCCTCGAGACCACCCGCAACGACAAGAGCTACTTCACGACCTACACCCCGCACGGGGTGTACGTAATCTACGAGTTCGCCTCCTCCCTGGCGGCCCACTCCGACCAGCTCGAGCCGATGGCCCGCAAAGCAATCACGTTACAGTCGGCGTTGATCGACCAATTCCCACGCACCCCCACGGCTGCGGAGAACGCCGCCCGCGGCAACGGCGAAGGTTTTCAGCCGCCGAAGATGGATGAGAACAGCATCCTCATCTACGCCCTGCCCTACACCGACACCGAGATGGAAAACGGCATCACCGGCCGGCCGCAGCAGAGCATGCGCGCGGTGTACGGGCCGCGCGGCTTGTCGCATTTCTCCAGCGACCCGGCCGGCATCTTCAACGACCTTCGTGCGGCCGGATCTACCGCGAACGCGATCGAGCGTTCCATCGTCTACCGCGCCGACACCGAGGAGCAGGCCGCCACGCTGGCCGCTACGAGCGAAGCCGACGATCAGAAGATCGACGCACCGCCCGGGCTGCCGGCCGCCAACTGCTCTGCCCAATCCAGCGCCGACGGCAAGTACACGATCTATCACTGCAAGGTGCAGGTCGGCCGCTACGTCGGAGAAGTGCAGTCGCCCAATAAGACTGACGTCTACCAGCAAGCCGCGGCTCAATATCTGATCCTCACCAAGGCCGACCAGAACGCCAAGTAGACGGGACGAAAGGCGACGATGACGCGCAGCTACCTCGGTCGCTCCATCGCCGCGGCCGCGGCGGTGACCGCAGTGCTGGCCGGCTGCACTGTCGACGGTCAGCCCAGCTCGGCAACATTCACCGACCCTGCCGTGCAGGTTGATGCCCTCGACACCGGCGACTACCCCACCCGGGCGCGAGCCCCGTTCGGGCGCGCGGTCACCGACCCCGAGCGGGTCGAGGCGACCCGGATGGCGCAGTTCGTGCTGGCGCCGTTCGAGGTCAATCCCGATCTCACACATGGGCAATGGCCTGTCGGCGAGCTCGACGACGCTGCCGGGATCGGTCGCGCGGTCGTCCCGGGCGCGGCCGACATTCCGGCCAACGCGGAGTTCGTCACCGGATTTGTCACCACCGCCGACAACGGGGATGCCAACGTCGGGGCTGCTCGTCACCTGCTGCGGCATGCGGTCCTGAAGTATCGCAGCCCTGCCGACGCCTCGGCCGCCGCTGAGCAAATGAGTGCCGCGGTCGCCGAAATCGACAACAAGCCCATCGTGCCGCTCGACGGGGCGCCGGACACTCGAACTGTCATCCAAGATTTCGGTGCGTCCACAGCGATCCTGGCTGTCACCGCTCACGACTCGTATGTGTTCTTCGATCGGTACTACGGCCCCACGACGCAGTTCCGCAGCGGAGAGTCGTTGGTGCGTATGGCCAACGCGATCACTCAGCAGAAGATTTTCATCGACGAGTTCACGCCCACCCCCGACGGTGAAACTCCGCTGATCGACCCCGACGCCATCCTCATCTACGCGCTGCCGTTCACCGCGGCCTACCTCCGGGCGAACCCCGACTCCCCTGACCGCGGAGCGGTGTACGGGCCCCGCGGCATCGCCCACACCAGCACCGACCCCGTCACCGACTTCCAGGTGCTGACCAGGATTGGCTCGGATGCCAACGCAGTGGAGAACTCGGCGGTCTTCCGCGCGGACACCGCCGAAGGCGCGCGCACCTATCTCGACAGCTTCCTCGGGTCCAACCGCACCCGCGGCTGGACCGGCGCCGACAGCCCACCAGGCTTGCCCACCGCCACCTGCCAAAAGCACCCGACAAGCCAAGCACACAGCTGCGCACTGACGGTCGGGCGATACGGCGCCCAGGTCATCGGCAACACCAAAACCGATGCTCACCAACAAGCCTCGGCCCAATACCTGATCCTGACGACCGCCGACCAACGAGCACACTGACCGACGACATCGCGCACGTCGTCATCTCCCCGCAGACAGAGGTGCCCGGACCCGCCACTGCGGGTCCGGGCACCGAACTCACCCCGGATGTCAGGGGCGGAAAACCTTCAGCTGCCCAGCGTCACCGATCGGATCACCGTAGCCACGACGGGTGAAGTCGTCGTTGCCAACTGGATCGCCGTACTCCGCACCGAATGTGAAGGTGAAGGGCTCCTGACTTTCGGTGGCACCCCCATGCACTTGGTGGATTCCGAAGTCCGAAACGAACGGGCCCGTCGCCGCGGTCGCGACACCCGCTCCAAGGCCGGCCAGCCCCGCAGCGAGCACAGCGCCGGCGAGCAGACGAGTCGAAGTTATTGCCATGAGAGTTGTTCTCCGTTCGAAGGAATGGGGCGGCCGCTGTTGCGACCCTTGCACCCCATCTGTTGCTACCGCACCACAGAAAGGTTCCCAGGCACATCTTCGAGTTCGCGGACTAACGCCGACCTATCGCGCGACGGCCCGTCGTCGATTATTGAGGTCGCGGCTCGGGGGCGGACGTCGCGCGAGCGATCCCCCACTGCTTCCACGACCTATCCATATCTGGCGTGCTGTGCATTGCCGGTCGCGGCCGCTGGTTCCATGAGGCTTTGCTTTCATTCCGACACGTCAGACTTGACCTTGACCCTGTAGGCGAGCTGGTCGGGATGAGCACGACATATCACCCGAATGGCGATAGTTGGGGTCGGGACCTGGGTGGCACGATTTAGATGGCGACGCGGCCACTTCTTGGATCGGAGCCCTGCCGCAGTTTGCCCGGACTAGTCACTGTTGCAGGTGTGGGCACTGATAATCGATTGCAAGGCGGCCCACGCTGGACGTCATTTGCAAACGATCCACAAGGCTTTCGGGTGAAGCAGCGAGGATCTTCTCGCGCTTCGCCGCAGCTAACTCTCGCCTCAGTCCAGGCGAATCGTCGATTTGGGCAAGCAAAGACTGCTTATACTGCGCGGGGTCGGCGCGAGCTTCGAACACTTCGGCGTCAAGAGTAGCCTGCGCTTCGATCCAATCCGCCCCGCCCTGCTCTGCAGCACTACATTCGTGGCGACCGATTCCACGAAGTAGGTGAGGGGTTCGTCCAAAGACTTCGCTGCCAGGAACTCCAAACCCTGTGGATAGCGTCAGGAAGCTGCCGTTAATCAGGTCGGGTGCCCATCCCCTCATCTGACAAAACGCGCGGGCAAAAGCTGCGTCGCCTCCTGATGGAACATCACGAAAGACTTGCTGAACTACCTGATCCAGCACAACAGCGTACTGACCATCGCCGACAATCTGGTCGGACACCCGCTGCTGCCGCATCGAAGCGAGATCAAAGATCGGCGCGTTGAGTGCCGCCTCGGCTATTTCCTCCGGTGTTGAGTTTACTCCCCGAGCATCAACACAGTCTTCGAATGAATCTCCAAGTACGACATCGACGGCCTCACTTGAGTCCGAGCTAGAAGAACAACCCGCAATCCAGATTACCGCCAATATCGCAAGAAGCAGCCCGAACCACGGAGTCCTAAAGCCTCTCCAATACCCCATACCCCACCCCGTTTCTAACCGCCCGAATCCGCAGTCACGGCGGTCTTGTATACCTGTCAGTCAATACCAGGGCCCCGTATATGCACCCCCACCGACACCAGCAGCGATGTACTCATTAGCTATTGGGTGCACACTTTGTCCACGAGTGCACGTTGTCCAGTACACGTTGATGCAGATGCCACTCGCCATGAGCGAGTGATTTTCGGATTCATGACCTACCCTGAGGAGCGCCCAACCCTCAGCGAGTTTGAAAACTGGGCGCAATGCCCAGTCCGTAGCAACCTCCTCTTTCGTTTGATAATCGACGACAGACCTTTGGTCCGACTTTGTCAGATACAGATAACGATCGCCAAGGAACGCTTCCTTTAACCGTAGACCCGCAACCTTAGTGCGATCGAGGTCGAAGACGACCTGCCCGCTCCCCAAGTCGACAATCGAGACATATTGCCCTTCCGAAGTGCTCGTGCCCCGCAGCAAGATTAGATCACCGTAGGTGTACCGGGAAGCTTGAGACCAGGTATTGAATGAACTGTCACCGAAATCGGAGTACGGCGCAATCGGTCCAACCAAGGTCTTGTTGCGAAAATCGAAATAGAAAACGCCCGGCCTACGTTCCTCGGGAATCGCATCTGTCCGCGGGCGGTGCTCCATCAAGATTCCAAACTGCGTAACCATGTAGGGTCCGACATTCCGGAACTCCCCAACTTCCGCACCGTCGCTGTCATAGAAGTGCATGTCTTTGACGTATCCCACACCGACCTGCCTGGACGTCGTGAGACTATACCCGCCGTAGTTCACACCCTGCGGTCCTGTATCAACGCCATCGTACGGTTTGTCATCTGGCCGAGTCTGACTTTTCAGAGAAAGAGTAGACGCGTCAAAAAAGGCCACATGATCGAGTGAAAAGCCAGCAGGATTGGCAGTAATGAGAGAAAACGCCCCCCCAGAGGCGGGATGCAATGACCAATTGACACTATCCCCAACCGGCCATTCGAATTCTCTAGAATCTCTCAATTCGGCGCGCACGATATCGTATGACGACAATTCTGTGCGGATCACTTCTGGTTCGAGACCATGAGACGGCGTTCTCGTCTTGGTGAGATATATGGCTAGCGGTTTCCCGCTGGAGTCTTCTGTGACAACACAGGCCTGCTCTATGATCGTATCGCCCGACTTGGGCGTGGGGTTTGGCATGTCAACATTCCGCCCCTTTGAGATGTCAAAAAACTCACGATTGCTATTTCGCGGATCGGGTTCTTCCATTTCAGGGACGCATCCACTGTATACAGCGGTTCCACTGAAGTACAGATTGCTACCTTGCGGTAATGGGAACTTGGTCTCTTTAGTTGGTTTCAGCGTAGTAATTGTAGACTCGGCAGCGGCAGTCCTAGGCCCCGCTGTTTGTGGTTCGGCCACCTGAGTCGAACTGCAGGCACCCGCGGAGACCACCGCTACGACGATGAGCAACCGAACCGGAAGCGCGGATCGGAGCGATCGTTGTGCCGTAGGGTTGCCGCTTCCTGATGATCGACGAGACGAACCCGGCCGAATTACTCGCCCCGCCAACTGTGAGCGCTCTCGGAGCACTTTTAACTCCCTTTGGACACCGAATACAAGGGCCACACAGGGCCTTATGTGAGTGACCCGTGAACCCCGCTCCAAGATGACGATGCATGAGCACTTCGCTACACGCTCATGAGTCGCACGGTGGTCGGAAAGCAGAACACCCCACCCCTCAGGAGCGGCGATCTACTCCTGGCCCCTTTGTCAGTCGATCTGTTCGGTCGAAGACTTGACGACGTCGGCCCTCGAGAAACTAGCGCCTCGAGTTCCGTAGAAGTCAACCGACGACTATCGAACGTCTCTTCTCCCCTCGGCCAGGATGAGCAAGGCGCGCGGTTCGTCTACTGCAAATAGGCCGCGTAATGTGCGGATAGATGGGCTAGGTAGATCTAGATGCCGCCCCCTTTTCGGTAGGTGTTACTCCCCGACCGACGACCACTATTGTGTCATAGCTCACACCAGGGCCGGGGCCTGTCCGAGACATTGGGCACTGCAAAAGCTCGGATTGGACCACTTCGATGGGTGCGGTCACTGCTGGTAGGCAGCTACTAGCCAGCGGGTGAGTGGTCTTGCCAGAAAATTGAACCCGGTGTGCCAGCAGCGTCGCTGCGAGATCGCCAGTATGGTCGCGGCGATTGCGTCCAGATCATCCGTCGATCGCATGCCGGACGGCCGCCCGGTCAGCGTCAGCTCGCCCATGGTGACGCGGCCTGGTTTGGGGTGCGACACGGTTGGTGGAGCCGACGGCGCTTCAGGCCACGACCCCGACCACGCGGTCGTCGACGTCGTGACCCGCACCGAGATCACTGCCGAGAAAACTGACAGTTTCTTGAGCCGGCGCGAGAGATCCGGCGCCGATCCTGACGACCGCCGACCAACGAGCACACAGACCGGCGGAGTCCAGCCACGCGCCGGTCGTCGTCTTCTTGGTGCAGACACAGCGGTTTCCGGACCCGGCAGTCGGGTCCGGGCACCTACTAACCCTGCCGTCAGGGGCGGAAGATCTTCGGCTGCCCGGCGTCACCGATCGGGTCGCCGTAACCACGACGGGTGAACTCATCGTCGTTGTTGACCGGACCTCGGAAACCGGTAGGGATTTCGAGGGTGCAGGGCTCCTGGCTTTCGGTGGCACTGCCGTGCACCTGATGAACTCCGAAGTCCGAAACGAACGAATGGGCCCGTCGCCGCGGTCGCGACGCCGCTCCGAGGCCGGCCAATCCCGCAGCGGGCACAGCGCCGGCGGTCCAGACAGTCGAGGTTGTTGCCTTAGGTGGTTCTCCGATCGGGTGTAAGGTTCGCCGCTGCGGCGACCCTTACACCCGTCAGTTGCTGTGTAGTCACCTAAAGGTTCCCGAGTTTCGACGCCCGACACCCGACACCCGGCCGATCATCAACGGCCCGCCAACGGAGGTGCCAGCGTGAGCAGGCGTTCAATCCAGCCCAGCACTATCTCCTCGAACCACGCGGGAACTTCGGTGTGGCGTGACGTTGGACTGTCACGCGCAGTCCTGATGATCGCGGTGACACCTAAGCAGCCTCACTTGTCTGCATGTGACTACGCACCAACGAACGAGCCGACGGATAGTCGACCTTGCCGTTGGGCCGCGTCGGGAACCGCCCATACCGTGTCCGCGAGGGCGCTGCGATTGGCAGTGCGATCGCTTGCGGATCCGTTGCCACTCTGCCCGGACCCCGATACCTTCGCTTCCCTCTTTGCTTTCGCCAGCGAAGTTCTTCATCCCACCAGTCCCGAACCAGTCGATCGACAAGATGGCTCTGTGCCCGTCGGACCATTGCGCCGTAAGATCCGAATGCGACGGCTACTTCGTCCCACCTATTTCTGGATGGAGTCAGTAGGTTCAGCTCCCTGAAGTAGCGAAGCCACGCACGGACGCACCGGCTGGAGTAACCCGTGGCACTCACAAGACCGATCACGGATACGTGACCACCCTGCCAGGCTGCGTGGATCCTCTCGGCGATTCCGCCTAAACCTTCTCGCCAAACCCAGATGTCGTGGTGGGCATGGTGGAGTCGCAGGGTGGAGCTGGCAAACGGGGGGCGTGTTTCCCCTTGTGTTGCAGCTGTGTCATGCGGAACATGTGCGAGCTCCCAAGTTGCCGACTCTGTCCCCTGCGCCTCAGCGACTCGTCTGATCCAGCCTTCTGCCTGGAGGCGGTGAAGTGCCCTCGATGCTGTTGCAGCGTGAACGTTAGCGGCTTCGGCTAGCCGGCGAACGTCGATGTTCACGGTCGTTGTGTGCGCCTCAGCGCACACAACGAGGAGGCTGTGCAGGACCCGTTCAGCACTGGCCCACCCCTTTCGTGCCCAAGTTGCGGGATCTGAGTTCGCTGCAGCGAAGACAGCCTCGATGTGGGTGCGGACTGGGTCGTCGACGGTGTGGTCGCCTTGCGCTCGTGGCCACGCTGTCTCGGCAGCAGTGCGCAGTGCTTTGTGCCATTGCGTGAGGGCGTGCGCCTCGTTCTGGCGGAGGTCTTCGCGCAAGCGGACTAGTCCAGGCTTGTGCAGATGTTGAAGCACATCAGTCCAGCACCAACCGCTGGCGGCCATCCCGAGCATGATCGACCACGCGTGTGCCGAGCGATCGTCGGCGGCTGTGAGCCGCCTGACTAGGCGCTCAGCCGTAGTTGAGGATAGTTCGGTTCGCGCGCGATCAACCCGTGTGGCAGGCCCCTGCCCGACCAGACGTAGGCCGATAGTCGTAGTTCGCTGCCTGGAGTTTTGCCGCGCGGTTGTTGGGAACCTCGCTATCAGCCACTCAGCTAGGTCGGGTGGCGCCGGCCGAGCCTGCATGTCCCTGACGGCGTTGCCCAGTTCCCGTCCGGTCAATAGTGGGCTCGCGTTTCCGCCCGACCGGTGCACAGACCCGGGGATCCGAACTGCGCCCGACACGGGGTTGGTAAGCGGAGAGATGTCGAGGGTTGGAAGATGCGCGCGCAGCCTACGAGCAAGGTCGGCGACTTTCTCCGCGGGTATCCCTGGGTCAATGACGCGCACCCAGATGTGCCGCCCTCCTGAGGGCCCCGACTGCACTTGCAGGTGGCTCACACCCAAGTCGGTTAGGACGCCGGTAAGTACGTTGGCATCCACAGCAACGGCCTCGGGACCGTACGGTCCTGCATCCAGGTCGAATGCGAGCAGCGTGTACCGGGAATGGCGGTCCGCTAGATACGTCGCGATAGGCACCGGTGGCATTCGTTCTGGCCATGGTGCTGATCGGTATCTGTGTTCATTTGTTGCGTCGACACGCACTGTGGAGCGGGGCGACCACTGCCTCCATTCACTCAGCATGTCCACCCACTAGTGGGTGAGTGCTGCGGACGAATGCAGTCGATTCCCCGCGTGTGGTTGTGCGACACGCGGAGCACAGGGATTGCGGGCACTCCGAGAGGGCGCACGCTACCCTGAGATCTGTCCGGCAAGACAGTCCCTTCGGGGATGGGCGAGAGCCCGTGAGACCGAGCTGGTAACTCAGTCTCGAAACTTCAGATCAAGGACCCTCCGACTGGTAATCGGGGGGTCCTTGTGTTGGACCTCGCGCGTTATTCAGATGTCAGCGTTCGGAAGGTTCGGAGGCTCCCTTCTGGGTTGGCGATGCTAGGCGCGCAGCACGAAGCTGGCGCAGGGTAGGAAAGATCTGGTTCGCGCCGAAGGCGCGGCACCGGCGCTGATCGACCGTCGTCGGTAGTAGGGACCGACCGTGGTGCTGGGCTGAAGAACTGCGCAAGCTCGAGCACGATCTCCCGCAGGGACGATCGAGCCGCGGTGCAGTGGCCACGCTAGGACTGGCGCTACCTGCGCGTCCTGCAGTCATCACACCCCCTTGCTGGCTCGAATCACATCGGTGTAATTGTATGAGCGCGATTTCCGCGCGATTTTATGTTGGTGCTGGACGGCGGGTCAGGGGACATCAAGTAGGGCGGTTCTCTCATCTCCGCAGGTCATGGGCGTTGTTCGGCTGTATTTTCGCGCGAATTTATGCCACACTGGGTGGATGGATCGGTCCGCTGACGGCCGGCGTGGGCGCCTTGGCGCACCCACGCCAGTTCCGGCAGCTATCGAGAACCGGTCGACCAAAGCTCCGGTAGTGACGGCGTACTGCGCTGACCCGCAGTGCCGAAAGGAGTTTCGTAGGACCGCGGGTCGTGGTCGGCCTCGGATCTATTGCTCGGATGCCTGCCGGCGCTCCGCCGAGAACGCCGCTCGACGAATTTCCGCGCAACTTCAGCATCATCGCGAGATGGCGCAGATGCTCGAACGCGACCTTGCGGCGTTCGATTCGTCCGCGTCACCCAAGTCCACCCCGGAGCCCTCGTCAGTCGCTGGCTTAGACACAGCCGTTGCCCGCGCGGAAGGTGTGCTCCTGGGGCTTTCAGACGGGAGTGTTCTGGCAAGCGAGTTCACTCGCTTGCTGGACGCAGTTCGTGCTGCGCAGCCCTCGCAGCAGCAACATCGAGCGGGCTAACCGGCAGGCAATCAACAAGCCGTCGGCCTGTCGGTAGAAGCGGTACCGACTGAGTCACAGGCGCGCCTCAAGCGGGCCATCAGCAGTAGTTCGCCGATGGGTCAGAAAGGTCTACTCCGCCGCGGTTCTCCGCTCCCCCACCGGCCAGCGGTGCCGGTCGAGCGCCAGCGCGTGACTTCGATTATCGGATCACGACAGCATTTGAGCACCGTGACCTGCGCAAATCGAAACTGCCTCCCAGTTTCCCGCAGAACGACGAAACTGAGTTGTCCTATCCCCTAGGGCCAAAATGGGTGGCAGCTCGTCACGGTGCGATCTGGAGCCGTTAACGTAAGTCTGTCGTCTCAGCGCGTTAGCCAGGACTCCTGTCAGCCGCACTAAGCGTTCATTCTTGCTTCCTCAGCCCCAACGGGTCGTCGATACGCGATGGCCCACCGTCAGAGTCGAACATCTCCCGCCGGCCCATACGGCCGACCCATACGGGTGTCATCCGGTTGGTGACGACGTCGGCTCAGTTCTCGGAACCCCACCGAAGCCATCACTCAGGGAGTCTTACGAAGTGCCGAGAGCTTTGTGGCATTGGGCCTAGCGGCCGAACTCGAGGGGGGCCGGCGGCGACACCGGTGCCCCCGGGGGAGTGAGACGACTCGGTGATCTACGTAGAGCACGGATTGTAGGTGCCCGCCTGAGCTGCCGCATGTAGTTGTGGCACTGGTCCCCGGTCAGCCATCTGGTCATCCTAAGTCAGCCCGGTTCAGTTGTGGACCCACAAGAGCGGCCGATGTCTGTGTCGTGACCCAACAGTGGGGTCCGCCCGGCCATTCCAGAGACTTCGAGGACCGCTGCTACACGTTGCCGGATGGCTGCGTCGACGTAGACGAGCGATCGAGCAAGGCGGACGCCATTCCCCGGTCATCATTGGTGGGACGAAACTCGTCGTGAACGAGCTGCGCTGTGGTCTCATGTCTTTATGTCTCTGTGCACCCGTGTCGCGAATGGTCAGACCCGTCCCACCGGGTCAGGTCACGCAGACGCGCAAGTCTGCGCGGGGACCGCTTCATTGAGCTGTTGGCTCATAAGCCACTCAGCTGACAGCCGAGCTGTGTGGCTATGTCACCCAGCGCCTCGTTCTTTCACGGGTCTAGTCGAGAGCGCGAATCTCTCCCGGGTGCAGACACGATGCGTCTGTTTGTCCTGGGTATCGTATCCGCGATCCTGGTCTCCGACTTTCGTTCCCCGCACACGTGGTTACCGACCGCGTCGATGGCGAATGCCGTGCGCACAAACGGCCTGTTCAGCCCGTAATAATGCACGCATTACTTCGCGCTGCAATGCGCGCAGCCACGCGCTCAGTGCAGTCGACGAGACCGTCTAGGTGAATCGCGACAGCACTGTGGTCACGGAGCTATGCGCTACGCCCCGCAATGGGCCCCCTAGCACGAACCACAACACTCGAGGAAGTGCACCTTTGTTGGTTGCTGCCCGGATCTTCTGCGTTAATGGGCGCCACCAGTCAGACCGCACGCCGACAAATACGTTCCCCCGTCTATCGGGCCGTACTTTGCACTGTTCGGCGCGCCATACATACAGCGTGAAGTGCCGCACCGAAGTACGGGATGCGCCTCAGCGTCCAGACCCCCATACGCTGCGCAGCAATAAAACACGTAGCCACTCGACTACCAGAAACCATGTTGCACTCAGTACAAGGTCCTGTGAAGTGCTACGTACTGGGCTGCTTGCGGACGCTCGCAAGGCGACCTACGCGGCACAGAGCACTCATGTCCGCATGCATCGCCATATCTTGTTCCACGTCGCAAGCGTTGTGCGTCGAGATGTTCCTCCGTCTACCGGCTCCGCTGATGCGGTACATGTAGATCGATGTACATACCAAACTAGTGAACACATACCCGTGCGCAGTGATGGCAGCTCTGTGTAAGCAGTTATGTCTATACGTAACGCAGGACGTAGATATTGCATGCCGACCAGGGACATCGTCGTTGTTAACGCCTCGATCATTGCCAAGCTCAAGTGAGTATCTGCGGCGTCGCGCACGAGAGACCTCCCGGTAGAACGCCAAGTCGTCCGTAGCGTGTCGTACACCGCGCGAACCGATGTGCGCTGTTATCCTCTGCGCATAGCGGACCCCAATGCGCCCGGGAGGCACTGCCTTCCTGCGGTCCATGCGCACCACCCCATTGGAGGACTCAGTGCAACACCTATCTCAACCCGCACTAGCTCGGGTTGTCACGATCGCAAACGGCAAGGGTGGCGTCGGTAAGACGTCAACGGCGACAAATGTCGCTGGTTTGGCCGCTGCCGCCGGTTGGCACGTCCTGTTCATTGAGCTCGATCCGCAGGGCAACGCGGGACGCGACCTCGGCTACGAGATGGATGGGTCAGGCGACTCCGGACAACAGATCTTCGACGCGATCATGCAGGAGAAACCACTACGACCCAGTCTTGTCAACTACCGACCCAACTTGGACGTACTTCCAGGTGGGAGCGGACTCGACGATCTTGAAGCGATACTGATCGGTCGTTCTCAGCGTTCGCCAGGTTCACACAGGCAACTCGCAGATGCATTAAGCCCCATCGCAGATGATTACGACCTCATCATCATCGATACCCCACCTACACGACCCCATCTTCTACGGTTAGCGCTGGCTGCAACACGTTGGATCGTCATCCCGACGAAACCGGACGACTCGAGCATCGACGGCCTGCAAAAACTCGCTGACGAACTGGTTAGTGCCAGATCAACAAACCCCGACATCGAGGTCCTGGGCGCCGTGCTTTTCGGTATCGAGGCCGCTGCGAAAGCCATTCGTAGAGAGGCGCGGGCCAAGCTAGACGCAGCGCTCGGAGGAGTGGCCCCGCTGTTCAATTCCGTTGTGCGTCATAGCACCATGACCTCGGTTCAGGTACGGGAGAAGGGCTTGCTTGCCCACGAGCTGGCCGAGCAAGTCGACAACGCCGAGCCGTACTGGAAGGCCCTCAAGGAAGGCAGGCGGCCCGACCGTGTGCCAGGCACCGCGCCGTCTCTCGCAGAAGACTACGTCCTCCTCGCCCAGGAGATCCTCCAGGAGATCGACCGACGCGAGACCGAACAAGATTCCTCCGCGGAGCCGGCACACGAAGGAGCACCTGCCTGATGGCCACCGATCGCAAGCCTGTCACCGGTCTCGCGAGGACCGGTAGCGTCCCGGGGCCGCCGCCCCGTAGACCAACCACTCCTACAGCGGCACCGGCGGCGACCCCACCAGTACCCGACGGCCCAGCGCTACCGCACAATCGACCGCAACCGGCAGCGTCTACTCGGCCTGTCTCGCGAGGTGCCCGACGCCCGAAACGCGTCGAAACCCGCCCAGACGAGATGCTGGTGTCAGTCACCCTGTCGCTTCCCACGCCACTCTGCACAGCCACCAAGGCACACAACAAGCAGAACGAAACAACCATTGCCGGGACATTGATGGACGCGATTGTCGCCAATCACGACCGCTTGCCGGCGTTAGTAGAGAAGCTCAAACGCCAGCACCACGACGATGGGCTGTTCGTACGAATCGAAGCCAGACCAGAAGAAGAGCGATCTTCGCTGACGTTCCGGATGCTTGGTCGCAACCTGACTGTCATCGATCGCTTAGTTGTCGAAGTTGGTGCCGAGAATCGCTCGCAGCTGTGCAGGGCGGCTCTAGAAGCCCACCTCCAGTCTCAGTCGGTGGATTCGGAGTAAGCCGGTACACCCAATCCTCGGACGGTTCATCCCTGCCGGCTGGCGGTCCGCAGGCACGAGCTGCACACCCAAACCCGCGGCGTCCCTGCAGTCACGCGGGGGAGGGGTGATGGGTCCGCGCAACTAAACGCAGTTCGATAGGTGAGGGTCGCCGAAGGGCGTCTGATATCTGGGTTCGTATCAGAACGAAGCAACGGGCCCGCAGGGAATTGCCAATCCATACCGTTGCGGGCGAGCCTGGGACTCACCCGCTTCGACGGACGCGCAGAGAGCACGCCCTTTATTTTGGTCTAATATCGGTGTAACTTCGGTTTGCCACCACCAATGGCGTCTTGTGGCGCGGCGCGATGTCCAATGACTGCGCAGCCTAAAGACTGGTCTTGCCGGATCGTGCTCGCGGGTCGGGTTGGAGGTTGCAGTAGACCAACCCGGCCCGCTGGGCCACCGCACCTAGCAGCACCTGAGGAAACTCCAAGTTTGTGTCAGTCCGCTTGCTCTGACTGACTCGCTACGAACTCAGCGAACCGCGCTTCGTATCGCCGAACCTGAGGCATTGGCATCGGGTAGCCGGCTAGCCACCTCAAGTAGTTGAGGTCATCGCTGTCAGAGGTGGACTCGCCTTCCGGTGGTGGCATTCGTAGATGATCGTCAAGAACAAGGATTAGATCAGCGAGAGTGTCATCACGACGCGCTATTTCTGCTTGCCTGATTATCCACGCTCGGGTCAACCTGTCGGTCGCATGACGAAGATTCGCAACCACAACGCGCTGGTCCTCGTCGAGCGAAGGCGACAGGTCATCGACTGCGCGTACCTTCCGAGCGAGTTCGGCCAGCGCGTCGGTTCGAATGAACACGCCGTAAGCAGAGGGCGTCAGAGGACGTGTGGGGCGAGAAGAGACCGGATCATTCGTGCCCGGGGCCAGATCGGTCGTGGGTTCGTCCTGCAGAGGTACCGGGTCACCTCCCTCGAATGCGCGCGCGGCGCTTCCGGGGGACCACCGCAGCGGAGCGTCCAGCTTGGTCAACGTGACGAACCGCGGTTTAGCCATTAAACCTTGCTCGAGGCGTCGCATAGTCGGGTCACTCGGCCCGCCGGCGAGACTTACATCGGCTTGCGACATTCCCAGTTCCTGCCGGCGCCGTTGCACGAGGCGCCCAAAGCGCAAAGCATCGGCCACACCCGCACTCTAGGCGCTATAGACCGGTCCGGGGCGTGCCCCCTACGGTATGCCACCAATGATTGCCTAACTTCGGTTTTCAATCGGTCTACTGTCGGGTTATAGTACGTATCGACGGTCGATATTGATCGGTTACTGCACGGGTCAAGTTGCCGATTGAGCGGCTTTTGGCACCTGGCGAGACCCATGTACACCATGTAGGCACAGGGTCTCTGTCTCGAAGTTTGACCCCGGCCGGACGCTGCCAAGTTTGGCGACTCGAACGGCGTCCGGACCGGGTGATTACCAGCTCGATGCGGTAAGTGCGGGCATCGAGGCGGGCGTTGCTCAGTGTACCTGCGGGTATGCGCGGGCAACGGTCGTCTGGGTGGGCTGCTCCTACAGCTTCGAGGAAACCCTTGGAGTGAAGGAACTCGCATGACGAACCTTCTTGAGCCCGATCCTCGTGGGCCAGATTGGTCTGGGCGTGTCGCTGTCGACTTTCGATCGATGGCACAGGTCCCAGGCTCCGGAGAGGGACGGTCAGATTGCCGTCGAACAGTCCCTCTCCGGAGTGGTGGTTGGCGACTACGCGCGAGCGCGATTGATTTGCCGTCGAACGGCTCACGCGTGGTCACCCGAGGAGACAGCTCCCTGTCTGTCGATGGGGGGCTGTCCCGGTGACCAGTGTAGAGATGCATCGTCCTGTCCAGAGGGGTGGACAGGAGTCGCGACATTCGAGCTGGGCGGCGACCTTGGCAGTCATGGCGACGGCCGTCATCGCCCTGGCCAATGTCGGGGTCGGGAACGTGTCTGCCGCGCCGGCGCAGCCGGGGGGCTGCCCTGGTCTGATGGTGTATGCGGTGCAGGGCACCGGCCAGTCGTCGCCAGACGCCGATCCGTCGAAGGATGCGGGCTTCCTGTCTCAGATACTGCACCCGGCGATCACGGCCGCCCGCGGTGATATGGACCGCGCGTACGTGCCCTACGACGCCGGCTTCGGTGGTGCCGTAGCGGGCGGCAAGGTCCCGTACGAGCAGTCGGTTCAGGGCGCGGTCGCCAAGACACTGTCCTGGATCAAAGAGAAGGCCGCCGCGTGCCCGGCCACGAAGTTCGGTCTGGTCGGCTACTCCCAGGGCGCTCACGTCACACGGATCGTGTTGAACGACATCGTTGGTGGCAAAGCAGCGATCGGCGCCGACAAACTGGCCCTGCTGGCCAACCTCGGCGATCCCGGCCGTCCCGAAGGGGCTTCGTTGTTTCCCGGCAAGCCGGGGCAGACCTCTCCCGACCCGGTGCCGGGAACAAGCGGCACGAACGTATCCAAGGTCGTGGCGGCGTCGACGACCAACGCCCCGGGTGGCGGCATCGCTCCGGCCGGCGATGTCGAGGACACGTCGTACCAGGCCATCGCGGGACGCTATCTGTCCGCGTGCACGCCCGGCGACCTCGCCTGCGATGCCCCGGCGAACGCACCGCTGGCGCGGTTGGTCACCAACATCGCGGGTCAATCGGAACTCAACCCGGACGATCCGATCGGGTCGTTGTCGACGATCGCCGAAGCGCTGGCATTGACCGCAGTGAAGACCGCGGTGCCGGTGGTCAATGAGGATGTCCAGGCGCCGGAGAACAATCTCGAATCCGTGAGTTATCAACCGCGACAGACCCTGTCCGAGCGGTTGGCCGTGGCCTCAGACCCTCGTACGCCGTTGCCGAGTGTCCAGGACGCGTTGTCGGCGGTCATCAAGGTGGGCACGATCGGGTTCAACGCGGTGAAGACCGTTGTGCAGACAGTCGCCACCCCGAGCACCATCGCCGCGATCGCTACTGCGGGTGCTGCGAATCCACTGGCCATCGTCGGCATTCTGGGCGCAAAGCTGGGCCAGGCAGCGGTTACGCTGGTTCCACCGGCAACGCAGAAACGCCTTGTCTCTGAGGCGTTTACCGCGTTCAAGTCCGAGTTTCAGGCGAACTCCGACCTGTTCAAGGTGTCCTCGCTGTTGAAGTACTGGGATGCCGCCAAGCAGCACACGTCGTACTCGCAGGTATCGGCCACACCGACGGGCCAGCCCCCGACGAAGCTGATCGGGGATTGGATCGTGGCGGCCGCGCGCGACATCGCCGGCAAGGACGGCGGTTCGTCGAACTCGTCCGGTAGCGGCAGCGGCAGCGATGACTTTTCGTGGCTGTTCGGCGAGGGGTCCGGTTCGTCGACTCTTCCATCGTTGACCACGACGTCGTTGCCGCCGAGCGCTGCGACGTCGGAACCGGCGTATCCGTGGGAGCTCGACACTTCGTCACCATCGGCTCCGGCCGAGACCGTTCCCTCGGAGTCCTCACCGGTCCCGCAATCCACACCTCCTGGCGGCGCGTCCGGCCTTCCGCCGTTCCTCAGCGGGGCCTCGCAATGAGTCTGACCGTCCTCTCGGCCAGCCCTTCCCGCGTGTGCGGGCGCGGGTTGTGCCGCGCTTGTGGTGGTGGTCGAACCACCACCTCCAGCTAGACCCTTCCTCTCCACTAGCGCACTCAACGAATCACTCCGGAAGGAGCGAGTACATGTTCAGTGACAGTGCAATCCGGCCCCCGTTCGGGGGACATGCCTCTCACAACCCCGGCCATCCGAACCGTCCCATCAACCCGCAGGGTGGTGAGCCGGCGTGGTTGAGTCCCATCGATCTGATCACCGCAGTCACCGACCCGGCCACGTCGGTGGTCCTGACCGATGAGAACGGCTGCGCGTCGACTCGATGGGGGATGGGCAACGGCCTCAGCATCACGCGGCTCAAAGAGGCTTACGACGAACGGGCGCGGTGCGTACTGCCCGGTGACCGCGGCTACCGCCTCGACGCGAACAGCGTTGTGCTGGTGGTCGGCTCGAACGGCTCGTTGCCGGACGAGCTGCTGGTCGGCGCCACCTACCGCGACGTGTTCGACGACACGCTGCACACTATCGATCCGTTCTCGCTGACCGCGGTCCGGCGCGGTGTGTTCGGCGATGAACATCCCCTGCACTGGCACCTCGCCGCGTGCGATCGCTGGACCCGCGCATACCGCCACGGGAACGAGGTGACGTTCGGATGAGCACTGATTGGCAGAACGACCCGAGCGTGCAGTCCTGGCTGCACACCAGCGAGCCTCACTCCGACCAGCTCACGGAGTGGGTTGACGACCCGACGCGCCCCAAGCAGGACATCACAGCAGGGGGCGTTGACCAGGTCGACGACACTTACAGCTACGCCCAACTCGATGACGCTGAATCTGATGACGCCGATTTCGGGGAGGTCGCCGAGCCCGCAGTCGAGGAGCCCCCGTACACCGATAACGTCTATGCCGCAGCGCCATTCACACGAAGTGCGCCCGCTCCGACCCCGGTTCGACGTCGGGACCGCCGGTGGCTGCTGATCGTGGCGGCTGCCGTTGTGGTGGCGGTCATGGGGCTAGTGGCGATCGCAGTCATGATCCGGGGCCTGGTCAGCGGCGGCGGCGAGGACGGCATCACCGATCCGGTTGCTGCGATGGATACCCCGGACCCGTTCTCCGATGCGGTGGAATGCCCCTCGACCAGTGATGGAGCCACCACTACCGGCCGCGACCCGGGCGACCTGACGTCGGGGCCGAACGTGATCAAAGCGTTCAACTACGCCTACTTCCACTGGCGTTCGGGACCGGCCGCGCGGGCGATGGCCTCGTCCAATGTCGAGGGCATCGGCAGCGCGGTCGATTTGCAGTCGAGCATCGACACGCTCAATCCCCAAGCGCGGTACTGCCTGTCGATTGAGGAGACCGGTTCCAACACCTATCGCGTGGCGGTCACGTTGATCCTGCCCGACGGGACCCGCGACCCCGACCCCGATGTCCAGAACATCACCACCACCCAGATCGGCGAACGCACCTACATCGCGTCTGTCACACGAAACAAGAAATAGAAAGGTCACCCCCTCCCATGTACATCACCTCACCAGCGGTCACGTCTCCGCGGTTCGACACCCCGCCCCGGCGGTCGCGGGCACAACGCCGGCACCGCACCGCCCCACCAGCCACCCCATTCGTCGGGACAGTGCTTGCCGCGCTGATGGTTTCCGGTTCCTTCGGCGCCACCCTCCTGGTCGACAGCCCGGCCGCAGCCTACGAACAGGGCGGTATCGACCAGGGCGAGACCGACGATGGATTCGAGCAGGGTGGGGTCGGCGGTGGCGGCGACGACGCAACCCCACCGGTCGCACCTCCGCAGCAGACTGCGCCGAGCTACAACTACAACCCCGGTCCGGGCGCTATCCCGGCACCGCCCCGGGAAGCGCCATACCGGCCCTACGCCGATCCGCAGGCGTACAACCAGCCCAACTACGACACCGTCTACAACCCGGCGCCGCCGCAGGCCTACACCCTGCCCCGCCCGGTCGCGCCGGTCCGCCCGATTGCCCCGCCCCCGAAGACGTTGCGCGTGGGCAACTTCCTCGTCGAGGAAGACCAGCTCAAACGCGATGCTCCCTGGCTGACCGACCGTCAGCGGGTCTCGATCAACGAGTGGTCGGCCTATGGCGAAGCGAAGATCGCCCAGGGCCTCATCTCGGTCGGGGTTCCCGAGGACGAAGCGTCCCGCCAGGCTGCCGCCACCATCATCGGTGTGGCGCTCGGCGGCACCGCAGGTGCGGTCGCCCTCGGCGTGCCCGCCGCAGTGACCGGCGGTGTCGGTGGCGCGTTGATCGGTACCGGCGTGGGAGCCGTCATCGGGTCGACCATGGTGGTGCCCTTCCCCGGCGCGCACACCGGAACGGGCGCGGCGATCGGTGCGGCCGCCGGTGCGGCGATCGGTGCCGCGGCCCTGGGTATCCCCGCGGCGATCGTCGGCGGTGTAGCCGGTGGAACGGCCGGTGGACTCCTCGCGCACGCCCTGGGTGCCGGAGATCCGGGTGCGAACCCGCGTCAGCCCGGGCTGCCCGGCCAGCCCGACCCGAACCGCCGCGTCCCGCAACCGCCGCGTCCGCAATCGGCTCCGCTGCCCAATCCCGGCGCCAACCAGTTCGAGGTGCATCTGCCCGCCGGCCAAGCCGCCAAAGCTGGTCTGCCCGCAGTGCACTACCAGGTCAACGTCGGTGGCGATGTCAACGCCGAGACCACCATCGGCGACCAGACCTACACCGCCAACTGGACCGCGGAGCAGGCCGACGCCCCCTACAAGGCACTCGGTGGTGCCGCCGATCAGGTGCGCAAGACCGTCACCGACGCTGCCGTCGACCTCTCCCGACAGGCGGAGAAGGCAGTCCCGGGTCTCAAGGTCACCTTCCCGCAGCTCACGCCGAAGGGGGCATAACAACGATGGCCGCGAGTGTGGAGACGGTGTCGGCGCACAACGCCGGAGCGATTCGGGGTGCGTCGATTTTGCCGCCGAGCGCGTCGGAGATGCTGGGGCGGCGCACGACACGGTTACCGGCGCATCTGGTGGCGGCCGTGGGCTGTCATGGCGGTGCCGGAGTGTCCACGCTCGCGGCCCAGCTCGAGCATGTCGGCGATTCCGGCCAGTTGTGGCCAGGGCGGGCCGATGAGCCGCCGTTTGCGGTACTCGTTGCGCGGGAATCGGCGCGCGGCCTGGCCGCGGCGTCGCTGGCCGCGCGCCAGTACGCGACGAACAATGCGCCAGCACATGTGCAGCTGCTGGGGTTGGTGCTGGTAGCCGGGCGGAAGGGAAAGCCGACCGCCCGGCTCCGCCGCGATCGGGAATTGCTTGTCGGGTCCGGGCTTTTCGCGCACGTGTGGCACGTTGCCTGGCACGACTTCCTCGTCGACACCCCGCTCAACGAGTTGCCCTCGACCGGTCCCGACCCGGCCCCAGCGGCGCGGCGCACCGATCCGCGCACCGTCGTCGCCCCGGACATCGCCGCCGTCGGCCAGGGCCTTCGTGACGCCGCAGTCGCGGTGATGTCAGGCGACGCCGGCACAACCCCATAACGGCACAACTCCACAACCTCCACCCTCACGAGAAGGAAGAGATCATGCTCCAGTCCACGCTGGCCTCGGCCAAAGCCACCACCACCTACGTGGCGTTCAACCCCATCCCGATTCCCGGTTTGTCGGACCGGCTCAACACATTCGGCGGGTGGGTCACCTTCCTGGCCTACTTCGCCACCGCCGTGGCGATCGTCGTCGGCGGCGGCTTCATCGCCTTCGACAAGATCACCGACCGCGGTGACAACAAGGGCGTGAAGATCGCGATCGGCGCGATCGTCGGGACGATGGTGATCGCGGCCAGCGCCACGATCATCCAGGCTGCGGGCGGGCAGGGGTGAGCCGTGCGGACCGAAAGCTACAGCGATGAACACCACCATGACAGTGGCGTACGCGAAACTGCCTACCGAGGTGATGAACAACATCACCCTGATCGGCGGCTGGTTCGTGTTCGTAGCCAACATGCTCGCACTCGTGCATCTGGTCTTTCTGGGCGCCTCGATCGCGTTCGACAAGGTGCGCGAGCATCCACTCGCACAGATCACCGCGGGGGAGTGGTTCACCAAGATCATCTTCGGGGTGTGGGTGGTCGCGATCGCCGGCAACCTCGCCGCGGCGGTGCTGGTCTTCGGCTGATCGCCGCTCTCGTTGCCGCCTACGCGCTGGCCGGGTTGCTGACCGGATGCGGATCAGACCCCGACACCGCCACACCGTCGACGCCGCAACAGATTCCGTTGACGACGCCACCCACCGAGCTGCGATGGGTGGAGTTCAACGGCATGCGCATTCCCCAAGCCGCCGAAGGCCCCACCGAGGTGACAGATGCCGTCGCTCCGGAAGGGTTCGACCGCACACCGCCGGGAGCTGGGCTGGCCGCGGTCAATGCCATCGTGCGTCTCTCGGTTGCGCTCGATGACCAGTGGCCGCAGGTGGTCCGTGAACTCATCGCACCTGGACAAGCACGAGATGACTTCATCACCAACCGCATTCAGTTGTCGACCACATCGGGTGTGCCCGCTGGTCAGGCCCCGCAGGTGCAGGGCTGGAAACTGACCGCGTTCACCCCCGACAAGGCATCGGCCGACATCTACACCCGGCTGCCGGACGGCTCGATGACGGTCAACCACACCACGGTCGTGTGGGCGCCCGCGTTCGGTGATTGGCGGCTGCTGCTGCCCGACGCCGCGGCGGGCGCCTCACCGGTGGACGCGATCACGGCCACGCCGACCGACATGGTCGCACTGACAGGAGCCTAACCATCATGAGCACCCCTGATCCTCGCGAGGACCTCGGCCGCCTTGCGGCGCTGCACTCACTGCGCCAGTCCGGCGGCTACAAAGGCACCACCCTGGTGCTGTCGCTGCTGGTGTTGACCATCGTCATCGGCATGGCCGTGCTGGTCGCCGTCCGCGGCGACGATGACGATACGTCGGCTCCGCCACAGGTCACCGCCACGGACACACCGACGTCGGGTACGCCGCAAACCCCGGTCACCCGACTGCCCGACGACGCGTTCGGGGTGCCCACCACCGACACCCGCGGCCGCCGGGTGGAAACCCCGACCAACCCGCTCGGCCAGGTCCTCCCGCAGACCACCGATCCCTCGGACACCGATGAGCCTGAGGCTGTGCTCCCACCACCGGAGGGATTGATGTGGCAGCGCGTGTACGGCGCGACGATCCCGTTCTCCACTTCGGACGGTCCGACCGCGATCAGCACAGACGGGGTACCCACCGGGTTTGCCCACACCCCGCAGGGCGCGGCGCTGGCGGCCTGGCAGATCGGCCAGCGCGCCACCTGGGCACCTGATGATCAGAACGTCGCGCTCCTTGATCGCGCAGCCGTGGTCTCTGAGGCCGCTCGTCCCGAGGCCGACACTCTGCGCACCAATGGCGCGCAAGTCTATGCCGGTAACCCTGAGTTGCCCGCGCAGATGCGGGATGTGCCGGTCGCGGTCCGTATCACCACCTACTCGAAGGACTTCGCCCACGTCGAGTTCGCCCAACCTCTCAATCGTGACGACGGCTTCACCGCCATCTCGGTCGGTGTCGACATGGTCTGGCGCGACGGTCAGTGGAAATGGGTGGTCCCCGAACCCGGCAACGATCCCAGCCGCCTGCTGATTTCGACCACTGGCGATGGGTGGACCCCATGGTGAACCACCACAACGACTCTCACCTCTGGGAAACGCGTTCCGGCCGACGGGGGCGTCTGCGCACTTTTCTGACCGGCCGCCGGACCCATGTAGCGGTCGTGGTGGCGCTGATTGTCGCGACGGTGTCGTCGTGGGTCGGTGCCGGCAGGGCCGCCGCGAACCCGCTGTGCGACGTCGCGGGCCCGTTGAGCCGCGCGGTGTGCGGCGCCGCGGGCAACGCGGCCAGCAATGTGGCCGGCAGTGTGGTCGGCGGGTCGTTCGAGAAGATCGTCAACTCGTTGCTCGAGGGCTACCAGACGATCCTGACGTGGGCGTTGGCGTGGTGGATCAAGCTGCCGAACCCGCAGTTAGACAACAAGTCTTCCCTCATGCAGGAAGTGCACGACCACACTCTGCAAATCCAGATCGTGGGCCTGACGTTCTCGCTGATGTTCTTCGGCCTGCGGATGATGATCGACCGCAAGCGCTCCATGGCCGATGACGCTGAGGAGGGCTTCAAACTGATCTTCCGCTCGGCGATGGCCACCGCCGCGATCCCGCTGGCACTGACCGTCGGCGGGCAGATCGCCGACGGCATCTCCAACTGGCTGGTCAGCGAATCGGTGACCGCAGGCGGCGGCAACGGCGACACCATCAAGAACTTCCTCAAACTCAACCTGCTGACCAACTCCGCGCTGGGCACCACCGCCATCGGCATCTTCGCCCTCGTCGGATTCCTCGGCGCCTTTTTGCAGTTGGCGTTGCTGGTGGTGCGCGAGGCGATGTTGCTGCTGGTCGTCGCCGCGCTCCCGGTGGCCGCGGCATTCTCCGGCACCGGCCCCGGGTCACAGAGCTACCAGCGGCTCGTCGCCTGGTCGGTGGCGTTCCTGCTGTTCAAACCCGTCGGCGCGCTGACCTACTTCGTGGCTTTCCGTGCCGGAGCCTCCAAAGACAACGCCCAACAGGTCGTGCTCGGCATGGTGCTGATGATGTTGTGCGCGTTCGTGTTACCCGCACTGATGCGCCTGATTGCCCCTGCTGTGGCGAGCATGGGTGGCGGCGGCTCGGGTGCCGCGGCAGCCGGCACGGCCATCGGTGCCGGCGTCGCGGCGGGCAAGGTCGCGGCCATGGCTGCCTCGGGCGGGGCGACCGCCGGGGCCAGCGGCGGTGCGAGCGCGGGCGGCATGTCCTCGATCGCCGGTCGCGGCGGCGGTGGACCCTCGGGCGGTATCTCCACGGCATCGGCACCCTCACCACCACCGCCATCGGGCGGTGGCGGACCCGGCGCGCAACCCGCCCTCTCCGGCGGCCAGGGCGGACAGGCCAGCTCCGGCGGCGGTGGCGGCGGCGGTCCCACCTCCGGGCTGGGCGACGCGATGGGATCGGCCGGCGGACTCGCCGGGGCAGCCATGCAAACCGTCGCCGACAGCGTCGAATCCGAAGTCGAATCCACCAGCTCCGACCCGTCACTGAGTAGTCCGCCGCCGATGCGCTCGGGTTGGAACGAACACGCCATGGCGCACTAGCCGCCCACCCCATCTCTCTGACTGTCGAAAGAGGTTGTCATGACAGACAAAGCGAGCACCCGCCGATTGCTGTACCGCCCGGCCGCGGCGTTCCGGTCCTCCGGCGCGTTCGGGTTCACCATGTTCTCGACGATGGTGCTGCTGGTGTTCATGTTCGTCGCCGTTGTGGGCCTGATGCTGCCGCTGCCCGGTGTGATCAAGTTCTTCGGGCTGCCGTTCACGCTGGCAGTGCTGTTTGTGCCGCTGGTGGTGTCGCTGCGGGGCCGCTCAGCCTGGGAGTTGGGCATGGGTGCACGCTCGGTGTCGAAGGCCCGCTGTGCCGGTGAAACTCTGCTGCGGTCCGGGCCGTTCACGATGATCCCCGACGGCACCCCACTACCGGGGCCGCTGGCGACGGCCGAGACGTTCGACTTCTCACCCGGCGACGGGTCGGCACCGTTCGGTCTGATCAGGTTGTCGTCGAAGAACTTCTACACCCTGGTGCTGCGGACCTGGCCCCAGGGCGGGGAGTGGAATGACCAGCCTGTGCGCGATCGCTGGGTCGCCCGCCTCGGCGACATGCTCACCTTCCTCGGGCAATCGCCGGACTTCGTGGCCGCGACGATCACCATGGAGACTCTGCCCGAGTCGGGGATGCGGGCCTCGACAATCGTGCGGTCCCGGCTCAAGGACACAGCACCGGCGCTGGCCCGCAAGATCATCATCGAAGCCACCGAAGCGGTACCGACCGCCGAAGTGCGCCTGGAAGCCCGGATCGGATTGACCTGGCGCGCGGACACCATGCACCGCAAACGCGATGCCACCGACATGGGCAACGAGTTGGCGCGTCGTCTCGGACGGATTCGGGACTACTGCCACGCCGCCGGTCTGCGGGTGCGGCCGATGCTCGAACGCGAAATCTGCGCGATCGCCCGCCGCAGTTTCTCCCCGGCCGACGAGCTCGACCTCGAGATCGGTCTGATGAGCGGTGAACCGATGCGCCTGCGGTGGGAAGACTGCGGACCGACCTCGGCCTCAGACCAGCACGGCCGCCTGCTTCACGATGCGGCGCAGTCGATGTCGTGGACGATGCGCAACGAACCCGAGGCGCCGTTCGATTCCAACGTGCTTGCTGATCTGCTGTCCCCGAACAGCGACGTGCCTCGCAAGCGGGTCACCTTCGTCTACCAGCCCTACACCCCGGCCCAAGCCACCACGATCGTCAACAAAGACCACAACGATGCCCGCCAGGCTGTGCGCACCCACGTCGGCAAACTGCCCGAACGCGCATTGGTGCGCCTGGACAGCGCCGAAGGCGCCCGCCAGGAACAGGCCCGCGGTGCGGGCGTGACCCGGGTGTCGATGGTCGTGACCGCCACCTGCCCGATCGGCGCCGATACCCAGAAGATCGACACCCTCGTCACCGATCTGGGCCTCTCGGCGGCCACCCCACTCGAACCGGCCCGCGACGAACAACTCGTCACCTTCTGCGCCGGACTGGGTTTCGGTGTCGTGCTCTCCGAAGAGAGCACCGTCTCCGACAAGCTCGCCGCCTAACCAGGACAGAAAGGACCACCCTGCGATGCCGACGCTCCCGGCCCTGACCTCGCTGCTCCAGCGCTCACGCGCCCGCCTGTCCACCTCGGCGACGACGCTGCCCCAGATCAGCACCGTCCTGTCGATCACCGAGCACCGCTCGGCCGGCGGTCACGACTACGGCCTGATCCGGGCACACGCCACCGGCCACTACACGGTGATCCTCGCCGCGACCGGCGCGACGCTGCGCGACTGGCAACAGCTGTGCGACTTCACCCGCATCGACTTCGGTGCCGACGCCTGGGATGTCGTCGCGGTCACCGCCGTCGCCGATACCTTCCCGCGCACCGACACCGCCCACCGGCAGTGGATGGACACAGATCACCACTACCGCCTCGACGTCGCCGACCTCGCCACCGACACCTATCTGGCGGTGACGTTCGTGGCGGCCACCTCAGCAATGAAGTCCACACCCGACGAAATGGCCGTGGAAGTGGGCCGGCGTTTGCACACCCTGATCGGGTCCCTGCACGCCGCCGGGCTGCCCACCACACCGCTGACCGCAGCGCAGGTCGCCGCGGTCGGGGTGCGGGCCTACCGCGGCGGTCTGGTCGATGACGCAGCGCCCGCGTTCGCCGACATCGCGCCGGACTCGACACCACACCGGGTGCGGGATGTGTTCTGCCACAACGACCTGGTCTCGGCGACATGGGTGATCGCTCCGCACGTGCTGGAACCGCCCCACGCGATGGGTCCGGTACTGGGCCAGCTGCTCGAGCGTGACCCGACCACCCCGCGCACCCGGTTGGCGATCACCTGGCGGGCGACCCGGATCGCCGAGACCATCGCCCCCGACGACCCGATCCGGGCGACCTTTCAGCCCACCCTGCAGCGTTTCGGCGCGACGCTGACGATCACCGAGCCGCGCCCTCGTACACCGTCGTCGATCCCTCGTGCGCCGTCAGTGGACGCCCTGCGTGCCCGGTTGCCGCTGTTCGCCCGCCTCGGCGTGCGCAACGGCTACGACCGCCACGCCGAACTGTTCGCCGCCGGCATCGGACTCGGGGTGTTGCTGCCCGAACACGGCGACATCACCGACGAAGCCCTGCGCCACCGCCACCGCTAACCGATTGCGAGACGCCCCACCATGACTGTCACTGACCTCCGCACACCCACCACCGCCGCCACTGACGGCGACACCGCGCCCTCGACGTTGCGCCTGGATGCCGGTGCCGCCTCGGCCACCCGGCCGAGCACCAAAGAACGCTCGGCCAAACCGACCACGTTCTACGACGACGACACCCGTGAGGACCTGCTCGACACCGCCCGCAGCGGTGGAGTCAACGGCTACCTCGCCCGACAGAAACTCGGCAACGACGCCCGCCGGCGGGAAAGCCACGAAGCCGCCATTGCCCGGCCGATCCAGTTCGACGTGCCCGCCCTGATCCGCACCAACCGGGGCTTCGACGGGCGTGGCGGCGGCCGCGTCGCCCACGTGCGCCGACCCAACGAACTGCGCGGCACCACCGCGCACGTGCCGGGGTTCTACCCGTTCCCCATCGGCGCCTCAGCCCCCCTGGACGGCGCGCCCGTCGGCTCGCACCTCGACACCGGACAACCCGTCGGGTTCGACCAGATCGGCTGGTTCGAAGCCGGACAGATCACCGCACCCTCAGCGATGGTGTTCGGCCTCAACGGATTCGGCAAAAGCACCCTCAACCGGCGCATCGTCTGCCACGACCTCGCGACCGGGGTCCGCCCGCTCATCATGGGCGATCACCGACCCGACTTCGTCAACATGATGCGCCAGATGGTCCTCCACGACGACAACGGCCGGGTGCAGTACCGCGAGGACGGCATCACCCCGGTCACCCCGCAGGTCACCAGCGTCGGATTCGACTCGCCGATGAACCCCCTGGCCGTGGGCACCTTCGGCAACCTCATCGCCCGACTGCCCACCGCCGCACGCCAACTCGCCGAACGCGAAATGCGGGCACGCCAGGTCACCGCCGCCACCGGGCTGCTCGAGATCAGCTCCGGACGTCCCATCGCTCCGCACGAGGAGACGCTGCTCACCACCGCCCTGCGGGTGCTCTACGGCACGGCCAACGAGTTCACCCTGACCAATGCGCCCCTGCCCGGCGATGTGCTCAACCTGCTGCGCCAGGTCCCGCAAACTCTCATCGACGCCACCGCCCGCGACGCCGACACCAATCCCGAACTGCGCCGCGCCCACCAAGACCTCCTCGATGCCTCCGGCGCCCTGGGGCGTCGACCCCACGACGCGATCGCCGTCGACCGCTACCTGCTGCTGACCGAAAACCTGCGCCAGTCACTCGACCAGCTGGTGTCGGGGCAGTTCGGCGAGATCTTCAACGCCCCCACCAAAGAGCCCATCGACATCGACGCCCTCGGGGTGTGCGTGGACATGTCCCGGCTGCCGGCCAACGCCCGCAAGCTGCGCGCCGCAGTACTCCTGGCGTGCTGGTCGGACGGATTCTCCGCCGTCGAAGCCTCGCATCTGCTCTCCGATCACGGCCTGCAAGAGCCCCGCAACTACGACCTGGTGTGCGACGAGTTCTCGCTGGTGCTCGGTGTCGGCAACGGCATCGTGTGGCGCGTCGACGAAGTGACCCGCGTCCAGCGCGAACAGGGCACCGGCAGCCTGTTCACCACCCACACCGTCAAGGACCTCCAAGCGTTCGACTCGATGGAAGATCGCCAGCGCGCCATGGGCTTTCTCGACCGCGCCCGGGTCAAGGTGTGCTTCCCGCTGCCCGAGGACGAAGCCTCGCTGATGGAGGGCAAGGTCAACCTCAACGAGAAAGAAGCCGCCACCCTCGCCGAGTGGGCCACCACCACCCGCGGCATCGACGACCCGGTCGTCTCCGAGATCAGCGAAACCGACTGGGCCGACGGGGTCCGCGCGACCGGCACCGAAACCAACACCGTACCGCCAGGTATGGGCAAGTTCCTGATCAAAGAGGGTGAGCAGCCCGGTATCCCGGTGCAGATGCGGTTGACCGCCACCGAGCGCGCCACCGAGATGCACAACACCAACAAGCGCTTCAACCGCGGCCGCGGCGCCAAATCCGGATCCGCGGCATGAGCACCGACAGCGACCCGGGGGTGGCCACCCCGATCGACCCGCAACCCAGCGCCTGGGAACAGGTGCAGGACTGGGTGGTCGAACCCAACCCTCGCCGCACCGCCCACTCCGAGGAAGTCCGGCGACTGGCCGTGCGCGCCGTCGCCGAGCTACTCGCTCGCACATCGCTGTCGCTGACCGCCGCGGCCGCCGACGTCGCCGCCAACATCGGCGCCGGCACCAACAGCGTCATGCGGTGGTGCCGGGCAGCCGGGGTCGGCCGCGACGTCACCGCCCGCGACCGCGAATGGGCCACCCGCCTCGACGTCATGCGCTCGATGAACAAGGCCCTCACCGAGCACGTCCGCGACCTCGACACCACCACCGCCGACTATCGGGGTCTGCCTCGTGGGTGAGGGCAACGCCTCCAAACTGCTGGTGCCGCTGCTGGCACTGGTGATGGGGTTCTTCGCCTCGTGCACGGTCATCATCTCCGTGGCCGGCGACGACGACGCGTGTCTGCCGCTGACCAGCGGCATCGACCAACCCGCCGACGCCTCCCTCTCACCCGGCGCCAAGGTCAAGCCGATGAAAGTCAAGGACTTTCAGATCACCTCCGGCTACGGCCCACGCGACGGGGCGATGCACGAAGGTATCGACCTGGCCGGGGCACTCGGCGCACCGATCTATGCCGCCGCCGACGGCACCGTCACCGCCGCCGGGACCGCCTCGGGGTTCGGGCACTGGATCGTGCTCACCCACAACATCAACGGGCACGTGTGGTCCACGGTCTACGGGCACATGTTCGCCGACGGCGTGCTGGTCAAAGCCGGCCAGAAAGTCACCGCCGGACAACACATCGCCAAGCTCGGCAACGACGGCCAATCCACCGGCCCGCACCTGCATTTCGAGGTGTGGGATGGCGGGCACCGCGACTTCACCGGCGGCCGCTCGGTCGATCCAGCCGGGTGGGTGTCGACCAGCCCCGAACCCGGCGCCGCCCCGGCCGGACGAGCTCCGGCCCAACCGGGCGGGCCGCGGGTGCTCACCGCACCCCGGGTACTGCCCGCCGCCGACGTGGTCACTGCCGCCGACTGGGATGCCGTGGCCAAGCACGAATCCGGCGGCAACTGGAAGATCAACACCGGCAACGGCTACTACGGCGGATTGCAGTTCGCGGCGTCGACCTGGACCGGCGCTGGCGGCGGACAGTACGCGCCGACCGCCGACAAAGCCACCCGCGAACAGCAAATGGAGGTCGCCAACCGCGTCCTGGGTTCCCAGGGCTGGGGCGCCTGGCCGACCACCTCGAAGAAGGCCGGGGTCACCGGCAAGAAACCCGCTCCCGCAGGCACGTTCCTCAACGCCGCCGCGGTGCCGCCACCGGCAGGCGCCCCCAGCGGCCCGCCCGCACCGTCGGCGCCGTCGGGCCCGCTGCCGCCGCTGCCGAAGTCCAAGGGCTCCGAAGCGCACTTCCAGGTCGACACCATCCGCCTCGCCCGCGCGATCGCCGCCAAGTTCCCCCAGATCCAGACCATCGGCGGCTGGCGCGCCGACGGCGGCGGCTACAACGACCACCCGTCCGGCCGCGCCGTCGACGTCATGATCCCCAACTACACCTCCGCACAAGGGATCGCGCTCGGCAACGCCGTCAACAAATACATCCTCGACAACAAGAAGCACTTCAAGCTCGAGTACACGATCTGGCGTCAGACCTACTACCCGGCCGTCGGCAAGTCCAACATCATGAACGACCGCGGCGACCCCACCCAGAACCACTTCGACCACGTCCACGCCACCGTCGAAGGCCACGGCATGCCCCGCGGCAATGAGGTCTACACCGCCCCCGATATCACCGGCGGGATCAGCGCCGACGAGAGCGCCGACTGCGGCCCGGTCGAGAACCAGCACGGCGGGGGAGTCGACAACCTCGCCGCCGGACGCGTCCCACCGGCCTACGAGCCGTGGTTCCGCAAAGCCGGGGTGCTCTGCCCGCAGATCAGCTCGGCATTCCTCGCCGGAATCGGCAAGCAAGAGACCGGATTCAACGCCTCCCTGGTGTCCCCCGCAGGCGCGAAAGGACCGATGCAGTTCATGGACTACACCTACCCGTCCTGGGCCAAAGACGACGACGGCAACGGCCGCGCCTCGGCCACCGACATCGGTGACGCCGTCATGGCCGCCGGCCGGTTCTCGTGCGCAAACGCCAAACAGATCGACGCCGCGATCGCCTCCGGACGGGTGAAGGAACCCGCCGAGGGCCGCGAAATTCTCTACGCCTACGCCTACAACGCCGGAGTCGGCGCGGTCCTCAACGCCGGCGGAACACCCACCGGCGGCGACTACGACACCCAGACCCGCCCGTACGGCCAGAAAGTCATCGCCTACGCCAAACAGTTCGCCGATCAAGGACTTCCGGAGAAGAACCGATGAACCACCACCCCCATCGCCACCTCCTGGTCGTCCTCGCGATCGTGCTGATCGCCGCACTGGCCGGATGCTCCGGCAGCGACGACACCGCTGAACCCGCACACGGCCACGATGACCACGGCGAGCACTACAGCAGCCCACCGGGCCTGCCCGATCGCGACGAACCGATCGGGGTGTTCACCACCACCGTGACCACCATGTTCAGTTGGCAACCCGCCACCGACACCTCACCCACCGACGCGCTGCGCCGCACCCGCGCCACCCTCACCGGCCAGGCACTGGCCTCGGCGGACAGCCCCGCCACAGTGCGGCCCAGCGCCCAGTGGGGCGCCTGGAAGCACTCCCTCGACGTCATCACCGCCCGCGTCGAGGGCGCCTCGGCAGTGCTGATCTCACCGCAGAAGGCCAGTGCGCACGGCACTGTCACCCAAACCGTGCTCGGCATCGACGCCACGGTGACCTCCTACCGAAAGTTCGCCGTCACAGCCGAACTCGTCCGCATCGACGGCCACTGGAAGGTCGCCACCTACCCCCGCGCCGACACCTGACCCGCCGACCGCCCAACACCGCCCCTCGAAGGAAGGCACACCATGCTCGACCCACACAACGTCACCCAGGACAACAGCCGCGAAGTCGACGACATCTTCGACGAAATTCGCACGATCATGCGTCACTCCCGCCGTCGCGCCGACGAAGCGCTGCGTGAGGTCCGCAACCAGCAGCACAAACGACGTGCCCGGCAGACCCGCGCCCAGCAACGGCTGAACTCCGCGCGCGCCACCGGCGCCCGTCCGCCCCGCTACACCGACACCAGCGCCGAACGCCACCCGCTGACACCGGATCTGATGGCCCGCTGGGCCGGAGCGCACGCCGCCGCCGACCTGGCCCGCGAAGCCGCCGCCGAGGCCGCCCGCGACGGTGACACCGCCCGGCAAGCCCAGACCAACGCCACCGCGCAGCGCGCCGAGCAATGGGCGCACGCCTGGGATGAGCGGCTACGTGAGGCCGGCGTCGACCCCGACAGCATCGGCGGCCGCGACCGCGACAACGACCTCGGCGAGGTCGCCGACACCGATCTGCTCGACCAGGTGTCGACCTCGGCCGCGAACTATGCCATCGACGTCGACGACGCTGCGTCAGCGGGCGGGCACCGCTCGACCAGCGAGCTCATCGCCGACACCGAACCCGCCCCCGAAGCCGCGTTGATCGCCGCCGGCGACAGCGACTGGCAGACCACCCCGGTCCACGAGATCGGGGCCAGCGTCACCCTCGACACCGGAGCCCAGCTGTGAGCACCACCCATCGCCGCGACCGCGGCCAACACGAATCCATGGTCGGCTACTACCTCGCCGCAGCCGTGTTCGCGCTGCTGGCGATCGTCTACGTGTGCTGGCGGGCCGGGTGCTGGCTCACCGGCCAGCCCGGCCCAGTGCTAATCAACCCGGCCACCGCCGCCGTCGACGGCACCTTCCAGTGGCCGGTGGCCTCCACCGTGCTCCTCGTGGTCGCGGTCATCGCCGCCGCCGCGATCGCGGTCGTGGTGGGACGTCATCGCGCCGCGACCGCCGTGCTGCGCGAGTTCGACCAGGTGGCACAGTTTCTTCCTCGTCCCCGGGAACTGCACGCCATCACCGCCCGCGACGCCAAGCACTCCGCGCAGCGCCTCCGCGGCCGCGACGCCATCACCGGGCACCTCGACTACGGGCTGGTGCTGGGATCGCTGATCGGCGCGGGCACCTCCGCGCTCTACATGAGCTGGGAGTGGGTCGGACTCGTCATCGGCGGACCCCGATGCGGCAAGACCACCGGCTACGCCATCCCGATGATCTGCCAGGCGCCTGGCGCCGTGTTCGCCACCTCCAACAAGCCCGACATCTACGACGCCACCCGCTGGGTCCGTGACCGCAACGACCTCGACACCGCTCCCGCCGCCAAGGCCGACATCAGCCGACAAGGGCTGCGCGCACTGTGGGCCTATCGCACCCAACGGCGCGAACCGCCACGCACCCGCGGCACCATCTGGCTCTCGGACCTCCAGCACATCGCCGGTACTCAGGGCCAGCAGTGGTGGTGGGACCCGTTCTGGTGCGTGCACGAACTCTCCGACGCCCGAGAGCTCGCCGCGATCTTCGCCGCCGCCGAAACCGCCGAAGGATCACGCCTGGACGCCTACTTCGACGGCGGCGCCAAAGAACTGCTCGCTCTGCACATTCTGGCCGCAGCCGTCGGTGGGGGAGACCTCAAACACGTCGACGGCTGGCTCACCGACCCCAAACTCAAAGTCGCCCGCCAGGTGTTGACCCGCCACGGCCACCACGACGCCGCGGCCAAGATCGACACCGCCGCCAACCTCAACCCCCGCCAGCAAGACGGCCTCTACGACATGGCGCGACGGTTCATCAACGTCATGACCGTGCCCGCCTACGCCCGATCGGTCCTCCCGCCCCAACGTGTGCGGTTCGACGGCGACAACACCGTCGGCAGCAACGACATTCGCCACGACCTGCCCAAGTTCGATCCGCAAGCGTTCGTCACCTCCACCGACACCATGTATGCCCTGTCGATGGAAGGGGCAGGATCGGCCACCGCGTTGACCACCGCCCTGGCCGACACCATCTTCAAAGCCTCCGTCGCCCAAGCACGGCGCAACGGTGGACGTCTGCCGGTGCCCGTCGTGGCAGTGCTCGATGAGGCCGCGAACGTGTGCAAGCTGCCCGAACTACCCGACTGGTACTCCCACTTCGGCAGCCAGGGCATCGTCATCGTCACGATGCTGCAATCGCTGGCCCAGGCCGCGAAAGTGTGGTCCAAGGACAAACTCGACATGCTCGTGGACTCCTCGAACGTCTACATCTACGCCGGATCATCGAACAACGAGTCCTACCTCTCGGGCCTGAGCCGCATGATCGGCCAACGCGACGTCCGTCGCCGCAGCCGCTCGCACTCCAACTCCGGTCTGGGATCGACCAGCACCAGCGAATCCTGGTCCAGCGAACCCATTCTCGGTATCGACGACCTCAAAGCACTCCCCGCCGAGCGCGCAGTGCTGGCCACCTCCGGCAACCGCACCGTCGTCACCACCAAGAACTCCTACTGGCTCGGCCCCTACGCCGAGCTGATCGACGCCTCCAAGAAGGCCTGCGCGACTGAACGCGCAGCCCAGCAAACAGCACTGACCGCTGCACCGCCCCTCGCCGCCACCACCCGGGAAAGGACCTTCTGATGACCACCCACGACACCGACACCCCCGACGACGATCCCCGCGCGCACTGGCGGTTCACCTCCGGCGCCGACTGGTTCACCAACTGGCTCAGCCACATCAAAGCCGGACGCTTCGACCGCGACACCCGCTGGTGCGCGCAGTGGTGGCGCCACGACGAAGTCGTCATCCGCCTCGAGGAGCTGTGGAAAGCGTGGGAGACCGCCCGCCTGAGCGAAGACCCCGCCGCACTGTCGTCGTGGTGGACCGCCCACCTCGACGCCCACTGGCGCACCCTCACCGCCGAAAACGGACCGCTCTACCTATGCACCCCCGAAAAACACACCACCACAGACACACTCACCGACGCGAGCACCCCACCCCCGCCCGGATGGTTCGACCCACCCGCCGACCACACCACCGCCGCGTAACACGACGAGACAAGCCAGTCATGCCACCAACGCCGCTAGTGCACTGGGCGCTCGTCGGCTGCGTCGTGCTGCTGGTGGTCCTGGCCATCACCGGCGCCGTCGTCGTCACCAGAGCAGTCCTCCGCCAACGCCGCCGACCACGACCACCTGATCACCACCGCAAACCTGACCTCGACGAGGGATCGCACCATGACCGCTGACCACGATTCGACCGCCCCACATCGCATCTACGAGCTGGCCCTCCACCGTCATGTGAGAGCCACCAAAGCGGCTCTTCCCACCACCGCCACCATCCATTGAGAGGACCGATACCCATGTTCGTCTTTCCTGCTGTTGGCGGGTGCGGCACCACCTTTGCGGGTCCGACACTGCAACTGGCTGGCCGTGATGACGTCACCGACGACACCCTCCGTCGAGCCAAGATGGGGTGGCTACTGCACTGGAGCGGCGCCGTCGTCGCGGGTGCGCTGCTGGCAGTTGTGGCGGCCAGCTACTTCTCGATCACCCCCGACAATCTGCAATCCGACGGGGCTCTGCTCAACACCATCGCGGCGTTGACTGTGTGGTTCGCACAGATGCTCGTCCTACCCGTACCCGTTGCCTACGCAGCGATCTGGTGTGTCGAGACTGCGAAAGGCCAGTGCTCGCGGCTGGTCGGTGCCCTTGCGGTCGCCCTGGCCGCCGCGGGTGCGGCGGCTGCGTTCATCGGTGTCGGGCAAGCGCTCCCGGCGACCTCGTGGTGGATGTCCAGTTCACTGTCTGCGTTGCTCAACGATCACACACCAGCGCTGTCTGCTGACATCACCGCCGACCTTCGCTCCGCGCGGCCATGGTTGTACGTGGCGGCGGCGGTCTCACTGAGCATCGTCTGCGGACCCCGCATGCGAGGCCGTCACCGTGGGCGTCTGGATTACCGGACGGTCAACGTCGCTCGGTACCTCCCGGCCGCCGACTACGAAAGCTACGCGACCGCCGATCTCGACCGCGACGTTTGTGTGCGCGGCTGCGCCGCAGGCTCGGTGACGATGTCCGGCCGCGGCGCTACCGGGGGCATGGCCGGCAAGACCTCAGACGGAACAACCGGTGGTGGTTCCTCAGGCGGGCTTGCCGGACACGGGGCGGACGGCAACTCGAGCGGCACGTCGGCAGGCGGTTCGGGGACGTCCGGCGGCTCCGATTCCGACGATCACGTCAAGGGGGAGCAACCGCTAAGAACTGAGACGGCCAATGGGCATCACGTTGACTGATCAGGTCGAGACGGGAATGCCTGTTGTGCAACTTGATTCGCGTGCGCCGCCCACGACGAGTGATGCACCGCCAACAGCACCAACACAGAACAATTCACCAGCTACCGATTGGAGACACCATGACCAAAAACATGACGACCCGCTTCGTCGCGGCGACCGTTGCGGTGAGCGCCGGGGCCTCAATTGCCCTGGGCTCACTCGTAGGAGCCGGCGCCGCCGAAGCCCTGCCCCCGGTGTCCGGAGACAGCCCGGACTGGCCCAACTACCGCGTCGGGCCGTTCGCCTCGCAATCGCTGTGCGACAACCACAAGGGTGCCTACATCCGGGTGTCTCCGTGCTTCTGGTCCGCGCCGGATAACCGGTGGTACTTCTGGGGCGAGACCATCTGACTGATTCAGGCCCTGGCAGGTGCTGGACACACCTGCCAGGGCACTGATCGGTCAGAGATCGAGCCTCTGACCAGTGAGAAACGATAGCCACCCACCCTTGCACCGGCGCAGTCCGGGCGGGGAGTGGACCTCACTTTGGTAGGAGCTCGACGCATGGCACGCAACGCCACCCCTGAGGACAACACCCCCAATCTGTTCGATCTACTCGCCGACACCGACCCATCCGGGCAGCGGATGTCGGCACCGCAGAGCACTATGGATACCCACACCGAGGAGGACACCGATGTTTCACGATCTGCGCACGGCACTGACCGAGCGGTACGCCCAGGAACTGACGCAGATGGACCGCACGCAGTTCGAGGACTTCCTGACCGCGGAAGTGACACGGCTGCAGGCCGAGATCGCTCAGACGCAGTCACAGACCGAGCTGGCGACGATCGCGGCGTGGAGGGACCAGCACGGGGGCAACGACCCGGACGTGCTGACGACGCAGCGGCTGTATCAGCAGGCCCGGTACTCGGCGGAGGAGACGGTGCTGGCGACGCTGTGGGAGGGATTCAGCAGTCCCGAGGACGACGACCAGCCGGACGACGAGCCGAACCCGGACACGATGACCGGGATGCAGCGGTGGCTGACGCAGTGGGCGATCGAGGCCAGCCGAGAGACCGAACGACTGACCGAGCAGGTGTGGCCGGAGCAGACACCACGGTTTCAGGTGTGGGCCGAGCAACTGCTGGAAGCACGTCTGACCGACGGGCTGGCGGTGCCCGACGGGCCGGAACATCCGCTGGTCGCGGAGCTGACCGCGATGGTGGACGCAGCGCTGGCCGATCAGGCTCGCGCCGACGCCGAGCGCGTGCGGAGGTAGTCGACGACGGCCAGGGGCTGCTGTTTGAGTCTCTGGACGATTTGCGGATCCCGACTGACCCGGCCGTGGTCGACCCCGGCGGCACGCCGCTGCCGCCGAAGGCCGACGACGCGCTGCCGCAGGTGCCGCAGTCCGAGACGGGGTTGCCGCTGACGGCGTGGGCGAGCACCCGAGTCGCCCCGGCGCGCCGCCCGGACGGCTCGGTCGTCTACGTCAAGGCCGAGCATGTGGTGGCCGGCCTCGAACCCGACCCCACCCCCGACTCGGCGACACCGGAACCGGAGCCGTCGAGCGTCGCGGCCATCGACGAGACCACCGCCCCGTCTATAGCTGCTGATGTGGGGCCTGCAACCCGGTTCACGCATCCGGGGACGGTGCTGGTGCCCTCCGGGGCCAAGTCCCGCGCCCGCGCCAACATCGCCGCACTCGAGGTCCTCACCGAGACAGCGCGCACCGGACGCCCCGCGACGGCGGCCGAGCATGAGGTCCTGGCGCAGTGGTCGGGGTGGGGTGCCGCGGCCGACATCTTCGACGAGTCCAAGCCGGAGTGGGCACCCGAACGCGACCGGTTGCGTGCCCTGTTGGATTCGGAGCAGTGGCGGCAGGCGAAGGCTTCTACGCTGAATGCCCATTACACCGATCCGGCGATCGCCCGAGCGATGTGGTCGGCGATGACTCGCGCTGGGTTCGACGACGGACTGGTCCTCGAACCGGGTTGTGGCAGCGGTACGTTCATCGGTCTGGCACCGCCCGGCGCGCAGATGGTGGGGGTGGAGCTCGACCCGACGACCGCTCAGATCGCCCATCTGCTCTACCCCGACGCCCAGGTGCGGTTGGAGGGTTTCGAGACCACCCGCGTCCCGGACGGATCGTTCGCCGCGGTGATCGGCAACGTCCCGTTCGGTGGGTTCACGGTGCACGACCCGATCCACAATCCGGCCCGCCACCGCATCCACAACCACTTCTTGCTCAAGTCGCTCAACCTCACCGCCCCCGGCGGATACGTCATGGCGATCACCACCGCCGGGACCTTGGACGCGGCCTCGGACAAGGCGCGCCGCGACATGCACGCCGTCGCCGATCTCGTGGGCGCGGTGCGATTGCCCTCGACCGCATTCGAACGGGTCGCCGGCACTCAGGTCGTCACCGACGTGCTGGTGTTCCGCCGCCGCGAGCCCGACGTCGCCGCGGCTGCGGACGCCGAGTGGCTGCATTCTGACCTCGTCGCCCTCCCTGACCGGACCGGCGAGACCACCGAGATTGGGGTGAACCGCTACTTCACCACCCACCCCGAGCATGTGCTGGGCACGATGCGGGTCGATCGCGGGCTCTACCGCGACGGGATGCTCGTCGTGGCCGCCGAACCCGGCAACGATGTCGCCGCCGACCTCGACGACCGGCTGACCGGCATCGTCGACGCCGCACTGGAACGCGGCGACGGACTGTTCCTCGCCGACGACACCGCCACGGCCGCCGGGATGGAGTTCACCGCCGGCGCCCTCGACGCCGACGCCCTCTACGGCGACGACATCCCGATCGGGCACGTCAGCTACGACGAGACCACCGGGGTGTTCACCCGCCGCGGGATCGACGGCGACGAACCGATGAAGGTGCCCGCCACCCGCACCACCGAGACCCGGCACCTGTTGCGGCTGCGTGATCTGTTCGCGGCCACGATCGCCGCCCAGCGCACCCAGAGCAGCCGCGCCGAGCGTGACGCGCTGCGCGCGGACCTCAACGAGGTCTACGACGCCTACCTCAACACCTACGGCCCGGTGAACCGGGCGAAGCTGGTGGGCGGCAAGGAACGCACCGCCGAGGAGGCCGCGAAGAAGTTCGCAGAACTCGAAGGCAAGTGGCGTACTGCCAATCGCGACGCAGACGGCGCCGACTATCCCGGCCCGCTGCCCGAGGATGTGGCGGCCGAGCTCGATGAGAAGGCATGGCAGGTCAGCGCACCCTCGCGGCGCCAAACCCATCTCGAGGCGGTCCGCGCCGATCCTGGGATGGCCGGCGTGCTGGCGTTGGAACGCTACGACGACCAGACCGGCACGGTCAGCAAGACCGCGGTGTTCTCCCGCGACGTCGTCGTCGCGCCGGTCCCGGTGTCACGCGCGGATACCCCGGCCGAAGCTGTCGCGATCAGTCTCGGTGAACGCGGGCGAGTCGATCTCGACCGTGTCGCCGAACTGCTCGACCAACCCGCCGCCCAAGCGCGCGAGTCGATCCGTGGGCTGGTCTACGCCGATCCAGACATGCCCGAAGATCTGATCCCCGCGGCGACCGCGTTGTCGGGCAACGTGCGTGCCAAACACGCCCGCGCCGCCGAAGCTGCCCGTACCGATCCCGGGAATCGGGACTGGGCAGAGCTAACACAAGCACTGGCGCAGGTGATTCCGGACGACAAGCAGCCCTCCCAGATCGGGTCAGTCAAACTCGGACCGACCTGGATCGAGCCGCGCGACTACGAAGCGTTCGTGCGCGAGACCTTCGGCGCCACGAGTGCCCGAGTGACGCGCGCGGCCGGTTCGTGGGGCGTCGAGGTGCCACCTGACGAACGCAACAGCGCGTTGATGCGCACCGAGTACGGCGCCGACAATGCGGACAGGAGGAACAAGGCGCTCGATGCGATCGACCTCACCGAGATGCTGCTCAACCAGCGGTCGATCGTGGTCAAGAACTCGGGGCCGGCGCAGGAGGAGGGGGCACCGGAAGTCGATGCCCAGGCCACCATCCTCGCCCAGGTCCAGGCCGAGAAGATCACCACCGAGTTCCGGTCGTGGCTGTGGTCGGATGATGAGCGCCGTGACCGCCTCGTCGCTGAGTGGAATCGCCGCTTCAACACCTGGGTCCGCCCCGAGCACGACGGATCACGGCTGGCACTGCCCGGTCTGTCCCCGGTGTTCGAGCCGCACCCCTACCAACGCGATGCGGTGGCGCGGATTCTCGCCGAGCCGACGGTGCTGCTCGATCACGTGGTCGGCGCCGGCAAGACCGGCACGATGTTCATGTCGGCGATGGAGGCCAAACGCCGCGGCCTGGTCAATCAGCCGTGGATCGTGGTGCCCACCCACCTCATCGAGCAGTTCGGCCGCGAAGTGAAGATGTGGTACCCCGCAGCGAACGTGCTCGTGGGACGCAAAGGCATGTCGCCTGAGGACCGTCGCGTGTTCGCCGCCCAGACCGCGACCAGCGACTGGGACATGGTCATCATCCCAGCCTCGGTGTTCTCCGCGATCCGGGTCCACCCGCAACGCCGTGTCGACTACATCGCCGGCCAGCTCGCCGAACTCGACGCCGAATTGTCTGCGAGCGCAGGCGACATGACCCAGGCGACCGTCAAGAAGATCGAACAGGCAAAGAAACAGCTCCAGAAACGACTCGACGCCGCGACCGATCAGGCCACCAAGGACCACGGGGTGTTGTTCGAAGACACCGGCGCGGACTATCTGTTCGTCGACGAGGCCCACGAGTACAAAAACAAGGGCCGCCAGTGCACGATCGACTCGCTGTCACTGACCGGGTCGAACAAGGCCGAGGACCTGTCGTTGAAGCTGGACTACCTGCGTGAACGCCGCCAACACCAGGCGGCCGCGGCCGGGCGGGTCATTACCCCGGGCGCTGAGCGGGTCGCGACGTTCGCCACCGGCACCCCGATCGCGAACTCGCTCGCCGAGTCGTGGGTGATGCAGCAATACCTACGCCCGGATGTGCTGGAGGCGGCCGGGGTCCGCTCGATCACCGACTGGGCGGCGTCGTTCACCGCGACCCGCTCGGAGACGATTCCCAACGCCACCGGCACCAAACTGCGTGTCGTGTCGAAGGTGTCGGCGTTCGCGAACCCGAAAGAGATGTTCGCCATGGCCGCCCAGTACACCGATGTCGTTGTCCGTGAACAGGTCCCAGCCAATCTGCCCACCCATGACGGGCGGCAGATCATCACCAGTACACCTGGTCAGGAGCGGCGCGATTTCATCGCCGACCTGGACTATCGGGCCGACAATCTCGACCCGCGACGCGCCGACATCGACAACGTGCTCAAGATCCTCAACGACGGCCGCAATGTCGCGCTCGACCCGGCGCTGGCCAACCTCGAACCGGATCCGGGAAATACCCGCGCCGATGCCGTGGCCGAACAGGTCGCCCGCATCTACCACGCCACCGCCGACAACGAATATCTCACCGAGGAAGGGGAGCGGTCCCCGATCCGGGGGCCGTTGCAGCTGGTGTTCTGTGATCGTGGCACCCCGCGGCCCGACGGCCCGTCGGTGTACTCCAACCTCAAAGACCTTCTCGTCGAGCAGTATCAGGTGCCCGCGGAGAAGATCGCGTTCATCCACGACGCCAAGTCGCCGTCGCAGAAACTGGCGTTGCAGGCCGACTGCCGCGCTGGTCGGATCGCGGTGCTGGTCGGGTCGACCTCGAAGATGGGCACCGGCATGAACGTCCAAGGCCGACTCATCGGCCTGCACCACATGGACGTGCCGTGGCGGCCCGCCGATCTCGAGCAACGCGAAGGCCGGATCATCCGCCAGGGCAACCAGAATCCGCGGATCGAGATTCTGAACTACGTCACCGCAGGCACCACCGACACCGTCATGTGGTCGAAAGTCGAATCCAAGGCGGCGTTCATCGAACAGGCCAAACGCGGCCAGCTCGACGACGTCGCCGAAGTCGACGACATCGCCGACGACTCACTATCCGAGGCGGCTGCGGCGACCAAAGCCGCCGCGACCGGCGACGAACGGTTCCTCGAAATGGCCACCCTGGAAGACGAGGTGAAAAGCCTGTCCGCACTGGCCAGCGCGCACGCCGACTCCCGCTCCCACGCCCGCCGGGTCGTGGCCGCCGCCGACCGGGCCATCCCACGGTTGGAAGGCAGCATCGACAAGCTCGACGTTCTGTTGGCCGGTCATCAGGAGTGGATTGATGCCGGCAAGGAGTTCGTCGTCACCGGTGCCCGTCCTCTGTCGAAGCGTCCGGAGCGGTCCGAGGCGCTGTTGCGGCGGGTGACCGCGGTCTACCACGAGCTCAAAGGTGCGGGCATGAAGCAGGCCATGCCGATCGCGTCGATACCGTCGGGGCTTCAGGCGCACGCTTCGCGCGAGTTCGCCCAGGACAAGATCCACGTGTGGCTCGATTGCCCGGGGCGGCCCGGGTTCACCCTTGACGCCTCCCAGGTGTTCACCACTGCCGAGCGGCGCACCGCGACCGCGTCTGGGCTCGCCACCCGTCTGGAGAATCTGTACACCGGGCTCGACGACACCCGTGCTCAACTGGTCGCCGACATCGCCAGCTACCGCCGCGAAGTCGAGGTGAACGCTCCGCGTATCGACGCACCGTTCACCCGGGCGGATGAGTTGCAGACCAAACAGGTTCGGCTGCGACAACTGCGGATGGAGATCGAACGGGCCCAGCAATCCGAGGAAGCGGTCGCCGCCCGCCAGGCCGCTGAGGAACGGATGCGAAGTGCCGGTCGTGAACCCGGCTGGAGTCTGGAACTCAACCCCACACCGGTCATGGTCGAAGAAGCAGGACTCGACCATGCCGCCGACTACATCGCCGTGATGCAACGCTCCCACCAACACAAAGCGGAGCTCTACCAGGCCGAGAAGGACGCCACCACAGCAGAACCGGGAATCGGGACACTGCTCGCCGACACCCGACCCCCACCAGAAGCAGAACGCACAGAGAACACCGGATCACAGCCCCCGCCCCACGACCCACTCGATAACGGGACACAGCCCCAACGCGACCCGGACCTGGACCTGTGAGGCGACAGGGACGTTCACCGCGCGCAGACGGAGGCGATGGCAGGTGCGAGCTCGCTGTCGCACCCCCGATCCGGTTGTCGGCCCGGCCGGAGCTGATCTCGAGCAGGCCGCCTCGGACGTGACTCGACGACAAGGGGCAACCGCTCACAAGAACCGGCCGCGTCAAGATCACCTGGTCCCCAGGAGCACAAGCCCACCCCGCAGCGGTGACCCACCGGACAGGCGTGGCTCGCCACGCGCGACCAGCATCGCCTGTCCCGGGTTCGTGATAGAAGCGAACCGCCACACCCGCGCACCCATCACCAGCAACCGACACCGAACAGGACGTGACTTCATGCCTTTGCAATCAGCTCGACTCTCCACCGCCGTCAAGACCATCGTCGCCGGACTTCTCATCACCGCCGGCCTCACCACTGGTCTCGGCCTCGGTAGTGGGCAAGCGCACGCGAAGATCGACGACGGCCGATATAAGTACCAGCTGGTCATGTACGGCGTCATCCCATACCCGGAATCCAACGCGCGAGTGATCGGCAACCGTCTGTTCCAAGACATCTACGGCGTCGGACCGTGGAATGCCACCAACAGCCACATCACCCAGACCCGCAACGGCGGCATCGTCTCGATCGCCGGTGACCCAGTCGCGCACTGGTACTCCCGCATCGAACTACGCAAGACACCACACGGCTACAAAGGTGTTCTGTTCGCCGGCGGCGTCCCCACCGGCGACGTCTACCTACGTAAAGTCCGCTAACCACACAAAGGGTCGCGCAGGAACTGCCTGCGCGACCCTTTGCCGTTCGGGCGATCGGACGGACCGACGCTGTCGGGCGGGCGATGCTGGCCAACAGTGACGTTCACCGCGTTCCAACTGAGGCGTCGACGGGGTGGACGTCCTGGCACTACCATTCGCGATGACAAAGGTCGGGGTTACGAAAGGGAACACACGATGCTGACGAGGTCGGGGATACGCGCGGGGGTGGCGGGTGCGGCACTCAGTCTCGCGGTAGCTACCGGTGGGGCGGTCCTGTCCAGTCCGCCAGCGCAGGCCGCGCGGATCGTCGAGACGTCGCAACCGGGTGTGGTGGTGATCGAACTCAGCCACGCCGACACCGTGGCCGCCGCCCACCTCGGAGCCGGACGGGTCATCAACGCTGTTCTGGGCAACGACTACTGGGGCGTCATCCTGGAAACCGACTCCCGCTATCGGGGAGGGGCGTACTACCGTCCGGACAAGGCCGCCAGCTGGAATGACGTGACCGATCACCAGGTCATCTCCGAGGCCGCCACCCACCCGGGCGGGCGGGTCGTGATCGCGGTCTACGTTGACCGAACCAAGAGCCTGAACGGACATCCGCTGTGGATACAGCAGGTGTGGTGACCGACTCACCGACGAAGGAGCAGACGTGCCGTATCTCGGGTTGATCTACCTGGTGATCCTGGTGATCGCGCTGATCGACATCATCAACACCGACGACGCCGCCGTGCGCGGGCTGCCCAAGTTCGCCTGGGTAATCCTGGTGGTGATGCTGCCGCTGGTCGGCGCGCTGGTGTGGCTGGCAGTCGGACGCCCTACCGCCGATGAACGACCACACCGGCAGGATACGGGTGCGAACAGTGAGTTCCCGGAATACGACCACCCCGGCCGGTACATCCCGCAAGACCCCGAGGCAGACCGAGAGTTCCTTCAGCAGTTGCGAGATCGCGCCGAACAGCAACGCCAGACCGCACGCGAACAGCAACGCGCCACCGACCGATCTGACCGCCCAGACGACCATGGCCCAACCGCTCCGTAAAGGCCGTAGACGCCACTACCCGCGCGCATAAAGCAGGTAGCTCGATACTGACTGCAACGATTCAGCCAAGCGCCCCACCAATCAGTGAAAGGAGCAGGCCAGAACCCTTAGAGACCTCAGGCCTAGCGGTCCGTTAGTCCAGCATCAACACCACGCCAGCAGACTCTGCGCCCGAGATTCATTGACGTAGATCACATATTGCGGATAGCGTGTCCGGAACTTGCTGGTCGCGGGGGGCGAGCGAAGGTGGTGAAGGTGCGAAGATTCGGTATTGTCCTGGCCTCGTTGGTAGTTGCCATCTCGATGTGGCTCGGCGCAGGCGCGGTACGCGCGGACGTCTTCCACGGGTACTGGATCTACGGAAAGATCCATGAGGAGTACACGCAGGCTGGTGGTTACAACTTCTTCGGCAACGCCACCATCCCAGAATCGAACACCCAGAACGGCGGCAAGTTTCAGCGGTTCGTCAAGAACAGCTCGATCTACTGGCACCCCGCGGTGGCTGGCGGGCACGCCAATCAGATCGGCGGACTCATCCGCGATGCGTGGGGCCGAGTTGGTTGGGAAACAGGGTATCTGGGATACCCAATCACCCGCGAGTTCGGCGTCAATGGGGGTCGCGCGAACCACATGGTGGCCGGTTCGATCTACTACTCGGCTGCGACCGGCGCCAAGAACGTGTGGCTGGGAATCCGAGACGTGTGGGCCGACTCAGGGTGGGAGAACGGGCGATTCAAGTTCCCAACAGAAGATACCCGCACCACCACCTGCTCGGTCTGGGCCCAAGACTTCCAGGGCGGCACCGTGCTCTACAAGGACAGTGGCGTCGGCGGTTATTTCCTGCCCGGCAACGATGTAGACGGGCAACGCCTGGCGTACAGCATCGGCGGGGGTTTCCTCTACGGTGCTGAGCTGCAAACCGCGGTGAACTCTTGGAACCAGCTCAGCCCCATCACCGTCGCACCCGTGGGCGTCTTCGAGGTCGCCGACGTGTCGATTTCAACCGCCAACCGATCTGATGTGAGCTGGTCAGGATTACACACCCGCTACAGCGCACCTCTGACCAGCACCATCCAGATCAACATGCATTACGTGCAGAACTACTCGTCGGCTAAGAAGGCCGGGGTGATTGCCCATGAGATCGGCCACGCTCTGGGACTGTTCCACACCTGCGCCAACGACCTGATGGCCGATAATGACGGTGACCGCGGAACGTCCTACGCACCCACCGGCCTCACCCGCGACCTCTACCACAACAAGTGGGGATTCTGATGATCAACCACCGAGCTATACGACCGTCGGCTCTGGCGCTCGGCATCGCCAGCGTCCTCGCCGCTGCCGCCCTGTCCGCGTGCGGCGAGCAAACCGTCAACGAGGGCATCCCGCCCCTCGAATCGGCCACGGCAACCTCACTCGCTAACGCGGACTCGGTCACTGACACCTCGGACCTGCGCAACCTGATGGCGATCTCGACACACGTCTTCACTGGCCGCGTCGAATCAGCGGCCGGCACCAAGGCGCTCGGCCCGCTCCCTGAGACTCAGTACAGCGTGCTCACCGCCACTTCGATCAAGGGGGAGGTCCCCGAGAGCGTTGTGGTCAACCAGCAGGGTGGGGTCAAGGATGGCGTCTACATTTCTGTCAACGGCGACACCCCTCTCAAGATCGGCCAGTGGTACCTATTCGCGACCCGCTACCTTGAGTCGGAGAAGTGGTACACGTTGGTCCCGGTCGACGGCCGCAAACCTGTGACTGAGCAACAAGCCCGCGACAGCGCCTCTGCGCCTCTGGCTGCGGCCGCAGCCGCGTTGCGCGCCAACCCGCAGGGTCGGCTGGCACCACCCGATCCACCCAGCCCTTCGATGACCTTCCCGCTACCCCAACCTGGCGACCGCAATCCACCCCCGCCCTCGCCAGCACCGCCCGGCTGATCATCGCGGCGACGGCGTCCAGGGCGCAGCGCGCACTAGTCGTTCGGGCGGCAATCGCGATCTGCGGCAATGAGTCCGAACCCATACCAGTAATCGCAAGCACCGCGTGCACGCGATGGCATTACCCGTAGGTGCTTTGCAAGGTCAGCTCAGATGTCGTATCCGGAGTCTCTGCGTGGTGCAGTGTCCGGCGGTAGATCGTTGGTGCGGGGCGACAGCGCGGCCGACGCGGTAGTGGCGGGCGCAGTTTCGGCTTGGGTTCCGGTGTCGGCGAGTGTCGCGCGGATGGAATCTTCGGCGGCGCGGGTCTCGCCGGGAAGGTCGTGGCGGCGGGCTATTTCGGCTCGGGCGTGAGCGATGGCGGCGGCTGCGGCGTCGCGGTCGTCGATGGCTTTCTGGTGGAGCTGGCGGGCACGGGCGTCGGCCTGCTCGGCGGCGTTCAGTTCGCTTGCGAGCGTGGCGGTGTCGGTGGCTCGGGCAGTGATCTCGTCCCACTGATACTCGGGAACACCGACGTCCCGACGGGTCTGTTCCTGGGCTGCGGCGAGATACTGGTGCTGACGCTCGGCCGCGGCGGCCGCCTCGGCAAGGTGCTGGTGTTGCTGGTCGTGCTCGGCGCGCGCTTTTCGTCCGCGCCCGGCCGGCGGCAGTCCCGCCAGGGCGTCGCGCGCCTCTGTGACGCGGGCCGCGGCGGCAGCAAGAGCGCGTCCGGCTGTGCGAGCGGTAGTGATGCGGTCGACGGTGTCGGCGAGTTCGGCGTGCTCGGCGCGCACTCGGGGCGTCCGCTCGGGTGCTGGTCGGCTGGTTTTCAGGTCGTCGACGGCGAGGGTGTGGCGGCGGGTGAGGGTGCGCAGGTGCGCAGTGAGCTGGTCGTCGCTCATGACGCGGATGGAGTCTTGGTGGAGCCAGTCACGCAGCTCGGCATCGGCCGCCGGTTCGACAACCGCGGTGGCGGTGGATTCGGCGGCAGGTTGCGTCGCCGACGGCGTGACCGCGTCGGAGGTGGCGACGGGCGCGGTGGCCGTGGCGGGCATGAGGTAGGTGTCGCGGTGGTGGTGAGCGGTCTGGGTGAGGGCGTGGACGTGATTGAGGCGGTTGTCGATTCGGTAAATGCGGGTGGTGAGGTCGGCGCGACGGGCGCGCAGGTCGGCGAGGTTGAGTTCGTCGAGTTCGATGGCTTGCAGACGCATGAGTTCGACGTCGGTGTCGGTGACACGGACGCCGCCGGATTCGGCGATCGCGGACTCGAGCCGGGCGTTCGCCTCGTCGTAGACGGCGGCGAGGGCGTCGCGGTCGGCGGTCGCGGCGGTGATGCGCCAGTCCAATGCGCTGGCATCGGCCTCAGCCCGTAGAGCAGCGAGGTCGGGGGCCTCGTCGTCACTGAGGGGGTCGAGGTCGATGGTGTCGGCGGCGCGGAGCTGAGCGGCGGTGCGGCGCAGGGCGGATGCCTGGTTGGTGAGATCTTCGATGAGTTGTTCGGCCATCATCAGGTCGTGGTGGTGGCCTGCGGTGTCGGCGGCCGCGGCGAACTGGTGGTCGGCAGCGGCCCGCAACGCCAGGACGTGCGGGGCCATGGCTTGCTGGTGGGCGCTGGTGCCGGCGTTGATCGCTTCGCGTAGCTCCGCCATGTCGGTGCCGAGTTCGGCGAGCTGGGCGGTGAGTTCATAACGCAGCGCAATGCATTCGGCGAGGTCGCTCGGCGCGGCGAAACGATCGGGTGCAGCGACGACGTCGGCGGCGAAGTCGTCGAAGTCCAGGTCCTCGTAGCGGTCGAGGTCGTCCGGATCGAGGACGTCGACGCCAGCTTCCGGCGGCGGTTCGGTGTCGGTGAGCGCGGCGAGGTAGTCCTCGTCGACGGCGGCGAGCTCGTGGTCGACGTCGGCAACGGGGCCACTGGCCTGCGCCCATGGGTCGGACAGTCCGGCTGCTTCGGCTGCTGCTTCGGCGGCGGCTTCGTCTTCGGGGGTGGGCGGAGCCTCGGCCGGCAGCGCGAGGTCGGTGGCGTGGCTGCTGTGGGTGACGAGGAGTTCGACTCGCCAGGTGAGCAGGCGGGCGTACTCGTCGAGGCGGACGGTGTGGTCGTCGTCGGCGCCGCTGTGGAGCAGGGTGTCGGCGAGGTCGAGCAGCTCGTGGGGGCTCCACTGGTCGGGGTCGGCGGCGCTGACCGCGGCCACGAGCGCGGGCCAGGCCCGGTCGGTGAGGATCGCTTCGGCGGCGCGGTCACCGACGATCCCGACGAGGTCGTCGGCCCAGTCGGGGCGCAGTCCGGTGTTGGTGGCTTCGACGGCGGCGGGAGCCAACTGTCCGGACAGGCGCCACCACAGTGCGGCGGCGGGCATTTCGGTGGGCAGCGGGGTGTCGGCGACGGCGTCGCGGGCCAAGGCGTCGACGTCGAGGCCGGCACGGGCGGCCAGCGCCAGGTGGTCGGCGAGTTCAGGCCAGTACGGGTCGGCGAGTAGGTGAGGGTCGAGGTCGCGGGCGAGGTCGGCGTAGCGGGCAGCTTCGGCGGTGGTGGTGATGAGCGCGTCGGCACGCTCGGTCAGCGCGGCGTGGCGCCGCGCCAGGGCGATGGAATCCGGGCGCGGCCCGGCAGGACGGCGGTCGGTGTCATCGACGCCGCGGGCTGCGCGGAACACGGCGAGTTCGGCGACGAGCTCGCGGCCGCGGTCGGGGTCAGCCAGCAGCAGCGGACGCGCCCACATCGGGGCGGTGGCGGTGTCCCAGGCGGACGCCTGGTCGGTGACGGCGGTCGCGAGGTCGGTGACGAGGGCGTCGCGGCGGGTGAGGTAGGGCGCCCACTGGGGGTCATCGAACCCGGCGGGGATGCGGGCCAGCCAGGGCAGGGGCCCGCCGCCTGCGGAGTGTTGCTGGGTGGGGTCCAGTCGCCAGTCGAGCACGGCGGCCGGGTCGGCGGCGGTGGCCAGTTCGCGGTGGGTGATCGCGGCCTGGAGGCGCGCGATCGGGTCGTCGCCACCGAGGGCCAGGGTCGCGAGGTGGGTGCGCAGGGTGGGCCAGGCCGCGCACGCGGTGAGCGTGCCCGCGGGGGTGCCGGTGTGGGTGCTGTAGAGGGCGTCGGCGTCGTGTTCGAGGTCGCGGATGGCCTTGGCGCCGAGGGTGTGTTCGGCGGCGGCACCCAGTGCGTGGTCGTAGGCGGCCGCGGCCCGGGACAGACGCAGGAACGGGTCGACGGCATCGCGTTGAGCGGTGGTCGCCGACTGTTGGGCGCCGTCGCGGCCGAGGATCGCCGCCAGGGTTTCCAGCCCCGTCTGGGGGTGGCGGGCCTTAGGGGTGGTGGCGTTGTGCGGGTCGGTTTCGGTGGTGGGCAGGTAGATGTGGTTGCCGTGGCGGCCGCGGGTCATCGCGACGTAGAGCAGCTGTCGGTCCAGGGCGTCGGAGCCGATGACGTGGCAGGTGTCGGCGGTCATGCCCTGGGCGGCGTGGATGGTGGAGGCGTAGCCGAGGGTGGTGTGTTCGGCGACGTAGTCAGCGGGTAGCTGCACGTGCCGGTTGAGATCGAGGTGCTGGGCGGTCAGGGTGCCGTCGGCGCCGATATGGGTGACCCGCCACCGGTCGCCATTGCGGACCCAGTCGGTGGCCGACACGCGCAGATCGCGGCGGTTGCTGCGGGTGCTGATGATGTCGCCGACGCTGGCCGACAACCCATCAGACAGCCGCAGTTCCGGCCCGTGCAGGTGTGGGTCGATGGCGGCCAGGCGGTCGGCGCGGGCGCGTTCGTTGAGGGCGTTGACGGTGTCGCGGGTCGCGGCAATCATCACGGTGTCACGGCCCTGTGCGCGGTCACGTGCCCATGCCCGGTAGGCGTCATCGGCGGCGGCAGCATCGGATTCGACGTGGATGCGGCCGTGGTCGGCGTAGAAACCGAGGGCGGCGGGGTCACCGTCACGCAGCGCCAGCGACGCCGCACCTCCGGCGGCATCGGAGAACCGCACCACCTGACTCAGGGTCAGCGCGCCGGTCTCGTGCGCGACGTCGCGCAGCACACCGCCGGCCGAGATCGAGGCGAGCTGCTGGTCGTCGCCGACCAGACGCACACTGCCACCGCGGGCGGCCACGCACCGAATGACCGCGTCGAGATCGGAGGTCGAGGCCATCCCGGCTTCGTCGACCACGACGAGGGTGTCGGGGCCGATCTGGGTGTACCAGTCGGGCAGTTTGAGGTTTTGATATGTCGGGTCGGCCAGCGTTTTCTTGGCGGCGGCGACCTTGTTGGCGAGCTCGGGTTTACCGATGGTGCGCCAGCGTGGTGTGGCGGCCAGGGCGCGGGTCTGGGCGAGTTCGCGTTCCGCGGTGGCGAGTTGGACGAGTTTGGCGGCGGTGTCGGTGGTGGTGTCTAGTTCCTCGCGCAGCACCGCCGCGGCGGCAGCGGTGGGGGCCAGGCCGATGAGGGTGCCGCCACTGTCGGTCCACGCTCGTGCGAGGGTGCGCATGGCGGTGGTCTTACCGGTACCGGCGGGCGCCAGGACCAGTTGCACACGGCGCCCGGAGGTGGCCAGTTCGCGCACCATGGCGGCCTGTCCGGCGTTGAGTTCGCGGCCGTTGGCGGCTTGCTCGAGCAACGCGATGTCGACGGTGGTCTCGTCGAGTCGGCGGCCGTCGGAGCGTTTGGCGGCGGCCACGATCCGGTGTTCGGCGGCGAGGATGTCGGTGCTGGTGTGCAGGGCGACGTCGTGGCGCACGAACACTGATTCGCCGTTCGCGCGGCGCAACACCTCGGGTTCGTTGAGGTCGCCGTCGAGGGCGTCAGAGGACACCGCGACGCTGGTGTCGGCGGCCAGTGCGGTGTCGACGACACGCTCCACGGCGGCGGCGAGTTCGTCGGTGTCGGTGATGCCGGCGAAGTCGCGGGCACGCAGTTGACGTTCGGCTTCGGCACGCAGATGCGGACGCTGCCAGCGGGCGCGCGTGGCCGAGATGTTCTCGACGCAATTGGCGGCGAGCTCGGTGCACAACTCGTCGGTGAACTCCGGATGTTCACGGGTGCGGGGGCGAGGATGGGTGGCCTCGTGCACGAGGTCGCTGATCGCGCGATCGCCGCCGAGGATGCGTCGTGCATCGGCCCGCCACGCCTGGCGCTGCTCGGCATAGGAGCGGGGTTCGTGCTTGGCTTCGCGGGTGTCCAGGGTGGCTTGCTGGGCCAGATCGAACGCCTCACCGGTGGTGGGTTCGCGGCCGTGATCGGCGAGGAACTGCTTGGACAGTTCACCGATGCGTTCCTCGATCGCCGCGCGCCGCGACGACCACCGGGCCATCAGTTCGGCGGACACACCGTCGATCTCGCGGACAGGTCGCTTGCGCACATCGGCCGAGAACCGTTCGCTGAACGACACCCCCAAATCGCGTTGGAGGTACAGCTCGATGCGCGAGTTGTACACCTCCGAGGCCGACACGGTGGCCTTGAACAACGGGGTGCCGTCCAGGGCCATCCACCGGGTGATCCCGGCGGCGTCGCGCACCCGCACTTTGTTGGAGATGGCGACGTGGGTGTGCAGGTCCGGGTCCCCGGCGCGGGAGTCGCGGTGGGTGAACGCCGCGGCGATCAAACCGTCAGTGTCGACCTGTGCGATGCCGTCGGTTCCCAACCGCGACAGGCACGCTTCGCGTTCGATGAACGCCAGTGCATCAGCGACCGCCTGACGGTGGGCGGCCTCGATCTTCTCAGCCATCGGTAGCGGCGCGACCGCCCACAACGCCGACACCGATTTCACCGGACTGAACGTCATGTCGTAGCCGGCAACCGCCGACTGACGCCGACGGCTTTCCTGCGCGATAAACCCTGAGAGCTCACGCGAATCCCGGGGCGGGCGACGGTAGGTTTTCGTGAATCGCTCGCGCCCCAACTCGGTGCGCAACGCCGCCCGGGTGTCGTCGTCGATGACGGCATCCCAGCGTTCGCCGCGGGCGAGGTTGTGGTCACGGAACACCACCGCGAGTTCCTGTAGAAACTCCGGGAATTCGTTGTAGACGGCGTAGGCGTTGCCCAGTTTCGTCGCCGCCAACGCCTCGGCCGTTCGGCAGTCCGAGGACGCCACGGCGTGCTGCTCGATCGCGGTCGCGTTGGGGTGGCGGCCCTCGCCGAACAGTGCCTTCATCTGCGCCGCCGACACCATCGACCCGGCCTCCACGGTGCGCGCCTCGGCGAGCGCATCGGCGACCTCCAGGCCCGAGCCGACGTCGCTCAGACCGGCCAATCCGGAGCCGATCCACTGCCCCGGCGAGTCGCCTTTGGCGCTGTAGTAGTCGGCGAGTGAGACCCGGCCTTTGTCGGTGGCGTCCATCGCCGCAACGGATTTCGTCAGGTACTCATACCCGTCGCCGGCGGTCAGTTTGTGGATGGTCGCGGTCACGTTAGGTCACCGCCGGAACGGGCGCAGCTCGTTGGTCCGCGCCACCGCGTGGACACTGGCGCGGTGCGCCCGGACCAGCTCGGTGATGACTCCGCTGGCGACCTCGTCGCCGCCCTCGATCCGCGCGGTCAACGCCGCGAGGAGTTCGGCTGTGGCGGTAGGGGAGTCCAGCACCTGGGCTACCGCATCCTGGGCGGTCACACCGGTCGCGGCGGGCCGGTCGTGGCGGCGGACCCATGCCGCGCGGCGGCAGTCCGTCGAGCACCAGCGGCGCGGCCGTCCGCGTCGCGGCGAGCCGTCTCCGGGCAGCACGCGACCGCAGTGATCGCACGTCCCGGCACCGGCCATGGCTGCATTCTGGCACATTAATTTCGTCGGACGAATCCAGAATGCAAGAGGTGTGTGGGAGTTAAAGGCTTTTGGGGTTCGTGGGGTGAGGTGCTGGGTGAGGGGTGATCGGGGGTGTTGGTGCAGGTGAGGGGGTGGATGAACGGAATGGGGAGGCGGGAAACGAGGGCGAGGGAAAGGGGAGTGGCGGTGAAATGCTCACGGAGAAGCCGCGTGTGGCGGTGGCGAGGAGGTGTTGGCCGGCGTTATCGTGTCGGGTATGCCGTCGAACAATTCAAAACTCACTGCCAGTCAGGCGCGCGCTGCTGCGCGCAAACGAACGCTCGCCACGTTGGAGACGCGGAGAGCCGAGGAACGCGAGAAACTCGAACGCAGACTCGCCGCTGAGGTGCGGGTGATGGAAGCCAACGAGGCCAACATCGCCGAGTTCCTGCAAGCCGACTCCGAACTCGCCGCTGCCGAAGCAGAACTGCGAGTGATCACCGAGCGGTCAGCGAAGGCCAAAGCCACCGCACTCGCCGCGATCGCCGAGCGAGTAGGAAGTGTTAGTGGCGCGGCCGATCTCGTGGAGATCAGTGCCGCGAAAGCCAAGACGCTGCTGCGCGAGGCGGGCCTGTCCGTCGCGACGAAGAAGGCCACCTCGAGCCAGGAGTCGACACCGGCCCCGGCCACTCCGGACGCAGCCACCGATGAGAGCCGCGCCGAGCAAACCGATCCCGCGGTGATGTCGGCCTAGGGTTCTACGGTTCGGCCATGAGTGTCGACCCCGACCACGATCAACTCGGCCTGTTCGCGGTGCCGGCCACCGACCTGGCGGTCGGCACCGCGACACCGTCGCCGGGTGTGGTCACCGACCCGACGCTGATGCCTGATGCTCGCGCCGAGCGACACTTCTGGCAGCACGTCGTCCTCACACCCCGCGGCTGCTGGTACTGGATCGGTGCGGTCAGCTCGCCAGACGGGTACGGCCGATTCACCTTCCGCCGCAACAACCGCCAACGAGCGATCAGCGCGCACCGTTTCGCGCTGCTGCTGATACACCCCGACCTGGGCGCCGACGCCGCCGACATCGGCGAGCACTACTGCAACGAACCGCTGTGCGTGCGCGTCGATTCCGCACACGTGCGCATCGGCACCCAGACCAACAACCTCACCTACGCCGTCGGGCTCGGCCGCCACCGCGGATCACGACCCACCACCGCCATCGACCGCGCCGCGCGTTCGATCATGCTGCGCACCTACCTACGCGACGGCGGCGACCCCGAACAGGCACACCGACTGTTCCAACCCGTGCCGTCCACACCCGCAGACCAACTCGGCCTGTTCTGAACCAGCAAGACCGCCTTGTGTTAGTGGGCACGCACCGACAGCAGCGACCCTCATGCCGCATCGTTCCAAACCTCAGATGGAGACTCCGATGCTCGAACTCAAGCCCACCGATCCGCCGATAGTGAGCGGACGTTGGCGGTTCAACGCGTTACGCGTCGGTGCGCTCGTGATAGCAGCTGGGGCATATGCGACCGCGTACGGCGAAGCCATTGTCAATGCGATCGACGGCTACGGGCAGGGCGCGTCCACACAACCGTTTTCCTGGTCCGGACAAGTGTTGGCATGGACGTGGCTCGTCATCGCAGCGATTGTGTGTGGCGCCGGCACTCTGGCGCTTCGCGACCTCACCACGAGGCCGTGGTGGACATGGCCAAAGTGGACCCGCCGAGCGCCGCTGTCGCGATCGACCTACCTGGCGTGCGTAAGCGTGTATGTGCTGAGCGTGTACGCCAGCATTGGGATTGGCTGGCTCGTCGAGAGCGTCGTGCATCCTTCATCTGCCGTTGACGCAAGCACCACGCCCCCGCGCCCATCGCTGGGCGCAGAGATCCTCGCGGGCCTGCGCGCCGGGTTCGGTGAGGAGGTGTTCGTTGTCGCGGTGCCGATCGCGGCGCTGGCGATGTGGCTGCCGTCGACTCGCGCGGGTTTGATCGCGGCGCTGTGCGTGCTTGTTCCGATGCGGCTGGCCTATCACGTCTACTACGGGGCTGGCCTCTGGGTGAGCATGGCCCTGTGGGCAGTGGTGTCGGCGTACATGGTCTGGCGGTGGCGTGACTACCGGCTCGTGATCGGGTTCGCGTTGGCTCACGCGGCATACAACATCTGTGAGGGCTACACAGTTGCCTTCTGGGTGTTGCTAGGCGTCGCCGCGGTGAGCGTGATCGCACTCGCGGTGACCCATCGCGTGCGGACCGGACGGTGGATCACCATGGCGGCACCGCTGCGGGCGCCCGCCCCTGTGCGCGCCTGAGGATCGGGTTATCGCGGGCACTGTCCCCAGACGCCGGCCCGGGCCGCCTGCGCGTCGCGCTGGGCGGCGGCGAGGGTGTCGGCGTGGCGGCCGGGCTGGTGGTTGTAGACGTAGCTGCGCGCCCACCCTTCCGCGACGAGTGTGTGGTTGAGCATGACGTCACCGATCCAGACGTAGGCCAGGGCGCGACCGTAGCGGTCGGTGTGGTCTTGGGTGGGGTCGTACTCGAGACGCACGGCGGTGCCAGCAGGCGCGAGTGTGCGGGTGCGGTCGCTGGCCTGCGGGCCGCACGGCTGGACCGGGGAATGGGGTTTGCGGACCTCCGGGGTGTCGATGCCGAGCAACCGCACGGTGAGCGCGGGATCGGTGTCAGTGGAGACGACGATCGTGTCGCCGTCGACGACACGGGTGACTACTGCGGGCATGGTGTCGCCTGAGGGTCGCGACGGCTCGGCAACAGCGGTCGCCCGTGTCCACAGGTCTGCGGGTGCGGGGAGGGCGTCGACGACGCCGCTGAGGGCCACGAACGCTGCCACCACGAGTGCGGCGAGCAGCGCGAGGCGCAGCACGGTGCGGGAAACGAAACGGGCGAGGGTGCGCATGGGGCGGGCTCCGAACGACGTCGAGCGAGGGCGGTTGGATGGGTCAGTCGAACAGCGACATTTGCTGTTCGGCGGCGGCGGCGTCGGTGCGGTCGATGTAGGTCTGCGCCCAGTCCTTGACCACCGCGACGGGTTCGTCGAGTGCGGTAGCGACTTGGTCCCAGGTGAGGTTGTCGACGTGGCGCAGGGTGTAGGCGTCGGCGTGGAGCTTGGCCAGATCGGCGGCCGGGTAACGGGTGTCGGTGTCGGTGGGCATGGCGGGGTTCCTTTCGGTGTGTCAGTTCGGGCGCAGGTCTGACAGGCGGGTGCGGTGCTCGCGCAGGGCGATGCCGTGGGCGCACATGTAGTCCCACAGTTCGGCTTCGGGGAGGTGGTCGGCGGCGTGGGTGATGCCGTCTCCGGCGGCGCGGTAGCGGCGGCGGTAGGCGTCGGCGACGACCATCGCCGCGTAGTGGCGGGCCTGGATACCGTCGGCGCCGGCGGAGGTCGCCGCGACGAGCGCACGGGTGAGGTGCTCGGCGCCGAGGGTGGCCGCACGTCCCTGGCGACGTAGTTCGTGGGCGACGGTGGTGGCGTCGTGCGCGCGGCGGGCGCCGTCGGCGATGAGTTCGGCGATGATCGTGAACAGCGCCCCGTGGGCGGGCACGTAGAAGTCCTCAGCGCGGACCAGGCCGACGACGTCGGCGAGGTCGTCGTGGTGGGCGGGTGTGGCCCACAGCAGCGCCGAGAGGAACAGGACCTCGGCGTGGCCGGTGTCGCTGGCCCACCCGTGACCGTCGGTGAGCGCCACGTCGTCGTGGTGGGCGGCGCTCACCGACGGGTCGGGTGGGGTCGCGGCGGGCATGGGTCAGATCACCTGGCGGCGTCGTTCGGTGTCGCCGCGGCCGTCGTAGTCGTAGTTGAGGAAGTGGCCGTACACCGGGCGGGCGCGCTCGGCCAGTTCGAGGGCCTGATCGAGCAGGTGGGGAAGCACAGCAATGTCGGCGCGGCGGGTGGACACCTCCGTGAGCGGGAGGCCGGTAAGGTCACCATCTCTGTAGACGGCGATGACGATCGGGTGGACGGGCGTCCATCGCGGGTTGCTCGGCGCGAAGACACCGGCGCCGTTGTCGATGAGTGCCTGCCAGTCGTTGTCGATCATCACCACGGCGTCGCGCGTGCGGGTGTAGGCGAGGTGCCCGCTGCGCTGCGAGCCGAAGGTGGTGCGGGTGAACACCAACCCGGTGGTGGCCGTGATGTGGGCGAGGGCGGCGTCGAGGGTGTAGCTCATCGCAGTCGCCGTTCGGCGCGGGCCTCGAGGGCGGCGAGCATGGCGGTGTCGTCCTGGGCGGCGAGCGCGGTCTCTTCGGCGGCGCCGATCTCGCATTCCGGTGCGTGCGGATCGCTGAAGTGTTCCCCGCACCTCTGGCAGCAGTCCGAATGGATGTTGGCCATGGTGATCTGAATGACGCCCTCGTCGAAGTTGGCCACGAAGGTGAGGCCGTCGGGAACGGCGATTCTGACGACGAGGTCGCCCTCGACGTCGGCGAGTGTGGCCTGCACGTGGGGTGCGGAGGTGTCAGCGGGATCTGCGGCTTGGGTTGCCCACAGTGAGGCGTTGTCGGCGGCGATCGCGAGGCCACCGAAGGTCCACTGGGTGTGGTCGTTGGTGGCGCTGGTGGTGGATGGACGGCTCATCCTGGTTCTCCTTGGTCGGTGTGCTGGTGGGTGTCGTCGACGGCAAGTGCGACACCCGTTTCTGGGGACGTGCGGGTCAGGCGGCGGTGGCGAGCGCCTTGACCCGGTCGGGGCGGAACCCCGACCAGTGCGTGTCGCCGGCAACCACGACCGGCGCCTGCTGGTAGCCCAGGCTCATCACGAAGTCGCGGGCCTGGTCGTCGGCGCTGATGTCGACCACCTGATAAGTCAGGCCCTGCTTGTCCAACGCTTTGTAGGTGGCGTGGCACTGGACGCAGGCGGGCTTGGTGTACACGGTGATCGTCATTTCTGAAACCTTTCTTTCGGTGGCTGTTTGCTTTCTTCTATTCTATACCTAATGAGCTGTATATGCAAGGGCTGCAACGTATTTCAGCATTTGAAGAAAAGCACCGCGACCTGCTGTTAGGGGTCCTTTGAATGCCCTCCACGTCGCCTATTCCGGGATTCTTTTTATGCGTTCGGAAATCTCCACAGAAACGCGCACCGAATACCTTCGGAATTGCAGGGAGTTGCATGACTGCGCCGGTAGGCAAGAGGGCTCTGGCCCTCGTGGGATGGCGGCTGGCGGCGCCAGAGAGTAGTGGCGGGGCCGGGTCAGCGGATGGTGGTGATCAGTGCGCTAGGTGTGGTGTGCAGGGCGCGAGCGATCCGGGTCAGTGTGACCACGGTCGGCGCGCGCTCACCGGCCTCGATGCCGCGCAGGAAGGTCCGGCTGGTGCCGACGGTGCGGGCCAGGGCTTGCTGGCTGATCTTGAGTTCGGTGCGGCGGGCGACGATCGCTGCTCCGACGGCGGTCATGACGGCGGTCTCGTCGACGCTGATGGCGGACGGTTCGCTCGACATGGATTCGGGCCTCTCGGGGGCGGTGGGTGGTTGTGTGGTGTCGAGCTTGCCAGAGCCGACCGACGACGAGTGCGTGCCGTGCCCGGCACGCAGGCCGGGCACGGCTCGATCGGTGGTGTCGGTCATCGGCCGAGCGTTTCGGCGGCGACGTCGTAGCCGCCCCACAGCGATCGGCCTGGCACCGCCCGCCACCCGTGCGGTCCCCGTCGGGTGATCATCGGGTAGCCCTGGGGCCGTTCGGTGCCGTGTAGCTCGGTGACAGTGGTTTCCCAATTGCGGCGGGTGCGGCGCTTGGGTCCGTCGTCGTAGGGCGCCGAGGGCACGATCGGGTCGTCGCGCCATCCCGGGAAGCAGTGATCCAGGCCCAGCAACGCAGCGTCGGTGTCGTCGCCGACAACCTCGGAGTGCCAGCCGCAGCCTCGGCAGAAGCTGCGCGAGACCAGATCACCCACGCACAGGCAACCGCGGTGCGAGGTCCGGTTGCATCGGAGGTCGGTTTGCAGGGTGATCGGGATGCACGTGTCGGTCGGTTCGCGGCTGCTCGCGTACTCACCGATCGCGACGTGCCAGCCGTGCGAGTCGCGCAGGCAGGCGAGATCAGGCCACGCCTTCCTCCACTGCGTCATCGCGTGCTCGTAGTCGGCAATCGTGTTGCACCGCAGGACATACAAGCGAGGGACACCGGTTGTGCGTTCAGCGTGCGCACGCTCATCGCGTGCCGCCTCGGCGAACATGTCGAGCTGCAGGCCGTGCGAGGACGGCGCGGTCGGCTTCATCGGGAGAGTGGTTGTGGTCATAACTTGACTGTACTCCATAGGGTGCATATTGTGAACCCTATAAGGTGCAGCGCTCTGGTGGGTAAGACGCTCAGAACATGCACCACCACAGCAACATTCGACACAAAGGAAGCCTCGCATGTCGTGGAGCTACAGCAACATCGCCGCCAGCCCGAGCGCACGCGAGATCATCCGCGCCACCAACGTGCTCCAGAGCGGACATCCTGAGTTGGTACCCATCGAGCACGTGCACGCCATGGTTGATCTGACCTGGTCCCAGTGGGCGCTCGGTCTCGCCGAAATCCTCACCACCGGTATCGGGATCATCCTGGCCGATGACGAGAACCGCGAATGCCTGTTCCTGACCCGCACCCCGATCTACGCCGCCATCTGACGCCGCCACGACGTCATCTGAGAGGACACCCCATGACGCGCCGCACATCGTCCGACCACAACGACATCGACCTGCTCGATCTGCTCGACGGCACCGCCGAGCGCATCGAAGAGCAACGTCGCCTCGATGCCGAAATCGCGGCCCTGCGTCAGCTGTGGGAGCAGCGTCGGGCCGGTCGACCCGACGGCCAACCCGTGCCGACCGGTGAGGACTGGTGTGGCCGCTGCGGACAGAACACCTTCGACTACGGGCTGGTCATCAACCACGACCTGGGCTACCTCGGATGCCCGGTCGAGGTCGACCCCACCTGGTCGAAATACCAGTGCGTCGGCTTCCGGGGCGCCGTGGGCTACCCGTCAAGCACGCTCACCGTCAACGACCTCTGCGACCGCTGGGACCGACAGTTCTTCCCCGACTGCGAATGCGGGCACCCCTGGGGAGTACACACCCACGCCGCCCACCCCACCTGGAGCTTCGCCTGCAACACCTCGTGCGGCTGCCCGATCTACCGCCAGGAGACCTAAGGGCCTGACGACGGGTGGCGTTCGCGGCACGCCAGCGACGTGAATGCACTGGGTCTATGCGGGCGGCTTGTCGTCGTCATCGTGCGGGTCTTCGTCCCGATCGTCCTCGTGATTGACGGCCTCTAGTCGCTCGCCGGAATCGGTATTGGAGAGCGCCGGGTTCACTTCGCTGCGCAAGAACTGTGCGAACGCCTTAGATGCCGGATTGCCTGGCCCGTACATAAACTTCTGGAACGACTTAGATGCGGGATTGTCTTCCCCGTACATGAAGTTCCGGAACGCCTCGGAGCGCAGCGTCGTGTCAAACGCCTCGTTGGTGCGAACCCATTCCCTCAGGCGCTCCATAGTCTCTTCGGGCAGAACGATCCTCGAACCAGAATCGGAGACAGAAATGCGTGCATTCTTGACCTCGTCGATCACATCGTCGTCCACATCGGCGTCGAGATAGGTGTTGAGGTCTTCGAGGAAGGTGTCCGAGTTCACGTGGTGGTATCGCTGGCCGGTTTCGTCAGCGAACTCACGCAGAAGGTCAGGTAGAGGCCCGAAGTCCTTGTCGTCAACGATCTGACGCCAGTCTGCCTTCATGTCGTCGCTCACAAACAGCACGTCCTGCTCGACAGCTCGGGCCAGGTCCATCATCTCCATCCAGATGAGTGGGTCACCGATCCCGCCGTCCCGCTTGGACTCATCGACTCCGGTCCCGGGGGGCATGGCAGCGGCGAGCCGAGCACGTGCCTGGTCCTCCCATGCCCGGAGGTCGGTCGATGTCCGCCGACGACCGATCTGACCGGCATCGGTGAACAGCTTCTCGATACGATCCCGGATTGGGTCATCTGTCTGAATTTGTTTGGGGTGGAGGATGTTCGACTCACGCTCTGCCCGTATCGCTCCGTCGATGGTAGTCGCGGCTTCCTTGAATGCCGTGTCCGCCGCGTCGAGTAGTCGTTTCTGTACTCCGGTGTCCTTGACTTCCCTGATAGCCGCGCGAAGTTCCTGCAGGAGCTGACTATTGACGCCTTTGCCCTTGACTCCCGAGATGATGCTCGTCGCTCTGGTGTATTGCTTGGCGTGATCGGCTGCGACGGACAGTCGTTGACGGTGGTATTCGAAGCCGGCGCGGTAGGGAAGGAAGAGGCGCGGACGGATATCGTCCCGTTCGAGCTGGACGAGGATCTTCTCGCGGGACTCCTTCGATATCCGGTACAGGCCCAGCAGGACGTTGGCATCCAACGCAATTCTGGCCTGAGTGACGAAATCGCGGCGCTCATCGTCGCCATCGGAGTACCACTCACCGAACACATCACGCATCGCGTCCTCCTGCCTTCGCTGCGCCATTCCCGCTTTGCGGCGGGGCCGCTGGTCAAATCTAAAGCTCGGGTCCGTGGTCGCGGGAGCGTTCTGTGCTACGCGACGATGGCCGCGGGGAGGTCCCCGGTGCCGGTGTGCGCGGTGCCGCCTGTGCAGCACGGGTGTCGGCGAGCAGTTCTCCGATCGAACGTGGCCTGTCCGAAGTCCAGACACCGTCGTCGGGGTTCCACTGGCCGTTCTCGGTCGCGCCCGTCAGGATCGGTTCGATGAGGCTGTTGGCGGCCGTGAGCGCGGCGTCGGCCTGGTGCAGGTGCGCCGGCAAGCCGCTGTGCGCGGCGCGCTCTGGGTAGTCGCGCTCCCAGGTCGGGTTGGGCAGCACCAACGGCGCAGGGATCGTCAGGTCGCGGCGCTGTTCTTGGTGGCAGATCGCAGCATGCAGCTGCTCGGCGTCGAACGACTGGGTGCGGGCGAGGATGACGAGGTCGACCAGATCGTGGGCGCGGGTCGAGGGGCTGTCGCCGTGGGGGCCGTGCAGCTCGTAGAGGGCAGCGACTTTGTCGGCGACTGCTTCGGCGGCGGCCTGCATCCGGATCACGGGCATGGGGTCGAGTTCGTCGAGCGCGAGCACCGGGCGCGGGCTGATCGTCTCGGGCGGTAGCAGCATCTCCCGGTGGGTCGCGAGGTCGAGCGTGGCGTCGGAGAACCGTTGTCCGGCAAGGTTGTAACGGATACGCCCGGCGAACAAGCCCGGGCTACGAGTCGCGGTGATCGTGATGTCGAACTCGCCGAAGTCGCCGGGTCCGGGGTGGGCGGCCTGGCGCAGCGAGTGCTGCATGTGTTCGGCGTCGAGGCGGGTCGCCAGGTCGGCGTCGGCGGTGGGGCGGGCCTGGGTCGGCGCCCGGAATTGCAGGGCGGTGCCGCCGGTGAGGATCCACTGGTCGGCGTCGGGGGAGCGGAACAGCCGGGCCAGGAACAACTGGAGGGTCACGGTCTGAGCGAGCTCGTCACGGCTGAATCTGCTCGTCCGAGCCTCGGCGGACAGGCGGGCTTTCAGCCCGGCACGGAAGGCCTCTTCGGACGCATACGCCATCAGCCGACCAGCACCGGTTCGGCCGGCATCTGGGCCTGATCGAGCAACGAGGCGAACAGCTCAGCACCCGAGGCGTACTTCCAGCGCGGCGCGGCCCGATCACATGCCGCGATCAGCTCGTCGGCGTCGACCAGCGATTCGGTCAGGCAGGTGTGCAGCGCGGTCCCGATGTGCCCGCCGTCGCCGTGGGTGAGCAGCAGGTCGACCACGGTGCGCGCGGGTGTGGTCACCGGCAGTCCGTCGACGAGGTCCCAGTCGCGGCCGCGGTCACCGATCGGCCGGCGCCAGGTGCGCACCGACGGGTCGCGGACGTTGATGCGATGCGGGCTGCTCAGCTCGAGCCCGGATGCGGTGATCGTGCCCAGCCGAAGGACCTGGGCGGCGGCGGCGTGGCTCACCACGCTGTCAGGGTGGGTGCGGCGGTCCTCGATGTCAGCGGCGGGGTGCAGCGCCAACCACTGTGCCGCCCAGTCACCGAGCGTGGTCCAGGCCGAGGACTCGGGGACCTCGTAGACACCGTGGTGTACCCGGACGATGGCCTCACGGGAAGCGAGGCGAGCCAGGACATACGGCGCGACGCCGAGGTTGCGGGCCTGGGCGGTGGTGAACAGCCCGAACTGGCGATCAGCCAGGTCGCGGATCGCACCCCACCGGCCAGCGTCAATCATGCAGCAATAATAGCAACGGGCGTGATCGGTGAGGCTTTCCGAGCTGTCCGAGCGCGGCCCGTCCGTGTGGACTGGGCCGGATGCCCCGGCACAGTGGTCACGGTGTGCCGGGGCGGTCGACGTCATCATCCGCTGGTGGGGTGCAGGACTTCGCGTAGGCGGGTGCCGATCCACAGCGGGACGGGTGGGGTGACGGCGTTGCCGTAGCCGTCGATCTGGTCGCGGCCTTTGCCCCAGACGGTGAAGGTGCCCTTGTGGTCGCCGAAGTCGGGGTCGAATCCGCAGCCGCGGCCGACCTCGTGCGGGGTCATCATGCGGAAGAAGCACTCATCGAGCGGGATGTCGGCGAGGGCGTCGCGCCAGTGAGTGGCCAGCAGGGCGGTGGTGTCGCGGCTGGTCAGGGTGCCCAGCGGATCGGTGAGCGGGTGCGCGGCGGTCTCGGTGCCGGTGCTGCCGTTCTGCTTGAACCAGCCCGCGAGCAGCGCGGGGTCGCCGGTCGCGGTGAGCAGGCCGGGGGTCTGTTCGGCGGTGACCGTCGGCATGGCCTGGGCGTGGCTGGTCGGGGTGGTGTGTTTGCGGAAGGGCACCACACCGGAGGACACGATGCTCAGGGTTTCCGAACCGCCCTGGGTGGGCAGCGCCTCATCGAGGCCGCGTGGTGCGCCCTGGAAGTTGTTGATGGCCATCGCGACCGGGGGAGTGAGCAGGCCGGTGGCGTTGGTGGCGGTCTGGGTCCACAGCGGCTGCCCCAGGGTTCGGGTCCGGCACTGCGATCCGGGGCGCTCGAAGGTGTTTCCGGCGGCGACCATGATCGCGCCGGTACTGAGCAGCGCGGTCTCTTGCTGCGAGGTTTGCGTCGACATCGGTTGCAGCGGGTGGCGTTCCACGCCGCGTTGGGCCTTGGCCGGCATCAGCACGGCGGGGAACTCGGCGAACTTCTGACGGCACCGCTCCGCGCGGGCCATGGTCGCCGGGGCCAGCGGCTTGGCCCGCTCGCCGATCCGGGTTCCCAGGTGGGTGAGGTCCAAGGCGGTCAGCGACGGTGTGGCGGTGGGGGAGACCTCACCGAAGCAACGCGGGCAGCGGTAGTTGTACTGCTTGCCGTAGCGCACCGATCCGCTCGCGGGCACGCCGGTCTTCCACGCCCACATCGCCTCGACGGCCTCGTCGCAGGGGCCGCACCACGCCTGGGGGCGGTGGTCGAGGTCGGGGGCGGGCAGTGTGCGGTCCCAGAACACGATGTAGAGCCGGTCCCGGCTCTGTGGGACGCCGAAGAACATCGAGTTGAGGTAGAGCACCTTGTGCTCGTAGCCGAGCTTGGTGATCTCGCGCAGCCACCACCGATACGTCGACCCGTCGCCGACCTTGCGTCGGCCGGGGACCGCTGGACCCCAGGACTGCAACTCGGTGGTGCATTCGACCAGGATCAGCAGGGGGTGGTGCTGGTCGGCGTAGTGCAGCACACAGTTGGCCGTTGCGCGGTCCCGCTCGGATCGGGTGGCGCGTTCCTCGAACTCGGGGTCGTCGAGGTCGAACAACGTCAGACCCTGTGCGTAGGCGCGCTGGGTGTTGGCCTGGGAATGGTTGGTGCAGGTCACCCCGGCGACCAGCAGATCGGCCGCCGGGAGTTCGCGCACCGAGTGGTAGGTGTCGGAGTCGGTGTTGATCAGATCGGCGATCCAGTGCTCGACATGCGGGTGGTTGGCCTCGTGCACCTCGACCTTGTAGCGGTTGTGGTTGGCCCCGACGATAGTGTCGAATCCGGCGGCCTCGATGCCCTGGGTGAATCCGCCGAATCCCGAGAACAAGTCCAGCGCGGTCGGGTTGTCGTGACGGAATCGTCTACGGCGCAGCGCCGGTCGATGTTCCGCTGTCTTCGAGATGATGTGCCCCATGATCGTCGCTTCCTCGCTCATTCCATCCTCGGTGGTTGCCTATAGACTACCATTGACGGTAGCCTATAGGCAACCATCAAGGCACGGAGCAAGAAGGAGCAGCACATGGCAACGACCACCGAAAACAACTGCGCGGCAACACCGATGAGTGGTCATGCGCGAGCGATCGCCGCAGGCATCGAGCAGTGGCGCCAAGCCTGCGACCTCGCAGGAGGTGTCGACGCTGAACATGACGCGGCCGCCGCCCTGGTCGGGCTGGTCGAGCAAGCGATGCCGGAGCTGGCGCGCACCGAGGTTGTCGAGCGGTCGTATCTGGTACGCCGGGTGCAGCGCTATGTCGGCCCGCTGCCCGAGCAGTGGGCAGCGATGGACGATTCCGAGCGCGACCAGTACGTCTGCGGCCACTGGCTGGCCATTGAGGAGTTCGACGAGCACATCGACGACGACCAGCTGACCGTGACGATCGTGAAACCCGCGCAGTGAGTAGCTGTCCCGCGTCGGCCGGGCGCACCGCCGTCGTCCTGCCGCCCGTGGCGACCTCGCCGGTAGGCTCAGCCATGCCGAGTGTGCCCGCCGACCTGGCGGGCGACAGGGGAGGAGGAGCCGTCATGGCCGTCGACATCGACGAACCTGCGTTGCTACGCGCTCTCGGAGAAGCGATCACGACCCGCCGCGAGGAACTGGGCCTCAGTCAGCGGGCCCTTGGTCTCGAGGCCGGCGTCGAGCGCAACATGCTGCGCGGCGTGGAAGACGGATCGCGGCGGGCAACCGTCATCACCCTGGCGCGCATCGCCGGAGCGCTGAAAGTGCCGATTTCGCAACTACTTCAGCAGATCGGGCGCTAACACTCCACGACCCTCAGTGAAGACCCGCACCGGCTGGTCGTCGCCGCGCGTAGCCAGGAGGGAGGGGAGGGGGCTGCACATTCGGGGGAGTTCGCCGCCCTCCCCTCCTATCCTGTGAGGAACGATCTTCGGTTGGGTGTGGCAACTCAGAAGAACGTCCCGCCACACTAGCAAATCGTCTCTTTGCTGTAGTCACCGCCGCGCGCGCACTTGGCGTTTGTGATCGCAGACACTTCCTGCTGGCCGCCTCGGCGACGTGGCCTCAGGCGGCGCCGGTGGGCAACTGCGGGATGAGTTGCTGGTCGAGGGCGGGCAGTGCGGCGATGTCGGCCCAGGACACCGAGACGGTGTGGATGCGGTCGAGGCAGGCGGTGATGTCGCGTTTGACTGCGGCGAGTTCGGGATCGTCGGCGCTGCTGCGGGTGAGTCGGGTGACGAGTTTGTTGAGGCGTTGCAGCGCGGCGCGTTCGGTGGGGCTGCGATCGTCGAGCCCGACGGCGGCGGCGTGGTCATTCGCGTCGTGCCAGGCCGCCCAGGCGCGGTCGGCGAGGGCCAGTGTGTGGTCGACGTCGTTGGCGGTGGAGTGTTCGCCTAGGGCGTCGACGGCGGCCGCGAGATCGGTCATGGCGCTGGTGTAGGCGACCGTGGTGGCAACGGTGCCGGTGGTGTCGTGCAGCAGGGGTTTGGTGAGGTACCAGGCTTCGGTGTCGAGTTTGTAGTGCCCCCAGGCGGCGAGCAGGTCATCGAGCGAGCGGGCGGCGGCGGCTCGGCGCCGGGCGAGGTCGTCGTCCCCGGCGACGGACGGCTGGTCGGGAGTGTCGTCGTCGCGACCGGCGTAGGCGACGTGGGCGGCCTGTTCAACTATGCCCTGCCAGCCGCGAGCATCCTGGCCGGAGTGGTGAAGGGTGTAGTAGCACCAGTAGGCGGCGATGGGGGTGAGAGCGGCCATGACCATTGCTACGACGTTGAACCCGTCCAGGGACGGCGGCAGCTCGAAGCCGAAGGCGCCGAGGAGGTACGCTGCTGGACCCGTCAGTCCGAAGAAGCCATAGAAGGCGATGTCGCCGCCATGTCGAGCCGGGTGCTGTCCGCTGAGGCGGAAGTCCTGTTTGAGGTCGGCCAGCTCCGCGGCCGCGGCCAGCTCGTCCACCCGCCTGCGTAGCTCATTGTGAGCGATCACAGCGCCTCTGGGGTCTGCCAAGCTGCCGCTCGCCTGCACGCCGTCTGCGGCGAGGACGATCTGGACTGCCCGCGCCCTCAGCAGGGGGTCGGGATGGGTGCGGATGCGTTCGGCGACGTGCGCGACGAAGTCGGCGCGGTCGGTGCCGGCGCGAATCGTCCTGTCGTTCACTAGATGCGGACCCTTCGTCAGGGAATGGATTCGATGTCCGGCGGGCCGGACGACCGCCGACGGTTGTCCAGCGCGCGGCGTAGCTCGGCCCAGAATCCGAACAGTCCGAGGATCAAAACGTTGACGACGGTGCAGAAGATCGCCATGAGGGTGATTAGAGTTACGTCGCCGGCCTGGTACTGGCCGGAGGCGATCGTGAGGACTGCGCCGGTCACAAGGGTGACGGTCGAGGCCACCGGGGGTGCGGCCGCGAGCAGACGCACCCCTCGGCGACGGTGTGGGTATGCCGAGTTGGCGACAGCCAGGGCGAGGACTCCGGCCAATTGCAAGGCGACGGCGAAGTACAGGAAGGACCACACGGTTGACCCCTTTCGTAGGTCGGTGGCGTTCAATGTGGGTCATTGTTGCAGCTGCGGCCGACAGACTGCCGTGTTGAGTTGCCGCTGAACAGCTTCTGCGACCAGCGCCCGGACCGGTGGGATGCGGCGTGCGCCGGCCTCGGCGATGAGTGTGGTGATGCGGTCGAGCAGGTTGTCGCGGTAGGCGTCGGTGATGGTCGGGTCCAGTGCCTGGTCGAGCATTTTGCGTGCTCGGGTGAGCTTTCCACGCTTGGCGGGCTGGATGTTCAGGCCGGTCTCGCGGGCATGGCGTGAGGCACTGTCCCGTGCGTCGCGGGCAGCGAGGGCGGTGGCGACGGCACGGTCGGCGAGGTCTCTGTCCAGGGGCCGGGAGTCGTAGGCCGCAGCGTGGGCCGCGGTGTAGGCGTCGAGGAACGCCGCGGTGCGGGGATCGTTGGTGTCGTCGAGGAGTGGGCGCGCGAACAACCGGTCGGCGAGGTCGGCGTGGTAGGCGGCGTACTCGGCGTCGATGGAGCCCAGGACGTCGGCCGCCTTGACCCACTGAGCACGCACACTCGTCACCAGAACGGCTCGGCGAGAACGTGCTTGGCTCACTTTGTGGCAGGCGAGAACCGCGACAGCGATGACGATGAGGCTGGCCGCGGCGGCTCCGCAGATGATCCACAGCGTCGTGTAGTCGGTGGGCGCCTCGGGGGCAGACGGTGTCTGCTCGGCCGGGGCCGGCGGCGGTGGCGCGGGGGACGCGTCGGGGGAGGTTGGCTGCCTGTCCCGATCCGGGCCGGGGCCGACCAGTGTCAGAACGAGTCCGACGGAGGAGAGGATGACACCACCGACCGCAAGTGGAACGACGGCGGCGGCGCCCCCGCCTGATTTCTTCGCAATGGCGGCTCGCAGGCCCGCCCCCAACAAGATGACCACCCCGATGATCGAGGCCCCCCATCCGAGATTGGCCGCCACCTGCACAAAGGCCTCAGGGGCCTCCGGTATGAGGGGAGCTGCGTCGGCCAGGACTCCGAGAGTTGCGAACTCCATTGGCCTACCGCCCCTTTCGCTGATCGGCAGACGCCACGTCAGGAGTGAACTCGACAAGCCGCTGTCGGAATCCAGCATCGAACGCCGAGGTCGGCGGGTAGTGCGCCAGGATCGCCGCTGCGGCGCTCGCCCGGGCGGTCGGGGTGATGCGGCGGATGGTGTGATCGGCGGCGAGATAGCCGGAGGCTTGTTCGATTAGAGTGGGGCATTGGTGCATGTCACGGCCCTTTCCGTGGTGTGCGTCGGGTCCGTGGGTGTTCCAGCACCCGCGGACCACTCTTGTTTCTGCCCGAGTCGGCAGCGAAGGTTCACCGCATCATCAGCGATGATGGTTTTAGTCTACATAGGTGTGGGTTATAGTCAACATCGTGGAGAGACTTCGGGAGCTGGGCAGCCGGGTGCGTGACGCGCGGACCGGTCGCGGTCAGACGCAGGCCGAAGTAGCCAAAGCTGTTGGCGTGCACCGGACACACTTGTCGGCGATCGAGTCCGGCGGTGAGAACATCACCGTCGGGACGCTGTACCGGATCGCTGACCACTTCGACATACCTGCTTCGCAGCTACTTCCGGATTGATGACCTGTGTGACTCTCGGACGCATCGTGGCATCGAGTCGGGCGTCGATGGTGGAGATGACGGCCCTTGGTAGGGCTCACCCCCGCCCACCGCAGTGTCGCCGACGCGAGACTGTCGGACCACTGTGCGACAGTGCCTTACAGGTGAACCAATCCGAAAGGTGAGTGATGATCGAGTCACAGTGGATCGCCCGTTGGCCGGAGTTGTTCTCAGGACTCACCGATCTGCAGGTCCGCGGTGTCGTGCAGGCGATCGACAACAACGTCCTCGACGGCTGGAACCCGCAACGTGACGACATTGAGTTCCTGACCCGCTCGGCACGCGGCGAGGTCACTGAGAACGAGGAAGTCGCCGAAGTCCTCGCGCTCATCGCCAACAGAAGGAAATAACACCTATGGAAACCACGGCGATCATCCTGCTCTTTGCCGGAGCCGTCACAATAATCACCGCCGGGGTAATTCGGCAACGCGTTAACCGTTTTCAGCCTCGCCCACACAAGGACGCCGCGACCGCTGTTGCCCGTGCACGGCAATTCCAGCGAGTTGCGATGACCTTTGCGGCGATCACAGTCGTATGCGGCGCCACCGCAGCCGCCCTCAACGACGGAAACACCACGACGTGGGTGTGCGGCGCTGTGGTGCTTGTTGCGGGAGCGGTCGAGTGCTTCCTCATTGCGCGGGTTCGCATTCCCGATGTCCAGCACCTTCGTGCCCTCGGCTTCGACACCGGTCGAACCAATCCGGAAGGACAACGCCGATGATCCTTGCTGCTGACGCCAACTTTCCCGACACGTCGATCGTCCCGTCCGGCGCATGGGGCGCGGCCGTGGGATGGGTGATGATTGCGGTGTTCTGGGTGGGCGCGGCGACTATCGGACTCATACTCGGAGGGCGCCAGACACCGAGCGAGGACGGCGAGTCTCGCTCTTTCATCGTCATGACCCTGCTGATCCCTGCGGCGATCATGATTGCCGGGCTCATTTTCTTCCGCACGGTGCTGCCATTCCCCCTGGCGATCGTCATCGCCGTGGGCGTAGGCGTCGCGGCGTTTGTCGCGTTGCGCATGAAGTTCTTGGGTGCGTTCCGACGCCGAATATGACAGCGGTACAGGGATACCCGTCATCTGCGCCGTAGTAGGCCACAGCCCCACCCTCGCGACGGAAACCCAACGGCTACCCGATGGGCATACCCGTCAACACACCGGTACCTTCTGCCGGCGGTGCGCATCGCGCATCGGCGATTGAGCCACCAATCACGCCTGTTCAGACCGTGAAGAAAGGACGCCGCATTGAATCAAGCGGTAGCGGCCGGATTCGTCTGGCAGATCCTGCTCCTGAGCGGCCTCGTCTACTGGTCGAGATTCGGCGTGGCCGCTGTCATAGACGCGGCAACACAACCTGTTCGGGCGGTGCGCTGGCAGCCGCACCCTGAGCTTGGACCTACACCGCCGCCCGCCCGGTTCAAATGGACCACCGGCCTGGTCGGCCTGGCTACCCTGCCCGTCGGCGTGCTCCTCGCTGGCTTCTGCGCGCTCTGGCGGATTACCGCCACCGCGTGGCCGTCGGGAGTCTTCGTCGGGGCAGGATGGACGCTAGCCATTCTCGGGTGGTTGGCGTTGCTGATGGCCGGCGAACTGTCGATCGCGAAAGAACTCGGACCAGGGCCCACTATCCGCTCAGCACTACATCGGCACCGCAATCGGAAACACCTCAGCTCGTCGAGACCGCAGTGACCGCTGGTCTCACCCGTAGACGAGGGAGCCAAACAGTGCCGCCTGAACAATGGCGTCTGCATCTGTCGCGTCGATGGTCTCGGCATCGTGGGTGCGGACAGCGGCGGCGATCCTACGACGCTGCACATCCGGAATCATTGCTGCGCCATTGACGATGGAGTTCACGCCCCGGGCGATCGTGTCGAGCGTGATCACGTGCGGATCGCCGGAGCTTTCCTCGACAGTCGCTCGCGGATCACTGCTCCAGCGATAGTCGGTACAGGTCGACCAGTAGCCGATACCGCCTTCAAGTGCGCAGGTGTAAACGTCGCACAGGAACTCGGTGCGCACCGTGGTCCGCGTTGCCATGATCGGTCTCCTTGAACTGCTAGTTCGCGTTGCATTACGTCACTGGTGACGTAATATAAAGCAGCACAACATATTTCGCCGATAACTTATGCTATGTCAGGCACAGGCAAAGGATTATGCCTTAATCGAGCCGGACGGAAGTCCTGACCTTTACTGTTCAGATGTGCGTGAATACATCGAGTCATGTATCATTTTGGCGTGAGCACGGTGGTAGAAGCGCAGCATGACGCGTTGACGAGGTTTGGATACGCACTATCCGATTCGACGCGAACGCAGGTGTTGGTTCGGTTGCGCCATGGTGGAGCCTATCCGGCGGACTTGGCTGAGGCGATTGGGGTGTCGCGGCAAACGTTGTCGAATCACCTGGCCTGCCTACGGGGATGCGGTTTGGTGGTCGCGGTACCTGAGGGTCGACGGAGTCGGTATGAACTGGCTAATAGCCGGATTGGTCATGCACTCGACGATCTACTCGGGCTGGTACTTGCGTTGGATGATCCGTGCTGCGCCGAGGAGGCTGGCGATGGCTCGCATTAGTGAGGCAGCCCGTGACCTCTACCGGGCAGAGATGGCAGCGGCCGCCGCCGCCGAGGTGGCAGAGCAGCGCTGGCACCATCTTGAACGCGCCCACATCGTGTCCCAGCCGGACCCGTGGTTGCATACTCAGAACCACATTTCGATGTTCAGATTCGCTGTGCACCAACATGATCGGCGCGAAGCGCTCGGCCAGGTGGTGCGCATCATCGTTTCCGCTCCCGGATCGCTGAGCGGACGCTACCCCGAGGGCAACACCGGACGTGTTGCCGCCGGTCTGATGCGCCCGATGCCGGTTCCCGGCGATATCGCTTCTGCGTTACGGTCATGAACAGCCGCAGACGCGACAGTGATGAGCATGCGCTGCGCGGCGGCCGTAGCGATATCGGGAATGACCGCTCACTCTGAGGCTCGGGTGGCCTGTCAGAGTAGAGCGGCGAACATGATTCCTGTCCCACCGGCGGTTAACGTGTGGCATATCCACGAGAACTCTAGATGCGGGCGGCGAAGCGTCGCTACAGCGTTTGACAGTGGTGGCGCTGGGGCCGCGGTGCGTGGCAGCTGAATTGACCGGGCTGCGCAGTAGAGGGTGAGCGCGAGGAAGCCGAGCACGAGTAGCAAGGTGACCGACCCCATCCACATGGGATCTGATGACGGGCCGTGCAGCGGTGTCATCTCGTTGATGGCGTCGGCCCCCGACGGGCCTCCGTGGTGTGCGGGGGCGGTGGCAGCGGGAACGGCGGATGTGGAATTGTGCCGGCTCATCACCGCATACATCCACACCATCGAGGCCATCATCACTGCGGTAGAGACGTAAAGCCGCCGCGCGGTCGTCTTCGGCACCGCGAAGACGACCGCGATTGCTGTGGCGAGAGCGAAGAGCAGCATCAGAGGCAGCAGTGGGAGCTGATTGCCTTGTGGCCACGCCATGACGATCATCGCCAGCGACATCAGGAGCATGAGGCAGTGCACGACTGAGAGCCGCAGGTCGCTGCGGTGGGCGGCTAGGGTGCGAATGCTGTCGATCGCTCCGATCGCGAACATGGCGGTGACGATCCACCGCAGGAGTAGGTCGTCGATCACCGCGGCCCTCGATCCATGTGAGTTAACTACTATGCGCAGTAGTAGCATACGGTTGGTGGGCGAATCAAAGGCGTTGCCGGAGGCTGACACCTCGTCAATCCAGTCGCGACTGCTGCGCGCAGTTCCTCTTCGGGTGGTGGCGCCGTTGCTGGTCGGTGGGCTGATGCTGGTGTTGGCGGTGTACGCCTGGGCGTCCGGGGCCACTCGCTATGTCGAGAGTGCGGATCCTTACCCGGGGATGGGTACGGCTGTGGCCGATGTGGTCGGCAATTTTGCTGGCTTTGCGTTGGCTGCGGCGGTCCTCGGAGGGTTAGTTTCGGTGGTGCTCACCGCGTCTCCCGACTCGCAGGGGTTCATTGACGCTGCGGTGTATCCGGTGTTTCGCCGCGTCCGCCGCGCTGCAGGGTTTGGTGTGGTTGTTGCGGTGCTGATGGCGGTTACGTCGGCCGCGGACACCACTGGTGTGTCCGTGGGCGCGATGGTGTCCAGCGGCAAGGTTGGTTACGCGTTCAGTGTGAGTTTGCCGGCGCTGGCGTGGCTGGTTGTGGCGGCAGCGGGTGTCGTGGTGCTGGTCGGTTCGGTGTCGCTGCGGTGGTCGGTCCAGGTGGCGCTGGTGGTTCCCGCGACGGTCGGGGTGCTCGCGCTGCCTGTGGTCGGTAATGCCGCGCAGGGGCCTGACCACGATTACACGACCGGCGCGGTGATTGTGTTCGCGGCGAGCTTGGCGGTGTCGGTGGGGCTGCGGTGGGCCGACCGGTTTAGGGCTCGTGGTTTGGGGTCGGCGACCATCGACAGGGCGGCCGACCGACGTGTCAGCTATGTCGTCTTGGGCGCCGATGTGACAGCTCTGGTGGGCGCGGTGTGTGTGGTGGTGCTGCTGCGGACTCCGGGCGTGTGGTCGTCGGCTTTCGGTCGCGCTGCGGGGCTGTTGGTGGGTGTACTGGCGGTGCTTGTGATCGCCGATGTTGTGCGCCTGCGCCGGGGTGTGCCGATGTCGGCAACTGCTTCTTCCCTTGCCGCGGGGGCTGCGCTGGCAGCGGTGGCGTGTTGGGCGGTGATGGACACCCGGGTCGCACCCGGGTTGATTGCCCACCCATTCACTGCGTGGGACGTGTACCTGGGTTATTCGCTTCCTGGCCCGCCCGGTGTCGGGTCGCTGGTGTCGTTGTGGCGTGTTGATCTTGTGGTGGGTGTGGCAGCGGTGGTGAGCGCCGTGGGATATGTCGTAGCCGCCAGGCGGGAGCGGGGCGGTGGACATCGCTGGCCGATACGGCGGACCGCGTCATGGGTCACGGGCTGCGCTGTGGTGGTGGTATCCACCAGCTCCGGATTGAAGGCCTACGGCAATGCTCTGTTCAGCGTGCACATGGCCGAACACACGGCTTTGACCATGATCGCACCTATTCTGCTGGTGGGTGGCGCACCGATCACGTTGCTGTTGAGGGTGCTGCCAACGGCAGGTAACACTGGTGGAGCGGCGTGCCGGCGGGGACTGCTGACTCTGCTCGGCTCTGGAGGCGTGCACCTACTGCTCAATCCAGTTGTCGCGTTCGCGTTGTTTGTGGGCTCGTCGTTTCTGGTGTACTTCACACCGGTGTTCGACGTACTCGTCCGCTACCACTGGGGGCACGTCTTGATGAGCGTGCTGTTTATCACCCTTGGGTACCTGTTCTTTTGGGTCTCTGTGGGGATCGACCCGGGCCCCAAGCAGTTGCCGATTCTGGCGCGCCTAGGTCTGCTGTTCGCCGTCATGCCTTTTCACGCCATTTTTGGTATCGCACTGATGACCTCCACGACGGTGATCGGTGAATCCTTCTACAGCCAGTTGCAACTGCCGTGGGGTCCCGACCTCGCGCGCACGCAGTGGGCGGGCGGTGTGGTGGCCGCAGTGATCAGCGAGATTCCGATGGTGGTGGTCTGCCTGGTGCTGTTGGTGCAGTGGGTGCGTGCCGAACGCCGGCCCGATCTGCCCGAGTCCGTCGCCATTGATGGCAGCGACTCTCGAACCGTCGCAGCGATGGTGTCTCAGCTGGCACCGACCCAGCAACTGTCACCCTCAGTGGTCTACACGCGCGAAGTTCTGCAGACGCAGGCTGTTGGAGACGACGAAAAACGATGACAAGGCCATTGCCGCCCCGGCGATCAGGGGGTTGAGCAGTCCAGCGGCAGCAAGCGGCAGTGCGGCGATGTTGTAACCGAACGCCCATGCCAGATTGGTGCGCATCGTCCGTCGGGTGGCCGAGGCGAGGTGCAGGGCCAACGCGACGGTGGTGAGATCGTCGCGCACCAACACGATGTCGGCGGCGCCGATAGCGACATCGGTACCGCCACCGATAGCAATGCCCAGATCCGCCGAAGCCAGAGCGGGCCCGTCGTTAATGCCGTCACCGACCATCGCCACACAGGCACCGCTCCTGCGCGCGTCGTCGATGATGGCCACTTTCTCAGCCGGGAGCACCCCGGCGGTCACGTCATCGATGCCGACCTGCGCTGCTACGCGCTGCGCTGCGCCGGCGTTGTCGCCGGTGACCAACAACGTGCGAAGTCCCATGCGGTGCAACTCATCGACTGCCTGGCGAGCAGAGGGTTTGGCGCTATCGCGAATGTCGATGAGGCCCCGAACTGCATCGTCGACCGCGACGTACACCGCGGTGCCACCAGAGCGTTCGACGTCAGCGCGCTGCGCGTCGAGCGCGGCAGGCACCGCAGCGGTACGGGCAATCCACGTCGGCGAGCCCACCTGCACCCTCAGGCCGTCGATCACTCCACGCACGCCACTGCCGACGTCGGTGACCACCTCGACCGGTGCAGGAAGGGACTGCGGACCGGCCGCTGCGGCGATGGGACTGCTGCACGATCGGGTGACAGTGTCGGTGTCATGCCGCTGAGGCGGCTGTGTTGATGATC
>NZ_JCAHRL010000014.1:0-33373 GCF_059427765.1 Gordonia sp. B8661-1
CATCCTTCCAGGCCGCCCTCCCGGGGCAAGCCAGATCAGATGTCACCTAACCGTGCACCAGTCCCGCCGCTCCGAAGTCGGCATAACTGATCGCTTGTCGGGTGAACGCAGTCTCGTCTGTGGAAGGGGAGACTCGTTCCCAGCGTGCTGTCGTCGGCCCCTCCGGTTCGTAGACGGGCGGCGGGATCAGATACGCCCATTCTGATCCTGCGTTGCCCGCTTCGAGGTGGTCGCGCAGCATGGCGTGTGCTCTCCCGCGCGGCAGTGTGGGTTCTGGGAACCGGGGGTCTTGCCAGAACCGTCTGTCTCCAGGGAGTCGGAGTGCTCCTGCTCCGCCGACCGTGACGATCCGGGCCGGAGCGCCGTTGGCCTTGGTGCTTGCCTCGATGAGTCGATCATGTACGGCCACGAGTTCGGTCGGGGCGATGTCCTCACGCAGTCGGATCGCGTTCATGACGACGTCGATGCCGTGCATTGCTTGCGTGAGACTGGCGTTCTCAGCGATGTTCACGACCGTGGAGGTCAGCGATGCAGCAGTCTTGGCGAGCCGCGTGGTGTCTGCCGGATCGCGCAGCGCAGCGGTCGCCTCGATGCCTGCGGGGAGATGAGCGAGGATGGCGGCTCCGGTGCGCCCGGTCGCGCCGAGAATCAGGATGCGAGTCATACAGGTACCTCCGAAGCGGGCGTGCGGGTGAGTCGGGCGAACCCGGTGAGGCTGGCGACGGCGAGCACCATGAGCGCGGCGAGACTGACGAGCAGGATCGGGAAGTCCAAGCCCAGGTAGGCAGTGAGTGGGCCGACGCTGGCACCGAGGAACAGCACGAATCCGTTGAGCGCCATCCCACCGGCCCGGTTCGGGGCGGCGGTCTCGCCGAACAGGGTGATCATCGCGGGCACCGCGAGCGCGACCCCAGTGACTCACACGAGACTCGCCAGCGCCGTGCCCGCGAGGGATGCCGAGAGTGCGGCTTCGATCAGCAGCCCAATCGCGGCGAGGGCGAACCCGGCACGTGCAACCCCCGCGCCGCCGAGACGCTTCGCAATAGCGCCCGCGAAGAGGGAGGCGAACATGCCCGGCAGCCCGACGAGGCGGAGCCAGATCACCTGCGATGAGTCCAGGCAGAGGTCGGTCAGGTGCGGGCCGAGGCCGGTGTACATGCCGACGAACGACAACAGCAGCGTTAGGTGCGCGAGGCTCAGTAGCAGCACCGAGGGGCGTGTGGCGACCCTCCCGACTACGGCGAAGCGACGCACCAGGCTCGCATCGTCTCTGCGACTGTGCGGCTCGGTGACGAGCACGGCGACGCCGATCATGCCGAGGCCGAGCATGATGCCGGAGAGGATGAACACCCACTGCCAGCCCAACGTCAGGCTGAGCGCGGAGGCGAGTACTTGGCCTGCGATCCCGGCAACGAGGAATGCCGTCGACATGGCCCCGATCGCCGTTGCCCGACGCTTCAGCGGGGTCGCTTCGGCCAGATACGCGAGCGCAACCGGCGCGAAACTCGACGCCATCACCCCCTGCACCCCGCGCAGCGCAGCAAGCATCGGCACCGTGGAGGCGAAGCCGCAGGCGATGGTCGCGACGGTGAGATACACCAGGCCGATGAGCATGATCCGCTTCCGCCCGTACTGATCGGCCAACGGCCCCCAGATCAGGAACCCGACCGCATAGCACACGCTGAACACCGTCGAGAGCGCGAACGTCACATCAGAGCCGAGTTCCGCACCGATCGGGGCGATCAGCGGGATTGCCGCGTACAACTGCGTGAGCACCAGCAGCGCCGTGACCACGAGCAGCACGACCACGCCGTTCCCTGCCGGGTGCTCGCGCGCCTCGCCTGCTCCCGCTATCTGTTCCGTCGAGTTCGCAGACACCACCACTCCAAATCCAACGTTTCCGTTGGATTTGACTGTAGTAGGCTAACCGCGAAGACGCAACGTGAGCGTTGGGTTTACCGCACGAGACGGGAGGTGGGAACGATGGGCTGGGATGTTGAGGGCAGGAAGCGCCGCATCCTCGACGCGGCGGTGGCCGAGTTCGCCGCGCACGGGCCGCACGGCACGACCATCGAGCGCATCGCCAAGGCCGCCGGGGTGAACAAGGAGCGCGTCTACACGCACTTCGGGGGCAAGGACAGACTTTTCGCCACCGTACTGCGCGAGGAACTGGCGAAGGTAGCCCGCGACGTGCCCGTCGAATCATTCGCAACCGAGGACGTGGGCGACTACGCCGGGCGCGTCTACGACTACCACCGCGAGCACCCCGAACTCGGCAGGCTCATGCGCTGGGAAGGGCTCGTCTTCGACACCGAAGTACCCGACGAGGCCGAGCGGCGCGAATACTACGGATACAAAGTCGCCGCCATGACCGACGGACAGGCCAAGGGCACAGTAACGAGCGACCTCGACGCCGACCACCTGATGTTCCTCGTGCTCTCACTCGCCGGATGGTGGTCAGCGGTACCGCAGGTCGCCCGCATGATCACCGGAGCCGAGAGCGACGCCGAACACGCACGCCGCCGTGCCTCCGTCGTCACCGCTGCCCGAAGACTCATCGGGCAGTAATCAGGTCACGAAGTTCGCCGAGAAGACTAGTCACTTCATCGAACCGAACTCCGAAAGTTCCCTCGAACTTTGTGACGCCAACTCTTGCCAGCGACACTCTGTGCGACGCTCTCGCGCTGACGCTCGGCTCCATCAGTCATCTGCCCCCTATCTCAGTGAGGCACGTATTTTACGGCGGGGCCGTAGTGCGCACCTCTCTCACGAGACGACTCGTGAGGGAGGCCAGAGTGAAGGGTGGAGTGAAGCTGTTCCACGGCAGCGGTGCTGCCGCGCGCGCCTATGTCGAGGCCGACCGCTCCCGCGCTGACGAGTACTACCTCGGCGCAGACCAGGCCGTGGCCGAGTACGCCGTGATCGACGCGACCGGCGAGGTCACCGCTGCTCGGTCGCTGTCGGCGGATGAGTACGAAGCCTGGGTCGATTGGGTGAACCCGGACACCGGGGAGTCGATGGGTACCCCGCGCAAGCCGGGCAAGGTGCGTCGGGGGTCGCCGTTGTTCGCGGAGATGACGATCAACGCGCCGAAGAGCCTGTCGGTCGCCGCCGCACTCCACCCGGACGTGTCCGAGGCGTTGGACGCGACGCAGCGGGATGCGGCGCGGGAGATTCAGCACTTCCTTGGTCAGCATTCGGTCACGTTGGCGGGGCCGCGCGGCGCGCAGGAGGTGCTGCCGGTCGAGCACATGCAGACCGTCGCGATCACGCACAAGACGAGTCGTGCGGGTGATCCGCACCGGCATATCCATTTCCAGATTGGCACGAGGGTGTGGGCGGGCGGGAAGTGGCGGGCGCTGACCACGGCGGCGTTGTTCCAGCAGCAGGGCGCGATCCGTGCTCTCGGTACGGCGGTGATCGCCGCGCACCCCCAGCTCGCCGCCACGCTCTCCGAGCATGGCCTGACCCTCGACCCCGTAAGCGGTGAGGTTGTGGAGTTGGAGCCGTTCAACGCCGTCATGTCGAAGCGGTCGGCGCAGATCAGACGCAACCTGGAACGCATGGAGGCCGAGTGGCAAGCGAAGCATCCCGGCGAGACGCCCGGCCCGGTGTTGACCGCTCGGATGCAGGACGCGGCGTGGGCGTTCCAGCGGCCCGGCAAGAAACCGGCGGACTTGAAGAACGAGCAGTGGTGGCAGCAGGAACTCCGAGACGCCGGCTACCACCCCGAGAGCTTGCAGCACCCCGACACCGTTGCGCCGGCATCGCTGGATGACCTCAGCGTGCAACAGGTCGCCAGTCGTGCGCTGGATCGCTGCGCGGCGGCTGCATCGACCTGGACACCGCACACCGTGCGAGAGCACGTCACCCGCATCACCACCGAGGCAGGCGTGCAAGCGACCCCGGCGGAGTTGCGCGAGTTCATCGACCTCGCCACCGGACTCGCCGCCTCGGATTGTTTCTCGGTGCTGCCGCCGGGCATGGTGCAACCCGAGCACGTCGCCCACCTCACCAGCCTTGGCGTCGTCGCCGCCGAGACCGCACTCCGCGACCAACTCACCGCCGCGACGCCGGAACGGGAGCCGAAGCACCCCGACGTGACCGACGCTGCGCAAGCCGCCGGACTCGACACCGGGCAGACCGTGGCCGCCGCTGCCGTCGCCTCGACCAACCCGCTCGTGATTGTCGAGGGCGCGGCGGGCGCAGGCAAGACCACCATGCTCGGCGTCGCCATCGAGGTTGCAGCCGAGCACGGGCGATCCTCGCGGGTGGTTGCGCCGACGTTGCGTGCGGCGCAGGTCGCCCACGAAGAACTCGGCGTGCCCGCAACCTCCGTCGCGGCGCTCGTGTATGCGCATGGGTGGCGGTGGAACGAGGACGGCGTATGGACACGCCTCGCACCCGGCGACACCGACCCTGCAACCGGGAACATCTACACCGGCCCACCAAACGACGCCGTGCTGTCGCGGGGTGAGCGGGTGATCGTGGACGAAGCGGGGATGCTCGACCAGGACACCGCCCTCGCTCTGCTGACCGTCACCGCCGAGGCAGGCGCGTCGGTCGCGTTCGTGGGCGACCGGGCGCAGCTCCCGGCGGTCGGGCGCGGCGGGGTGCTCGACATGGCCGCCCAGATTCGTGGCCGTACCTACGACATGACCGAACTCCACAGGTTCACCGATGCCGAGTATGCGGCGTTGACGTTGGTCATGCGTGACCGGGAGCACCCCGGCGACGTGTTCGACCGACTCGCCACGATGGGCCTCGTGACCTTGCATGCCGACGAGGAAGCGGCCCGCGAGCACATCACCGCCCACGCCCACGACGGCGAAGCGATCACCGTCGCCACCAACGACGAGGCCACCGAGCTGAACGAGCACATCCGCGCCGGGCGGGTCGAGCGCGGCGAGGTCGACGACACTATGACGACGACCGGCAGCGACGGGCTGAGCATCGGCGCTGGCGACCTGATCCAGACCCGGAAGAACAGCAGCGACCTCGGCGTGGCAAACCGGCAGCAATGGATCGTGCAGCATGTGACCGACGAGGGCAGCGTCTACGCCCGCGAAGTCAGCGGCGGAGGCAAGCACAGCCGCACCGTCGCCCTCCCCGCCGAGTACGTGAGCGAGTGGGCGCACCTGTCGTATGCCGCGACCGCCTACGGCGTCCAAGGCGCAACCGTCGATGCCTCCCACACGGCCTTGTCGGAGGCGACGAGCGCGGCAGGCGTCTACGTCGGCATGACGAGAGGCCGCCAACAGAACCAACTCCACGTCGTCGCCGCTGATATGGCGGATGCGCGGGCGCGGTTCGTTGAGGCGATGGAACGCGACCCGGCAGACCGTGGCCTCGACCACGCCACCGCCCAAGCCATCGACGCCGTGCAAGGCCTCGTCAGCGATGGCCCCGTGCAGCTCATCACCGAAGAACTCGCCCGCCTCACCGCCGAAGCCGAACGAGCCGAACGTGCGGCGGAACGCTGGGAGCAGACCGCTGCCAGGTTCGACGCCCAGCGCGCAACACACAAGACCGAGGACGACGAGCACGCCGACGTGCTCCGCCACGCCGAGGACGAGGCGGCGCGCATCCGTGCCGAAATCGCGGAACCGTTGACGGTGCAGGCCGAGGCAGACGGCACCACCTATCTCGATGCTGTCGAGCGCGAGGCCGCCGCAAGCAGCCGACTCGCCACCGTCGGCAGGCTCGGCAGGCGCAAGGCCCGCGCGGAGCACCGCCAGACGAGCGAGCACACCCGGACGGTTCGGGCACGGGTGCGCGAAACATGGGGCGAACCACCCCGCACCACCGACACCCTGCCCGAGTGGGCGGCACGACAGGCCGAGCGTCGCGCCGAGGCCGATCCCCGCGTGATCGACGCCGCCCAGCACGTCGAGGCCGCGCGAGCCGACCGTGACGAGTTGCGGCAGCGGCACGAGCAGGAACGCCGGGCGTTGCTGGTCAGCGAGTACGGGCCGCAGGCGGTGATGCGCCACCGGGTCGGGATGCGACTGCCGAACCCAGCACAGCAAGCAGGACAGGCGCACCAGCAAGCCACCGCGCTCCGAGCCGAGGCCGACTACCTCCGCGCGCTACCGATCCGCGACGCCGCCGCACGGATCGAAACCACCCGCGCCGAGCACGAAGCAAGGCAGCAAGCACTCGCCGAACGCGAACGGCAACTCCGCGAGCCGACCGAACGCGACCCGCGGCGCAACGACCCGCGACATGACGGGCCAGCACGCGGCCTATGAGCATCAGCAGCACGTCGCGTCGGCGTGACGTTCACAGCAGCCCCGCAACCCGAGCCACAGACGCCCAGCGCGATTGTCGGCCGTTCGACGTACACTTGAATACATGACACCCGACACCGCAACTCTGATCCGAGACGGCCTCGCGCTCGACGCCGATCAGCGCGCGGTCGTCGCTAACGCCCTGCTCGAAAGCCTCCATGATGCAGACGACGAGAGCGAGGTCGATGCAGCCTGGCGTGCCGAGGCTACCCGGCGACTGGCCGAGGTGCGTGAGGGTGCGGTCGATCTGGTGGATGCCGACGAGCACTACGAGCGTTTGCGCGCCTTGCTCACCGCATGACCTTGGCCCAGCGAGAGCACCCCGAGGCCGTCGCGGAGTTCGACGCCGCCGTGCGCTGGTACGAAGACCAGGAGCCAGGGATCGGCCTTGCGCTCATCGACCGAGCAAGGCAAGCCCGGAAAGACCTCGACCAATGGCCGAACGCCGCCCCACCATTCACGACCGCTGACGATGGCACCGTGATCCGCAGCAAGGCCGTTCGCGGATACCCGTACCGCATCGTCTACACGGTGGAGCCGGACACGATCCTGATCCTCGCCTACGCCCACGAGCGCCGCGAACCCGGCTACTGGCTCCACCGGCTGAACGACTGAACAGCACGCCGCCGGGCTCATGGCTCGGATCGGGTCTCGCGTACATTTCTGGCGCCGTCGAACCCGGTGGTGAGGTCAGCGAGGAGCAGCTCCGCCGTCTCATGGGGCACGGCCAGGACCCCAACACGAGCGAACAGTTGGGTCGTCCGTACCGCCGATTCGCAAGCACTGCCGAGCGAGTTGCCCGTCGGCTTGAGAAGCTTCCCGAGACCCTCGCTCCCGCTGATAGGGGTGCACAGGTGGCGTTGATCGAGGCGGAAGAGGCAGGGAAACCGACGGGTGTGTTCGGCGAAGTCGGTGAGGCGGGCGAGGTTCTGTCGGGTCTTGACGGCGAGGTAGCGGCCGTTGACTTTCCGGTCTTCGTTGATCTCAAGCAGGGCTTCGGCGGCATGCTGGCGGACGTAGGGGTCTTCGGCGTCGTCGGCGGCGATCTGTGGCCCAGACTTCGCGAATTCGGGCAGGGGTACTAAAGCCCACCCCCTGTTCCCGATCGGGCACACTGCAGAACTTACTCTCTCCCTCGCCGCCATCTGCAGTGCACGCGACTTCGCGATGGTTTGGACGCGGCTGTCGAGCGAGCCGAAGGTGAGGCGAGCAAGGCAGATCGCGCCTACGTTCGAGCCATCACCTTCGCCGCCGGTCAGTTGCTTCGCGCAGTCGCCGAAGTCCACCGGGCAAGCCTGGCGAGCCGTATTCGTCGGCGGTCTCGAGGCAGCGGTCGTGTGTGCAGCGCATGATGGCGGAGAGCCGGTCCTGCGTGTAGTCGAATGTCCAGGAGCCGCGCGAGGCGTTCTGCTGCGTCTCCAGAGCGCGCTGAATTTACCAGATCGGTGACGATTTTGGTGTTCTTGGTGGACTAATGACCGTTCTCGGGCAGGTCAGAGTCCCGCGCGGCGGCTTCGCCGTTGTCGAGGGACGCAAGCGTGGCCATCTGGTCGGTGCTAAGGCGGAAGTCGAAGACCGAGAGGTTCTCGACCAGGCGTTTGGGGTCTGACGATCTCGGCACCGGCACGAGGCCCTGCTGCACGTGCCAGCGGAGCACCACCTGTGCCGCCGTTCGTCCGACGTCCGCCGCGATCTGCACGATCGTCGGGTTCTCCCGCAGCTCGGGCCCGCGGCCGAGCGGGCTCCAGCTCTCGGTCACGATACCGAGCACCTCGTGCGCGCGTCGAGGAACGGTACGGGCGATGTCGGGGCTGAGCTGGATCTGGTTCACGTCGGGCACGACCCCGGTCGCGGAACCGACGACGGCGGTGCGAGTCGCTTCACGGTTGGGCAAGGAGATGCCGGCCCATTGCACCTCCACGGGAAAGGTTCTCCTGGCGCAGCTCCCGCGAGAACAATTGGACCGTCTCTACCCCGACGAGCAACTCTCACAGGTGACTCCGCAGTCGATCCGTACCAAGACCGAGCTCCTCGCACAACTGGATCTTGTCGCGAAGCAGGGCTATGCAACGAACCGGGAGGAGAGCGAGGAGGGCGTGGCCTCGGTGGCCGTGGCCGTTCCCTCGGCGAGCGGGCTGCGGTTGGCGATCAACGCATCTGCCCCGGTGTTCCGCTTGCCTCCCCGCAAGGTGAAGACCCTCGTCGCACTCCTCGATGAGGCAGCCGTACGTCTGGCCGACCTGACCTCCTGAAGGCTCGTCGTCTCTTTCCCCTGCGACCTGGTGCAGGGGTCGTTCGGCGCGTTCTGAAGAGAGCTCGAGCCATGCTGGACTGTTGGCGCCGCGCAAGCTATTGTGGCTCTTCGTATCTGAGTGTGGGTCACATCTGTAGTCCGCCAGCGATCAAGAGCATCCGGAGACGGTAGTTGTCGCGGTTGCGGTAGCCGCGGGCGAGGCGGCGGTGGAGTTCGATCAGGCCGTTGACGGCTTCGGTGCCGCCGTTGTTGGAGCGGTCGGTAGTCCAGTAGGCCAGGAAGGCGTCCTTCCATCTGCGCAGCGTCCGCCCCAGGCGGGCGATCTCCGGGATCGGACAAGTCGGCAAGGCCGCGAGAACCTTCTCGGCGGCCGCCCGTCCTGCCCGCAGGTCGGTGTGGTGGTAGGCCTCTCGGAGCTCGTGGGCGATCTGCCAGGCGATGAACAACTCCTCGTGCCGCTGGTCGGCGGCCAATGCACTGTCGAATCGCTGCCACTGCCGGTCGGTGAGCCGGGCAGGATCGCAGCGGATGATCGTGCGGATCCCGTAGAGCGGGTCGCCTTTGCGTCCGCGGTGGCCGCAGATCTGCTGTTGCAGTCGGCGGCGGACTTCGTCGACGGCACTGAGGCCGAGCTTGACGACATGGAATGCGTCGAGCACCGCGGTGGCATCGTCGAGTTCGTCATCGATGGCCCTCTTGTAGCCGTGGAACGGATCCAGGGCGGCGATCTCCACACCGTCGGTGAAGTCCTCGCCGCGATCGTTGAGCCATTCAGCCAGCACCGCCCCGGACCGGCCCGGCACGAGATCGAGCAGTCTGGCCTGCACTTTCCCGTCCCGGTCGCGGGTCAGATCGACCATCCCGGTCAGTTCCTTCGGCCCGCGCCTGCGCCGCGATACGTGGTGCCAGAGGTGTTCGTCGACGCCGAGAGTGCGAACGCCATCGAAGCGGGCCGGGTCGTCAGCGCGGGCCTGTAGCGCGGCCCTGACGGGCGTCCACACGGTGTGCCAGGCGGTGCCGAGCCGGCGGGCGAGGCCGTTGACGGTGGCGTGCTCGCGGCGTAGTTGTTCGATCGCCCAGTCCACCACGCGGGCGGTGGTGGCATGCCGGGCAGAGGCGAGCCCCGGCACGTCCTCGACGAACGTGGTGCGCTCGCACACCCCGCCGGGGCAGACGAATCGCCGCTTGCGCCAGCAGACCGTGACAGGGCGGCCGAACGAGGGGATATCGACCAGCCGCACCGTCTGCCGGCCGTGTCCGATGCCGACGGCGCCGCAGTCGGGGCATCCGACCGGGCCCGGTTCGGATTCGACGGTCACTTCCAGGTGTTCGCCGAACCGGCGCACATCAAGGACGTGTACGCAGTCGAGACCGACGAGAAGATCGCAACGCGGACAATGGGACGCGGGCGCGGTGCCGGTGACAGACCGGCAGCACCCGATAGGCTCAGGCATGGGTCGAGGCCCCTTCGGACGGGAAGTGTAGGAACTACCAATCCTTCAGGGCCTCGACCCGCTTGCCTCTCTACGGCCGCGCCGGCGTGTCGCCCTCACCCACACTCAGATGCGAAGAGCCGCTATTGTGTCTTCTAGTTAGGAACAAGTTCTGCTCAGCAGATAAATATGCGAAGAGGATGATCAATGCAGATCGTACTGGTGCACGGCGGATGGGTAGGCGGCTGGGCGTGGGACGGCGTCGCCGACGAATTGCGCAGAATGGGGCACGAGGTGATCGCGCCGACGCTGCGCGGTCTCGAAGACGGTGACGTGGACCGCTCCGGCGTCACGATGAGCATGATGGCGCGCGATCTGATCGATCAGGTAAGAGAGCTCACCCAGCTCGACATCGTGCTCGTCGGTCATAGCGGCGGAGGTCCGCTCATCCAACTCGTCGCTGAGGCGATGCCCGAGCGCATCGGCCGGGTCGTCTTCGTCGACGCCTGGGTGCTGCGCGACGGCGAGACCATTAACGACGTGCTCCCCGATCCGTTGGTCGCAGCGGTGAAGGCGCTTGCGAGTCAGTCCGACGACAACACCGTCGTCATGCCGCCTGAGCTCTGGGCCGCGTCGTTTATGCAGGACGCGACCCCGGAGCAGCTCGCCGCGGTCGAGCCGAGGCTCGTCCCAACGCCGGCAGGCTGGTTCTATGAGCCGATCCGCCTCGACCGGTTCTGGGCGAGCAGCATCCCGTCAAGTTATGTGTTCCTCGCTCAGGACCAGGCCGTTCCCGCTGAGATCTACCAGGCCGCGGCCGGGCGGCTTGATAGTCCGCGCACGATCGAGATCGACGGAAGCCATATGGTGATGCTCACGCATCCGGAGAGGCTCGCACGGGCCCTCGACGCCGTCATTGCCTACCCAGACGACGTCGCGCCGATCTCGTACACCGAACTGGCGCCGTCGGGTGCGCCTGCTCGGTGGATCGTCCTCGTGCACGGGGGTGGTGTCTCGAAGGAGTGCTATCTCGAGACGCCCGACGGCCGACAGGGCTGGGCGGCACGATTGGTATCGCATGGCTACGGTGTGCTGGTGGTGGACTGGCTGGGGTTGTCCTATGAGGCGGCCCAACACGTCGATGATCGTGCGGCGTCTGCGCGGCTGGACTATGAGAGCGTGTGCCGAGGGATGGGCGTGTTCCTCTCTGGTCTCGGCCGGAACGTCGTGCTGGTCGTGCACTCGATGGCAGGTCCGATTGGCTTCCGCCTCCTAGAGACGCATGGCGATCTCATCGACGGGCTCGTAGCCGTCGCTCCGGGCCCGCCTGGAAATATACAGGCGGTGCCCGAGATCGTGAGGGAGTCCGACCAGGAGGTCTCCATCCGTGGAGCGGCCATCGACTGGACCATCCCGAAGATGGGTTTCTGGGAACCCACAAGCGCCTTCGTGAACGACAAGGCCATCGGACCCAGCCGGCGGTTCCCCCGCGAGTGCATCGAGGTGTTCCGCCGCACCCTTCGGCCGATCCCGGCCCGGATGCTTTATCAGCGTCAGAACATCGGTGGGAGCCAAATGAGGATCGGGCCGACCGACGCGTTCACGAACAAGCCGATTCTCGTCTTCACGGGTGGAGCCGATACCGACCACCCCTCGCAGCTGGATCAGGACATCGTGGCCTGGCTCACCGATCAGGGCGCCGCCGTCACCTTCTGGTCGTCCGAACTGCCTGTTCTCGCTGGGAACGGCCACTCGCTGATGGTCGAAGACAATAGCGACGAGCTCGCTGACGAGATCGCGCGGTGGATCACGGCGCTCTGACTCGCCACCGTATCGTCCCGGCCATTATTTCAGCCGACCCGACGTCCCCAACAGCGGAGGAGAACGCCAGTCGTTTCCTTCGTGTCACTCGAGGGAACGCTGTGCCAGCTCGTTGCCGACTACGACTTGGTCGATCGGGCCCTTGCTCGAACTCCTCATTTCATACGTCTGGCGATGGACTCAAGGGAGATGTTCGCCGACGGCCGCGTGCAACTCCAGGTCATCGGTGGACAGCTGAGGCGTCTGCCACGACGCATCGAGACGATCGGTTCGCAGCTCGAACGGAACGTTCGGGCTGAGCATAAGGATGGCCGCGGGCCTGCTCATCATCACCCCGGCCGCAACCCCCTGGAGGTCCAACAAAGATGTCGACTGACCGGCAAAGACCTGAAGCTCGCGCTGCTTGCCTCCGGCGACAGGAAACATTTTGACGAGAGGATATCCATGACGACGGAAACCCATCCAAGCAATGACCCCGCAACGGTCCCGAGGCTCCACCTGAGGCACGGGCATAGCATTCCGCATCTAGGTCTGGGCACCTGGCCACTAGTGGGGGAAGAGTGCGAAACGGCCGTCCGCTACGCCATTCGAAGCGGCTACCGGCTCGTCGACACCGCGTTCCAGTACCGCAATGAAGACGCGGTGGGACGCGGTGTCCGCACGGCAGGCGTTGCGCGTGAAGAGTTGTTCGTCTCCAGCAAGTTCAACAAGGAGTCCCACAGCGTCGACGGTGTGCAGCGGGCCTACGACCGTAGTCTCCAAGCCTTGGGCCTGGACTACCTGGACATGTTCATGTGCCACTGGCCCGTGCCGGCCTTGGACCAGTACACCGAGGCATGGAGAGGCCTCGTCAAGCTCTTGGACGAAGGCCGTGTCAAAGCGATCGGTGTCTCCAATTTCAAGCCGGACCATCTGGAGAAGGTCATTGCCGCGACCGGCGTGGTTCCCGACGTGAACCAGATCCAGCTCAGCCCCGATCTCGCACGGCTACCCCCGCGGGCAGTGCACCAGGACCTGGGCATCATCACCGAAGCCTGGAGCCCTATTGGTCGCGAATCGGGACTGCGCGACCACCCCATCGTGGTGCAGATCGCGCAACGGACAGCAAAGAGTCCGGCGCAGGTTCTGCTCCGCTGGCACGTCCAGCAAGGAATCGTCCCGATCCCGCAGGCCGCCAAACCCGCATGGCTGGTCGAGAACATCTCGGTGTTCGATTTCTCCCTGACTGCCGAGGAAATGGCCGCCCTGGCGAGGCTGGACCGCGGAGAGAACGCCGCCCGCGACTCCGACTCCCCCGAGAACGGCCACTGACCCTTGCCGCACCCACCCGTACCTGGCACGAAGAGTGGGAGGGGTTGACGTAGATCACAAAATGCGGAAACCTCTTCACGACAGAGTGGACCTCTGCTCTGCAGACTGACTGATCGATGATCGAGAAGGAGCTCTCCCATGGCAGACCATCACGGCGTCCTCGAGGACGTACGGCGGGGCATGATCCCTGCACATATCTACAACGACAAAGAGCTCTTCGAACTCGAGAAGGAACGTCTCTTCAGCCGCAGCTGGCTGTTCGTCGCCCACGAGTCGGAGGTCCCCGAGGCTGGTGACTACGTGGTCCGCAGGGTCCTCGAGGACTCGTTCATTATCTCTCGGGACGAACAGGGCGAGGTCCGGGCCCTGTTCAACATGTGCCTCCACCGGGGCATGCAGGTGTGCCGGGCGGAGATGGGCAATGCCTCCCACTTCCGTTGCCCGTACCACGGTTGGTCTTACCGCAACGACGGGCGCCTCGTTGGCCTGCCGTTTCACAAGGAGGCATACGGCGGGGAGGAAGGCTTCAAGAAGAAGGGCCAGACCCTGTTGCCTGCTCCCTCGCTGGCCACGTACAACGGTCTGATCTTCATCAGCATGGACCCGGATGCCGAGCCCCTGGAGGAGTTCCTGGGGGACTTCAAGTTCTACCTGGACTACTACACGAAGCAGAGCGCGGACGGCATCGAGCTGCGTGGCCCTCAGCGTTGGCGGGTCAAGGCGAACTGGAAGATCGGGGCCGAGAACTTCGCCGGGGACATGTACCACACGCCCCAGACCCACACCTCGGTGGTGGAGATCGGCCTCTTCCGCGAGCCCAAGGCGGAGAAGCGCAAGGACGGCACCACGTACTGGGCTGGCAACGGTGGCGGCACCACTTACAAGCTGCCCGAAGGTGGCCTGGAGGAGCGCCTGCGCTACGTGGGCTACCCGGACGAGATGATCGCCCGGATGAAGGAGCAGTGGACCCAGGAGCAGCTCGACGTGGTCGGCAAGGACGGGTTCATGATCTCGGCGGCCTCACTGTTCCCGAACATGAGCTTCGTCCATAACTGGCCGCGGGTCGAAGAGGGCTCCGACGAGGTGCTCCCCTTCATTTCCATCCGCGTGTGGCAGCCGATCAGCGAGAACGAGACGGAAGTCCTCTCGTGGTTCGCCGTCGACAAGAACGCGCCGGAGGAGTACAAAGCGCTTTCCTACAAGGCGTATCTCATGTGCTTCGGCAGTGGCGGCATGTTCGAGCAGGACGACGTCGAGAACTGGGTGTCCCTCACCAATACTGCCGCCGGCTCCATGGCACGGCGTCTGCTGCTCAACAGCCGGATGGGCATGCTCGAGAACGGCGAGAACGTCGTCGAGGCCCTGTCCCCCGAGGAATACTCGGGACCCGGCGCCACCCGTGTCGGCTACAGCGAGTACAACCAGCGGGAGTTGTTGCGCCGGTGGGCCGATCACCTCGAACGTCCGGTAGAAGCCGCAGCGCAGGTGCACGTGGGCTCGGACCCGGTGCAAGCGCCACCGGCCGCCGGATCGGGGCCCGCCCGCCCGGCCTGCGGCAGCGCAGAGACCGCGCCCGCAGCAACCCTTCACGAGGAGGTCTGATCATGAGTGTTGGAACGGCACACGAGAACGAGAACTTGACGCTGTCCGAACAATCGGCGCTGGGAGCCCACGCCCCGCGTACTCAGCGGACGGGGCAGACCCTGCCTTTCAACGATGAACTTCACCTGGAGGCGCATCGTTGGCTGGTCGATGAGGCGTACCTGTTGGACGCCCAGGACTACGACGAGTGGCTCTCCCGGATCGCCGATGACGTGCACTATCTCATGCCCGTCCGCGTCACCACTGCCCTGGGCGCCGGATACTCCACCTCACCGGGGATGGCGCACTGGGACGAGAACAAGTACTCGCTCAGTCGCCGCGTGGCACGCTTCGCCACCGAGCACGCGTGGACCGAAGATCCGCCGTCGCGGCTGCGCCACTACATCACCAACGTGCGCACCTTCCGCACCCCCGACCCGCAAGAGATCATCGTGGACTCGGCGGTTCTTCTCTTCCGCAGCCGTGGTGACGTCGGGGAGTCCTCCACTGTCTCGGCAGGACGCGAGGATCTCCTCCGCCGTACCTCATCCGGGTCCGGGTGGGAGCTGGCCCGTCGCACCATCATGGTCGACGAGTCGGTCATCCGCATGCAGAACCTGGCGATCTTCCTGTGAAACTGGAATGGGAAGGCGAGGAGGAAGACCGCCTCGCGGCGATCCAGGCCACCGAGGAACGCCGCCGGCTCGAAGAGCACGTCACCGGCAAGCCGATCGTGATCGCTAACGAGTTCTCGGAGGTCCAGGTCACCCGCATCGAGACCCGCAACGGTTCGCGGCTGATGATTCAATCTCCTCGTTCGGGCCAGTGGGTAACGCTCTGCCCGCTGGAACTGGAGTCCCTGACCTGGCAGGCCCCGGCCACGTTCTCGGCCATGATCGGCCACCCTTTCGGGCCGCTCGTGGCCGAAGACGAATAAACACCCCAACCGCCAGAGCACCACCGTCTCAAGCTAAGGAGTTCGACCATGCCCGTTGTAAAAGCCGATCTGCAGGCCTGTCAGGGGTACGCGAACTGCGTCGTCGGAGCCTCTGACTACTTCGACCTGGACGACGACGGGATCGTCGTGCTGCTCCAGACCGAAGTCCCCGAAGCCGACCGCGCCCGCGTCACCGAAGCCGCGCGCAGCTGCCCGGTCTCCGCACTGGTGGTAGAGGACGCATGAGCCCGGGCACCGTCGTCGTCGTCGGGTCCTCCATTGCCGGGGTGCGCACCGCGCAGTCCCTCCGGCTGGAAGGCTATAAGGGGGAGATCATCCTCGTGGGAGAAGAGACCGAACTTCCCTACGATAAGCCGCCATTGTCGAAATCCGTTCTTGCGGGATCCGCCGACGAGGACTCTATCCGGCTGCTGACACAGGAGCAGGCCGATGCCGAGGACATCCAACTCCTGCTGGGACACCGCGCTGTCGGTTTAGACGTCGCCGAGAACCTGCTGAAGCTTGAAGGGCATGACCCCCTTCATTACGACAACCTCGTCATTGCCACCGGAGCATCACCCCGGCCCTCTCCCTGGGGCCAGTCTCCAGGGATTCACGTGCTGCGCACCCTTGAGGACGCCCGCGAACTACGTGGGGACCTTCTCCGGGGTGGGGCGCTGGCCGTCATCGGGGCAGGGTTCATCGGCGCCGAAGCGGCAGCCACCGCCCGCGGCCTGGGATTGGAGGTCACCGTCATCGACCCGGTGCCCGTGCCCATGAGCCGCCTCTTTAACCCTGAGATCGGCCAGTGGTTCGCAGACCTTCACCAGGACAACGGGGTCAACACCATGTTCGGCACCGGAGTGGAAGCTATCGAAGGCGAGGAGGGCAACTTCTCCCTCCACCTGACCAACGGTGAGAGCGTTCAGGCGGCCACCGTGCTGATCGGTATTGGCGTCATCCCCAATGACTCCTGGCTCAGCGCATCTGGCCTGCTGGTGGACAACGGGGTCGTGCTCAACGAGTACTGTCAAGCCCTCGACGCTGCGAACGTGTACGCCGTCGGCGACGTAGCCCGCTGGCGCCACCAGAAGCACGGCGAGGACGTCAGGACCGAGCACTGGACTAACGCGGTGGAACAGGCCGCATGCGTGGCCTACAACATCATCCATCCGGAACAGCCGCGCGCCTACACGCCCATTGAATACGTGTGGAGCGACCAGCACGACTGGAAGATCCAGGTCGTGGGACGCGTCGGAGGCAATGTCGACCACGTCCTCATCGGACACCCGCAGGTCCACGGCAAGTTCGCCGCCCTCTACACCATCGACGGCACCACCGTCCGGGGCGCAGCCATCGTGAACTGGCCCAAAGCCCTCATTGCCTGCCGTCTGGGCATGGCCAGGGGCATCACGGTGCAGGATCTGCGCGCCAAGCTCGAACCCCAGTTGGAGCCACCGGCGAGGAGGGCGTCATGACACCCGGGAACTTGCTGCCCCAGACCGAGAGCGTCACCCGGGAACGTATCGCCCTCGCCTGCCGGGTCTTGGCCCATCGGGGCCTTGCAGATGGAATCTTGGGTCACATCAGCCTGAAAATTACCGACAGCACATTGCTGGTGCGCTGTCGCGGCCCGTACGAACGCGGACTGGCGTATACGCAAGCCGAAGACATCCGCATGGTGGACCTCGACGGCAATCCCGCCGCCGACGGCGAGCTCGCGGACGGGTACACGGTCCCCAACGAACTGCCGCTGCACACCGAGCTCTTCCGGCGCCGCCCAGACATCCGGGCTGTCGTTCACGCCCATCCCCCGCGAGTGGTTGCCGCCGACCTGGCAGGGCTTGCAGTACGCCCCATCGTAGGGGCGTACGACATTCCCGGAGCCCGCCTCGCCGCCAACGGGGTGCCCGTCTATCCCCGCGGAGTACTCATCCGCGACCGTCGGCTCGCCACCGAAATGGCCGATGCTATGGGAACAAGGCCCGTTGTTGTGCTGCGGGGCCACGGCCTCACCAGCGCGGCCGAAACCGTCGAGCAAGCAGTTCTCCAGGCCATCAGCGTGGACGGCCTGTCCGGGTTGGCACTGCAAGTGACTTCGGCTGGTGGGCACCTCGTCGACCTGCCCGACGCCGATATGGCCGAACTGCCCGACCTCGGAGGAGCATTCAACACAGAGACTGCCTGGAGACATGAACTCGCACGACTTGGTGAGCCTCGTTGACGGCCTGCGCCCTAGCCGGACAGAGACTGAACCCCCGGTCAGTAACATGAAGCTCATGTCCGCATCACGGGCGGAGGACGACTCCAGATACGGCCCTCCTCCGCAGTACCCCATCGAATCCGTCGACAACGCACTCCGATTGTTGCTGCTCTTCGAGACTCGGCCGAGCATCCGGCTCACCGATGCCAGCAAGTACCTCGGAGTGGCGTCATCCACGGCCCATCGCCTCATGGGGATGCTCCTCTACCGAGGTTTCGTACGGCAGAACCCTCAGACCAAAGCGTACGAACCCGGACAAGCACTCAGCTCCATCGCCTTCGCCATACGGCGCCACGTCGACATCGGAACGCTAATTCGTCCAGCAATGGAAAGGGTATTCGAGGCAACCGGAGAGACGGTGCACTTTGCCGAGCTCAAAGGCTCGAACACACACTTTCTGGAGGCCATCGAAAGTCAACGCGCCGTCCGCGTTGCCTCACGTCAAGGTGCGATGCTTCCCGCCAACTGCACTGCAACGGGCAAAGCAATGCTGAGCCTACTCACCACGGAACAACTGCATGCCCTGTACCCGCATGAGAAGCTCCCGGGTCTCACCAAGGGATCTATCACCTCCCGATCCGATCTGGAGCGTGCCCTCGAAACGATTCGGCAAACCGAATACTCAACAAGCCAGGAAGAAAGCGAAGACGGCGTCATGTCAGTCGCTGTTCCCATCACCAGCCCGAGCGGAAGATACTACGGGATCAATGTATCCGTGCCCGCTCACCGCATGACTGAACAACTCCGCACAGAACTCGGAGCTATGCTCCAGACAGCCGCCAAAGAAATCCAGAACTTGCTCGTTTAAGGATCTCGACGGCCGGTGACGGTGGGGCTGTGGACAGGACCACCTCAGCTCAGCGGCCATTCCAGAGAGTCGATTCTCCGCAGTCGGCGCCCGAAGAAGAAGGAAATGACCACGGCGACGGTTGCCATAGTGGCGAGCATCGCCCAGGTCAGTGTCGAGTTACCGAGGCTAACCCCGGTGTTTCATGGGGATCTGCGGATCGCTGGGCGCAAATAGACCGAAGTGCTCCCTGAACAGGGGAAACTGGGACTTGTCTAGAGCTACAGTTCCTCAAGCAGAAAGCACTCGGTAGGTGAAGCGTACTTCGTGGTCGTCTGGTCTGTCGTTCTGTGTCGATGATGTCGCGGTGATTTCTCACGCCGGGACCATCGCGCCACGCCTTCTGGCGGATCGCGTCGGTCTGACCGCCGAGCTGTCGGGGGCCATGGCGCAGCGCCGATCCATCCCGATCCATGACCGTGGCAGGGTGTTGACCGATGTCGCGGTGATGCTCACGGGTGGCGGGGAGTCCATCGCCGACATCCGCGTCCTGCGCCACCAATCCACGGTCCTGGGGCCGGTCGCCTCGTCCCCGACGGTGTGGCGCACCCTGGATGAGGTCACCGCCGGTAAACGCAAGAAAATCCAGGTCGCGCGGGCTCGTGCCCGGCGGCACGTGTGGTCCCACCTGCCCGGCGGGGTGCCCGCCTCGAAGTGCGCGGGCCGGGACCTGGGATCGACGATCGTGCTCGACGTGGACGCCACCATCGTGGCCACCCACAGCGAAAAAGAGCAGGCCGCGCCAACCTATAAGCGCACGTTCGGGTATCACCCGATCGGCGTGTGGTGCGACAACACAGAAGAGTTCCTCGCCGCGAGCTTGCGGCCGGGCAACGCCGGGTCGAACACCGCTGCCGACCACATCGATGTCCTGGGCCAGGCGATTGCGCAGGTCCCCGCCGCTCACCGGCGTGATGTGCTGATCCGCTCCGACGGCGCCGGCGCCTCCCACGCCCTGCTGGAATGGATCACCGACCAGAACCGCGTCCGCGGTCGGCAGGTGGAGTACTCGGTCGGATTCGCGGTCACCAACCCGATCCGGCGGGCGATCGCGATGGCTCCCGAGGCAACGTGGGGGCCGGCGTTGAACCAGGGCGGGGACCTGCGGCCCGGGGCTGAGGTCGCCGAGCTGACCGGGTTCCTCTCCCCACGGATGCTCGCCAAGTGGCCAGACGGGATGCGGGTCATCGTCCGCCGCGAACGACCCCACCCTGGCGCCCAACTGTCGATGTTCGAGGAACTCGACGGGTGGCGCTACCAGGCATTTGTGACCAACACCGCCGTCGGTCAACTGCAGTTCCTCGAAGCGCGGCATCGGGCGCACGCCCGCGTGGAGGACCGGATCCGACACGCCAAAGACACCGGACTCGGCCGCCTTCCTTCGCGGGAATTCGCGGTCAACCAGGCCTGGCTCGTCGCGGTCATGATCGCCGCAGACCTCATCGCGTGGACGCGGCTGCTGGCCTGCATCGGCGAGGCCGCCGTTCTCGCCTTGTGCGAGCCCAAAGCGATGCGCTACCGATTCCTGCACGTCGCGGCCCTGCTGACCCGCAGCAGCCGCCGACGACGCGTGAAAATCCCCGAAACCTGGCCGTGGGCCGTCGCCATCGAGGCGGTGTTCCACACGATCGCCGCGATCCCCAAACCCGCCTGACCTCACCTGCCCGCCCACGACAGCACCACCCGGAGACCCGCCCACCGGCAGCGCTAGCCGGAGCTTCCGCACGCCTACTCGCCAATCAGGACGCGACATCCGTAGAGAACCGAATCTCCCACACCCCATGAATCAGGGGGGCTAAGGACCACCCCGGTGAGCACGGGGCCGATGGTATTGCCGATGTACGTGCCGGTCTGGACAATGCCGGTGGCCGCTGCGGTGGCCCCAGGCGCCATGTGCGAGATGAGGAAGTGCGCCAGGCCTGGCCACCCCCACCCCAGGCCCACCGCTAGCAGGACACCTACCACGTAGCTCCAGGTGGTGGGGATCGCCATGAGTGAAAGCCCGACGGCGCAGACGATGAGTGCTGTCTGGATCAGAGAAAGTGCTGACACGCCGCCTCGATCGACGACTCCGCCAATGACGATACGGGTCGCGGCTCCTAAGGCGCTGCCGACGGCCAGAATCACACCAGCCGGGCCGACTGCAATCCCCCGCTCCAGCGCGCCGATCACGGCAAAGGCCACGGCGGCCGTAACGGCACCGCCCGCGAACATCGTCATCGCGGCCATCAGCACCAACGCCGAACGCATCTGGGTATCCCATTGCCCCGCCGGCCGGGTCGTACCCATGACGACCGGCATGGTCCGGGTCCGGGCCACGGGGACCAGTACGAGCATGCCCAGTACAGCCATCAGCAGGAAGGCCATGGACCATCCCAGAGTCAACGCAACCAACGGGATCGAAACGCCGGCGACCAACCCCGTCACTGGGACCGCGGCCTGTTTCACCCCGAAGGCCAGCCCGCGCGAGGCGGCTGGGATGTGCGTGACGAGCAAGTGGTTGGAGGAAGGGTGCCCCAGACCGTTCCCGAGTCCCCCCAGGCATGCCCATACAATTAGCCACGGCCACGCAGAGATCCAGGACGCGCTGCCGGTCAGGCTCACGACCGCCAGCAGCAAGGCGGCGATGCCCATGCCTTTCTCGCTGAGCACACGACCAATCACACCGGTGCACGCGGAGGTGAGGGCGGCCGCGGCCCAGTAGACCCCTACCGCCAGGCCGATCCCGTAGGCCGGGACGCGGATTGTTGCGGTGATCTCCGTGGCAAGCGCCCCAAGGAGAAACACCGGCATGTTTGTTAAGACAGTCACCAGTACGGCCACAGCCAAAGCGGCGAATCCACGGCCCGGATGTCTCACGCGCTGTGACCTGCCACCGGGGCATCCGATGCCGCATCCATCTCCGGGACGCTGCGCCTACGCACCCGTGGGCATAGCGGTAAAAAGTTCATGGCTGGCATTCCTGCCCTTCCAGGTCAAGGCTGTGGTGCGAGCAATACCGCTTCTGAAGTGCCCCGGGTTTGATGGGCACATTGGTGTCCCCCGGATTCCGTGGGGTTCGATTTTTTGAATTCTCATGCCACGCTCCAGCAGTAGCTACCGCGCCCCAGCCCAGCCCAGCCCAGGCGTGGACCGAACCACGAACCACCGCCTCCAAGGACCTACCCGAAGCGGCCTGACACATCAAAATCACCGAGGCTGAATCACTGGACCGTTCCCGTTCTGGTGGACACTCGGAGATGAGCGGTGAGTTCCCCCGAGATGGAGGGAGCGGCCCACGGGATTGATGGAGACATTGGTGTGTCCCGGATTTCGTCGGGTTCGGATTTCTTGGATTCTCATGCCTCAAGTACGACTTCGCCGGGTATCGGTCTAGATGGATCAGCGTCGGCCCCTGTCTCCCCTCTGGCCCGCGTCAGATCTCCTTCCCATCACTCGCCTGACGCCAGTTCCCGGCCGATACCGAACGCCGCGGCCTGGAGGACGCCGACGAGGCGGGTCCTGTCCCTCGTCAAGTGGGGAACCACAAGACCCAGGGATGCGACGACCGCGGTACCGCGCTGCACGGGGACGGCCACCGAGCACGCTCCGAGGGTCATCTCGTCGACCGTTGTCGCATACCCATGGCGCCGCACCTGAGCCAGCTGCTGGCGCAGGAGCCCGGGCTGGGTCACCGTGTACGGCGTCATTCGGGTCAGCGAGCCAAGCGCCTCGGAGAGCACGTCGTCGGGCGCGTGCGCGAGCAGCACCTTCCCAACCGCCGTGCAGTGCAGCGGCAGTCGGGAGCCGACGGTGCTGACGATCGGGACGGACGCTGTGCCCGACAGCCGGTCGAGGTACAACACCTCGGTCCCCTCGCGCACCGCGAGGTGCACGGTGGCCAGCGTCGCGCCGTACACGTCATGGAGGAACGGCTCAGCGATCTGACGCAGACCGGTCTGGGTCGGCGCGAGCAGCGCGAGCTCCCAGATCCGGCGACCCACCACGTACTCGCCGGACGGCCGCCGTACCAAGCCGCCCCAGGTCGTCAGCTCCGCCACCAGCCGGTGAGTGGTCGGCAGCGGCAGATCCGCCCGACGCCCGATCTGGCTCAGCGTCATCGCCCGATGCTCGTCGTCGAAGGCGCCGAGGACGGCCAGCAGGCGCGAGGCGACACTGGCTCCCGGATCGGAGATGTTGCCGGACATCGTCCCGCCTTTCACTCAGTGAACGACATGGGTCGAAGCGTACGCCCCGGCGGCCTAGTGTCGGACTGGTGAGCACACCCGAGCTATCGACCCAGGCCGAGGTCAGCGCCGAGATCGCCGACCTGTCCGCCGGCACCGACCCCTCCGTCGTCCAGCCCCGCCTCGACTACTCCCCGTACCGCAGCAGCCTCCTGCGGCATCCGACCAAGGATCTGCACCAGGTCGATCCGGAAGGCGTCGAGTTGTGGTCTCCGTGCTTCAGCCACCGGGACGTCGATCCACTCGAGGCCGATCTGACGATTCAGCGCTCGGGCGAGCCGATCGGCGAGCGCATCACGATCTCCGGCCGGGTCGTGGACGGCGACGGACGCCCGGTCGCGGGCCAGCTGGTCGAGATCTGGCAGGCCAACGCCGGAGGACGCTACATCCACCAGCGTGATCAGCACCCTGCGCCGCTCGACCCGAACTTCACCGGCGCCGGGCGGTGCCTGACCGGTGCGGACGGTAGCTACTCATTCCAGACGATCAAACCGGGTCCGTACCCGTGGCGGAACCACCGCAATGCGTGGCGTCCCGCCCACGTGCACTTCTCCCTGTTTGGCACCGAGTTCACGCAGCGCATCGTCACGCAGATGTACTTCCCGGGCGATCCCCTGTTCGCGCTGGACCCGATCTACCAGTCGATCACCGACCAGGGCTCCCGTGACCGCCTCGTCGCCCGCTACGACCATGACCTGACGCGACCCGAGTGGTCGACCGGCTACCGGTGGGACATCGTGCTCACCGGAGCCCACCGCACCTGGACCGAGAACAACGACGACAAGGACCACGCATGAGCCCCCGCCTGCACCCCACGCCCGGCCAGACGGTGGGCCCGTTCTTCCACTACGCACTCCCCTATGACGGCGACTCCGAACTGGTGCCTGCGAGCAGCCCGGGTGCGATCCGGTTCCACGGCCGCGTGCTCGACGGTTCTGGTGCGCCGGTCCCCGACGCGCTGGTCGAGCTCTGGCAGGCGGACGCGTCCGGCGCGATCGTCCAGCAGCCGGGCTCGTTGCGCCGCGACGGTTGGACGTTCACGGGCTGGGGCCGGTCGTCGACCGACAACGCCGGCCACTACTCGTTCTCGACGATCGCGCCCGGCGCAGTGGGCGGGAACGCTCCGTTCTTCGCGCTCACGGTGTTCGCGCGTGGCCTGCTCGATCGGCTCTTCACACGCGCATATCTGCCGGGACACGAGGCCGCCCTCGCTGCGGACCCCCTTCTCAGCAGCCTCGAGCCGGACCGTCGCGCGACGCTGGTCGCGGAGGCCGATGCGCAGGGACATGCGTTCGACATCCGTCTGCAGGGCCAGGGCGAGACCGTCTTCCTGACGTTCCCGGGCCACGGGGCGGCACACTGAGCGCCATGACTGACCTGTTCTGGCCCGGCGACGAGCGCGCCGGCGACCTGATGAGTGCTGAGGCGTTGCTCGCCGCCATGGTCAGGGTGGAGTCCGCGTGGCTGGACGCTCTCGTGGCCTCCGGGCTCGCGCCGTCCGCCGCCGCCACCGACCTCGCCCCGCTCGTCACCGCCGACGATCTGCCGGACATCGCGGCGGCAGCCGAGGGCAGCGGCAACCCCGTCGTCCCGCTCGTCGGGCTGCTCCGCTCGCGGGCGCCGCAGCCCGCCGCCACCTGGCTTCACCGCGGGCTCACCAGCCAGGATGTCCTCGACACCGCCCTCATGCTCGCGCTGCGCGATGCGCTCGAACGGCTGATCGGCGAGCTGCGCGCCCAGGTGACCGCGCTCGCCCGTCTCGCCGCGCAGCACGCCGACACGCCGATGGTCGGCCGCACCCTGACCCAGCACGCCGTACCCACGACGTTCGGTGCGGTCGCCGCGGGCTGGCTCGACGGCCTGGTCGACGCCGCCGATCTGGTCCTGGACGCCCGCTCCCTCCTGCCGGTGCAGCTCGGCGGGGCGGTCGGCACTCTCTCGGCGACCACCGAGCTGGCGAACCTGCGGGGGCACGAGGATCCCCAGGGGACCAGCGCCGACCTGGTCGCCAGCACCGCTGCGGCCCTGGGGCTGCGGGAGCTCCGCCCGTGGCACACCTCGCGGGCAACGGTCACCCGGACGTCCGACGCGCTGGTCTCGTGCACGGACGCCTGGGGACACATCGCGACCGATGTCGCGACCCTGGCGCGGACCGAGATCGGCGAGCTGGCCGAGCCGGCGGCCGAGGGCCGCGGTGGCTCGTCGACGATGCCGCACAAGAACAACCCGGTCCTGTCCGTGCTGGTGCGCCGCGCAGCCCTGGGCTCCCCCGCTCTGGCCGCGACGATGCACCTCGCCTCGGCCACCGCGGGCGACCAGCGCCCGGACGGCTCGTGGCACGTCGAATGGTCGACCCTGCAGATGCTCGGTCGACGCAGCGTCGTCGCCGCGTCCCAGACCGCCGAGCTGCTGCAGGGTCTGTACGTGGACGCCGAGCGCATGCGCGCGACGCTCGACCGGTCGGCTGACAGCGTGCTGGCGGAGCGCCGCTCGATCGCCGGGCTGCTGGACAAGACCGCCGATTCCGACCCGACCACCTACCCCGGGTTCTCCGAGGACCTCATCGTGGGCGCCGTCGAGCGGGCCCGGACCTTCTTGGAGGAGAACGAGTGACCGTCCCTCGCATCACGGCCGTCCGGCTCGGCGGATCGCCGGCCCTCCCCCTTCTCGTGCTGGGGCCCTCGCTGGGCACGTCCGCTCAGTCACTGTGGGCGCGCTGCGCCGCCGGACTCACCGATCGCTTCGAGGTTCTCGCCTGGGACCTGCCCGGGCACGGGTCCAACGCCGGCTCCGCCGAGCCGTTCACGATGGCCGAGCTGGCCGCCGGTGTCCTCGGGATGGTCGACGACGTGGTGGCCCAGCGCGACACGTTCGCCAGCACTTTCACCTACGCGGGCGACTCGGTGGGAGGCGCCGTCGGGCTGCAGCTGCTGCTGGACGCACCCGCGCGCATCGACTCCGCTGTCCTGCTGTCGACGGGCGCACGGATCGGCGAGCCGGATGCCTGGCGGACCAGGGCGGCGTCCGTGCGCGCGTCGGGCACCCCGTCGATGATCGAAGGGTCGGCCCAGCGTTGGTTCGCACCCGGATTCCTTGAGCGGGAGCCGGAGATCGGCGCAGCCCTGCTGCACGACCTGCGGGACGCCGACGACGAGGGCTATGCGCTGGTGTGCGAGGCGCTGGCGGGCTTCGACGTCCGTGACCGCCTCGGCGAGATCGAACCGCGAGTGCTGGCGGTGTCGGGTCTGCTCGACGTCCCCACTCCGCCGGCCGATCTCGCGGCTATCGCCTCCGGAGTCCGGAACGGGCGGCTCGTCGTCCTCGACGGCGTCGCGCACCTGCCCCCGGCCGAGCAACCGGCCGAGGTCGCCCAACTCATCCGCGATCACGCGAACGCGGGGCAGGCGGTTGCCGCTCCCACGACCGTCGCCGGGGTGCGCGACGCCGGCATGGCGGTGCGCCGGGCGGTCCTGGGCGACGCCCATGTCGACCGCGCGACCGCGGCGATCACCGATCTGACCGCCGACTTCCAGGATTTCATCACCCAGTACGCCTGGGGGTCGGTGTGGACGCGTCCGGGTCTTGACCGGCGCAGCCGCTCGCTCATCACGCTGACCGCCCTGGTGGCCCGCGGCCATCACGAGGAGCTGGCCATGCACGTGCGGGCCGCGCGTACCAATGGGCTGACCAACGACGAGATCAAAGAGTTGCTGCTCCAGACGGCGATCTACTGCGGCGTGCCCGATGCCAACGCGGCCTACCGCATCGCCCAGCGCGTGCTCGACGAGCTGGACCACCCCGCTTACTAGGAGACTGCTGCACAATCCTCGTGGCAGGAGCCCGGTGTGGTGGCTGGCGTGAAATCCTGTGGCTATGCAGGGTTGTGATTGTGACTTTCGCCGGTAAGTGGCGGTGGCGGTGGTCTACGGACGTTTCGCGGCGGTCTCACTGGCGAGTGGTGGTCACCCGGGCGCGCACTAGGTCGCGCCGAACGAGACGGTGGAGCTCATTCCAACCGGGACTCACTGACGCGTGCTCGAACCCTCGTCGTCCATGCCGTAGCGGGGATCTCCGAACGCGGCATCTCGACGCAAGGGCTACGACTTCGGTGTCCTGTAAGGGTGTCGCACCAGCTTCGTCGCGCAGTGGGCGGGCTAACGCGACGTGTCGGCGGCGCCTACTTCCTTACTCGCTGGAGTGCGCGGTAGAGCGTGGATCGACCCACCCCGAGATCCCGGGCGATAGCTGACGGCCCCTCCCCCGCCTCGATACGGGCAAGGGCCTTGTCGATCTGCTCCTCAGTCAGGACGCGTTTGCGTCCCTTGTACTTGCCCTTCGCCTTGGCGATGGCGATACCCTCGGCCTGGCGTTCGCGAATGATGGCCCGCTCGAACTCTGCGAACGCCCCGAGCAGCGAGAGCATCAGGTCGGCTCGAGGATCCTGGGCACCAGCAGCGTAGGTGGCCCGCTCGTGGACGAACCGCACACTCGCACCCCTCGCGGTGACCTCGCCGACGATCTGCTTGAGATCAACCAGGGAACGAGCGAGTCGGTCCATCGACGCGACAACCAGCTCATCACCGTCCCGCAGATACCTGATGCACTCTTCGAGCTTTACGCGATCAGCGCGCGAGCGTGCCGACTGTTTCTCGATATAGACCCGGTCGCACTCCCCCACCGCCTCGAGCTGACGCGCCTCGTTCTGATCCGCGGCTGACACCCGCACGTACGCCACCCGCTGCCCACGCGCATGCGAAGATCGGCGAGCCGGCTTCGGATCTGGCTTCGGCTTTGGCGTTACCTCGATGACGTTCTCCGAGTCCGTCGACTCCACCCGAAAGTTCCAACCCAACTCATCCCGACGACGGAACCGAGTCCGCACCTTCCCGCGGCTGACGATGAGCACCTCCTCGCCACCCGAACGATTCAGCAACGTCCCGATCCGATCAGCCATGAGGGGACCCTTTCGCCCGGAATCTGTATCAATAGATCCTAGACCCCACGGGAGAACGTTTCATAAGTATCAAACTAGACCCTGTGACACAGCAGCGACTGTGTGACTCTCAACTTCGTTTGGCGGGATTTCGCAGCTTCGTTTGGCGGCTCAGGTGAAGCCGCTGGCGAGGGTGGAGCGGCGGAGTCAGTGTTCGTCGCCGAGGTGGCCGGAGAGTTTGTCCAGACGATCGAGGCTCGATCCGTCAAGGCCGATGATCTCGACGGTCTTGCCCTTGGCGGCGTACTTGTGGGTGATCGCGTCCAGGGTGGCCACGGTGGAGGCGTCCCAGATATCGGCCTCGGTCAGGTCGATGACCACGTGCTGGGGGTCGCCGGTGTAGTCGAACTGGTAGACCAGATCGTTGCTCGAGGCCCAGAAAAGCTCGCCACGCACTCGGTAGGTGCGGATGTCGATGGTGCCGTCGTGATTGACGTCGAGTTCAGAGTCCTTCTCCAGGCTCGTCATGTGGGCCACGCGGCGGGCGAACATGACCATCGCGGTGAGCACGCCGAGGATGACGCCGATGGCCAGGTTGTGGGTGATCACAGTCGCGGCGACGGTGACCGCCATGACGATCGTCTCCGGGAGCGGCATCAGGCGCAGGGTGCGTGGGTGGATGGAGTGCCAGTCCATGGTGGCCACCGAGACCATGATCATCACCGCGACCAGGGCAGCCATGGGGATCAGGCCGACGATGTCGCCCAACGCTACGACGAGGATGAGTAGGAAGATCCCAGCCAGCAGGGTGGACAGGCGGGTGCGGGCGCCGGACTGCTTGACGTTGATCATGGTCTGGCCGATCATCGCGCAGCCGCCCATGCCGCCGAAGAAGGCGGTGACGATGTTGGCCACGCCCTGGCCCCATCCCTCACGGGTCTTGTCGGAGCGGACCTCGGTGATGTCATCGACGAGTTTGGCGGTCATCATCGACTCCATGAGCCCGACCAGCGCCATCGCCAGGGCATAGGGGGCGATGATTTGCAGCGTCTCCAACGTCCACGGCACGTCGGGGATGAATAGCGACGGCAGCGAGGAGGGCAGCTCGCCCTGATCGCTGACGTTGGGCATGGTCCAGCCGAAGAGCACGACCACGGCGGTGATCGCCACGATCGCCACCAGCGGGGCCGGCACCGCGGCCGAAAGTTTGGGGAAGAACACCATGATGAGCACGCCAGCGGCGACCATCGGGTACACCAGCCACGGCACACCCAGCAGGTGCGGGATCTGCGCGGTGAAGATCAGGATGGCCAGGGCGTTGACGAACCCGACCATCACCGACCGGGGGATGAAGCGCATGAGCTTGCCCACCCCGATCACGCTCAACACGACCTGGAAGATGCCGGCCAGCAGCACGGTGGCGATGAAGTAGTCCAACCCGTACTCGCGCGCCACGGGGGCGATGACCAGGGCGATTGCGCCGGTCGCTGCGGAGATCATCGCGGGCCGTCCGCCGGTGAAGGCGATCGTCACGGCCATGGTGAAGGAGGCGAACAGCCCGACCCTCGGGTCCACTCCGGCGAGGATCGAGAACGAGATCGCCTCGGGGATGAGCGCGAGCGCGACGACCAGACCGGCCAAGACCTCGGTGCGCAGTCGGCGGGGGGAAGAGAAGGCGTACTTGAACGACGCGAGGACGCCGACGGGTGCGAGATCGTCATCCGAGCTGGCCGGGGGCGGGGACGAGGCCCCGGATGCGTGGGTGGGAGCTGTCACGGGGGTTTTCCTAACCGTGGAGGGAACATGACACACTCTCCCGTAACGGGAGGTTTGAAACCTACCGTAACGTCAGGTTTGGGTAGCGTTGAATTTGGGACCGACACCGTGACCTATTTCACGAGGAGTGTGATGCGGGAAGAGTCCGCACGAATGGTCGGTGAGGTCGCTGACTTCACCGGCCTGTCGATCCGCACGCTGCGCCACTACGACGACATCGGCCTAGTGGTGCCCTCCGGCCACACCGCCGGCGGATTCCGGCTCTACACCGACGCCGACATCGACCGACTGCTCCTCGTCCGGCGAATGAAACCTTTGGGCTTCTCGCTGGAACGCATGAAGCAGTTCCTCGAAGCCACCGACATCCTTACGGCGGCCCAACGCTCAGAATCGCCGGGGCTCGATGACTGGCACGCAGCTCGAATGACCGTCGAAGAGATCCGCGCCGAAGCTGAAGCGCGCTACCTCGAACTGCAGACCCAACTCGAGTACAGCGCCGAGTTCTTGCAACTATTCCGCCAGAGGTTTGACTAAGCAGGCTGATCCATAAACGACCGTTTTTGCTACAAGTGAACTCGAGCTCGCCGGATTTGGATACGCCGAGGTGGGCGGAAGCCAATTCTGTAGCGGAACCCAGTCTCAAAATCTATGTTTCTGATCTGCCCAGCAGCGACGAGTATTGCTACATTTGTCGGTATGGGCCACGCTTTCGGGTACGCACGGGTGTCGACTGGCGATCAAGACGCCCGACTGCAGCACGATGCCCTCGCCGCTGCCGGCTGCTACAAGGTCTTCACCGACACCGCCTCCGGGACATTGGCCTCCCGCCCAGAGTTGGGAAAGCTCCTCGATCAACTGCGCCCGGGCGACACCCTCGTGGTCTGGCGACTGGACCGGCTGGGCCGATCGATTCGGCATCTGATCGATCAGCTGACCGAGTTGCAGGAACGCGGCATCGAGTTTCGCTCCCTGCAGGAAAACATCGACACCGGGTCCTCGGGCGGGCGGCTGGTGTTTCACATCTTCGCCTCGCTGGCGGAGTTCGAACGAGACCTCATCTCCGAACGCACCCACGCCGGCCTTGAAGCCGCCCGAGCCCGTGGCCGTAGAGGTGGGCGTCCGCCGTTGTTGTCCGGGGACAAACTGCGCACCGCCCGCAAGCTCTACGAGCAACAAGACATGACCGTCGCCCAAATCGGCGAGGTCCTGGGGGTCAGCCGCACCACCGTCTACCGAGCGCTGCAACGCGGGGCCGATAAGCCCCCGGCTCCGCGCCGACAGAAGTCGACGACGGCGTAGCAATGAGCGGGGGCAGTGAACCTCAAGGTTCGATCGGCGCCCCCGCTGGTGCGAAGACTGCCGCGGCCCGATGGCAGGTCCTACGCCAACACGTGGAGAGCGGGGTCCCGCTGACCCAGTTGGCCGCAGCCGAAAAGGTCGGGGAACGCACTTTGCAACGCTGGCTCGCCGCGTATAGAAAGGGCGGGATCGCCGCGCTGGCTCCGGCAACGCCACCCAAGCGTGGGCGGCGCACCCACCCAGACCTTGTGGCCTACATCGAAGGCCTGGCGCTGAGTACGCCTCGGCCGTCCACCGCGGCGATCTTCCGCAAGGCCGCCACGACCGCCACCCGCCGCGGATGGCCGATGGTCTCCGCGAGCACCGTGCGGTCCATCGTGACCGGTCTGGATCCCGGCATGGTGACCTTGGCTCACCAGGGCGCAGCGGCCTACCGGGACACCTACGAGTTGGTGTGGCGCCATCGAGCCGAGCGGGCCAATGCCACCTGGCAGGCCGACCACACCGAACTCGACATCCTCATCCTCGACGCCAACGGGCGGCCCGCCCGGCCGTGGTTGACCGTCATCCTCGACGACTACTCCCGGGCGGTGTGCGGCTACATGGTCTTCCTCGGTGCACCCTCGGCGATGAACACCGCGCTGGCGTTGCGGCACGCGATCTGGCCGAAGAACGATCCGAACTGGCCGATGTGCGGCCTGCCCGATGTGCTCTACGTCGATCACGGGACCGACTTCACCAGTCACCATCTCGCCCAGACCGCCAATGACCTGCATTTTCAGATCATCTACTCGACCATCGCCAGACCACAGGGCCGCGGCAAGATCGAGCGAATCTTCGGCACGATCAACACCGAACTCCTTGCCGAGCTGCCGGGCTATCTCACCCGCGGTCAGCGGCACCCCGAGCCGGTACTGACGCTGCCCGAACTCGACACCGCGATCGGCGAGTTCATCAGTGCCAAGTATCACCGCCGGACCCACCCGGAGACTGGCGACAGCCCCTACCGGACCTGGATCGGCGACGGGTGGCTGCCTCGCCTGCCCGAGACCATTGATGATCTCAACCTGCTGCTGTTGACCGTGGCCAAAACGCGCATCGTCCACCGCGACGGAGTGCGCTTCCAGGGCCTGCGGTACGTCTCGCCGCTGCTGGCCGCCTACGTCAAAGAGCAGGTCGTGATCCGGTACGACCCCCGCGACATTTCCGAAATCCATGTCTTCCACAAGAACCAGTACATCTGTAAGGCCGTGGACCCCGATCACGCATCGACCACCGTCAGTCTCAAAGACATTCAGCACGCGCGCGCAGTCCGCCGACGCGAGCTACGTGGCCAGATCGCCGAACGCATTGCCGTCGTCACCGGCCACCAAGGCCCCTCGTTTCCGGCCTCGCCGGCACCGACCTCACCAGCCCGGAGGAAGACGAAGCTTCGCACCTACCTGGAGGATGACTGATGTCTCCGCAACGGTTCATCGCCACCAAACAGCACCGTAGATTCGTCGAGTTCGCCGACGCCGTACGCCGCCAACGCACCATTGGCATCTGCTACGGCCAAGCCGGGATCGGTAAGACACTGTCCGCCAGACGGTATGCGAACTGGCACAAAGCCGAGCGGCTCCTCGAGGAATGGGGACCACGCGATGACTCCGATTTCCCGATCTATGCCGCCCTGGCCAGGAAACGGACAGTCTTCTACACCCCCGCGGTCCTGAGCACTCCGCGTCAGGTCAGAGACGATCTCACCGGCCTGACAGTCCAGGTATCTGCGTGCATCGACGAGCATCTGATCAACACCGGAGAACTGCAGACGCGACCCAGGACTCTGGGAAGGCACGTCGAGCTGATCATCATCGACGAGTCCGACCGACTCAATGCCACCGCCCTGGAAATGGTGCGAGACCATTACGACCGCGACAACGTCGCCGTCATCCTCATCGGCATGCCCGGGATCGAGAAGAGATTCAGCCGCTACCCGCAGCTCTACAGCCGCGTCGGGTTCGCCCACGAGTACCGGCCACTGAGCAAAGACGAGCTGCGATTCGTGCTCGAACGGCGTTGGCCCAAATACGGGCACCCCCTCGATCCCGACGACTTCACCGACGCTCAAGCCCTCGCCGCGATCGCACGGATCACCCGCGGCAACTTCCGCCTCGTCGACAGACTGTTCACGCAGATGGAGCGCATCATGCAGATCAACGAGCTCAACACCATCACCGACGACGTCGTCGAAGCCGCCCGATCCACCCTCGTCATCGGCATCACCTGACACCGCCAAACGAACCTGCGAAATCCCGCCAAACGAAGGTGAAAGTCACACTCATCGGGGGTCGTACGGGACTGCTGCACGATCGGGTGACAGTGTCGGTGTCATGCCGCTGAGGCGGCTGTGTTGATGATCG
>NZ_JCAHRL010000015.1:0-31161 GCF_059427765.1 Gordonia sp. B8661-1
CGATCATCAACACAGCCGCCTCAGCGGCATGACACCGACACTGTCACCCGATCGTGCAGCAGTCCCAAGGGTCATCTGGTGCTGAGGGATCCGGATACCACAGCCAATAGCCTCCTCCAGCGTCCTTGCCCCAGCTGATCAGCTTGGCCGTGTCGAATGGCTGACCATCAGGAGTGGTGGCAGGTCGATCGTTTGCCGAGTTGTCGGTCAAGAAGCCCCGGTCTTGTTCGGTGGCATCTGCGAGGTCAAGTCCCTCACTCGACGAGTTCGGCTGGTACAGCTCGACGGCGTCGCAGAAGGTCGCATCCCCGAATGCATCAACCAGTTCCTTGTAGTCGTCGGGTATCGGCGCACCAAGGCGCTCCTCGACCGGCTGCCAGTCAGCCGCCCGCCCCACCGCAGGTGGCGAGAACAGATCAATCAGGCGTTCGACGCTTGCGAACATTGCATGCGCCCTTCAACTAGTAGTTCTGGAACGCGATAGGTGGCAGCGACCAGCCCTGGTTCGGCGACCATGCCTCAACAACCAACAATGTAGCCAGGGACATCGCCTTGGCTACGGCCCTCTTCGTCACGCGGCAACCCGATCGACCCACCCGGCGACGCCAAAAAACTGATTGATGACTGCTCCAAGTGGCCGTCTACGGCCGTGGTGATTGCAGTAAGCAATCCATGGTGCGCGAGGGGGGACTTGAACCCCCACGTCCTAGGACACTGGAACCTAAATCCAGCGCGTCTGCCAATTCCGCCACTCGCGCGTGGTGCCGGTCACTACCAGCGACGATCAGCCTACCGCCCGCTCGGCAACACATGCCGGACAGGTACCGTCGAGGGTATGAAGTCCGGCTCGCCCAGTACTCGACGACACCGTCCGGCACTGATCGTGCTGACGGTGGTCGCTGCTGTCGCCTGCCTGACGCTGGCGTGGTGGCAGTGGGATCGCTATCAGTCGTCGGCCGGTACCGGACAGAACCTGGGTTACGCGCTGCAGTGGCCGGCGTTCGCGGCCGCGGTGATCTACGCGTACCGGCGCTTCGTGGTGCTGGAGAACGATCCGGAGGAGCAGCGGAAGTTCGCGGCCGACGCCAAGGGTGCGTCGGAGATCCCGGAGGGCATCCTGCCGGAGCGTCCGTCGACGCCGAGCGCATCGTCGCTGATGGCACGCGATTCCCCGGACGACGATTCGGCTCTGGCCGACTACAACTCGTATCTGGCCGAACTCAACGGCCCCCCGTCGACAACCAGCAGTGAGGACAAGTCCCGGTGACCGAAACTTCCGCCCCGGCAGCCACCGCCCCCATCGACAAGGTCCGCAGCGCGTTGCTCCGGTATCGCGTCCTCGCGTGGATCACCGGTCTCTGGTTGCTGCTGCTGGTGGCGGAACTGATCCTCAAGTACGGCTTCGACGTCGACGCCCTGGATTTCGTGCCGATCGTGCACGGCTGGGTCTACTTCGTCTATCTGATCTGCGCGGTCGACCTGGCGATCAAGGTGCGCTGGCCCATCGGCAAGACCATTCTGACCGCGATCGCGGGAACCATTCCGTTCCTGTCGTTCTATGTCGAGCACCTGCGCACCAAGGAAGTCAAAGCCCAGTTCGGCATCTGAGCCAACGGCGCTCGCCGATCTGTTCACCCGCTGATCGCCGACGCATGACGTCGCCGTTGGAACTTCGTCACCCACGGCGAGCAACACTGTCGCGTGCGCATCGTGCAGCTCGCGAACTTCTATGGGGCCCGCTCCGGCGGTCTGCGTACCGCCGTCGATCGCTGGGGTGCCGGATATGTGGCCGCTGGCCATGAGGTCGTCCTGGTCGTCCCCGGCCCCGACGACCGGTCCGAAACGCTGCCCGGCGGCGTCCAGCGCGTCACGATACGAGCACCCCGGCTGCCCTTCTCCGGTGGCTACCGCATCGCCTGGCCGCAGCGGGTCACCGATGTGCTGACGGGATTACGGCCCGACGCGATCGAGGTCTCCGACCGCCTCACGCTCCGTGGGCTCGGCACCTGGGCGCGTCGCCGCGACATCCATTCGACGATGGTGTCGCACGAGCGGCTCGATCGGCTGCTCGGCATCGTCATGCCGAACCCGGTGGCCCATGCGATCGCCGACGAGGCGAACCGCCGCACCGCGGCCTCTTTCGATTCGGTGGTGTGCACCACCGACTTCGCGGCCGCCGAATTCGATCGCATCGGTGCGCACAACGTGGCCCGCGCTCCCCTGGGCGTGGACCTCGAACTCTTCGATCCGCGCCACGCCGATCCGGCCGTCGGTGCGCGCTTCGCCGACCCCACCACCACACTGATCACCCACTGCGGCAGGTTGTCGCCGGAAAAGCGCGCCGACCGCAGCATCGCAGCAGTGGCGAAACTCCATGCCGACCGGCGGCGGGTGCATCTGGTGGTGGCCGGCGACGGTCCTCGACGGCCAGCACTGGAACGCGCGGCCCGGGGGCTGCCCGTCACCTTCCTGGGGCACGTCGCCGACCGTACCCAGGTCGCCGCGCTCCTCGCGACCACCGAGATCTCCCTCGCCCCCGGGCCGCATGAGACGTTCTGCCTGTCGGCACTGGAGTCGCTGGCGTCCGGAACACCGGTCGTCGCGTCCCGCTCGTCGGCGGTCGCCGGCCTGGTGAATGCGAATTGTGGTGCGCTGGCCGAGAATTCGGCCGAGGCCTTCGCCGACGGCATCGAACGTCTGCTCACCATCCCGCGGACGGACCGCGAGCGGGCCGCCCGGCATCGCGCATCACAGTATCGGTGGCCGGATTCGGTGCAGCGGATGTTGGCCATCCACAGCGGATCTCACGGCACCCGTCTGACCGGGCTGAACTGAGCCGCGACGATCAGCCGGCCAGCTCCGCCAGCGTCGGTACGAGCAGCGCGAGCGCCTTGCCGCGATGGCTCAGTGCGTCCTTCTCCGACGGCGACAGCTCCGCCGACGAACGTCCTTGTGCCACATCGTCGTCGGGAACGAACAGCGGGTCATAGCCGAAGCCGTTCGCGCCGCGCTCGGCGGTCAGGACCGTCCCGCGCCACTCCCCGCGCACCACGGTCTCGGCAGCTGCGTCGTCGGCGCCGGGGACGACCAGCGCGCAGGCGGACACGAATCCCGCCCCGCGACGATCCGCCGGAACATCGGACAGCTGCGCGAGCAGTAGTGCATTGTTGGCGGCGTCGTCGCCGTGCCCGCCGCTCCATCGCGCCGACAACACTCCCGGCATTCCGTTCAGCGCATCCACCGACAACCCGGAATCATCTGCCAGACAGGGCAATCCGGTCGCCGCCGCGCCGGAACGCGCCTTGATCAGGGCATTCTCCTCGAAGGTCGCGCCGGTCTCCGGCTCCTCCGGATAATCGGGCACCTCGTCGAGTCCGACCACGTCGATGCCGACGATCCCCGCCGTGTCGAGCACCCGGCGGAGTTCGGTGAGCTTCTTCGCGTTACGGCTCGCGACCAGGATCGTCGTCACGCCCGGACTACTTCTTCGGCTCCGGCAGCTCACCCGGATACGGTTCGGACAGCACGGCGCGCTGCGCCTCGAACAGTTGGTCGGTGCCCACCAGGGCGACGTCGAGCAACTTGTCCAGGGTCGCGCGCGGGAAGGTCGCCCCCTCGCCGGTGCCCTGCACCTCGACGAGCGTCCCCAGATCGGTGGCGACCACGTTCATGTCGACCTCGGCACGCGAATCCTCTTCGTACGGAAGGTCGAGACGCACCCGGCCGTCCACCACTCCGACGCTGACCGCGGCGATCATGCACGACAGCGGCTGCGGGTCGCTGAGCAGGCCCGCGGCCTTCAACCAGGTGACCGCGTCGGCCAGGGCAACGTAGGCGCCGGTGATGGCCGCGGTGCGGGTGCCGCCGTCGGCCTGGAGGACATCGCAGTCGATGGCGATGGTGTTCTCACCGAGCGCGCCCAGATCGATGCACGCGCGCAGCGAACGCCCCACCAGGCGGCTGATCTCGTGGGTGCGGCCGCCTACCTTGCCCCGCACGGATTCACGGGACGACCGCTCGTGGGTGGAGGACGGCAGCATCGCGTACTCGGCGGTGAGCCAGCCGAGACCGGAGCCGCGCCGCCAGCGCGGCACCCCCTCGGTGACGCTCGCCGTGCACATCACACGGGTCTTGCCGAATTCCACGAGCACCGAGCCCGCGGGATGCGAGGTGAAGCCCCGGGTGAAGGTGATCGGTCGAAGTTCGTCGTCGGCCCTGCCGTCAGCTCGTGTGGTCACAGCCCAACTCTATCGAGACTGGATCCGGTCACGGGAGCAGGTCGAAGACCTGACCGGGCCGCACCAGGTCCACCGGACCGGAGAAGGTGGATCGGGCCTCGGCAAGCACCGCCTCGGCATCCGTCCAGGGCGCCACATGCGTCACCAGCAACGCACCGACACCGGCCTTCGTCGCGATCTCACCGGCCTCATAGCCCGACAGGTGCAGATTCGGCGGACGATCGGGATCATGCGTCCACGTGGCCTCGCACAGGAACATGTCGGCGTCGCGCGCGAGGTCGACGACCTCCTCACACACCGCGGTGTCGCCGCTGTAGACCAGGACCTGACCTGCCGGGCCGACGATCCGCAGCCCGAAGGTCTCGGGCGGATGGTTCACGCGCCTCGAGTCGACCTCGAATCCGCGGATCGCCCGGACCTGTTCGTCCTGCCATTCGATGACGTCGAAAGTGTCGGTGATGTCGTCGATCTCCCCGGGGATCTCCGACGACGCCGCCCCGATGCGCAGCGCGGTTCCGGGCGGACCGTACAAGCGTGCGCGGCCGACCGCGGGTGTGGGCGCATAGCGACGCCACACCAGCATCGCGGGCAGGTCGAGGCAATGGTCGGCGTGCAGGTGCGAGAGCATCACGTCGACCGCATTGGGGTCGGCGTAACGCTGCAACTCACCGAACACGCCGGGCCCACAATCGAGGAGCAGGGGCTGGTATCCGTCGGCTTCGAGTAGATACCCCGAGCACGGCACCCCCGGCCCCCCGACGCTCCCGGCACATCCGAGGACGGTCAACCGCATAGTGCCTACTGTGCCACGCGCACAACCGACGGAAGTCACTAATGGGTCACGTCTGATGAACCGAATGACTGTCAGGTGTCACCGGTCACACATGTGTGACGTCGCCGATGGCCGGGCCGAGGAAGCGACTCGACAGGCGCGCAAACGATTCCGGGTCGCCCGTGGCGCGGAACTCACGCCGCGCCGTCCGGTCGTCGAGATGCGGACGCAGCGCGTCGGTTTCGGTCAACACGCGGTAAACGTCCTTCGCGGTCTCCTCGGCACTGGACACCAGGGTCACCTCGTCGCCCATGGCCAGCTGGATCACACCCGACAACAGCGGATAGTGCGTGCAGCCGAGCACGACGGTGTCGACGTCGGCCTCCTGCAACGGTTCCAGGTACCCCTGCGCGAGTCCGAGAATCTGCCGTCCGCTGGTGATGCCACGCTCGACGAAGTCCACGAAGCGGGGGCAGGCCACCGCGGTGATCTCCGCGTCCCGCGCCGCGGCGAACGAATCCTGGTAGGCCCGCGACCTGATGGTCGCGGCCGTACCGATGACACCGATGCGCCCGGTCTTCGTGGCCACCACCGCGCGACGTACCGCCGGCAGCACGACCTCGATGACCGGGATGGGTGCATAGCGTTCGCGCGCATCACGCAGGCAGGCCGCGGACGCCGTGTTGCAGGCGATGACGATGGCCTTGACGCCGGTCTCGGCGAGATCGTCGCCGATCGCCAGCGCGTGCCTGCGGATGTCCGGGATGGCGAGGGGGCCGTAGGGGCCGTTGGCGGTGTCGCCGATGTAGACGATGTCCTCGTCGGGCAGCAGGTCGATGACGGCCCGCGCGACGGTGAGTCCGCCCACGCCGGAGTCGAAGATGCCGATGGGCGCCATCGGGTCGATCGCGGCTATGACGGCACCCCCGGTGTCGCCGGGCTCACGGTGCGGCGCCGACGATCGCGGTCGGCAAGGTACCAGGCGGCGAGCACGCCACCGATCGCGCCGAACAGATGCCCCTGCCAGGACACCGACGCGTCCTGGGGCAGCACACCCCACAGCACCGAGCCGTAGACGACGAACAGCACGACGCCGCCGAGGATCTGCCACAGATTCCGGTTGAACAGCCCGCGCACCAGCAGATAGGCGAGCCAGCCGAAGATCACGCCGGAGGCGCCGATGGTGACCGAGTAGGTGGCGCCGAACAGCCACACGCCGAGCCCCGAGACGACCCACACGATGGCGGTGACGATCAGGAATCGTTTGGCCATCAGCAGGAGGAAGCCGAGCACCACACCGACAGTCAGGTTGCTGAACAGATGTGCCCAGTCGGCGTGCAGGAAGGGCGACCAGACGACGCCGTCGAGACCGTCGACCTCCCGGGGGATGATGCCGTTGTCGTCGAGGCGGAAGTTCGTCGCGGCATCGATCGCCTCGATGACCACGAGCAGGACCGCGATGGCCGCCATGACGATCGCGGACCGCTGCCACAGGGGACGCTTCGCGGGCGCGTTGGTGGCCGGGCTGGTGGTCATCACATATCCGATCGGTGCAGAAGGTTGGGTGGGGACGCGGGTGACGTCACGCCCAGAGCTGGCCTTCGAGGGCCTGCTCCGCCTGCTCCAGGCTACCTTCGTAGGCCCCGGTGCTCAGATACTTCCATCCCGCGTCGGGTACGACGAGCCCGATGTCGGCGCGACGGCCGGACTTCAGCGCACCGCGCGCCACACCGCGGGCCGCCTGCAGGATGGCGCCGGTGGACACCCCGGCGAAGATCCCCTCGGTGTCGATGAGTTCACGCACCCGGGCCACCGCGTCCACGCCCTGGACGGAGAAACGGCGGGTCAGCACCGAATCGTCGTACAGCTCGGGTACGAAACCCTCGTCGATGTTGCGGAGTCCGTACACCTCGTCGCCGTAGCGCGGTTCGGCCGCGACGATCTCGATCTCCGGATTCTGTTCGCGCAGGTACCGTCCCACGCCCATCAGGGTGCCGGTGGTGCCGAGGCCGGCCACGAAATGCGTGATCTCCGGCAGGTCCTCGTACAGTTCGGGTCCGGTGCCCTCGTAGTGCGCGCGCCAGTTGGCGTCGTTGCCGTATTGGTAGAGCATCACCCAGTCCGGATGTTGCGCGGCAAGTTCCTTGGCCATCGCGACCGCGGTGTTCGAGCCGCCCGCGGCCGGCGAGGAGATGATCTCGGCGCCGAACATCGTCAGTAGTGATCGGCGTTCTTCCGAGGTGTTCTCCGGCATCACGCAGATCAGGTGATAGCCCTTGAGTTTCGCGGCCATGGCCAGCGAGATGCCGGTGTTGCCGCTCGTCGGTTCCAGGATGGTGGACCCGGGCGTGAGCAGTCCGTCGCGTTCGGCCTGTTCGATCATCCGCAGCGCCGGACGATCCTTGATGGAACCGGTCGGATTGCGGTCCTCGAGTTTCGCCCACAGCCGGACGTGCGGCCCCTCCTCGGTGTCCTCCCAGCGAGGGGACAGCCGTTGCAACCCGATCAGCGGGGTGTGGCCGACCGAATCGATCAGCGAGAGATAACGCGCCACGTCCGGACTATCCGCCGGCGACCGCGGGCAGGATGGTGACGTCGTCGCCGTCGGCGGTCGCTGTTTCCAGTCCACCGGAGAACCGGACGTCCTCGTCGTTGACGTAGATGTTGACGAAGCGGTGCAGCTTGCCGTCGGCGACGAGCCGCTCCTTGAGGCCCGGGTGCGCGGCCTCCAGATTGTCGATGATCTCCGCGAGGGTGGCCCCCTCCGCAGTGACGCGCTTCTCGCCGCCGGTGTGGGGGCGCAGGATGGTCGGGATGGACACGGTGATCGCCATGGTCAGCTCCTGATCTCGATCGGCTCTTCGGTCACCACGCCGTCGACGATGCGATAGCTGCGGATCTCCTCGGTTTCGGCATCACGGGTGGACACCAGGACATAGTGCGCGTTGGGTTCGCTCGCGTAGGACACATCGGTACGACTGGGATAGGCCTCGGTGGCGGTGTGCGAGTGGTAGATGACGATCGGCTCCTCGTCGCGCCGTTCCATCTCGCGCCAGACGGCCAGCTGTTCGCCGGAGTCGAAGCGGTAGAACGTCGGAGAACGCTCGGCGTTGGTCATCGCGACGAATCGTTCCGGTCGATCGGATCCCTCGGGTCCGGCGATGATGCCGCAGGCCTCGTCGGGATGGTCGGCCCGTGCGTGACGGATCATCTCATCGACCAGTTCCCGGCTGATCTCCAGCACGTGTCACCTCTCTCGCTCCGCGGACACCTGACGTCAACGGACACCCGACGTCATCGGCCCCAACGCGAACGTGGACGACCCTATTCCGGTGCGGCCCGGCGGGCCGACGGCAGCACGTCGCGATACGCCGGGATGTTCGCCACCGACTCCGCGGCGAGAACCGCGTCGATGACCGCGGCCTGCACGGTATCGGCCGCGACCCGGCACACCTCGGAGAGAACCGCGACATCGGCGTTCATGCCCGCGGGCACCTCGGGCGACGCGGGCACGCGGAGACGACCGGTCGACACCGCGAACAGCGTGTCCCCGTCGAGCGGCGAGTGGGCGGGCCGGATGGCACGCGCCAGTCCGTCGTGGCCGGACATGGCCACCCGGCGAAGGGATGCCGGATCGAGGGCGGCGTCCGTGGCGATGACACCGATCGTCGTGTTGAGCACGGTCTGTTTCGCGACGAGTTCGGCGTGTCGTTGCACCTCGGCATCCACCGGCCTACCGAGACCACGCGCTCGAAGTTCGTTTTCCGTTGCACCCCAGGGCAATCCGGTCTCCGGGTCGATCACCGACCCCACCGGGTTCGCGACGACCAGCACGCCCACGGTGACGCCCTGCGCCGGACCGTCGCCGATGCGCACCGACGCGGTGCCCACACCACCCTTCAGCGCCCCGGCGCGAGCGCCCGCACCCGCGCCCACACTGCCGACCGCGAAGTCCGCCGTCACCGCCTCCAGAGCCGCCGCACCGAAGTCCGGACCCGGCCGCGACGACCAGTCCCCCACGGGCAGATCGAAGATCACCGCGGCGGGCACGATGGGCACCACGTGCCCGTGGTCGTCCATCGGCAATCCGGCGCCGGCCGCCTCCAGTGCGGTCATCACGCCATCGGCCGCCGACAATCCGTAGGCGCTGCCGCCGGTGAGCACGATGGCGTGGGCCGTCTGGACGGTGTTCACCGGATCGAGCAGGTCGGTCTCGCGCGTGCCGGGGCCGCCGCCGCGCACGTCGACCGCACACACCGCATCCGGTGCGTCGATTCGGATCACGGTTGTCCCGGTGGCCCAGCCCCGACCGCGCGGGCCGTCCTGCTCCGCGACCGTGGCGTCGTCGTCGATGTGGTGATGGTGACCGACCCCGACGCCCTCGACGTCGGTGATCCGGTCACCCCGGCGGGACGTCGTCACCGGGCCGCACCGGTCGGCATGTCACATGAGCGCATCGACGAGCAGTTCCTGCATGACCGTCAGCCAGTGATAGACATCGAGATGTGCGGCCTGCGGATGATCGGGCGGCAATTGATCGGGCGTGTCCTCGGAGATCCCGAGCATCGCCCCGAGGGCCAGCCGCACGTCGTTGAGCGCGGTCAGCCACTCCATCGCCTGTTCCTCCGTGAGCGCCAGATCGCCGCCGCCGGGCGGCAGGCTGTCCAGCATCACCTGCGCCGCAGTCAACTTGGCCTTCAGGATGTGTGGTTCGTGGACGCTGCGCAGCGCCCCGTTGAAATCGCCGTTGACCACGTCGACGCTCAGCTCGCGGTCCTGCTCGGGCCGGTGGAAATCGGGCAGCAGACGACCCAGCGTCACGTCGGTGGGGGCGCTCGAATGCCCCGATGCGATGCCCGTCAGTTCGGACAATTCGTCGGTGGGAGCCGTCGATTCACGCTCGGTCAGCAATTCCTGCATGGAGCCGACCATCGACGCGAGCAGTTCCACCTCGTGTTCGTCGAGGTTGGAACAGATTCGCACCGACGCGCCGCGGCCACGCCTCTTCCAGGTTCGCACTGTGTCCGCCCGCGCCTAGCTGTCCCGCTGCATCGTCGCCCACAGACCGGCGGCGTGCAGCTTGCGGACGTCGGATTCCATCTTGTCGCGTTCCCCGGCCGACACGACGGCCTTGCCCTCGGTGTGTACCTGCATCATCAGTTCGTTGGCCCGAGACTCCGAATAGCCGAAGACCTTCTGAAAGACGAAGGTCACGTAGCGCATCAGATTCACCGGGTCGTCCCAGACGATGGTCACCCAGGGCCGGTCGATCGCCGTCGCTCCCTCGGCGACCCCGGGGTCGGCCACCGCCGTTCCGCCGCTGGATTTCCCGTCGCTGCGCTCGCCGACCAATCTCCCGTCGCTGCGCTCGCCCGGGGTAGCCTCGTGCGCACGAGTTTCGTCAGGCGCCATAGCGACAAGGGTAGGCGAAAATGATCCCCGATAACACCGATGCCCCCGCCAGCAGCGGGGTCGCTGCCAGCACCGCATTGCTGACCGACCACTACGAGCTGACGATGGTGTCCGCCGCGTTGCGGCAGCCCGTGGCGCACCGTCCGTGCGTGTTCGAGGTCTTCGCGCGGCGTCTGCCCGACGGCCGTCGCTACGGGGTCGTCGCGGGCACCGGCCGGCTCATCGACGACCTGATGTCTTTCCGGTTCGGCGACGCCGAACTGGCGCTCGTGTCGGAATTCCTGGACGCGGACACCGTGGACTGGCTCCGCGACTACCGCTTCTCCGGCGATATCGACGGCTACCGCGAAGGCGAACTGTACTTCCCCGGCTCCCCGATCCTCACCGTGCGCGCCGGATTCGTCGACGGCGTGGTGCTCGAGACGCTGATTCTGTCGATCCTGAACCACGACAGCGCCATCGCGTCGGCCGCGGCCCGCATGGTCAGTGCGGCCGCCTCACGGCCGATCATCGAGATGGGGTCACGTCGCACCCATGAGCGTGCCGCGGTCGCCGCGGCCCGGGCGGCCTATCTCGCCGGCGTGACGACCACATCCAATCTGGAGGCGGCCCGCACGTACGGCGTCCCCAGCGCGGGCACCGCCGCGCATGCCTTCACACTCGGCTTCACCGGCCCCGACGGCCCGGACGAGAAGGCGGCCTTCGCCGCGCAGGTCGAGGCACTGGGTGTGGGGACGACCCTGCTCGTCGACACCTACGACATCACGCAGGGCGTGCGGAACGCGATCGAGGTCGCCGGCCCCGAACTCGGTGGTGTGCGGATCGACTCCGGTGATCTGGGTGTGCTGGCGCGCCAGGTCCGCGAACAACTCGACGAACTCGGCGCCACGAAGACCAAGATCGTGGTGTCCGGCGACCTCGACGAGTATGCGATCGCGTCCCTGCGGGCCGAGCCCGTCGACACCTACGGTGTCGGCACATCGGTGGTCACGGGCTCGGGCGCGCCGACCGCGGGCATGGTCTACAAGCTCGTCGAGGTGGACGGCATCCCGGTCGCAAAACGCTCGAGCCACAAGGAATCCCGTGGTGGCGCGAAGTCCGCGGCCCGTGCCGCGCGGCCCACCGGCACCATCGTCGAGGAACTCGTCTACCGCGCGGGCGACGACCAGCCGGAGATGCCCGGCCTCACGGTGCGGCCCCTGCAGATCCCCCTGGTACGCGGCGGCACACCGGTCGACGGCCTGCCGACCCTGGACGACGCTCGGAAACTGCTGGCCGACAATCTGATCAGCCTCCCGTGGGAGGGACTCGGACTGTCGCACGGCGACCCGGCCATCCCCACCCGGCACGTCACGCCCTAGGCGTACGCACAGACCACCGAACCACTCGGACCGAAACGAGGAACACGCACCATGTCCGATCAGCAGCCGAAGAACTGCGCGTTGATCATCGTCGACGTGCAGAACGACTTCTGCGAGGGCGGTGCGCTCGGGGTCCGTGGCGGCGCCGCCGTCGCGACCGCGATCAACACCATCGTCGGCGAATACCCGACCGTGGTGGCCACCCGCGATCACCACATCGATCCGGGAGCCCACTTCTCGGAGAACCCCGACTTCGTCGACTCCTGGCCACCGCACTGCCGGGTCGGCACCGACGGCGCGGCCTTCCACCCGTCCTTCGATGTGGGCGCCGCACAGGAGATCTTCTCCAAGGGCCAGTACAGCGCCGCCTACTCCGGATTCGAGGGCACCGCCGACGACGGCACGACCCTGGCCGATTGGCTTCGCGCCCACAAGATCACCGCCGTCGACGTCGTCGGCATCGCCACGGATCACTGTGTCCGGGCCACCGCCCTCGACGCGGTCGCCGAGGGCTTCGCCACCCGGGTGCTGCTGAACTTCACCGCCGCCGTGTCCGAGAAGTCCACAGCACGGGCGCTCAAGGAGATGCGGGACGCCGGCGTGGAGGTGGTCGGGGATCTGATCTACACCGGCTCCGCCGACACCGAATGAGCGACATCCCACCGGTCACCTCGCTGCTCGACACCGCCGTGACCGCCCTCGGCGGCCGTCGCCGCGACGGGCAGGTCCGGATGGCGACCGCGGTCGATCACGCCATCGACACCGGCGAACACCTCGCTGTCCAGGCCGGTACCGGTACCGGCAAGTCACTCGCCTACCTGGTCCCGGCCATTCGCCATGCGGTGCGCACCGGCCGGACGGTCGTGGTGTCCACGGCGACCATCGCCCTGCAGCGGCAGCTCATCGAACGCGACCTGCCGCGACTGGCGACCGCACTCGCGCCCACCATCGGCCGCGAACCCACCTTCGCGATCCTCAAGGGCCGCGGAAACTACCTGTGTCTCAACAAGATCCATCACGGGACCGCCGAGGAGCCGGCGACCGAACTGTTCGACGCCTTCGAGTTGTCACGTACCGGACGCGAGGTCACCCGGCTGCGGGAATGGACCTCCGACACCGAGACCGGGGATCGTGACGACCTGACCCCGGGCGTCACCGACCGCTCGTGGCGGCAGGTGAGCGTGAGCGCCCGGGAATGCCTGGGGGCGAGCAACTGCGGCTACGCCGAGGACTGCTTCGCCGAGCGGGCCCGCCGGTCGGCCGGACAGGTCGACGTGGTGGTCACCAACCACGCGATGCTGGCGATCGACGCGATGAGCCCGGCGAACATCCTGCCCGAACACGATGTCGTGATGATCGACGAAGCCCACGAGCTCGTCGACCGCATCACCTCGGTGTCGACGGCGGAGATCTCCGGCGCATCGATCACCCTGGTGGCCCGCCGCTGCGGCAAACTCCTCGACGACGAGACGACCGACGCGCTCGTCGGGGCCGGTGAACTGCTCGGTGAGCTGCTGGCCGACACCCCCGCGCGCGAATGGTTGCGACTTCCCTCGGGAATGGCGGAAGCGCTTGCCTCCCTGCGTGATCGGCTGTGGGTGGCCCGCAACGCGATCGGACCGGTACGTCGCGGCGTGAACGACGACTCCGCCGCCGCCCGATCCGCGGCGCTGACGTCGCTCGAGGAAACCCACGACACGGTCGTCCGCATTCTGACCGCCTTCGAGCAGACCGACGAGACGAAGCGGCGCGACGTCATCTGGGTCGCGTACGACCGGTTCGGCGGCGAGACCCGGCCGATCCTGCGCATCGCCCCGCTGTCCGTCGGCGGCCTTCTGCGCTCGTCGCTGTTCGAGAAGGCCACCATCATCCTGACGTCGGCCACGCTGACCATCGGCGGCAACTTCGACGCTCTGGCCGCCACCTGGGGGCTCCCCGCATCCGGGCGGCGCGAGAGCGGTGGAAGCGACGCGGGAGCCCCATCGACATCGGCCGACATCGACGTCACCGCGACCGGCAAGACCGCACCATCGGATTCCGCACCGCCACGGTGGTCGGGACTCGACGCCGGTTCCCCCTTCGACTACCCGAAGGCGGCCATCCTCTACGTCGCCCGCCATCTTCCGCGCCCCGGCCGCGACGCGCTGTCCCCCGCCATGCTCGACGAACTGGCCGGTCTCATCGACGCTGCGAACGGCCGGACGCTCGGCCTGTTCTCCTCCATGCGGGCCGCCAAGGAGGCGGCCGAGGCGATCCGCGCCCGATCGGACCGTCCGGTCCTGTGCCAGGGCGACGACGCCACCTCCGCGCTGGTCCGCCGCTTCGCCGACGATCCGGAGACCTGCCTGTTCGGCACGCTGTCGCTGTGGCAGGGCGTCGACGTGCCGGGTCCGTCGTGCAGCCTCGTGGTGATCGACCGGATCCCCTTCCCGCGCCCCGACGATCCGCTGCTCACCGCACGTCAGCGGGCCGTCGAGGCGCGGGGCGGCAACGGGTTCCTGGCCGTCGCGGCGAACCACGCCGCCCTACTACTGGCCCAGGGCGCAGGCCGACTCCTGCGGTCCACCGACGATCGCGGTGTCGTCGCGGTGCTCGACTCCCGCCTGGCCTCCGCGGCGTACGGCGGCTACCTGCTGGCCTCGTTGCCGCCGTTCTGGCGCACCACCGACGGCGACCTGGTGCGCTCTGCGTTGGGCAGACTGGCGAAGATCACCTACGGTTGAGGCTCCGGGGATGGTCTTGGCCGGACGAGAGGAGCCGCGGGTGATCGGACGGATGGGCATCGACGACATCGAACCCCTGGTCGCCGCCGGTCAGTATCCCGCCAAAGCCGTTGTCGGCGAATTGATCCCCATTTCGACCACCGCGTGGCGCGAAGGGCACGACGCCCTCGGCGTCACGGTGCACGTCGACGGCCCGCGACGCACGTCCACCGACATCCGGATGACGCCCGCGCACACGCCCGACGTCTTCAACGCCTCCTTCGTACCGGACGAGGTCGGTTACTGGGTGTTCCGCATCGAGGCATGGAGCGACCGCTACACGACCTGGCGTGACGCCGTCCTGAAGAAGGTCGACGCCGGTCAGGGTGCCGCCGACCTCGCGAACGACCTCGAGATCGGTGTGGAGGTGCTGGAACGGGCGCGTGCGGTGGTACCGGTGGACTCCCTGGAGTTGCTCGACGACGCCATCGACGGACTCCGTTCCCGCAGGCGCCGTGTGGAGAACCGCATCAACCTCGCGGTCTCCGAGGAGGTCTCGGATCTGCTCGCCGCGCATCCGGTCCGGGACCTGGTGACCAAATCCCGTTCGTACCGGATCTGGGCCGACCGCCGTCGCGCGCTGTACGGGTCCTGGTACGAGTTCTTCCCGCGCTCCACCGGCGGCTGGGACGGCGAGGGCACTCCCCTGCACGGCACCTTCCTCACCGCCGCCGCCGAGCTGCCCCGCATCGCGGACATGGGGTTCGACGTGGTGTACCTACCGCCCATTCATCCGATCGGGCAGGTGAATCGCAAGGGCCGCAACAACTCTCTCGTCGCGAATCCGGACGATGTGGGATCCCCCTGGGCCATCGGCAGCGCCGACGGCGGCCACGACGCGATTCATCCGGCACTCGGCACGGAAGCGGATTTCGCGTACTTCGTCAGCCGGGCAACCGATCTCGGGATGGAGGTGGCACTCGATCTCGCCCTGCAGTGCGCACCCGATCATCCCTGGGCGCGCGACCATCCCGAATGGTTCATGATCCAGCCGGACGGCACCATCGCCTTCGCGGAGAATCCGCCCAAGAAATATCAGGACATCTACCCGCTGAACTTCGACGCGGACCGCAACGGGATCTACCGCGCCGTCCTCAAAGTGGTCCTGCACTGGGTCGGCCTGGGGGTCAAGATCTTCCGTGTCGACAATCCGCACACCAAACCCCCGAATTTCTGGGAATGGCTGATCACCGAGGTGAAGAAACGCGACCCGGATGTCCTGTTCCTGTCCGAGGCCTTCACGCGTCCCGCTCGTCTGTATGGTCTCGCCCGTCTCGGATTCACCCAGTCCTACACGTATTTCACCTGGAAGACGCACAAGTGGGAACTCGAGGAATTCGGCCGGGAGCTGGCGGCGCATGCCGACGAGGCTCGACCGAACCTATTCGTCAACACGCCGGACATCCTGCATGCGAGTCTGCAGCACGGCGGTCCCGGGATGTTCGCCCTGCGGGCCGCACTCGCCGCGACCCTGTCACCGAGCTGGGGTGTGTACAGCGGATACGAACTCTATGAACATGTCGCGGTCGCCGAGGGCAGTGAGGAATACCTCCATTCGGAGAAGTACGAACTGCGCCCCCGTGACTACAAATCGGCGGCGAGCCGCGGCGAATCCCTGGAACCGTGGATCACCTCGCTCAACGCCATCCGCCGCAGGCACCCCGCCCTGCAGCAGTTGCGCAACATCGCTTTTCACCACGTCGACAATCCGGCACTGATCGCCTACTCGAAGATCGACCCGGTCTCCGGCGACCGCGTGATCGTCGTCATCAACCTCAACCCGTTCGGCACCGAGGACTCGACGGTGTGGCTGGACATGCCCGCACTCGGTTTCGACTGGCAGGACCGGTTCACGGTCGTCGACGAGGTGTCCGGCCAGGAATTCCACTGGGGGCAGGCCAACTACGTCCGTCTGGAGCCGTGGCACGCGGTGGCTCACATCCTGGCGCTGCCACCGCTCGATCCCGCTGCCGCGCGACGCCTCGCCGACCGGAGGGAGTGAGCGGCATGACCGACGACGCACACGGCGGGCCGACGCCGGCCGGACCGGATCCTTCGGCGTCCGATCATGATCTGAACCGCCTGCGGTTCCTGACGCACCCCGACCCGCACGCGTTCCTCGGCGCCCACGAGGCACCGGGCGGATACACCATCCTGCGCACACTCCGCCCGGATGCGACGGCGGTGTCGGTGGTGATCGGCGGCGTCGATCACCCGATGACACGGCAGACCGACGACCTGTGGGTCGTCGCGGTCCCCGTCACCGATCTCGTCGACTACCGGTACCGCGTGACCTATCCACGTCCCGACGGGGACGGTACGGACGAGTATGTGGTGGCCGACGGTTACCGGTTCCTGCCCAGCATGGGCGAGATGGACATCCACCTCTTCTCCGAGGGGCGACACGAAACCCTGTGGGAGACACTGGGTGCCCGAACCGTCCGCTACACGACACCCGACGGCGAGGTGGCGGGTACCGCCTTCTCGGTCTGGGCACCGAACGCGCACGGAGTCGCGGTGATCGGCGACTTCGACAACTGGAGCGGGCGCCAGGCGCCCATGCGCATGCTCGGCAGCAGCGGTGTCTGGGAGGTCTTCGTTCCCGATATCGGTGTCGGACACCGCTACAAGCTCCGCGTACATGGCGCCGACGGCGTGGTGCGCGAGAAGGCCGATCCGATGGCCCGCCGCACCGATCCCCCGCCGTCGACGGTGTCCGTCGTCGACCGCTCCGAGCACCGGTGGACCGATGCCGCCTGGCTGGACCGCCGTGCGCAGGGACACCCCGTCGCCGAGCCGATGAGCATCTACGAGGTGCATCTCGGATCGTGGCGGCACGGTCTCGATTACCGCGAACTGGCGAGCGAACTCGGCGACTACGTCCTCGAGAAGGGATTCACCCATGTCGAGTTCCTCCCCGTCGCCGAACATCCCTTCGGGGGTTCGTGGGGATATCAGGTCACGTCGTATTACGCTCCGACAGCACGTTTCGGTTCGCCCGACGACTTCCGCTTCCTCGTCGATCACCTCCACGGACTCGGCATCGGCGTCCTGATCGACTGGGTGCCCGCGCATTTCCCGAAGGACGAGTGGGCGCTCGCCCGATTCGACGGCTCGGCGCTCTACGAGCACGAGGATCCGATGCGCGGCGAGCAACTCGACTGGGGCACCTACATTTTCAACTTCGGTCGTCGCGAGGTGCGGAACTTCCTGGTGGCCAACGCACTCTACTGGTTCGCGGAGTTCCACGTCGACGGCCTGCGCGTGGACGCCGTCGCCTCCATGCTCTACCTCGATTACTCACGGCCCGAAGGACAATGGCGGCCCAACGAATTCGGCGGCCGCGAGAACCTCGAGGCCGTGCAGTTCCTGCAGGAGACCAACGCCACTGTGCACAAACATTTCCCCGGTGTGGTGACCGTCGCCGAGGAATCGACCGCGTGGCCGGGCGTCACGCAGATGACCGACCACGGCGGTCTCGGCTTCACGTTCAAATGGAACATGGGCTGGATGCACGACACGCTGGGCTACCTCGGCCGCGATCAGGTGCACCGCAGCTTCCATCACCACGAGATCACCTTCTCGCTGATGTACGCATGGAGCGAGAGTTTTGTCCTGCCGATCTCGCACGACGAGGTCGTCCACGGGAAGGGCACCCTGTGGACGCGCATGCCGGGCGACGCAGTCACCAAGGCGGCGGGCGTCCGACTGTTGCTGGCCTACATGTGGTCGCACCCGGGCAAACAGTTGCTCTTCATGGGCCAGGAGTTCGGACAGAGCGGCGAATGGGCGGACAACCGCAGTCTCGACTGGCATCAGCTCGAGGGCTGGGAAGGCGAATTGCATTCCGGTATAGCCGATCTCGTCACCGACCTGAATGACGTCTACCGCACCCACCCGGCGCTCTACAGTCAGGACGGGTCGTCGGCGGGATATGAGTGGATCGACGCCAACGACACCGCCAACAATGTGATCAGCTTTCTGCGCTGGGGCGATGACGGCTCGGTGGTCGCCTGCGTGTTCAACTTCTCCGGCAGCGACCGCGACGACTATCAGATCGGGTTGCCGCACTCCGGCCGGTGGCGCGAGGTACTCAACACCGATGCCGCGGCCTACAGCGGTGCGGGGCGCGGCAACATGGGCAGCGTGACGGCGCAGGCCCCCGGCCGCCACAGACGGCCCGCATCGGCGACCGTCATGCTGCCGGCCAACTCGGCGATCTTCCTGACCCCGGCCTGACCGTCACGCGGGCGCGTGACGGTCGCGCCGACGACGTCAGTAGAGCGCGGTCGCCAGCTTCCGGCGTGCCGCGACCACGAACGGCTCTGCGGGATCGAACAACTCGAAGAGTTCGAGCAACCGGGTGCGGGCGCGTGTGCGATCGTCACCCGAGGTCGCCTTCACCACGTCGATGATCCGGTCGAAGGCCGCTTCCGGTTGCTGCGCCATCAGCAGGACGTCGGCGGCCGCAAGCTGTGCATCGACGTCACCGGGCGCCGCCGTGTCGACGATCGACGGATCGTGCGACCGGGCGCGCAGCACGTATTCGAGATTCCGGACGATCGAGGCGGCCTCGACGTTGGCGGGGTCGGCCTCGGCGATCGCCCGGTAGTCGGCCAGCGCTCCGTCGAAGTCACCGTCGTTCATCTTCTGCTCGGCCGCGACCATCGCCGGATCCTCGGGCTCCGGCTCGGCTGCGGGGGCCTGGTCATCGATCCCCGGCAGCGCATCACCCACCTGCGCGAGGATGTCGTCCACCCACTGGGTGATCTCGGCTTCGGACTTCACGCCGTTGAACGCGGCGACCGGCTGCCCGGCGGCGATGGCCACCACCATCGGAATGGACTGCACGCGGAATGCCTGCGCCACACGAGGACTCGCGTCCACATCGATCTTGGCCAGCACCCACCGCCCCTGTGCTCGGGCGGCCAGGGACTCGAGAACGGGTGAGAGCTGTTTGCACGGCTCACACCATTCCGCCCACAGATCGACCACGACGAGCTGGCGCTCGGAGCGGGCCAGTACATCGGTCTCGAAGGATTCGTCGGTCACATCGATGACCGGCCCGGCGGCCGGTGCCCCCGGCGTCGCGCGGGCACCCGCAGGTGCCTGCGGGCGCTGCGCCTGGGATCGCTGGGCCTCGGCGCGCTCGGCCAGAGCGGACAGATCGACGGCTCCGGACATGGCCATCGCGGCGGCCTGCTGCCGTGCCGCGGCGGCGGCTGCCTGTTGCTTGTTGGTGGGTCGCGTCACCCCACCAGTGTGTCACGATCCGGTCGTCGTGTCGGCCGGCCGCCCACGGACGACCCCGGCCGCGAGGACCGCGATCACCAGGGCGACCACGGCTGCCAGAAGACCGGTGGCCAACGTCGTCCGCCCACCGATGAATCCCACGACGGCCGGACCGGCGAGCATCCCGAGGTAACCGCAGCCGACCACCAGGGAAATCGCCCGGCCGCTCGCAGTCGTCGAGAGGTTGCCGGCCGCGGTGAAGATCTGCGGAATGAGGCCCGCGAGTCCCAGACCGAATATCGTCCAGCCGAGAATGGCCCAGCCCGGGGCGGGCGCCGCGATCGCGAGAATCATGCCGGCGACTCCGAGTGTTGCGCCCCAGCGCACGACCGCCACCGGGCCCGTGGCCGCCGCGATCGGATCCACGACGAACCGCGCCACCACCATCGCCGCGCTGAACGCGCCGAAGGCGATGGCGCCGACGCTCTGTTCGACTCCGTAGGTCTCCACGAGGTGGAGCGCACTCCAGTCGTACGCGGTGCCCTCGGCGAGCATCAATGCGAAAGCGATCACGGCGAGAATCGCCATCCGCCGGAGATCGATGCCATGCCACCACCGTCCCGGCGACGTCGCGTGCGGGTGCGAATCCGCCGAAATGCTCGTCGGCGCATCGTCCTTCCGCACGAGTCCCGGCGCCGCCACCACGAGCACCGCGACAGCGAGGAGTGCGGCACCGATCACCGTCTGCGGCACCCCGACGCCCCACCAGAGGGTCACGGCGACGACGCCCGAGCCGACCAGGCTGCCGAGGGAGAAGTATCCGTGGAAGGCGGACATGATCGGTCGACGGTAGCGCTGCTCGACGACCACGGCCTGCGCATTCATCGACACGTCGAGTGCGCCGTTGGTGAAGCCGAACGCCACGAGTGCCCCAGCGAGTTCCGCGGGACTCGATGCGACAGCGGGAACGATGATCGCGACACTCAGCCCGACGACCGCGGCGAGGGTCGTCGGACGGGATCCCCAGCGGTCCAGCACGGGTCCACACAGCTGCATGCCGACGAAGGCCGAGCCGCCGAGCAACAGGAGCAGTCCGCCGAGTTGTTCATGAGAGACGCCCGTGCGATCGGAGATCGCCGGGATGTGTGCGACCCACATGGCCGCGAGGAATCCGTTGATCGCGAAGACCGTCGCCACCGAAACGCGGGACCGGCGGACAGCGGACGGAGGACCCGCCGGGTGTGGTTGCCGGATCAGGCCGCCGCGGCGCGTGTGGTGGGCGTGGTGGACAGCTCACCGAGCAGACCGTTGCGGCGCGCCCACCATTCGAAGACCAGCGTGCCGAACGGGGGCACCGACGACACCAGCGCCAGCAGCGTCACCTTCAGGTTCCAGCCGAGGGGCTTCGCCGACAGCAAGGCGACGATGATGAAGCCCAGGAAACCGATGACACCGTGGATCAGGCCGGGCCAGAAGATGATGTCGTCGTTGTCGAGCACCCGCTTCAGGATCATGGCGATGATCAGGGCCGCCCAGGTCAGCGCCTCGAAGAAGGCGAAGAACCGGAACCGCTTGGCAGGCGTGGAGAAGTCGAAAATCGAAGTCATGATCTCCATTGTGCCCAAACGGTCCGGGTATCTACGACTTTGTGTCGTAGACCTCCCCCGAATCAGTTCTTCGGCACGCGGAGGAGCAGCGCGTCGCCCTGGCCGCCCGCACCGCAGAGCGCGGCTGCACCGATGCCGCCGCCGCGGCGCTTCAGCTCGAGCGCGAGTTGCAGCGTGATCCGGGCGCCCGATGTTCCGATCGGGTGGCCGAGAGCGATGGCACCACCGTTCACGTTGACCTTGTCCGGGTTCACGCCGAGGAGCGCCATCGAGGCGAGTCCGACGGCCGCGAAGGCCTCGTTGATCTCGATGAGGTCGAGATCCTTCGGCTCGATGCCTGCGCGATCGCAGGCCTTGACGATGGCGTTGGCCGGCTGCGCCTGCAGCGACGAGTCGGGGCCGCCGACAACGCCGTGCGGGCCGATCTCGGCGAGCCAGGTCAGTCCGAGTTCGTTCGCCCGGTCCTTGCTCATCACGACGACCGCGCACGCGCCGTCGGAGATCTGCGACGAGTTGCCCGCGGTGATGGTGCCGTCCTTGCGGAAGGCGGGTCGCAACTTGCTGAGCGAATCCGCGGTGGTGTCCGCGCGCACGCCCTCGTCCTCGGTGAACGAGATCGGGTCGCCCTTGCGCTGCGGGATGCTCACCGGGACGATCTCGTCGTCGAAGAGGCCGTTCTTCGCAGCGGCCGCCGCTCGCTGATGGCTCGTCGCGGCGAACTCGTCCTGCTGTTCGCGCGTGAAACCACGGGTCACGTCGTCCTTGCCGGCCTCGACGTCGTTGCCCTGCTCGGTCAGCGCACCCATCGGCTGATCGGTGAAGGCGTCGAACAATCCGTCGTAGGCCATGTGATCGACCAGTTCGGTGTTGCCGTACTTGAAACCGCCACGGCTGCCGGGCAGCAGGTGCGGTGCCTGGGTCATCGATTCCTGACCGCCGGCGACGACGCAGTCGAACTCGCCCGCGCGGATCAGCTGATCGGCCAGCGCGATCGCATCGATGCCGGACAGGCACATCTTGTTGATCGTCAGGGCGGGGACGTCCCAGCCGATCCCCGCCTTGACCGCGGTCTGCCGTGCGGGCATCTGACCCGCTCCCGCGGTCAGCACCTGCCCCATGATCACGTACTGCACGGCCGAGGCCGGAACGTGAGCCTTCTCCAGGGCGCCCTTGATGGCGATGGCACCGAGATCGACGGCACTGAAGTCCTTCAGGGAACCCATCAGCCGGCCGAACGGCGTTCGCGCGCCGGCGACGATGACCGTCGAGAACTGATCGGAATTCGTGGCCATGGGGTACCTCCGGAATCGAGATCGAGCGGCGTCCGATCGGGCGGACCGAGCGCCCGCTCTGTGCGCTTGTCCCCTCAACGCTACCGTTGAAGGATGACTAGCACCGCAACGGACCCCACTTCCGCCACCGCCGCGATCGCCGATCTCGTCGTCGCCATCGATCATGTCGGCATCGCGGTCCCCGACCTCGACGCGGCCAAGCAGTGGTATGCCGATCATCTCGGTTTCCGGACCCTGCACGAGGAGACGAACACCGAGCAGGGTGTTCGCGAGGCGATGGTGGGGCCGGCGGGCGCCGACGCATCCGGTGCGGCCGTGATCCAGCTTCTGGCTCCGCTGAACGAGGAATCCACGATCGCCAAATTCCTTGACCGGAACGGACCGGGCCTTCAGCAGCTCGCGGTGCGGGTCACCGATGTCGATGCGGTGATGGCTCGGCTCACCGACGCTGGCGTGCGGGTGCTCTACCCGGCCGCGCGTCGCGGAACCGCGGATTCGCGCATCAATTTCGTCCATCCGAAGGACGCCGGTGGCGTGCTGCTCGAACTCGTGGAACCGGCGAAGAATTCGGTCTCTCACTGAGGGCTCGGGATATCCGATTTCTGTTCTGGCGCACGCACCTTCGCACGATCGCAAAGGTGCCATACTGAACCGGACCCGACGGGCTCTCTGAGATAGACTCGGCCGCATGTCGACTCCCGGACCGCGGCCACTTCCGTTTGCGATCGTGATGCGCGGCTTTGACCGCGACCAAGTGGCTGATCACCTGCAACGTATGGACGCGGAACTGCGCGTGCTGTCCGCCGATCGCGACGCCGCGACCGCGAACGCGCATGAGCTCGCCGCCCACCTCGACGAGGCGCGCGACGAGATCGAGGAGTTGCGCCGGGAGATCGACAAACTGTCGGTCCCGCCGAGCACCGCCCAGGGCATGAGCGAGCGCCTCGGCCGCATGCTGCAACTCGCCTCCGACGAAGCCTCCGAGATCCGGGCCGAGGCGGCTGCCGAGGCCGCCGAGACGACGTCGATCGCACGCCAGGAGGCGGCTCAGTTGCGCGACGACGCGGAGGCCGACGCCGACCGCGTGCGCACCGCGGCGAACAACAAGGCGCAGAAGACCATCGGCGAAGCCGAGGCCTGGGCGCGGGAAGCACGCGAGAAGGCCGATCAGCTCGCCGCGCAGTCGGCCAAGGACGCCGAGGAGGCCGCTGCACTCATCGCCGAGCGCAAGGCGGCCATGGAGGCCGAGCACAGCGAGACGATGAACGCCGCCCGCGACGAGGCGCGCCGTATCGTCACCAAGGCGAAGGGCGAGGCCGCCGAGCTGGAGCTGCAGAGCACGCGCGCCCGGCAGGCCGAGCGTGAACGCCACGACGCCGACATCGCAGCCCAACGCGAACGGGCACGCCACGAAACCCAGCGCATGCGCGACACGGCGCAGGAGATCGCGACCGAACGCCTCGCGCGTTCGCGGGAGCTCGCGGGCAAGGCCGACCGCGCCCGCAAGCAGGTCGTCGAGCAGCTCAATCAGGTTCGCGAACAGCTCACCAAGATCCCGGCGCAGCTCGTGGAGCCCGATCACGACCTCAACGAGCTCAGCGACGCCGACGACCTCGAGACACTCAACCGTGCGCTGTCCGCCAAGTCCCAGATCAAGCGCCCGAGCAGCAACTCGTCGTCGCAGGGTCCGTCCAACAGCGGTCCGTCCCCGAAGAACACCGCGGGCGGTAACCAGAACACCAAGCAGTCGTCGACCAATCAGTCCGGCTCGAATCAGTCCGGTTCGGGTCAGTCCGGCCAGACCAAGCCGTCCGGAAACCCCCAGAACACCGGCGGCGGCCAGGCGGCCACCAAGAAGGTCCCGGCGAGCCAGCAGGCCTCGAAGTAACGACGTTCGGACAACACGAAGCCCGGCAGGATACGTCCTGCCGGGCTTCGCCGTTCAGGTGTCAGAAGAGGCGGAACTCGGTGCTCTCGGCACCCCGCAGTGCATCGTAATCCAAGACGAGGCAACGGATTCCGCGGTCTTCGGCGAGAGTCCGGGCTTGGGGCTTGATCTGCTGGGCGGCGAAGACCCCGGACACCGGGGCCAGAATCGGATCGCGGTTGAGCAACTCCAGGTATCGGGTGAGTTGCTCCACGCCGTCGATCTCGCCGCGCCGCTTGATCTCCACCGCCACCGTCGCACCGTCGGCGTCGCGGCACAGGATGTCCACCGGACCGATGGCGGTCATGTATTCACGACGGATCAGCGTGTATCCGGGACCGAGTGTCTCCACGTGCTCGGCGAGCAATTCCTGCAGATGGGCTTCCACACCATCCTTCACCAGGCCGGGGTCGATGCCGAGTTCATGCGCCGAATCATGCTCGATGCCCGCGATGGTGATCCGTAGTTCCTCGCCGGCCTTGTTGGTGACCACCCAGTACGCCTGCGCATCGACGCCGTCGGGCACCGCCCCCTCGGTGAGCCAGCAGGGTGGACTCATCCAGTTCAGCGGTTTGTAGGCGCGATCGTCGGCGTGCACACTCAGCGAACCGTCGGACTTGATCAGCAACAGTCGCTTCGCCATCGGCAGGTGTGCCGTCAGCCGTCCCACATAGTCAACTTGGCATTCCGCGATAACAAGACGCACCGGCCCAGCTTAACGCGAGATGCTCAGTCCGTACCGAACGCCTCGCTCTCCCCCACTCGCAGTTTCAGCTGGAACGCCTCGGCATCCCCGACCGCGTCCGCGAGCGACGAGTACACATTCGGGAGATTCGGCTCCAGTCCCCGAAGCCCTTCCGGCGCACCGAGATCCGGCGCTCGATGATCGTGCCGGTGACGTTCGACGCTGGCGCGGACCACCCCGTCGGGATCGACCACCATCATGCGCTGATGCTGTTCGTCGAGCGCGCGGCGGAAGTTCAGCACCATCGTCCGGGCCACCGGATCGATGATCCCGATTCGTGAGATGTCGACGATGGCGACATCGTAGGTGTCCGAATCGTTGTCGAGCCTGCGCAATGCGCTCTCGGCTCCGGAGAACGTCAGGTCGCCCTGAAGTTCGTAGACCCGCACCCGGTCGCGGCAGGTACGCAGATAGCCCTGCTCGCGCTCACTCCACTCCGGCCCGACCTCGAACTCACCGATGTCGTAGAAGGAACGCATGGTGACCCGTCCCTCACGCGACAGGTTGAACATGTGCAGACCGAGATCGGCGGACAGGTGACGGCAGGTCGTCACGCCGCGCACGCTGTTCCCGTGCTCGTCCAGTCGCGGCGAATACACGCCGATGCCCAGCTGGCCGGGGAGAATGGCCAGAATCCCGCCGCCCACACCGCTTTTCGCGGGTAACCCGACCGAGGTGACCCAGTCACCGGCGCCGTCGTACATGCCGCACGTGGTGATCACCGACAGCAGCCGCTGCACCACCTCCTGGGACAGCACCTGCCGCCCCGTCCTCGGATTGACGCCGCCGTTGGCGAGGGTGCAGCCGATCACGGACAGGTCGTCGGTGGTGACGCGGATCGAGCACTGGCGATAGTAGAGATCGAGGGCGGCCTCCGGGTCCGTGTCCACCACGCCGAACGAGTCGAGCATGTACGCGATCGCCCGATTGCGCGCCCCGGTCTCGTGTTCGGACCGGCACACCGCCTCATCGATCTCCAATTGCCTTCCCGCACAGGCCGAATAGAAGTTCAGGATCTCGCCGAATACGTCGTCGACCACCTCCGGGCCGATGTCCCGCACCGGAGGCAGGAGCAGCGACGTCGTCAGGATCGCCCCGGCGTTGATCATCGGATTCTCCGGTCGGAGACGGTCGTCGACGCTGATCGCGTTGAAGGCCTCGCCCGAGGGTTCCACGCCGACCTTCGCGTCCACGGCCGCCGCCCCCAGACGGCTCAGGGCCAACGCATAGGTGAGCGGCTTGGAGATGGACTGGATGGTGAACGCCAGTTCGTTGTCGCCCTGCGCGTACAGCTTTCCGTCGTGCATGCACATCGAGAGCCCGAAGCCGTCCGGATCCACCTGAGCCAGTTCGGGAATGTAGTCGGCGACCGCACCCGCGGTATCGGGCGAGCATTCGGACATGATGTGGCGGAGGTACCCGTCGATGTGGGAGGTCACACGTCCCAATCTAACGTCTCGGGCACCCTGCCCGCGGGCAGGTTCACCGACCGTGCGCAGCGCGTGGGCTCAGCCGGTGCCGCCGACCATCGTCACGTCGACGCCCTCCGCGAACCGATAGGGGTTGGCGGCCAGCAACGCTCCGAGATGTTTGCGGAGCCGCGAGAACTCGGCCCGCGCGGTGATGGCCCGCTCGCCGGTGCCGAACATCGCCTCGGCGAGTTGCGCGGCCGTCCGGCCCTCGGGATGGTCGACGAGGATCGCGAGGATCTGCGCATGTCGCGGCGACAGATGATGCGTCCACGCACCTGCCGTACCGGTCACCGAGAGCACCGGTCGCCGGGGATCGGTGCGGTCGAAGGTGACCGCGGTCGGCGCGTTCGTCTCGGCGGTGTCCACGATCCGGATCAGCCATCCGCCGGGCAACGGCTCCAGATCGCAGTCCCCCAGCCCGTTCAGCCAGGCCCTTCCCGGAACCGGTGTGCGTGGCAGCATCAGCCGCGTCCGCGGCGGAACGGCGTCGACCGCGACGACCCAGCCGGCCCCGTCCACCGCCAGTGCCGGACCGTGCGATCTCGCCAGCATGGGCGCCGCGACCGACCGCAGACGGTCGAGATCACGCCGATGGTGTTCGCGCAGTTGCGATTCCGCCAGCTTCGCGACGGCGTCGACCAGAGCCACGGTCGTGGGATGGATCGTCGCTGCGGGACCGCTGACGTCGACGACCCCGAGCATCTCGCCGGTGCGCGGATCCCGGATCGGGGCACCCGCGCACGTCCACGTGTGGTGACTGCGAACGAAATGCTCGGCCGAGAACACCTGCACCGCCCGGCCCGACATCAGTGCGGTGCCGATCGCATTGGTGCCGACCCGGTCCTCAGCCCAGTCGGCACCCTCGATGAAGCCGAGGCGATCGGCGCGGCGCAGCACCCGGGGTGCCCCGCTGCGCCACAGCACGCGGCCCGACGCGTCACCGACCACCAGGATGTTGTCACCGTCGGCGATCACCGAGTCGAGTCCGCGCGTGAGACCCACCAGCACGTCGGCGAGACCGGATTCCTGTCGCCGCGATTCGAGCTCGCCGGTGTCGATGCCGTCGTCGAGCATGTCGGCGTCGGGATCGACGCCCGCGTGCTGGGCGCGGCCCCACGATTCGCTGATGAGGTCACGCGGGCGCGCAGGCATCTTCTGACCCGACATCGCCGCGTCGTACACGGCCGACAGCAATTGCGCGTAATGACGCGGATCGTCGGCGGCCGACATCGCGGGCTCGGGGACCGATTCGGGGACTGACTGAGACATCACCTCGATTGTGCGCCGCATCACACCGATCGGCAAAGTCTCCGCATACCCATCGGACCGCTACCCCTTGCAACCCTTGTCGTCACACACGACGGGACGGTGTGCTGTGCATCACACGACGACAGGAGGCGCACCATGACGCAGACACTCGAACCGCCGGTCACCGACGACCACGAATCGATCAGCCCACAGCAGCGCGTCGACGCGTGGCTCGGCGAGTTCGAACGAGCCCTGGCCGCACAGGACATCACCCGCGTGGCCGGAATGTTCGCACTCGACAGCTACTGGCGTGATCTCGTCGCCTTCACGTGGAACCTCAAGACGGTCGAGGGACGCGAGCAGATCGCCGACATGCTCGGCGCGCGACTGGCCGACACCACCCCGCGCGGCTTCCGCACGTCGGAGCCGCCGACCTCGGACGACGGCGTCACCTCGGCGTTCATCGAATTCGAGACGGCAACCGGCCGCGGTGTCGGACACCTGCGTCTGCGCGAGGACGACGACACCGCGTGGACGCTGCTCACCACCCTGCAGGAACTCAAGGGCCACGAGGAACCCAGTGGCCGCTCCCGCGTCCTGGGCGCCGTCCACGGTGCCGATCCGGACCAGCGTTCCTGGGCGGAGCGCCGGGCCGATGAGGAAGCCGAACTCGGTCGTGCGGTCCAGCCCTACGTCCTGGTGATCGGCGGCGGGCAAGGCGGTATCGCGCTCGGCGCGCGTCTGCGGCAGCTCGGTGTGCCGTCGATCGTCGTGGACCGGCACGACCGTCCCGGCGATCAGTGGCGCAAACGCTACAAGTCGCTCTGCCTGCACGACCCGGTCTGGTACGACCACCTGCCGTACCTCCCCTTCCCGTCGAACTGGCCGGTCTTCGCACCGAAGGACAAGGTCGGTGACTGGCTGGAGTTCTACACCAAGGTCATGGAGGTTCCGTACTGGAGCAAGACGACCTGTCTCTCCGCCACGTACGACGAGGACGCCGAGCAGTGGACGGTCGAGCTCGACAAGGACGGCGAAAAACTGACCCTTCATCCGACGCAACTGGTGCTCGCCACCGGCATGTCGGGCAAGGCCAATGTGCCGTCCTTCCCCGGGCAGGACGTCTTCGCCGGCGAACAGCATCACTCGAGCCAACATCCGGGTCCGGACGACTACGTGGGCAAGAAGGTCGTCGTGGTCGGCGCCAACAATTCCGCGCACGACATCTGTAAGGCATTGGTGGAGAACGGCATCGACACCACGATGATCCAGCGTTCGTCCACCCACATCGTGAAGTCGGACTCGCTGATGGAGATCGGGCTCGGCTCGCTGTACAGCGAGCAGGCCGTCGAGTCGGGGATGACGACCAAGAAGGCCGACCTGACCTTCGCTTCGCTGCCCTACCGCATCATGCATCAGTTCCAGATCCCCCTGTACGACCAGATCCGCGAGCGCGACAAGGACTTCTACGATCGTCTCGAGGCCGCCGGCTTCGACCTGGACTTCGGCGACGACGACTCCGGGCTGTTCATGAAGTACCTGCGGCGGGGCTCCGGCTATTACATCGACGTGGGCGCCTGCGACCTCGTCGCCGACGGCACCATCAAGCTGGCGCACGGCGAGGTCGATCACCTCACCGAGAACTCGGTGGTCCTGGCTGACGGGACCGAACTCCCCGCCGACGTCGTCGTCTATGCGACCGGCTACGGCTCGATGAACGGCTGGGCCGCCGACCTCATGGGTCAGGACATCGCGGATCGGGTCGGCAAGGTGTGGGGACTCGGCTCGGAAACCACCAAGGACCCCGGCCCCTGGGAGGGGGAACAGCGCAACATGTGGAAGCCCACCCAGCAGCCCGGGCTGTGGTTCCACGGCGGCAATCTCCATCAGTCCCGGCACTATTCGCTCTACCTCGCGCTGCAACTGAAGGCACGCTACGAGGGCATCCCCACTCCGGTCTACGGTCTGCAGGAGGTTCACCACCTGAGCTGAACGCGACTCCTGACACAATCGGGAGCCACCGAGCCCGCGCGCCTGACATCCTGGAGACAGCGCGCGGGCTCGTCCGCGTCCACGATGTCGAGATGGGAGTACTGCGATGAAGTTGCTCGTCGCCTATCTGGCCACCCCCGGCGGAGAAGATGCGGTCGCCCTCGGTGTGGCCCTGGCCAGGACATTGCGCACGGACCTCGACATCGCCCTCATCATCCCGCCCGATGACCCGAGTCCCGACGACGATCACTTCGCCGAGATGCTCGACGAGACGGCGCACCGCTGGCTCGCGGACGCCGCGGCACTCGTGCCGGACGACGTCTCCGTGCGAACACATCTGACCGTCGCGGACCATATCGCCGAAGGCCTGGCCGCGGTCGCCGCCGAACAGGGCTCCACGCTGCTCATCGCCGGCGGCTCCGGCGGCGGGATGGTCGGCCGCCACTCGCTCGGCACCGTCGTCAACGGACTACTGCACTCGTCGGCGATCCCCGTCGTCCTCGCACCCCGCGGCTTCGCACATACCGGCGCAGACCGTATCGACCGCATCACCGCGGCCATCGGCAGCCGACCGGGAACCGAGAACGTCCTCGACACCGCCTTCGATCTCTGTCGTGCCGGCGGCGTGCCCCTGCGCCTGGTCTCGCTCGTGTCGAACGACGACATGGTGCGTCAGCGCTCCGAGGCCGACGAGGATGCCGCCGTCGCTCGGGCGCTCGAATTGGCGCAACGATCACTCGACGAAGCGCACGCCCGACTGCCCGAGGGAACGAGCGTCATATCGGAAGTCGCTCGCGGACAAGACATCGGCGACGCGGTCTCCACGGTCGACTGGAACGACGGGGACGTCATCGTCGTCGGCTCCAGCCGGCTCGCGGCACCTCAGCGTCTCTTCCTCGGCACCACCGCCGCGAAGATGCTCCGCGTCCTGGCCGCACCGATGATCGTTGTGCCGCGAGGAGCTGAGCCGTCCACGGACTAACGAGATCCGATAAAACTTCCCAGAAACGACGAAAGGGCCCAGCGTCATCGCTGGGCCCTTTCGGGTGTTTGTGTTCGGCGGTGTCCTACTCTCCCACACTGGTTAGGGTGCAGTACCAT
>NZ_JCAHRL010000016.1:0-27949 GCF_059427765.1 Gordonia sp. B8661-1
CCTTCCAGGCCGCCCTCCCGGGGCAAGCCAGATCAGATGTCACCTAACCGTGCACCAGTCCCTTGCGTAGACGCGTTCCTTCGGAGAGAACGCGTTGAGAGGCTGGTCGATCTGTACGACTGTGTTGTAGATGCTCTCCAACTCAGCGGTTACCTTTCCCAACGTCTCGTCGACGTGCCCTTGGGTCTGTCCGTACCAGTGCATTGTGTCAGCGAGTGTTAGGATATTAGTGTTGCTACCTAAGCTGCTCTGACCATGAAGCTTCGTGAGTTTGTCGATGGCGCAGTACCGCACGCGCTCATATGAATCGATGATTGTGGCAACAGGATCAGCGCTCAGCAACACTGGATACCGCACGTTCTCTTTATGCTCGCGGTCAACAGATCCGTCCGGGGCCAGAGCAAGACCTGTCGAGACGAGGTGTGCGATCTGGGTCTCGAGTTCTACGCTGAACCCAAGTCCGGTGACGTTCTTGGCTTGCCGAGCGATCCGATTGAAGAGCTTGGTGAGCGGCTCACGCCAGCAGAGGGCGAGCAAGAGAACGGTCGCCGGCCATATCAACGAGCTGACCAGCGCAGCTGCGAATGCAAACCCGTTCACCTTGTTCTCCTGCGGTTGATGGACTCAGAGGTTGCCGAGAGCGTAGGGGTGCTCGGGGGACGGTCCGAACACAGCGGGGTGTTCAATTCTTGCCATCTGCAATTAACGCCGCACGTTGAGCAGTTCTCGTTGTCGTGGAGTGAGTTTTCTCCGCAAACTGGGCCACCTCACCCATCAGCGCATTGCTCCTGGAGCAGCGTAGCGACCGAGACGAGGGTGCGCGGAGACGCTGAAACCCAAGCCGCCCTCAGCCGCGAAGACTCGCTCGGGCTCAACCCGCGCCCGACCACTCCCGCTAGGATCCGTGACACCGCGACCACCCCGTCCAGCGACACGGTGTCCCCCGGCGGGGGAGTGTCAAGGTAGCCGCATTCGGCGAGCGCGGTCTCGAGCACCACCCGGTACGGAGTGTCAGTCACCTCCGCGACCGTCTCGAGTCGATCGCGTGTGGGCAGAGCGCGAAGTCCTTCGCGCCGCCACAGATTCAGGTTCATCCGACTCATACCGAGCCGTCCGGCTACCGCGGTTTCCGACAGACCGCGTCGATGTTTGAACTCGTCGACGATGCCGGCGAGGGAAGCTCCCATGTGGGGTGTCACCGTCTCATGCTGACTGTCATCAGGAGAGGTGTCAAGAAACCATGTACAGTGTATGTAAAGCGTAACTTTACATAATCTAAATTATCGGCTAACAGTATGGCTAGTTTCTGGCCAGTTTATCGGCTAGGCTGGAGGCATGACGACGGTGCCTCTCGGCGAAGCCAAGGACAAGCTCTCCGCGCTCATCGACAGCGCCGAGAGCACGCACGACATCATCACGATCACCAAACACGGCAAACCCGCCGCGGTGCTCATGTCGGCTGACGACCTCGAATCGCTGCACGAAACGATCTACTGGCTCTCACGTGCCGGCATCCGCGAAGCTGTCGCGGCCGCCGACGTCGAGTACGCCGCCGGTCAAACCGTCTCCCTCGAGGACCTGCGCGCCGAACACGGCATGCCGCCCCAGTGAGCGACAACCCCACGGACTCGGCCGATGAGTACCGCGTCGAGGTCGCATCCCCCGCACGCCGCGATCTGCAACGCCTTCCATCCCGGATCGTCCACGCTGTCATCGAGTTCATCTCCGGGCCCCTCGCCGGCAACCCGCACCGCCTCAGCAAACCGCTACGCGACGACCTCGAAGGCCTTCACAGCGCACGCCGCGGCGACTACCGCATCCTGCTGCGCATCGACGATCCCAACCACACCATCGTCATCGTCAAGATCGACCACCGAGCCCACGCCTACCGCACCTAACCCACAGCGCCACAACACGTCCCTGACACCATGAGGAGCATCGTGAACGACTCCGGCCGGACACTCGACCACGCCATCGACGCGCTCTACGACCCCATCAACGCCCTGCAACGCCAGGTCCTCGACATCGAGCGCAGCTACCGCGACCTCGCCCAACGCGACGACCTCGCCACCGACACCCTTGGGGCTCCCACCACTCCCGCCGAAGCCATCGCCGGCATCACCGAAGCACTGGCATCTCTCCGCGATGCGCTCCGCGCCGCTGAAGGACGCCGCGACACTGCCAAGCAGCATGCAGCACGCCTCTACATCGACCACTGACACCTGTCAGAGGCCACCGGCACAATTAGTGCGAAGCCCTCCATCCGCAAGCCATCGACCGCGAGGTGTTGGGCATGCAGGTGGCCACCAGTGAGAGGGGCCTGACCCCGGTTCTTGGACACGCTGAATCCAGCACTTGGTGCTGGGGAAGCGAGATGATCGGAGAACCATGGCCAGGAAGAACTACTCCGAAGAGTTCCGTCGTCAGGCCGTCGACTTGTACGAGTCCACCCCGGGCGCGACGCTGAAGGGCATCGCCACCGATTTGGGGGTCGCGCGGGGCACCCTGAAGCACTGGGTGGGCCAGTACGGCACGGGCAAGAAGACCGCACCCGACGGCACCACGATCCCGCGTCTCGCGAGTCCGGGCGGGCCACCGCCGCCGGACGGACCGGAGACGCCCGAGCAGGAGCTGGCCCGGCTCCGGGCGCGGGTGCGTGAGCTCGAGGTCGAGACCACCAAGCTCTCCACCGAGCGCGAGATCCTCCAGCGGGCGGCCAAGTATTTCGCCGGGGAGACGAACTGGTGAGTCGCTTCCAGTTCGTTGCCGACAACTCCACCACCTTCGAGGTGAAGCGACTGTGTGAGCTCGTCGAGATCGAGCGCTCTTCCTACTACGCGTGGGTCAAGGCCGCTCCCGGGCGTGAGGCCAGGGCGGTCGCGGACGCGGCGCTGGCTGAACGGATCAGGTCCGCACACCAGCAGGACAAGACCTGCGGCGCGCCCCGGATCACTGCCGAGCTCAACGACGGCGCCCCTGCCGGCGAGCGCGTGAACCACAAGCGCGTCGCGCGGGTAATGCGGGCCGAGGGAATCCGTGGCTACGTGAAGAAGCGGAGGGTGCGGACCACGATCCCCGAGCCGTCGGGGCAGAAGGTCCCCGACCTGCTCAAGCGGGACTTCACCGCGAAGGCGGTCAACGAACGCTATGTCGGGGACATCACCTACCTGCCGATCGGGGACGGGACGAACCTGTATCTGGCCACCGTGATCGACTGCTACTCACGCCGGCTGGCCGGGTGGGCGGTCGCCGACCACATGCGTACCGAGCTCGTCGAGGACGCCCTCAAGGCAGCCGCCGCCACCCGGGGCAGCCTCAAGGGCGCGATCTTCCACTCCGACCACGGGTCGGTCTACACCAGCAAGGACTACGCCAAGCTCTGCAAGCAGCTCGGCGTGACCCAGTCCATGGGAGCCGTCGGCTCCTCGGCCGACAACGCTCTGGCCGAGTCGTTCAACGCCACCATCAAGCGCGAGGTCCTCCAAGACGCCGCCTGCCGGCCCGACGAGGCCACCTGCCGCCGCGAGGTCTTCCGCTGGCTCGTCCGCTACAACACCCGCCGCCGTCACTCCTGGTGCGGCTACCTGTCCCCGTCCACCTACGAGGCCCGCCGGGCCGCTACGCTGCCAACCGCTGCGTAATCACCCACCGTGTCCAAGATCCGGGGGTAGGGCCCAGACCAGGGCATCGTGGAACACCTTCTTCGCCGACCTGGTGGCCCGCGACCTGGGCGGGGTGCGCTTGGTGACCTCCGATGCTCATGCCGGGCTCATCGAGGCGATCGCAGCGAACCTGCCCGGCGCGGTATGGCAGCGCTGCCGCACCCACTACGCCGCCAACCTCATGGCAGTGTGCCCCAAGTCCATGTGGCCGGCGGTAAAAGCGATGCTGCACAGCGTGTATGACCAGCCCACCGCCACCGCGGTGCACGAGCAGTTCGACCGGCTCCTCGAATACACCGACAGCCGATTGCCCGAGGTCGCCGACCATGCCCCGGACAGCACAGTGCAAGAGTTTCCGACATCCCCAACCACATCTGATTTGACGAATCGACGATCCACCAGCTCGAATGCGAATCGCGCAATCGAATGCGCAATCTCGAACGCGGTGTCGTGTGACCGTCAGGGGAGGTCTTCCAGCACAGACCCGATGAAGGGCCGCGGCGCCTGACGTCCTCGCCCGACCGCATCGATGTCGGGCAGGCGACCATGACAAGATGGGTAGGCCGGTGCAGCAGGCAGCCGTCGTCATGTCGTCGGTCGGGACCGTGGCCACTCACCAACTGTGTGGCCCCCTTCGATGGAAGCGAGAGTCACCAGTGCAGCCAAACAACCCTGACGCCGTGGTCAACCCTGACGCCGTGGTCAACCCTGACGCGGTGGTCGTCGACGACAGCGGAGACAACGCCGGCCGTGCGTTGCTGACCATCGTCTCCGCCCAGCACGAAGAACTGGTGATCCTGACCGTCCAAGGCAGCATCGACGTGCTCACCGCACCACAACTGTCCGAAGCAGTGACGAACGCGTTGACCGGTCAACCGCGCGGCCTGATCATCGACCTGACCACCACCGACTTCCTGGCCTCGGCCGGCATGGCCGCACTCGTCGCCGCGCACGAGGCCATCGCACCGACCGGACTGTTCGGAGTCGTCGCCGCCACACCCGCGACGTCGCGGCCCCTGACACTCATGGGCCTGGACCAGACGATCGTCCTCTACCCCTCCCTCGCCCACGCCGTCACCGCCATGACCGACCCCACCGGAATGACCGGCACCCCGACTGGGTAGACACGGCGGCGTGGACTCATCACAGCACCTCGATGGCGACTCCACCGGTGACTTCAAACGCTCGGTCGCGGCCACCGCCGAAGCCGCCCACACACTGCGCGAACTGTTCACCCTCTGGGTGACTGCCACTGTCGACGCCGACACCGAACGCCGCGGCGACATCATCCTGGCCGTCTACGAAGCAGTCGCCAACGCCACCGAACACGCCTACAAGAACTCCGCCGAACCCGGAACGGTCACCGTGCACAGCCGACACCGACCCAACGGCGCCCTCGAAATCACCGTCACCGACACCGGCACCTGGGACCCCAGCCCCTCAGAGCGCTTCCGCGGCCGCGGACTAGCACTCATCACCGCGCTGAGCGACACCCACGCACTCACCACCGGACCCGACGGCACCACCGTCACCATGTGCTGGCAACCGATGCCTGTCGTGACGTCATAACGTCTGGTTACCGGTGCTCGATGTGGGTGGCAAGGCGACACGAGTTTTCGGACACTGCTGCCCTGCGGAAACGACTGGTTCTGTGAGTGTCGCGAAATCGATCGCTAGCTAGCGGACGCGCTCGGACCCTGCGTGTCAGGGTGAGTTGAGTCCAACGGTTCACAGCAACCCCGCCTGCAGGGCGAGATACGGATCAACTCTTCGATGACGATTTCCAGCCTGGCCGTGTCCGGGGACAATGCCCGCATGGACTCCTTGCAGCCACGCTCCGACGGCCCGCGCCGACGCCGCGCCTTCACCCCGGCGGACAAGCTCGCACACCTGGCCGCATACGAGCAGGCCTGCGCGAGCAACGAGGGCGGCGCCTACCTGCGCCGCGAGGGCCTGTACTCGTCGCTGATCAGCGAATGGCGCAAGCAACGCGACGCCGGCGTCCTCGACGGCGCACCAGCCGGCGCGAAGATCGGCAAGCTCACCGCCGAGCAGGCCGAGATCGCCCGCCTGCGCCGAGAGCTCGACCGCACCACCAAGCGCCTCGCGACCACCGAAGCGGCCCTAGACATCATGGGAAAAGCACACGCGCTCTTGGAATCTCTCTCCGAGAGCGCGGACACCGACGAGCCGCACAACAAGCGCTGATGACCGCCCACCACGCCCTCACCGATGCCGGCGTCACCACAAGGACGGCGACGACCTTGACGTCGGTGACCCGGTCAACCGCCGCCAGGATCAAGGCACGGTCGCTGGCACCGGCGCGGCCGGCGCCAGCGGCGGCGCAGGTGCCCGCGAACAAGCTCACACCGGACGAACGTCAGGCGGTGCTCACGCTGCTCGACTGCGACCGGTTCGTCGACCAGGCTCCGCTCGAGGTCTACGCCCAGCTCCTCGACGAAGGCACCTACCTGTGTTCGGTGTCGACGATGTACCGGATCCTGCGGGAGAACACGCAGGTCACCGACCGCCGCAGGCAGGCGAGACATCCCGCACGGGTGTGCCCGGAACTGGTGGCCGACGCGCCTCGGCAGGTCTACACCTGGGACATCACGAAGCTCCCCGGCCCGGTCAAGGGCGTCTACTTCGACGCCTACGTGATGGTCGACATCTACTCTCGCTACATCGTCGGTGCGCACGTCCAAACCCGTGAATCCGGTGCGCTTGCCGTGGAGTTCATGTCGGAAATCTTTGCCGTGCATGGCATTCCGAGTGTGGTGCATGCCGACCGTGGGACGTCGATGACCAGCAAACCCGTCGCCGCTCTGCTCGCCGACTTGGAGGTGACCCGGTCGCATTCGCGGCCGAAGGTCTCCAACGACAACCCGTACTCCGAATCGCTGTTCAAGACCCTCAAGTACGGTCCGGCGTTCCCGGACCGCTTCGGGTCGATCCACCATGCCCGACAATTCATGGAAACGTTCGTGACCTGGTACAACCACGACCACCGGCACAGTGGAATCGGTCTGCACACCCCCGCAGACGTCCACTTCGGGCTCGCTGCCCAGAAGGCGGCCGAGCGCTCCGACGTCCTCGCGGAGGCTCGTCGCGCCCACCCCGAACGATTCGGAACCACAGACCGAGGGCCGAAGATCCTGGACCTGCCCACCGAGGCCTGGATCAACCAGCCTGCCGCAATCGACGGCACCGAACCTGCGGCGGGTCAGGCCGCCGCGTAACACCCGTTGGACTCAATCACCTTGACAAGTTCCGGGACGGGGGTTTGACTACCTTGAGCCACCGTCGTGAGGTGGGGTCGTCACGTCCCACGCTGACTTGCGGATACGAGATGAAGGTCGCTTCGTCGATGTAGGGCGGGACCGTGGCTCTTTCTGGTGACGTCCTGCCGTGTGTCAGTTGAAGCCTCCGGACGGTGTCGTGGCCTGCTCTCTTTGCCACATGACGATGGTCAGTTCGGCGTAGAGGACGGTGTGGTCGTCCTGATCGGTCAGCCGCATTTCTATCTTCACTCGCCCGCGTGTTCCGTCGAGAGTGATCTCGGCAATTTGGGCGGTTCCGGTGAGAACGTTGCCGGGTCGGACGGGCACCGGGAACCGTACCCGGTCGAATCCGAGCCCGGCGATCACTGCCCATTGGTTGAGCATTGTTTGTGTGAGCAGCCGTTGAGCGATGGCGATGGTGTGTACCCCGCTGGCGATGAGTCCGCGGAAGTGTCCCTGATCAGCGGCTTCCTCATCGATGTGAAACCACTGGGCGTCCCAGCGGGTGGCGAAGTCGACCAGTTCGGACTTGGAGACGGTGTGATCGCCCAGTTCGAGGATCTGGCCCGGGGTGAAGTCTTCGGCGTAGACGGACGGACTCGGGGGCGCGGCGTTCACAGTGACCTGGCTACGAGCAGCTTCATGATCTCGTTGGTGCCGCCGTAGATCCGCTGCACGCGGGAGGCGGCGTACATCTGGGCGATGGGGTATTCCATCATGTAGCCGTAGCCACCGAACAGCTGTAGGCACTTGTCCACCACGCGGCACTGCATGTCGGTGGCCCACATTTTGATCATGGAGGCGCCGGCGGCGTCCAGGGTGCCCTCGATCTGGCGGCGGATGCCGTCGTCGATCAGCGCCTTGCCGGCGTAGACTTCGGCCTTGCACTCGGCTAGTACGAACTGGGTGTTCTGGAAGTCCAGGAGTTTCTTGCCGAACGCATCGCGCTCTTTGACGTACCGGATGGTCTCGATCACCGCGGCCTCGGCCACCGCCACGCCGGCGACTCCGATGATGAGTCGCTCCCGCGGCAACTGGGTCATGAGTTCGGCGAAGCCGGAGCCCTCCTCGCCAAGGATGTTCTCCACCGGTACCCGCATGTCGTCAAAGAAGAGTTCGCGGGTGTCCCATCCGTGCATGCCGATCTTCTCGAGGACGGCGCCGCGGGAGAAGCCCGCGACGTTATTGTCGACCTCGGCGACTAGTAGGGAGATGCCCTTGCCGCCGGCCGCTGGATCGGTCTTGGCCACGATGACAACCAAGTCGCAGTGGGTGCCGTTGGAGATGAAGGTCTTGGCGCCGTTGACCACGTAGTGGTCGCCGTCGCGGATGGCTGTGGTCTTGACGTTCTGCAGGTCTGAGCCGGTACCAGGCTCGGTCATGGCGACGGCCACCACTTTCTCGCCGGAGGCGAGCCCGGGTAGCCAGCGGCGCTTTTGCTCCTCGGTCCCGTAGGCGTTGATGTAGTGGCTGGCGATCGTGGAGTGCACGGTGAAGCCGAACGCGCTGTCGTGCGCGTACGCCAGTTCCTGGGCCACTACAGCCTCGTGGCCGAAGTCGCCTCCCCCGCCGCCGTCCTTTTCGGCGATGTCGGTGAGCAGTAGGCCTGCCGCTCCGGCTCTGTTCCAGAGTTCGCGGTCGACGTGGCCCTGCCGGGCCCAGTCCGCCTGGCGGGGGGTGACTTCTCTGGCGAAGAAGGCGCGGGCGTGGTCCCGTAGCAACTCGTGGGACTCGGTTTGCCAGGTGGGGCGGTGGTCGGGGAACAGGGTGGTGGTCATGATCTTGTCCTTGTCGGGCCGGGTCAGCGGCCGGTGAAGTTCGGCGAACGCTTGGCCACGAAGGCGGCCTGGCCCTCGTGGCTGTCGTCTGAGGCGAGTGAATAGACGAAGTTGCGCTTTTCGTGCTCGAGCCCTGCGGCTATCGACCCGGTCTGCGCGGCCAGGGCGGCGTCTTTGGCCAGGGCCACGGCCAGCGGGGAATTAGCCGAGATCCGCTGCGCCAGGGCGATCGCCTGTTCGACGACCTCGTCGTCGTCGACCACCTTTCCCACCAGGCCGAGGGTGGCGGCCTCGGTCCCGGTGACCAGGTCGCCGCTGAGCAGCAGTGCCATGGCGCGAGGTTTGCCGAGCGCCCGGATGAGTCGTTGGGTGCCGCCGCCGCCGGGGATGACGCCGAGCTTGACCTCGGGTAATCCAAGGCGGGCACCCTGGCCGACGATGCTGGTGTCGCAGGCCAGGACGAGTTCGAGCCCGCCCCCCAGGGCCAGGCCCTCGACGGCTGCGATCACCGGTTTGGGGAAGTTCTCCAGGTCGGCCCATAGAGTCCCCCCGGAGGCCCGCCGCTGCCCGATCAACGGATCGGCCCGCAGGGCGTCGAACGCGGTGATGTCTGCTCCAGCGCAGAACACGCCGCTCGCGCCGGCCAAAACTATGGCGCGCACGGAGTCATCGGTCCGCAGCTCGGCTAGGTGCCCGTTCAAGGCTGCGAACACCGCGGCGTTCAGTGCATTCCGGGCCTCGGGTCGGTTGATGCGCAGGATCGCGACGGCTCCGCGTCGTTCGCTGCGCACCACATCATCGTGTCCGCTCCGGTTGTTCATTCCTCGGCTCCCCGGTAGAGATCGGCGTGGTCGGTGCGTAGCGTCTTTTTGTCCAACTTGCCGACGCTGGTGCGCGGCAGCGCGTCGGCGAAGATGACGATGTCGGGCAGTTGCCACTTGGCGAACTTGTCTTCCAACACGGCGTGGATGTCGTCGACGTCAAGATCGGCACCGTCTTCTTGGACGACGATCGCAACCGGGCGCTCTTGCCACTTGGGATGCTCGATCCCCACCACGGCGGCTTCGCGGACCTGTGGGTGGGCGACGATCGCGTTTTCCATGTCGATCGAGGAGATCCATTCGCCGCCGCTTTTGACCACGTCCTTGATGCGGTCGGTCAGCTTGAGGTAGCCGTCGGGGCGGATCGTGCCGGCATCGCCGCTGCGCCACCACCCATCGGCGAACGCGCCGCCTTTGTCTTCCATCTTGTGGTAGCGCTCGATGATCCACGGGCCGCGCATGAGCACCTCGCCCTGGGAGACACCGTCGTGGGGTAGTTCGGTTCCGTCCGGTCCGACGACCTTGATGTCGATCCCGTTGACCAGCAGACCCTGGGCCCGCTTGAGATCCCACTTCTCCTTCTCACTGAGCACGTCCCGCAGCGTGTGCTTCAGGCCTGCGTTGACGGTGACCAGCGGAGTGGTCTCCGTGGCGCCGTAGGCGTGGATGATGTCGGCGCCGGTGAGGTCATGGAAGCCGCGCATGAGCGTGAGCGACGGTTCGGTCGCCCCGGACAGCAGACGGGCGCGGCTGAAGTCCGGGCGCGTCTTGAGTGTGCGGATGTAGTCGAGCATCGGCTCGAAGATCGCGGGGGCACCGTTGGCTACGGTGACGGACTCGGAGATCATCGCGTCAACCAGCACAGAGGTGTCCTCGGCCGTATACCGTCCGGGCAGCACGACCTTGGCGGCCGAGTAGATGGCCGACTGCGGCAGTCCCCAGCCCTGGCCGTGGAACATCGGGGTGATGACCATGACGGTGTCGTCGTCGCCCATCTTCAACTGCGCTGCCTCGGCAAGAGTGTGGAGGTAGATCCCGCGATGGGAGTAGTACACGCCCTTGGGGCGGCCGGTGGTGCCGGTGGTGTAGCACGCGCTGTACGCCGAAGTTTCGTCGATCATCGGCCAGTCGAAGGTCGATTCCGCGGCCGTCAGCGCGTCTTCCCAGTGGACGACCCCGGGCAGGGTGGTGGAGATCTCCGAGAGTGGCTTGTCCGTCATGACCACCCAGGTCTTCACCCCGACGCCCTGCTCGACCAGCGCCTCGGCCACGGGCAGCAGGGACTCGTCGACCAGCACGATCGAGGCTTCGGCGTGGTCGGTGACATAGGCCAGGTCCACCGGGGCGAGCCGCAGGTTCATCTGCAGCATCACCGATGCGATACCGGGAATCGCCCAGTACAGCTCCATATGGCGTTTGGAGTTCCAATCCAGGATTCCCACCACCGTTCCGGGGCCGGCCCCCAGCCCGGTGAGCGCGTGGGCTGACTTCCCGACCCGCTCGAACATGTCTGCGTAGGTGTAGCGGTCCCAGCCCCCGTCGATGGTGCGGAATACGATCTCCTGCTCGGGGTAGGTCCGGGCGGAGTGCCGCAGCAGGGTGGTGGTGTTGAGCTGGTAACTGTCACCGTGTGTCGACGGCAGACCGGTGACGATGGGGTGGGACGTCATGTTGGTGCTCCTGAAGTGGGGTTGGGACGGTGGCTGGGACGGAGGGGGCTCGTCAGAGGCGTTCGATGATGGTGGTGTTAGCGGTGCCGTGGGCTTCGCAGATGGTCTGTAGCCCGTATCGGCTGCCGGTGCGTTCGAGCTCGGTCAGCAGGTCCGTCATCATGCGGGCGCCGGTGGATCCGAGGGGGTGGCCGACAGCCACCGAGCCGCCGTTGACGTTGAGTTTGTCGTCGGGGACGCCGAACTCTTTTTGGAACATCAGCGGTACTCCCGCGAACGCTTCGTTGACCTCGAACAGGTCGATATCGTCCACCGTGAGCCCCGACCGGTCCAGGGCCTTGCGGGTGGACTCGAGGATTGCGGTGAACTGGATGATCGGATCGGCCGCGGCGACCGCGTGGACCACGAAGCGGGCGCGGGGGGTGAGCCCGTGGGCCTCGGCGAACTCGCGGTCGGCGATGAGTAGTGCGGCGGCGCCGTCGCTGAGCTGGGAGGAGTTGGCTGCGGTGGTCTTGCCGTCTTCGGCGAACACCGCCCGCAGGGACGCCATCTTCTCTGGGTCGAGCTCGGCCCGGATCCCCTCATCCGCGGTCACGGGCTCGCTGGAGTCATCGAGCGGGTCGCGGCGCAGCGGAACCAGCTGGGTCTCGAAGCGGCCGTCGCGGGTGGCAGCCAGCGCCCGCTCGTGGCTCCGGCGGCTGAAGGCGTCGAGTTCCTCCCGGCTGAGGTCGAAGCGGGTGTTCATCAGCTCACTGGACGGGCCTTGAGCCAGCAGTCCGCCGTCGTAGCGGGCCAGTTCGCGGGGGGAGTATTGCGGGCCTAGCGGGGCGCCGGGTTGTAATGAGGATGGCAGCGCCACCTGTGACATCGACTCCACGCCGCATGCGATGGCGAGGTCGTAGGACCCCGCCTCCACACCGTGGGCGGCAAATGCGACAGCTTGCTGCCCCGAGCCGCACTGTCGGTCCACGGTCACGGCCGGCACCGAATCGGGCAGGCCGGAGGAGAGCACCGCATGGCGAGCGATGTTGGAGCTCTGCTGGTCGTGCGTCATCACACAGCCAGCGATCACGTCGTCGATTTTCTCCGGCGCCACATCACTGCGGCGAACCAGTTCACTGAGGGTGGCCCCCAGCAGATCGGCGGGATGCCAGGCGGCCAGCGCCCCGCCGCGCTTGCCGACCGGGGTCCGGACGGCATCGACGATCACGGCCTCGCGGGTGGCTCGGGAACTACGGGGCTGGGGGGAGTCGGTCATGACTGGGTCCTTCCTCAAGGTGGTCAGGTGGTGGGCGCCGTGGGCGCGTGAGTGGTCTGCGCTGTGGCCGGGTGGGCATCGCGAACGGCGGTGAGCGGGATGTCGTGGCGCGCGGCCAGATCCTCCCAGTGGGCCGTGGTGTGCGCGGCGAAGGCGCGGGTGTAGGCGGCGGATGTGCCGTCGCAATCGAGTACTTCTCTGGTGCGGGCCTCGAAGTGCGGTTCGAGTGCCCCCAGGGCGATGTGGCCGTCGGCGGTGGCATAGATGTTGTAGGAGGGCAGAGCCCCGCCCAGTGGTGCTCCATTGCCAAACAGGCCGTGCCGGAGGGCAGCCGCGGAGTCGTACGCGGCCGCGTCGAGAGTGATGCGTTGATGTCCGCCGGAGTCGTGCTGTCCCCGGGCCAGCAGCAGGGCCAGGGCGGCCGAGATGGCCCGCTCCCCACCGACGGTGTCGGCGACCGGGACCAGCGGCAGGTGCGGCGGCCGGATGGTGCCGTATCTCGCCTGATAGGTCAGGTCGTGGCCCGCGACCTCCTCGTCGGCGCCGTCGTAGCCCACGATCTCCACATGGCACAACCGCGGGTAGCGGTCGCTGAGATCGCCGAGGCCGAGTCGGCAGAACGCTGACGGGCGCATGGCGGTCACCAACACGTCCGCCGTATCGAGCAGCGTGGTCAGCTCCTCCAGTCCGCTACGACTCTTGAGGTCGGCCCGACGAACCTCCACCCCCTGTGTCAGTTCTGAGTACCAGGAGGGCGCGGCCACGGCCAAGGCGTCACCCACCGGCGGCTCCACTTTGATCACCGCGGCGCCGAGGTCGCGTAGGCCTGCCACGGCTAGCGGACCGGGCAGGTTGGTAGCCAATGAGACGACCTGTATGCCGGCTAGGGGTCGGAGCGATCGAAGACTCATTTCAGCGACTATACAAGTAGTCAGTAAACATATCCACTGTATAGCGTTAACGGCTGGCACATCCCAGTAGACTCGTTCGTCAACCGAAGGGAGACCGCGTGGACCGCCCCGCCCAGCACTCCGGCGACCAGGACCTCACCGCCAAAGCGCGAATCCGTAACGCTGCTCTCGAGCTCTATGCGGCCAACGGCGAGGACCGCACACCGATGCGTGCGGTCGCGGCCGCCGCCGGGGTTACCGTAGGGCTGGTGGTCCATCACTACGGGTCCAAAGACGGCCTGCGCGAGGCTGTGGAGCAGATCGTCGTGGAGCGTTTTGCGTCGGCCCTTGCTTCGGCGCCGACCGACGGGGCCGGCGAAGAAATCGCTCGCGTCCGGAATGAATCCGTCGCGGAAATGCTGGTCAGAAACCCGGAGGTGGTCAACTATCTCCGACGGGCGCTACTCGAACCCGGCGGCCAGCGGGGGCAACTGCTGGAGCGGCTCACCGAACTTACCCACCGGGAGGTCGTTGCGATGCGCGAGACCGGCGCGGCCTCGCGGGGCCGCGCCGACTCCGTCCAGGTGGTCGACGTGATCATCAACCAGATGGGCCGACTGTTCCTGCAGCCGCTGGTGGATGCCGTCTGGACCCACCTCGGGACCTTCACCCACACCGAGGGGCACAGCAAGCCCGAGCTCGGCGTGAGCGTGTCCGGGGGAGGAGCTGTCGATCGTTCCCACGGGTCAGCCACCTGACCCGAGTTTCTCTTTCGCTGAACGTCTGTACAAGAACCGCGTTGGCGGTTACTGTTTCTGCTGTGTCCGGGGTCACATACCCGATCCCGGAGTCTTCAACACCTCAGGAGTCACCATGGCCACTCTCGGAGGCGCCCTCGCGCTCAATGCCCGCCGGCACCCGGACAAGACCGCACTGATCTTCGGCGAGAGCACCTACTCGTACGAGCAGCTCGCGGCCCGGATCAATCAGTATGCGCACGCGTTGGCGTCGCTCGGAGTCGGCAAGGGCGACAGGGTGGCACTGCTGAGTCCGAACTCCGACGCGTACATCCTGGGCCTGTACGGAGCGTTCCGACTGGGGGCCATTGCCGTGCCTCTCAACCCTCGCGTGCCGGCCCGCGAACTTCGCTACCTGCTCGAGGACTCCGGTGCGACGGTGCTGCTGTACTCCGAGGGGCTCGCGGTGGTGGTGGCCGGCCTCGACGAACTCGATCCGCTGCCGTCCGCGCCGCAAAGTCTGGTGCTGGACGAGCCCGCCGCGCAGGGCATCGCGCGGCTCGCAGACACCATGCCGACCACCGCGCCGGAAGTGGAGGTCATCGAGGACGACGACTGCATTATCCTCTACACCTCGGGCACGACCGGGCGTCCCAAGGGAGCGTTGTTCGACCATCACCGCATGCTGTGGGTGGGGAACTCGGTTTCCGCACTCGGTATGAATATCTTCGACCGGAATCTGCACGTCGCGCCGATGTACCACTGCGCGGAGCTGGTCCTGTTCGTTATGTCAGGGTTCAGCCTGGGCACCACTCACGTGGTGCTGCCAGCGTTCGAGCCCAAGGCGGTCCTGGATGCGCTGGAGAAGCACCGCATCACCGTGTTCCTGGGCGTGCCCACCATGTACCAGATGCTGCTGCAGCACCCCGAGCTCGGCACGCGCGATCTGTCCGCGTGGCGGCTGGGCTTCTTCGGCGCCGCACCAATGCCGCCGAGCGCGGCGACCAGCTTGCTCGCCACCCTGCCGCACGTGCAGTTCTTCCAGCTGTGCGGCCAAACCGAAGGCGGCCCGACCGGCATCTTCCTCACTCCGGACGAAGTACGCGCCCGCCCAGATGCCACCGGACGGGCGTCCATCACTAACGCCGAGACGCGGATCGTCGACGACGAGGGCAACGACACCGCGGTCGGCGAGCCCGGGGAGATCATTTACCGAGGCGAGACCATCATGAAGGGCTACTGGAACAAGCCCGAGGCCACCGCCGATGCGCTCCGCGACGGCTGGCTGCACAGCGGCGACGTGGCGGTCCGGGACGCCGACGGGTTTATCACGATCGTTGATCGGATGAAGGACATGATCATCACGGGCGGGCGCAACGTGTACTCGGTGGAGGTCGAACAGGCCCTCGCCGGCCACCCGGACGTGGCCGATGTGGCGGTCGTCGGGCGGCCGGACGAGATGTTCGGGGAGAGCCTCATCGCCGTCGTCACCCCGGTCGAGGGCCGCGAGGTCACCTTGGAGTTGCTCCGCGAGTACGGATCCCAGTTCATTGCGGGTTACAAGCTTCCGCGCGAGCTCATCACCCGGCCCATTCCCCGTAACCCCTCGGGGAAGATTCTCAAGCACGTGCTGCGTGATGCAATCACGGAAGGCACAGTCGCCACCAGCTAACAATCGGATAGCTCGTTAGGCTCCTCTACCAAGCCACCTGCCATTTGGCCCGCTCTGGGAGAGGTCGAGTTCGCGGGATACTCGGCGTCGCCTACTTGTCATAACGTAGATTATCGGCGAATCTTGATGCGAATCAACGTGTTTCGTCACCAGTCGGGCGGCCTCGGCCAGACCGCGATTCAATCTCAAAGCCGGATGCTCGCGAGCACCCCGTGGTGGTCGGAGCCCGGCAGATCGATCCGCCGGAACGATGTCGGTGTCGGGCCGTTGCGGGTGAGTACCCGATCGAGCGCGAGCAGGGGCGGGTAGGGTCGGCCGGCGGGGTAGGTCGCGACGACGCCGGATCCGAGATGCTCGGCGGCGTCGGTCAGCTGGGGTGAATCCGGCGGTCCGGAGAGCAGCTGCCGGAAGGAGCGGTGATCGTAGGTCGAGTTGGCATCGGCGCCGATGATCAGCGGATCTGTGTCGGCGGACAGGATCGAGCGTAGCTCGCGGAGCTCGGCATTCCAGCGCCACGATGGTTCCGGATAGGGCGGCAACGGATGCAGTGCATAGACCGAGATGGGCGAGCGGTTTGGTAGCGTAAGTCGCGCATGAAGATTCGACAGTTCGAATCCGCGCAGGAGTTGCCCGTCAGTCAGCGGGGACCGAGCATAGATGCCGGCTCCACCTCCACCCTCGCGGGGACGGAGAAACGCGAACGGCAAGGCGTGGCGCAACCCGGCGCGATCGAGGGCCCCCACCGACTCGGGCGTCAGCTCGACCACCGTCATGACGTCGACTCGCGAGCTGCGTACCCGCGACACCATCTCATCCGGATCGGCCTGCCCGCGAAAGATGTTTGCCTGCATAACGGTCAAGTCCGAGTCCGAGACCAGTTCGTCCACTCCCCAATACAGCGGGGCCTGCGCCGTGACGCCCACGGCAACGACGAGCACAGCTGCCACCGCGGAGATCCAGGCGCGCGCGACGAGCAACAGCACCAGGCCGAGGACACCGACGCCGATTAACACCGGCGTGAACGCCGCCACCCGGGACGCGGTATTGCTGACCAGGCCAGAGTAGTGAGCAGCAATCCCGACGACAGCGGCGAGGACCGCACCCCAGCCGAGTGCTCGTAGGAGTCCACGCATGCGGTCGATCATGCCACGATCGCCGTCAGGCTCAGAACGCTGATAGAGGCGCAGGATGACGATTCTGACGCCCACTCGGAGAAACTAACCACGGTAGTAGTAATCTGTCCGTGGCCCGTTCGATATCGAACTGTTTCATCCGGAACGACGCTTGAACTGAGGGACCTTCATTGGCACGGCATCGCAAATCTGACCCCAGCCCACCTCCTGCTGGTATACCTGCGTCCCGCCGCCCTGCGTCGGCGGCTTTCGACCGCGGGCCTTCGGTGCCACGGCATTCGGGTATCGCGCGGGCGTCGGGGCGACATCGGATACCCCACCCCCCTGAGACTGCGGTCGGGTTCACCCGAGCAGTCCCCTCACCTGCCCCGGCCCTCACGCGCTCGCCGCAGATTTCATCGGTGAGTGCGCCCAGGACGTCTCCTCCCAACCCGCCTCGCGGCGCCCGCCCACACCCGTCCCCCTCGCATCATGCACGGCCGCACGCGGCCCGTTTCGACCATGACGCGTATGGGCCGTGGCGCACACCACGCTCGGTCGACGTCGGCAGGAACCAAAGGGTTGCAGCGCCTACCGCGCCATGGGAGCGGGCGATGTCCGTTCTCGATCACCATGACAATGAGCCAGTTCACTCTGATTTTCTCGATGTGCTCGACGAGGAGAAGACGTCGGGAACACCACTCAGGTCCGTAGCCGCAGCCGGGGTCAGTGGATCGCTCGCGGCTGCGGTGGTCCTTTGCGTCGCCGGCGGGACCGCGGCCACTGCGCTCGCCGATCGTCACAGCCCAACAGTCACCCCAGTTTTCCAGGCTGGCGTGTCCGCCGACGACCGATCCGCGGCAACGCCATCACCTGTAGCCCTCGGATCGGTGGACGATCGACAAGACACCACGCCGGCGCGGACATCGTCACTCGATGAGCTGACCGCGGCCGTGCGAGAGTTGGTGCAGCCAGATCGTCTGCGGCCTTCCGATCCCCCTGCGCCACAACGGCCGCGGTCGGCGGCACCTACCTACGGCACCGTGACCTCGAGCTACGGGGCACGCTGGAGTACCACGCACTATGGCCTTGACATCGCCAACGCGATTGGCACGCCGGTGGTGTCCGCAAGCGATGGGCAGGTCATCGAATCCGGTCCGGCCGATGGTTTCGGTTTATGGGTACGCGTGCTGCAAGACGACGGCACGATCGGCGTGTACGGGCACATCAACGAGGCGTTGGTGAGCGTCGGACAACGAGTCCGGGCCGGCGAGCAGATCGCAACGGTAGGAAACCGCGGCTACTCCACTGGACCACACCTGCACTATGAGGTCTGGCAGCAAGACGGACCCAAACTTGATCCGGCACAGTGGCTGAGAACCCGGGGCGTCTACGTCGTCGGCTGAACCGGCGTGAACGGTGCAAAGCTGCTGGAGATTTCGTGGCAGGTGTGCGGGCGTAAGCCAAGCCGACGTTGCCAGTCTCGTGGTCTTACTGAGCTTTACCGACGGCAAGCTTCTGGCAAATGCGCCCGATCGATCGGATCGCAACGGTGTGCAAATCTATCGTGGTCACAGGCCGCGGCGGACAGTGGCAGCCGCTCTTTGCTGGTTGGTGGTCGTACCCCATGATGAGGTGCGTACGTGCCTGGGTTGTGGTTTAACTATCTGGCAGGTTCACCGAGCGGCTCTTCGCGAGTCCCCTCTTGCTCGCATGGTGGGCGTCCATCGCTTCGGCCTGGTGATTGATGCGAGTTCGTAGGGGTTTGAGGACGAGCATCGAGACTGGACTACTGAGCACTACTGCGAGCACGACGGCTCCGAAAATCGGGATTTTCACGTCAAATACGAAGGAAATCAACAGGATCAATCCGCACAGCGCAGCGGCGAGTGCTAGCCGCGCGGCGTTATACAGCAGGGCAATCGCGACGAGTGACTTGCCCGAAGGGGCGGGCGAGGGGGCGGCATGGTCAGAAGTGCTTCTGCTCATGTTCGGTAGGCCTTCCGTGTGCTGCTTGTTGAATGCGATCGGATGTATGTGTGACGTGGCACGCCCTCTCGTCGAGTGCTTCAACTGGGGGACATCGATCCCCGCAGGATGAATCTCTGCTGATGTGAGTCTCATTCGTGACGTGTGCGTCGTAGTCGGCGGTTCGCTGACGCTGGCTCGGTCATCCATCGCCGCGCTTGCTCGTTGAAGTCTTCGCCCCACCCAGCCTGATCGGTGCGGGCCAAACCGGCGATGGTGACAGCAGTGCGTCGTTGGCCATCGATCTCGGTGGGCACCAACCGCACCCAGATTCGTCGGCGCCGGACAAGCAGGGACACAAGTAGCCCAGCCAGCATCACAGTCGCGGTCAGCAGGACCCAGTTCTGTGCCGGCCCGTGCGACACCTGCATGGACACAAACCGTTCGTACCCGTCGAAGCGCACTACGGTGCCGTCGGCGATGGTGTGGGTCTCTCCTGGGCCGAGATTGACTTGGGCCCGCTGCTGGAGCCGGCCCTGCTCGATGAGTGATTGGTTCAAGGAGTATGCGTTCTGCGGACGACCGGTATCCAGTCCGGTGTCGCCCTGGTAGATCCTGATCGCTACATACGGATCATTCGGCACGGGAAACGACGAGGTGAGAAGCGTTCCTTGGAATGCCGCGGTCGGCGCGAACAGACCCTCAATCGCGATCTGTCGGCGGCGCCGTTCATCCGCGTCGGGGTAAAGCCCCGCGGGAGTATCAAAACGGGCCGCGCCTGAGGACAACATCGTCTGCAAGTTGTCGGGAATGAAAAGTACTGTCTGAGTGCGCTGCTCACCGTTCGGGAAGGTCACTGTGAATGTAGGTGCGAAGCCATTGCCTAGGACGTAGACGCGGTCACCGGCTACTCGCAGAGGCTCGTTCACTCGAATACGCGCAGCGTTCCAGGTAGTGGGGTCGGACTGTCGTACGTCGTCGGTGTAACTGACGTCGGCTTCGTACATGTCGGGCTGGCCGCTCGGCAGGAACCTCGCATCGAAGCCCTCGACACGAACACAGAATGGTGAGAGATCGGTGCCGTCGACAAGGCTGCCTGCTCGAAACGAGTCATAGACGGCCGTCGAGGTGTTACAGAGGCCTTGCGTGCCATCGGCGATGAGACTGCGGGTGCCCTCGTACCCGTAAAGTTTGTCGGCCGCGATCGCTATCAACAGGGCGAGCAGTGAGAAGTGGAACAGGAGGTTGCCCCACTCGCGGAGGTAGCCCTTCTCCGCGGAGATCTCCACGGCTTCGGTGGGTTGGGCACCCGTCGCCGGGCGCGTGGTGGTGACTCGGCGCCAGCCACGCAGATTGGTATTTATCAGGGCAGCAACCTCGTCAGGATCTCCGTGCACCGTGTCCTCGACGTGCCGCGGCAGACGAATGAGGTTGCGTGGCGCGGGGACCGGCTGAGCGCGCACTGCGCGCGCATGCTCGAGAATTCGGGGGGTGAGGCAGCCCACAAGCGATACGAACAGCAGGACGTAGATCGCGGTGAACCACGTGCTGGCGAAGACGTCGAACAGCTGCAGTCTGTCCATCCACACCCCGAGCGCGCCGCGGTCGGCAATGTACTGGGTTGTTTTCTGCTCGTTGAGCGGTCGTTGTGGCAGCATGGCGCCCGGGATCGCGGCTGCGGCCAACAGGAACAGCAGCATGAGTGCGGTTTTCATCGACGTGAGCGATCGCCACAGTCTGCGCAGGGAGCCAAGCGCCGGGTGCGCTCGGCGCGGCGTCGGCGCTTCGGTTCCCATCATCGTGGTGGGGGTAACGTCGTCGCACTCCGACAGTCCATGACTGCAGGAGCGACGTCGAAGTCGCCGGCCGAGTGCCGATCGACACCCGCCACCACGAGCGCGGTGGGTCGCCGGGACATACTCCCCCGCACCGCCACTATGGGTCTCACCTGCTCTCCCTCACCTACCCGGATTACTACGCACCGTAGTATTTATAGAACCCGGATGGCAACCACGTTGGGTCTTGCTTGCTCGATCGGAGCGGTGAGGCCTGGTGAGCCGTAAACTACTATCATTGTTAGTAAGACCTGTGGCGGCGCCTACATTCTGTGGTCGTCGGTGTGTGCTCCGGATGAAGGGCTTTGTAACTGATGGGCCGCTTTGGCACTCCGAGGACGATGCGTCGCGACCGCCGATCGACTGGCCATAGTCAGCTGCGGCAACGTCTGGGAACCCTTCGACGCCACCGTTCGGCGCAGGTCAAGGCTCGGCATGTACTGGTATTGGCGGCGCTGACGGCCGTCGTGGTGGTACTGACCTCGTGCAGCTCGGCTGGCGGTAGCTCTACCTACAGTGACCAGATTTCGGCCGTCGACAGTTTTGCGGCCATCGCACAACCCTCCATCGCTGTGGCCACCGAAGGAGGCGATCGGCTCGCTCCCGACGCGGTTGTCGAACCTGGGCTTCCTATCGTTGTGACGGCCAGTCGCGGCGCGTTGACCGACGTCGATATCCCAACATCTAGCGGGCGTGCGTTGGCGGGCTCGCTGAGCGAGGATGGCAGTACCTGGACAAGCACCCAGCCGTTGGGGTACTCGAAGCAGTACTCCGTTCGAGCTGAAGCCGTGGGTGTGGGTGGTCGAACGAGCGTCTCGCAAGGCTTCACCACAGCCTCGCCGGAGTCGCTGACCAGCGCGGCCATTCTGGGCGAGAAGACCGTCGGAATTGCGCACACGATTGGTGTTCGATTCTCGGATCCCATCCCTGACCGCCGGAAGGCGCAGGCTGCAATCACCGTGGCCTCTGATCCACAGATGCAAGGCGCGTTCTATTGGATCAGCGACTCCGAGGTCCGATGGAGGCCCGAGCGCTTCTGGATGCCGGGGACCAAGGTCAGTGTCGCCGTGAACATTTACGGAGTCGACCTCGGCGACGGGCTCTATGGCAACAGAAATCTGTCCTACGACTTCACCATTGGCCGAGCTCAGACAATCGAAGCCGACGACAACACCAAGACCATCGTCGTAAAGAGGGATGGCAAGGTCATCCGAACGATGCCGACGTCGTTCGGCAAAGACAGCACACCGACTCCACGCGGCATCTACATGATCGGTGATCGCGTCGAGCACATCGTCATGGACTCCTCCACCTACGGAGTTCCTGTCGAGTCATCGGCGGGATACCGCACACCCGTCGACTGGGCGGTGCAGATGTCTTACAGCGGCATCTACATGCACGGTGCCCCGTGGTCTCTGTCGGCGCAGGGCAACAGCAATGTCAGCAACGGCTGCCCGAATCTGAGTCCCGCGGACGCGGAATGGCTCGTGAAGAACACGATGCGCGGCGACCCCGTCACGGTGAAGAACACCAACGCCGAAACACTATCGGGAGTCGATGGACTCGGCGACTGGAACATCCCGTGGGCACAGTGGAAGAAGGGCAACGCAGACACCTAGGCATCGGGCTGGCTCGATCCAGACACTCCATCACGGTCCAGTCGACTGAGCTCGTCCGGCCTTGACCCTGGACGCCTACGGGCCGGCCCCGACCGGTCCGTGCCCGCGGGTATGCCATCCGCCACATCAACGGATATTGAGGTATTTGCCCGAAGGTGGTTACATGGCGACATATCAACGAACGTAAGGATGTCGATATGACCCGGGAGCCGGTGGATACATGCGACTTGCTGTGCCTCGATTTGCCTCACGCAGAAGGTATCCGGTCTGCGTTGCCGGATGCGACGGCGGTCGACCGTGCCGCCACCGGGGCCCGTGCGCTCGGCGATCCCACTCGTCTGCGCGTAGCGACAGCGTTGCTGTCGGGGGACGAACTGTGTGTCTGCGACCTCGCGTGGGTGGTCGGCATGGCGCAGAACCTTGTCTCACACCATCTGCGCCTGCTCAAGAGTGCCGGCCTCGTGACCGGGCGTCGCCACGGACGGTTGGTGATGTATGCGTTGACTCCGTCCGGTCATGCTCTCGTGACAGCGGTTCTGGCGGTCGCCGGGGTCTCCACGACAGCCGCGACGAAACCGGCGGCGGCCATAGTGCAGGGGCATACACATGAGTGACGCATGCTGCGGACCCTCAGATTCCGCCGCCCTCGAGGCTGAGGCCGATCAGGGACCGGTCCGGTTGTGGCAAGTACGCGAGTTGCGTTTCGCCGGCGCAGCAGCAGTTTTCCTCGCGTTCGGCTGGATCATCGGAAGCTCGCTATCGGACACCGCAGGCGTCGTCCTGGAACTGCTCGCGGCAGTTGTTGCCGCCTCCACGTTCGTGCCGTCGACACTGCGATCGCTGCGCCACGGGCGCATCGGTGTCGGAACGCTGATGACGATCGCCGCAATCGGCGCCGTGGCGCTAGGCCAAATACCCGAGGCCGCGCTGCTGGGAATCTTGTTCTCGGTCGCTGAAGGACTCGAGCATTACGCGGTCACCAAGACCCGGCGAGGCCTGCGGGCGCTGCTCGCGCTGGTTCCACCGACCGCATCGGTGATTCGTGGGGGTCTCGAGGTCACCGTGTCACCGGATGAGTTGATCTTCGGCGATGTGATGGTGGTGCGTCCCGGTGAGCGCGCGGCGACCGACGGGACTATCACCGCTGGCACTACCAGCGTAGATCTGTCGGCGATCACCGGCGAATCTGTGCCCGTGGAGGCGGGTCCGGGTGACTTGCTCTACGCCGGCGCGATCAACGGTGGCGGTGCGATCGAAGTCCGCGTAACCGCCCGCGCCGCCGACAGTTCCCTAGCCCGCATCGTGCACATCGTCGAGCAAGCGCAGGAACGCAAGGGCGCCGGCCAACGTCTCGCCGACCGCATCGCCCGCCCCCTGGTCCCGGCCATCATGGTGCTAGCCGCACTCGTGGCCGGTATCGGTGCGCTACTCGGTGATCCGCTGCTGTGGCTCGAACGCGGCCTGGTGGTGCTCGTTGCCGCGTCCCCGTGTGCGTTGGCGATCGCGGTGCCGCTGACGGTGGTCGCCGCGATCGGCGCCGCCAGCCGCCATGGCGCACTCGTCAAAGGCGGTGCTGCACTCGAAGAGCTGGGACAGGTCCGCGTCGTCGCGCTGGACAAGACCGGCACCTTGACCCGCGGCACTCCGGAGGTCATCGACGTGGTGAGCACACCCGAGGTCACCCGCGAGGACGCGTTGTCTTATGCCGCCGCGCTCGAGGCTCGCAGCGAGCACCCGTTGGCGAGCGCGATTCTCGCGGCCGCACCTGCTCTGGGCTCACCTGCCGATGACGTCACCGCGATCGCCGGTCACGGCCTCACCGGCCGGATACGCGGACAGCAACTGCGCCTGGGCAAACCCGGGTGGCTCGATCCCGGCGCGCTCGCCGGAGACGTCACTCGATTGCAGAGCGACGGCGCCACCGTCGTGCTGATCGAACGGGAAGGCACCGTCGTCGCCGCGATCGCGGTCCGCGATGAGCTTCGCCCCGAGGCCGCTGAAACGATCGGGCAACTGACGGCGCTGGGTGTCGACTCGGTCATGCTGACCGGGGACAACGACCGCACCGCACATGCTTTGGCCACTGCGTCCGGAATCAGCACCGTCCATTCCGAACTCCTTCCCGAAGACAAAGCCGACTTGCTGGCCACGCTAGCGCGCGGGCGGGCGATCGCCATGGTCGGCGACGGCGTCAACGACGCCCCGGCGTTGGCCACCGCCGATGTCGGTATTGCGATGGGAGCGATGGGTACCGACGTCGCTATCGAAACCGCCGATGTGGCGTTGCTGGGCGAAGATCTTCGCCATCTCCCGCAACTACTGTCCCATGCTCGGCGCGCACGCCGAATCATGATGCAGAACATAGGATTTTCCCTAGCGATCATCGGTGTGCTGATTCCGCTGGCCGCCACGGGCGTCCTCGGCCTGGCCACAGTGGTCTTCGTCCACGAACTCGCAGAAGTGCTGGTGATCGCCAACGCGATTCGTGCCGCCCGGACGAAAGCGCTGCCGGGCACCGGTGCCGTGCCCCGGGTATCCCCCGGCACGCTCAACATCTCGGTGTCGGCCTACCACGACACAGGCGACGCCTGTTGCGCTCCAGGACCAGCCACCACCCCCGTTCAACCACGGTCGGTGCCCGCGGTACCCCTGCTGCCGACACCACGAGCACGCGGCGCGGCGACCAGCAAGAGCTGTTCGGCCACAACAGAACCAGGGTGCAGTTGCTGTTCGAGCCCGTCGGATGGCGCCGATGACGTACCGAGTAGCTCGCCAACGTTTCATCGCGAGCGTCACTGAGGGAGCCACGCCGCGTCAGGAGCGTAGGCGTGATCTCCACGTGCGTACAATCAGTGCCGCCAGGACGGCGGCAGCACAGATCCCTTCTCCTGCTGCTCCGATCCGCGTCGCCAGGGTCGTCGTTGTCCTCAACGGCACCCGCGCGATGAGAACATCGGGGGAGAACAATTCTGTGCGTTGTGCAATGGTCCCATCAGGTTCGATGACCGCGCTCACGCCACTGGTTGCTGCGATGACCACCGCCTTATCGTGTTCGACTGCCCGAACTCGCGACATCGCGAGTTGCTGGTAGGTCATCTCGGTGCGCCCGAACGTCGCGTTGTTCGTCGGAACCGCGATCAGCTGCGCACCGGCGCGCACCGATTCGGTCACCAGATCGTCGAACGCGACTTCGTAGCAGGTCGCTACCGCCACGGGCACCCCGGCAAGATCGACAACGCCATCGCCTGTGCCAGGAATGAAGTTGCCAGCCCGGCTGGCGTAGGACGAAAGCTGTGTCATCAGTCCCCGCAGCGGCAAGTACTCCCCGAACGGCACCAGCTGACGTTTGTCATGCTCCTGACCAGGCCCGGTGACGGGATCCCACACCACCAACGTATTGCGGGACGTGCTGTGGCTCCCGGCGATCACCGCGCCCACCAGGATCGGCACCTCGATCGCCCGCGCGGCACGATCAATTTGCGCCGCAGCATCACGGTTACCGAACGGGTCGATATCGGATGAGTTCTCCGGCCACACCACCACATCGGGACGCACGACCCGCCCAGAGCTGACCTCCTCCGCCAGGTCGAGAGTGCGCCGGACATGATTGTCGAGCACTGCACGTCGCTGAGCATTGAAGTCCAAACCCAACCGCGGTACGTTGCCCTGCACCAACGCCACCGTCACCGACTGCTCCTCCGGTTCTGCTGTCTGCGACGGCGCCAGGGTCCATGTCAGCACTCCCACTACGGCGACTGCTACGCCTGGGCCGGCCAACGCCCGAGGGTGCACGTTGATTACCGCCACTGCGATCGCGGCCAGGAGTGCGCCGAGCAGCACCACAACGAAGGACAACCCCGGCGCGCCAGCCAAGGCCGCTAACGGCAGCAAGAACCCGTCCGGCTGACCGAATGCTATTCGGCCCCAGGGAAAACCGCCAAAAGGCACGCGGGAGCGGACGGCTTCGACTGCCACCCAGGCGCATGCTAGCCACACCGGCGCTCCGCGGCATCTGCCGACCAGCGCCGCCACCGCCCCGAAGACACCGAACGCCACCGCCTCGACCGCCGCCAAGGCCAGCCACGGCACCGCACCCACATACGTACCGACCCACGGCAGCAGCGGCACGAAAAAGCCCAGCCCAGCGAGATAGCCGTAGCCTGACGCCGCCCACAGCGACCGCCCACGCAGTGTCACCACCAGGACCGCGATCGCCACCGGGGCAAGGAACCACAGTTGGCGCGGAGGGAAGCTCACATACAGCAGCCCGCCCGAACCGGCCGCAGCCGCGATACGTAGTGCAGATGCACATATCGGTGGCAGACCTGCGCCGGCATGCCGAGCATCCGAGTGACGACTCACCGCCCACCGCTCCCCTCACCGGTTCGGTCGTGCGTGATATGCACGCCAATCGCCCGGACGACACCGCACGCCCTGTAAACTACTAGCCAACGTAGTAGTAAACGTGACGGGAGTGATGATCGTGCCAGCTCAAGCGGTCAAGGTTCGACGCGGAGGGATGTCTCGATGAGTCGCAACGTCAAGATGTCGCTCGCGGCAGTCTTCGTGTTCTGCCTGGCGCTCACAGTGGTGTTCGTGGTCTCCCGGGCCGGAGAGAGCGAACAGTCCGGCGACCAGGCGTATACGACGGTACGGCCTGATTCTCCACGGCTATCGGCTCCGACCGAGTCCAAGGCGACATTTGTCGAGTTCCTGGACTTCGAGTGTGAAGGGTGTGGGGCGGCGTACCCGGCGGTGGAGCAGCTTCGCCAAACCTACGGCGATCAAGTCACTTTCGTGGTCCGCTACTTCCCCCTCCCCGGGCACTTCAACGCCGACCGCGCGGCACGGGCCGTGGCCGCGGCGGCCGAACAAGGCCAATTCGAACCGATGTACCGCAAGATGTTCGACACTCAACGCAGCTGGGGCGAACAAAAGGTGCCGCTGGACGATCTGTTCTTCTCCTACGCCCAGGTGTTGGGCCTGGACATGGAGCGATTCGCCGCCGCCTATGACTCACAGGCCACCCGCGAGCTCATCGACCGCGATGTCGCTGACGGCAAAGCACTAGGCGTGACCGGAACCCCCACGTTCTTCATCAACGACGAACTCATCAAGCCCGAAGGCTATGACGATCTGAGCTCTGCGCTCGAATCCGCGATACGTCAGTGACCATCACACCCCGGCAGACCTCAGAGCCGTCAGGCTTTGCGCCCGACACGCAGATCCCGGTTTTCCCGCGGCTGCTCCCGTGGATTCTTGCGGTCTGCGGAGGCATTGGACTTGTCGCTGCGTTCGCACTGACCGTCGAAAAGTTCGAACTGGCAACCGATCCGAACTACACGCCGACCTGCAGTATCAACCCGATCGTCAATTGCGGATCGGTCATGGACACCCCCCAAGCAGCCGTCTTCGGGTTCCCCAACTCACTGCTCGGAATCGCAGGCTTCACAGCTCTGATCGCTATCGCCGTCCTGCTAGGACCCCGCCCGGCCTTGTGGGTCATGATCGGATTGCAGATCGGCCTGACGGGTGCGGTGGTGTTCGTCCATTGGCTGATATTTCAGAGTCTGTATCGAATGGGACTGCTGCACGATCGGGTGACAGTGTCGGTGTCATGCCGCTGAGGCGGCTGTGTTGATGATC
>NZ_JCAHRL010000017.1:0-24999 GCF_059427765.1 Gordonia sp. B8661-1
GAGAACCCGGTCCCCGCAAACGCTGGAACCAACTAACCGAGCCTCCAGCAAACCCGGGGCGATTCAAATTCACACAAAACCCCACCAACGACTCCACACCCACATCCACACGCCCCGCCACCACCGTCCCCAACGGCACATCCACCCCCGCACCCAACCGCGACAACACCACCGCCACCGCAGCCTGCACCACCATGAACACACTCACCCCCACACCACGAGCCAACCCCCGCACCCCGCCATGCAACCCCGCACCACAACAAACCGTCACCACCCCACCACCACACGACCCCACCACAGGACGCGAACGATCCACCGGCAACACAACCTCCGCAGGCAACCCCTCCAACGTCGACCGCCAAAACGACAACTGCCCCGCCAGCAGACTCCCCGGATCCCCACGCTCTCCCAACAACTCCCGCTGCCAGCACGCGTAGTCCCGGTACTGGATCGGCAGCGTCGGCCAGTCCGGTGATTCGCCGGCCAGCCGCGCCTCATACGCCGTCCGCAGATCGGCCACGAGCGGACCCACCGACCACCCGTCAGCCGCCACATGGTGCACGACGATGACCACCACGCATGTCTCGCGGCTCTGGTCGGTACGGATGATCCATACACGGAGCGGAATCTCCGCCGACACATCGAATCCCGCGGTGACGCAACGGTTCACGAAGTCCTCGAGGTCGCCGTCCTCGACGTCGGCCACCTGTATCGGGTGCGGCGCGCCCACACCGGCATCGAGGACCTCCTGCCACAGGGTGCCATCCGATTCCACGAGCACGGTCCGCAGCACCTCGTGCCGGGCCACCACATCACCAACCGCATCCGACAGGCAGGCGATGTCCAGGTTCTTCGCCGTCAACACCAGCGGCATGTTGTAGACGGCGGCCCGAGCCGCGTCCTCACCCGTGCCGACCATCGTCTGGTTGAGGAACCAGAGGCGCCGCTGACCGAAGGACGCCTCCACACGCTCACCTCGATCCACGGGCGTGATGGGCGGACGCGCCGGACCCCCTGCGCGTCCGGCCAATTCGGCGACGGTCGGCGCCTCGAAGACATCGCGCACACCGAGTTCGATTCCCAGCACCGAGCGAACCCGCGCGACAACCCTGGTCGCCGACAACGAATGCCCGCCGAGGTCGAAGAAGGAGTCGTCGGTACCGACCGTGTCCGCCCCCAGCACATCGGCGAACACCTGACACAGCAACTCTTCCCGCGGATTCTTCGGCGCGCGACCGCCGACCGAACCGAACACCGGCTCGGGCAGCTCGGCATGATCGATCTTGCCGTTCGACGTCAACGGCATGGCATCGACCACCATGAACGTCGCGGGCACCATGTACTCCGGGACATCTCCGGACAGTCTGTCCCGCAACGCCTTCGACACGTCGGCATCCGGACCGAACACCGACGGGTCGATGACCACGTACCCCACCAGTCTCAGGGTCCCGGCGGTGTCGGGCACCGCCGACACGACCGCAGACCGCACTCCCGGGTAGCCACGCAGAACCGACTCCAGTTCTCCGGGCTCGACCCGGAAGCCCCGGATCTTGACCTGGTCGTCGGCGCGGCCGACGAATTCCAGTGCACCGGAGGACGTCCACCGCATCATGTCACCGGATCGGTACATCCGTTCGCCGGAGCCGAAGGGGGACGCGACGAATCGATGTGCGGTCAGCCCGGGCCGGTTCAGGTAGCCACGGCCCACCTGCACACCGCCGACGTAGGCCTCCCCGGCCACCCCCGCCGGGACCGGCCGCAGACCGTCATCCAGCAGACACACCCACGAGCCCGCGATCGGCGAGCCTTCCGTCATTTCCCGGCCGGCCACCGCGGGCTCGGACAGTGTGACCGCAAGGGTGGTTTCGGTTTGCCCGTAGGCATTGACCATCCGTCGTCCGCCGGCCCAGCGGTCCACGGCGTCACGCGACGTCGCCTCTCCCGCCACGATCAGCGACATTCCCTCCGGCAGCGACGGCACCGTCTCCAGGAGGGCGGGCGAGATGAATGCCGTGGTGATCCCCCACCCGTGGAGGAAGGAACTCAGTTCCGTCCCGGCGAGAGCGGCTCCGTCGACGATCACCGTCGCGGCGCCGGTCAGCCAGGGGCACATGATCTCGAAGACGGAGGCATCGAAGGACGGGGAGGACATGCCGAGAATCCGGGAGTCCGGGCAGGTGTCCAGCGCCTCCCGCTGTGCGTCGAGAATGGTGTGGATGCCTCGATGGGAGAGGACAACCCCCTTGGGCCTGCCGGTCGACCCGGAGGTGTAGATGACGTAGGCGGGTTGATCGACGTGCAGCGCGGCATGCCGCATGTCATCGGTGATCGGCTCCGATGACCGTGCACGCCAGTCGGATTCCGGCCCGGGTGCCGGGTCGTCGATGACGACGACGGTGACATCCGGGTCAGCGAGCACCGCGTGGGGCAGTGCGTCGACGTGAGCACGCATCGTGATCACCACCCGCGGATGCGCGTCGGCGACGATCCACGACACCCGCTCGGCGGGATACTCCGGATCGATGGGCAGATGGGCGCCACCGGCTTTGGCGATGGCGACGATCGCGGTGACCAGAGATGCCGATCGGGGCAGGCAGACACCGGCCACGATCTCGGCGCCGACGCCGATCTCGATCAGCAACCGCGCCAGGCGGGTGGAGTCCTCGTCGATCTGACCGTAGGTCCGTTCCCGGTCGCCCGCGACGACCGCGACGCGGTCGCCTCCAAATCCGAGTCCGTGCGCGAACAGCTCGCCGACCAGCATGGGCGCCACCCGTGCGGGCGTGTCGATCCCGCTGCGTGCCAGCGTCGTTCGGTGCTCCTCGGCGCTCAGGAGGCCGATCCGGGACATTCGGATGCCCGGATCCTCGACGATGGCGGCGAGCACCATGGTCAGCCGTTCGAGCATGGTCGCCACCGTGTCCCGTTCGAACCGGTCGGCCGCGTACTCGACCGTGACGTCGATGCCGGTCGGACGACCCGAGTCGTCGAAGGACTCGGTGAAGAGGAAGGACAGATCGTTCTTGGCGGTTCCGGTGTCCGCCGTGCGCGGGGTGAACTCGGCGCCGGGCAGATCCAGTGCGTCCGTACCGATATCGGACTGCAGCACGACCAGCACCTGGAACAGCGGATTCCGCACACCGAACGACTCGTCCGACACGTGGTCGACGACCATGTCGAACGGCACGTCCTGATGGTCGAATGCGGCGAGGTCGATCTCCCGGACGCGCGACAGCAACTCTGTCGCGGTCGGGTCGCCGGTGAGGTCGGTGCGGAGCACCAACGTGTTGACGAAGAATCCGACGACCGGTTCCAGGGCCGCGTCCACCCGTCCCGTCACCGCGGTCCCCAGCGGCACGTCGGTGCCGGCTCCCAGCCGTGACAGCAGGATCGCGACGGCGGCCTGCACCACCATGAAGACGGTGACTCCCGCATCGCGCGCGAGGTCCCGCACTCCGGCGTGCAGGTGCGCGTCCCATCGGCCGGTCACCACCCCGCCCGCGAATGTGGCCCGCGCGGGCCGCGCATGATCGACGGGAAGCGTGATCTCCCGGGGCATGCCCGCCAGCGTCCGTCGCCAGAACGCCAGTTGGCGGCCCCGCAGTCCGTTCGCGTCGTCGTTATGCCCCAACAACTCTCGCTGCCATTCCGCGTAGTCGCGGTACGTCACGTTGACGGTCGGCCAGTCCGGGACCGCACCCGCGGTCCGCGCCGCGTACGCGGTACCCATGTCGGCACACAGCAGCCGCATCGACCATCCGTCGGCAGCGACGTGATGAAGCACGACGACCATCACATACTCGTCCGGCGATTCGTCGACCCGTGCGACGTGTGCACGGATCGGTAGATCGTCGGCCAGGTCGAAACCGGTCGTCACACAGCGCCGGACGAACTCGTCGAGCCCCGCCCGCTCGACACCGACGACCTCCACCGGTACGTCGGCGGCGGGCAGCACCTGCTGTACGACAGTGCCGTCGGCGTCCAGCAGGATCGTGCGCAGGACCTCATGGCGTCCGACCACGTCGCCGATGGCCCGCGCGAAGGCATCGGTGTCGAGGTGTCGCACATCGGCGACCAACGGCACGTTGTACACCGCGGCAGCACGATCAAGCCGGTTGACGAACCACAGCCGTTGCTGACCGAATGACGCCGGGACCGGGCCCGATCGTCCCAGCGGACGGACCGCCGGCCGCGCGGGTCCGCCGGTTCGCGTCACGAGCTCCGACGCGGTGGGCGCGTCGAAGATGTCACGCACGCTCAGCTCGACCCCGAGGACCGAGCGCAGCCGGGAGATCACACGTGTCGCCAGCAGCGAGTGACCGCCCAGGTCGAAGAACGAGTCGTCGATGCCCACCCGTCGCAGTCCGAGCACGTCGCCGAAGACCTGGCACACCAGGTCCTCGCGGACGTTTCGCGGGCCGCGGCCACCCACCGGTGCGGCGATCTCCGGCGCGGGCAGCCTCCCTCGATCCACCTTGCCGCTCGAGGTGAGCGGCAAGGCGTCCATACGCATCACCACCGACGGCACCATGTACTCCGGCAGACTCCCGGCCGCCCACGCCCGCAGCGCATCGGAGACGTCCGCGCCCACACCGAATACCGAATCATCAACGGTCACATAGGCGACCAGTCGGGAGGTGTCGCCGTCACCGACACCGCGCACCGCCACCGAGTGCACACCCTCATGCCGACGCAGTACCGATTCCACCTCACCCGGCTCCACCCGGAACCCCCGCACCTTCACCTGATCATCACCACGACCCACAAACTCCAACACCCCACCCGACCGCCACCGCACCACATCACCGGTCCGATACACCCGCTCCCCACCACCCCACGGCGACGCCACAAACCGCGACGCCGTCACACCCGCACACCCCCAATACCCCCGACCCACCTGCACACCACCCACATACAACTCACCCACCACCCCCACCGGCACCAACCCCAACCCCGCATCCAGAACACACACCCACGAACCGGATACCGGCCGGCCGATGTCCGGGCGTACCAACGCATTCGGGACGAGTGGCTCCGACAGCGTGACCCCTATGGTGCATTCCGTCGGCCCGTAGCTGTTGAGCACGCGATGGCCGGGAGCCCACCGATCGATCAGGTCCGTGGAGACCGCCTCTCCCGCCACGATGAGCGACAGGCCGCGCGGCAGCGACGGCACCGTCGCCAGCAGCGCGGGCGGGAGGAACGCGGTGGTGACGTGGTGTTCGTCGAGGAATGTGCTCAACTCGGCCCCGACCAACGGGTCACCGTCGACGACGATCGCAGCGGCCCCCGCGAGCCAGGGACAGACGAGTTCGAAGACGGAGGCGTCGAAGGAGGGGGACGACATGGCAAGGACGCGGGAGGTGATGGTGATGCCCAGAGCGGCCCGCTGGGCGTGCAATATGGCGCCGATTCCACGATGGGTGACGGCAACGCCCTTCGGCTGCCCGGTCGATCCCGAGGTGTAGATGATGTACGCGGTGTGGTCGGCACGGGTTTCGGTGACTCGCTCGGCCGCTCTGATCGGTTCGGCGGAACAACGTCGCCACTCGGATGACGGTGCCGGGCAAGGATCGTCGACGGCGACGACGACCGTCCCCGGTGCGTTGCCGCACTCCTCCGGCAGCGCACCGGTATTCGCCGTGCCGACCAGGAGGACCCGCGGGGCGGCGTCGGCGAGAATCGATACGATCCGTTCGACCGGATGGCCGGGGTCGACGGGCAGGTACACCCCGCCCGCCTTGGCGATCGCGACCAGGGCGAGGACCGTTGACTCCGATCGGGGCATACACACACCGACGACCACCTCGGGTCCGACGCCCGCCCCGATCAGTAAGCGCGCCAACCGGTTCGAGTCCTCGTCCAGGCTCCGATACGACACCGCTCGGTCACCGCACACCACCGCGAGACGATCGCCACCGAGGGCAACTCCGGCAGCGAACATCTCGGCCAGGCATTGCGGTCTGTCGCGACCGGGCTCGTCGACTCGTCCCCACGCGCGGAGCCGGTGCCGCTCACCGTCGTCCATGACGTCGGTCGCCGACAGCCGGAGGCTCGGGTCGGCGGTCACCTGCTCGAGCACCGATGTCAGTCGACGCATCAGAGCCGACGCCGTCGATGAGTCGAAACGATCCACGGCGTACTCGATGATGGCCTCGATGCCGTCGGGCATCCCGTTCTCGTCGCGGTGCTCGACGAAGACGAAGGACAGATCGAACTTGGCGGTGCCGCCCGGAGCCGTCCTCATGGTGGTCCGAGCACCCGGAAGATCCACGGACACATCGACTCCCGTGGCGTTCTGCATCACGATCATCACCTGGAACAGCGGATTCCGGGCGCCGGACCGGTGTGGTGCGAGGTGGTCGACGAGCACGTCGAACGGCACGTCCTGGTGATCGAACGCCGCGAGGTCCGTGTCACGGATCCGCACCAGCAACTCCGCGAAAGTCGGATCCCCGGAGAGGTCGTTGCGCAGCACCACCGTGTTCACGAAGAAGCCCACCAGCGACCGCACGGTCTCGTGTGAACGTCCCGCCACCACCGTGCCCAATGGGACATCCACTCCGGCGCCCAGTCGCGACAACATCACCGAGACGGCGGCCTGCAGAACCATGAACACCGTCGCACCCTGCGTGCGGGCCACCTCCATCACCGCCCGATGCACCCCGGCCGAGGTCACGCCCGATACGGACCCGGCAGCGGGTGATGCCACCGTCGGGCGTTCCCGGTCGAACGGCAGTCCGATCTCAGCGGGCACGTCCGACAACTCATCCCGCCAGAATCCCAGCTGGATGCCCGCCACGCTGCCCGGATCGTCCGCCTCCCCCAGCCATTCCCGTTGCCATACCGCGAAGTCCCGGTACTGCACCGGCAGCGTCTCCCAGCCCGGCTCCTCACCGGCCAACCGAGCCTCATAGGCCACAGCGAGGTCGTCGACGAACGGTCCGACGGACCAGCCGTCGGCCGCGGTGTGATGCACCACCATCACCACCAGACACGAGGTCGACGGTGCGACCTGCCGGGCGATCCGGACCCGGATCGGGATGTCGACCGAGACATCGAATCCCGCACCGGTGCAACGATCCACGAACACGTCGATCTCGTGGCCGTCGATCTCGACGACGCGGACCAGGGTCGACAGTGCGTCGTCGTCGATGTCGACCACCTCTTGCAGCACAACGCCATCGGCCTCGACGAGACGTGTCCGCAGCGCCTCGTGGCGGGATACGACGTCACGGACGGCGCCGGCGAAGCACTCCACCTCCACGCCGGATATGTCGAACACCAACGGCATGTTGTATGCCGCCGAACCACGATCGAGCCGATTGAGCAACCACAGTCGCTGCTGACCGAACGATGCCTGGACCGGTCCCGCATGGCCCGCAGGGGTGATGGGCAACGGGGAATCGGCCGGCCGGGCACGTCGGAGTAGTTCACCGACCGTCGGCGCGTCGAAGATGTCTCGGATCCCGATGTCCAGTCCGAGCAGAGTCCGCGCGCGCGAGGCCACCTGCGCCGCTGAGAGCGAGTGGCCGCCCAGATCGAAGAAGGAATCGTCCGGCCCGACGCGGTCGATCCCCAACACGTCGCCGAACACCTGACACAACAACTCTTCCCGCATCCCGCGCGGGGCCCCGCCCAGCGCCACGGCTGCGACGTCGGGTTCCGGCAACGCCGCGCGGTCGACCTTCCCGTGCGCTGTCAGCGGCATCGCGTCCATCACCACGAACAGCGACGGCACCATGAAGTCGGGAAGTCGTCCGGACAGCCAGTGGCGCAGTCTGTTCGAGACGTCGTCGTCCGGCGCGAGGATGTCGGCGTCCACCACGACATAGGCGATCAGCCGCGTCGTTCCGCTGTTGTCGGCGACGCCGGACACGATCACCGATGTCACGCCGGCGTGTTCGCGCAGTATCGATTCCACCTCACCCGGCTCCACCCGGAACCCCCGCACCTTCACCTGATCATCACCACGACCCACAAACTCCAACACCCCACCCGACCGCCACCGCACCACATCACCGGTCCGATACACCCGCTCCCCACCACCCCACGGCGACGCCACAAACCGCGACGCCGTCACACCCGCACACCCCCAATACCCCCGACCCACCTGCACACCACCCACATACAACTCACCCACCACCCCCACCGGCACCAACCCCAACCCCGCATCCAAGACACACACCCACGAACCGTCGACGGGCCGGCCCAGCGGCACTGTTCCGCGTGCCGGGTCCAGCGGGCCGGTCATGAGTGGTGCGACGGTGCACTCGGTCGGCCCGTAGGCGTTGATCATGCGGTGGCCGGATGCCCAGCGCGACAGCGTATGTGGGCTGCAGTGCTCGGCGCCCACGATGATCGTCACGTCGTCGGCCACCTGCTCCGGATCCATCGTGTCGAGGAAGCTCGGCACCGTGAAGGCGTGGGTGACCCCCGCCCGGGCGATCGCGCCGCTCCAGTCCTTGTCGGCGGATTCCGTCGCGGTCGGCAGCACCAGCGCGCCGCCGACGCCGATCGCCGCGAGGATCTCGAACAGGGCCGCGTCGAAACCGAGGCTCGACCAACTCAGTACGCGTGAGTCCGGTGTCAGCCCCCACCGCTCGACCTGACTATGCGTGAGCGCCGCCAGGCCCGAGTGTGTGACGACAACGCCTTTGGGACGACCAGTGGTCCCGGAGGTGTAGATGACGTAGGCGGCGTGATCGACGTCGGTCACGCGATCGTCCTCCCGGGCAGGGCCTCGACCGGAAACCTGCGATGCGGCGCGGTGGTCACGGTCCGGAGCCTGCTGCCCGTCCTCGTCGATGGTGATGATGGTGACGTCGTCGTCCGTGATCCGCTCGGGCAGGACGTGCCGGTCGGCGTCGGTCGTCACGATGACCTGTGGCGCGGCGTCCGATACCAGCCAGTCGATGCGTTCGGCGGGATAGCCGGGATCGATCGGCAGAAACGCGCCGCCGGCCCTGGTGACCGCCACCATCGCGATGATCAGGGCGGGTGAGCGGCTGATGCACACGCCCACAATGACTTCCGGGCCGACTTCGGCGCCGACGAGCATGTGGCACAGGCGTTCCGAGTCCGCGTCGAGCTCGCCGTAGGTGACGGTTCGATCGCCGGCGATGATCGCAGTGCGTTCGGGACCGAGTGCCACGGCACGGGAGACTATGCGCGACAGGTGACGTCGCTCCGGCGCCGGGCCTGACAGTTGCCCTCCCTGGCGGAGCAGTTGCGCACGCTCGGCAGCGTCGACAATCTCGATCGCCGACAGCCGAATGTCGGGGTCGGCCGTCACCTGATGGAGCACCGCGGACAGTCGGGCCAGGATCGCCGCAACCGTCGATCGGTCGAACAGGTCGGTCGCGTATTCGATCGACATCTCCATGCCGTCGGGGCGTCCGTCGCCGTCGAGTCGTTCGGCGAAGAGGAAGGACAGATCGAACTTCGCGGTGGTGGTATCCATCGGCCGCACCTCGACCTCCGTTCCCGGAAGATCAACGGCCACACCACGACCCGAGGAATCCTGCATCGCCACCAACACCTGAAACAACGGATTACGACCACCAACCCGCTCCACCCCCAACTCATCAACCACCACCTCAAACGGCACATCCTGATGATCAAACGCCGCCACATCCACCCCCCGCACCCGACCCAACAACTCCACAAAACCCGGATCCCCCGACACATCAGTCCGCAACACCACCGAATTCACACAAAACCCCACCAACGACTCCACACCCACATCCACACGCCCCGCCACCACCGTCCCCAACGGCACATCCACCCCCGCACCCAACCGCGACAACACCACCGCCACCGCAGCCTGCACCACCATGAACACACTCACCCCCACACCACGAGCCAACCCCCGCACCCCGCCATGCAACCCCGCACCACAACAAACCGTCACCACCCCACCACCACACGACCCCACCACAGGACGCGAACGATCCACCGGCAACACAACCTCCGCAGGCAACCCCTCCAACGTCGACCGCCAAAACGACAACTGCCCCGCCAGCAGACTCCCTGGATCACTCCTCTCCCCCAACAACTCCCGCTGCCAGCACGCGAAATCCCGATACTGCACCGTCAACGGCAACCACCCGGGCTGCTCACCGGCCAACCGCGCCTCATACGCCGTCCGCAGATCATCGACGAACGGCGCGATCGACCAACCATCCGCGGCGGAGTGATGCACCACGATCACCACCACACACGTCCCCTGGCTCTCGCCGGTCCGGATGATCGATGCCCGGAGCGGAAGGTCCACCGACACATCGAAACCCGCGCTCACACAGTCGTCGACGAACGCATCGACCTCGTCCTCGCCGAGATCCACGATGCGTACGACCGACGACACCGCGGCGTCGTCGGTGTCCAGCACACGTTGCCGCACAACGCCGTCGTCGTCGGTGAGCAGTGTCCGCAAGGCCTCGTGCCGTGCGGTCACGTCGCGCACGGCGACCGCGAAACAGTCGACGTCGAGGCCCGAAACATCAAGTACCAGAGGCATGTTGTATATTGACGATCCGACGTCCATGCGATTCAGCAGCCACAGTCGTTGCTGACCGAACGACGCCTCCACCGGTCCCGCATGCTCGACGGGTACCACGGGCGGGCGCGTCATCCCTGACGACGATGCAATCCGCTCCGCCAACTCCGACACCCGCGGGGCGTCGAACACATCCCGCAGCGCCAGCTCGGCACCCAGGACCGACCGGACGCGCGAGACCACTCGGGTGGCCAGCAGCGAGTGTCCCCCCAGATCGAAGAACGAATCGTCGACGCCGACCCGCTCGACGCCCAGTACCTCACCGAAGATGCCGCACAGCAGATCCTCCCGCACGCTTCGCGGTTCATGCGGGTCCGCGGGCTCGATGGCCGGTTCCGGCAATGCCTTTCGGTCGACCTTCCCGTGGGCGGTCAGCGGCAACGCATCGAGCACCATGAACACGGACGGCACCAGATGGTCGGGAACCCGTGCGGACACCCACTTCCGCAGCATTGCCGGCACATCGGCCCGTCGCGCACACACCGCGTCGTCGATCGTCACGTAGGCAACCAACCGGACCATTCCGTCGTGGTCGGCGATCCCCCGCACGACGGCCGAGTCGACGCCCGCGTGACCCTCGACAATCGACTCCACCTCACCGGGTTCCACCCGGAATCCCCGTACCTTCACCTGGTCGTCGCCGCGCCCCACGAAGACCAACTCCCCCGACCGGGTCCACCGCACCACGTCCCCGGTCCGATACATCCGCTGACCGGCACCCGTCGGAGAGGCGACGAAACGCTCGGCGGTCAGACCGGGGCGCCCCCGGTACCCACGTGCCAGTTGTGCACCACCGATGTAGAGTTCACCGGCCACTCCGGTCGGCACCGGCCGTAAACGGTTGTCCAGCACACAGACCCAGGTCCCGTCGACCGGCCGCCCGATCGGGACCGCGCCGCCGGTGTCCGGAGGATCCGGACGGTGGCGATATTCGGTGACGTCGATGGAACATTCGGTCGGCCCGTAGAGATTGTCGACCTCGGTGGAGGCGAGGTCTTTCCACGACGAGGCGACCTCCGTGCCGAGTTGTTCACCGCTGCAGATCGTGAGGCGCACCGTGTCGACCGGGGCATCGACTGTGCGCACGAACTCGGCCAGGGCCGACGGCACGAAATGCAGGACGGTCACCGCGTGCTGCCGGATCAGATCGGCGAGCATGACGGGATCACGTTGCGTCGCAGTGTCCGCGACGACGATCGTGGCTCCGATGGTCAGGGGCCACCACACCTCCCACAGGGAGACGTCGAACCCGATTGAGGTCTTCGCCAGGAACACATCGTCGGCGGAACGTAGGTATCTTCGCTGCAATCCGCTGATCCGGTTACCGATACCGCCGTGCGGTACGACGACCCCCTTGGGTCTGCCGGTGGATCCCGACGTGTAGATGACGTATGCGGCGTGCAAGGGATGCGCTGGGACAAGACCGTCAGCGAAGCCGCCGGGCTGTTCGGATTGACTGTGCCACAACGGCTCATCCATCGGTACGATCGTGGCCCCGGCGCCGTCGCGCATGCCGTCCGGCAGCGCCTGCACTCCGTTCCGCGTGGCGAGGACAACACGCGGAGCGGCATCCTCGACGATCCACTCGATGCGCTCGGGCGGATAGGCGGGATCGACCGGCACGTACACCCCACCGGCTTTCGCGATGGCCACGACCGCGGTGACCCACCACTCCGACCGCTCCATGCACACGCCCACCGGCACATCCGGTCCGACGCCCCACCCGATCAGCAACCGCGCCCACCGTGACGACTCCTCGTCCAACTGCCGGTACCGCATCGTGCGGTCGCCACACACAACCGCAGGGCGATCGTCACGCATGGCCGCGGCGACCTGCCCAGCGAACAACTCGATCACATTGTCCGGCTCGCCGACGATCGGCTGCCCCACCCGTCCCCAGCCCGACAGACGCCGCCGCTCGGCATCACTCAGCAAATCGATGGCCGACAGCAGGGTCGCCGGCGCACCGATCACCTGCCGCACCAGTGCGGTCAGTCGATCGGTCATCGCCCCCACGGTTTCCGCGTCGAAGATGTCCGTCGCGAACTCCGTGGTCACCTCGATGCCCTCGGGAGTTCCGTCGGTGCCGGAACGTTCGGCGACCAGGAACGTGAGATCGACTTTCGCCGTGTACGTCTGCGCGAGCCGCATGTCGACGTCGACGCCGGGCAGGTCGATGGCCGCGGCGCCGCCCACGGCCGAATGCTGTACGACCATCACCCGGAACAACGGATTGCGATCGGTAACCCGGTGCGGCGCCAGGTGTTCCACGACGAGATCGAACGGCACATCCTGGTGATCGAAGGCGGCGAGGTCGGTCTCCCGTATCCGCGCGAGAATGTCGACGAACGACGGGTCTCCCGACAGATCGGTGCGCACCACCACGGTGTTCACGAAGAACCCGATCATCGCCTCCAGCGACTCGTCCACCCGGCCGGCGACCGCTGTCCCCAGCGGGATGTCGGTGCCCGCCCCCGACCGGGACAACAGGGCCGCGACCGCGGCCTGCACGACCGCGAACACGCTTACACCGTGTGCCCGTGACAGTTCCCTGACGCCCCGGTGTATCTCGTAGTCCCAGATCAGCGAACAACTGTCCCCGCCGGATACCGGTACGGCAGCCCGGACCCGATCGACCGGAAGGTCGATCTCGGCGGGCAAGCCTGACAGCGTCTTTCGCCAGAACGCGAGCTGTTGCCCGGCAACCCCGGACTCATCCGATGGATCGCCCAGCATCTCCCGCTGCCAGTGCGCATAGTCGCGGTACCGCACGGGCAGCGCTTCCCGGTCCCACCCGCCGCGCCCGGCCACCCGCGCCGCGTAGGCATCGCGCAGGTCGCGCACGAACGGGCCCAGCGACCATCCGTCGGCCGCGATGTGGTGGACCACGATCACCACCACACAGTGCCCCGATCCGTCCGCAATCCACACGCGGACCGGGAGATCGACCGTGACATCGAAACCTGTTGTCACGCAGTCCCGGACGAAATCATCGACGACATCATCGTCCACCTCGACGACGCGCACCAGACCGGCGATCGCCTCGCCGATGTCCACCACGTGTTGCCGCACAACACCGTCGACGTCCGGGAAGATCGTCCGTAGCGCGTCATGCCTGGCTGCGACATCCTCGATGGCGCCCGAGAAGGCGGGCACATCGAGACCCGTGGCATGAAACACCACGGGCATGTTGTACGCCGCCGACGCGGTATCCAACTGATTCAGCAGCCATAGTCGACGCTGACCGAAGGACGCCTCGACCTCGGCGGGATGATCGACGGCGACCACCGGTGGTCGGGGCGTGCCACCGGACCGCAGAGCAAGGTCCGAAACGCGCGGCGCCGCGAACAGGTCCCGAACCGTGAGTTCGACACCGAGCAGCGTCCGCACACGGGACACCACGCGGGTCGCCGACAACGAGTCGCCACCCAGTTCGAAGAACGCGTCGTCGATACCGACCCGATCCAGACCGAGCACGTCGGCGAACACCTGGCACAGGAGCTGTTCCCGCATATCCCGCGGCTCCCGGCCGCCGACGGCCACCGACGGGTCGGGGGCCGGCAGGGCACGGCGATCCAGCTTCCCGTTCGGTGTACGCGGAAAATGTTCGACCACAACGACAATCGACGGAACCATGAAGTCCGGCAGTCGATGTGCCGCCCACTCGCGCACGGTCGAGGTCAGATCGCCGGACGGCTCGGATCGCTGCCCGACGCGCACCACATACCCCACCAGACGAGTGCCGTGGCCACTGTCGACGCCGGACACCACCGCATCGTGGATATCCGGGTGAGCACGCATCACCGATTCGACTTCGCCGGGTTCCACCCGGAATCCGCGCACCTTGATCTGATCGTCGGCCCGCCCCTCGAACTCCAGCACGCCGTCATCCGACCACCGCGCCCGGTCACCGGTTCGGTACAGGCGTTCGCCGTCACCGAACGGGCTCGCGACGAAACGGGACGCGGTCAGACCGCGACGTCCTCGGTAACCTCGCGCCACCTGCACGCCACCGACATAGAGTTCTCCGGCGACGCCCGCCACCACCGGTCGCAGCGCACCGTCGAGCACGTACACCGACGACCCGATCACCGGGCGCCCCAACGGGACCGATCCGGACGCCGGCATCGCGTGGGCCCCACCGTATGTCCACAGCGTGTTGATGTAGGTCTCACTCGGTCCGTAGGCGTTGACGACCCGGCCCGCATCACATCGCAGCAGGACGTCGTCCGCCAGGCCACCGTGCAGCGCCTCACCCGCCAGCACCACGGTGCCGGCGGCAACACCGTCGCCATTGTCCATACGGGCACGCATCGCACTGGGCACCGTGCTGTAGAGCGAGGCCCGCTGCCCCGTCCGGTCCCCCGTCGCGTCTCGCATCGGGTCGACGAGTTCGACTGTGCCACCGACCGTCAGGGCCGGAAGGGTCTCGAAGTCGAACATGTCGAAGCAGGGCGACGTCGTGCACACCGACCGCGCGAAGGTGGCCGCCCCGAGTTCGGCGATGGCGGCGCGAATTCCGCCCACCATCGCCCGGTGTGTCTTGATCACGCCCTTGGGTCTGCCGGTGGAACCGGAGGTATAGACCAGGCAGGCTGCGTGATCGGTGTGTATCGGCGACAATCTGTCGGTGTCGAGGAGCGGCCGCCCGGGCTGCTCCTCCCACTGCGTATCCGGGTCGTCGAGCACGACGATCGACGGGCCGGAAACATCCGCGGGCAGTGCGTGGACGTCGGCCGCGGTGGTCACCGTCACGGCCGGTGCCGCATCGGTCACCATCCATCGGATACGGTCCTGCGGATACCGCGGATCGATGGGCACATAGGCGCCACCGGTTTTCGTGATCGCCAGCATCGCGACGATCAGCCACTCCGACCGTCCGATACAGACCCCGGCCGTCACCTCCGGACCGATGCCGCGTTCGATCAGGTGGCGCGCCAGACGATTCGACGCGTCATCCAGGTGCTGATGGGACAGAGTCCGGTCCCCGCAGCGCACCGCGGTCCGCGCACCGCCGAGACCGCTTCCACGCAGAAGCAGGTCGGCGACGCATCGCAGATCCGTCTCCGATGACGGCGTCCTCCCCCACGCCAGTGCCCGCGCGATCCTCGCCGACGGCCGCTCCCCCACCGGATCGGCAAGTGCGGCAACGACATGGGCCTCGAAGGCGTCGGCCATCGCGAACAACGACGTCCGATCGTAGGTCTGCTCGTTGCCTTCGAGTTCCAGCCGCAGTTCGCGGGACGACCGGTCATAGACCAGACCGAACGTGGCGTCGCGGACATACCCCGAGCTGACGGTGCTCACCGTGCCGACGTGGTCGCCCAGCCGGAGCCGGGGCACGAAACCCATGATGTTGACGATGACCGCGAAGAGCGGATCGTCGCGGCCCCCGGCGACCTGATCCCGGTGAATGTCCTCCGACCGCAGCGATCCGTGCGTCACCGCATCGCGTATGTTCCGGCGGGCGGCGCGGGCCGTGGCCACCAGCGAATGGCCGGGCCCGGCATGTATCCGGACCGGAACGATGTTCGACACCATCGACGGACAGTGTGCGAGCGCAGGATCGCGCCGCCCCGCAATCGGTAGTCCGACAACGATTTCCGACTCACCGCAGCGTTCCGCCAGGAATCCGGCGACCAGGGCGAAGATGACGGACGATGCGTTGAGGTCCGCTTCGCCGATCACCGAATGGATCGACTCGCCGATTCCGCGCCCCCATGTCCTGCGCACCATCACGGCACGCGCGGCGACGTCCGTGGTGCCACCGAGCGTGGTCGCTGACGGACGCTCCTCGAGGTACCGGAGCCAGTAGTCGCGATCCTCGGTGAACGCCTTCGACTCCCGGTATGCACGGTCGACCGCGGCCGCTGTCTCCACGGTGTCGAAACGATGGCGTCTCGGTTGTCTGCCCTCGTGAAGGTCGTTGTAGACCTCCGACATTCGTGCGGCCAGCAGGGCGCCGCCGGTGGCATCCATGGTGATGTGCGGACAGTACTGAAACCACCGATAACGGGACTCGCTCAACTTCAGCAACGCGTAGCCACTCGGATATGCGCTGACCTGGAGGGGCATTCGCAGACGATCGGCCATCCACCGCTCGGCCGCTTCCTCGGGATCAGGTTCGGCGGAGACGTCGACGGTCTCCATCCGTACGCCGGTCTCGGGCGGCGTGATCTGCACCGGTTCTCCGTCACGGACGACGATCCGCGTTCGCGCCTGATCCGCCTCCTGCGTCAGCAACTCCAGCGCCGTACCGAGATGCCGCACCGATAGCGGGGAGTCGAACTCGGCGAACTGTCCGATGTTGAAGGCGACGTCCGGCCGCATCTGCTGCAGGTACCAGATTCCGAGCTGAGCGGGCGTCAAAGGAAGTGGGGGCACTTTATCCATTCCTGATCCGGGAGAATGAACAAGAATCGGTCGTCATACCGTGCGGACGCTATCACCGAAAAACAGGGCTGCCAGGCGGGCACCTTCACCGGACAATCTCAGCAGCAGGTTCCATCCTTTCGCCACACCTTCGGTTGACCACCCGGAGCACGCTCTGGACAGGCTGTTCGATCCACGTTACCGTCGACCCGAAGATCGGTACATATTCATCACCAGGCCGATAATGGCATGATGTCGATACATTTCTGATGGAGTGGGCACATGTACTCAGCTTTTCTGTCCGAGATGGGACCGATCGCCGCCGCGACCATTCGCGAGCACTCAGATTTCGAATCCGGACGTCTTTCGCGGCGGGATATTCGCACGATTCAAAACAATCGATTATGCGACATCGTGAGTTATGTCTCATCGAATTCCGTATTCTATGCCCGGCACCTGCAGCACCTGTCCGGCACATTCGACCCCGCGCAGTTGCGGAGCCTCCCGTTCACAACGAAGAGCGACTTGCGCCGGGCGGGCAACGACATGCTGTGCGGCCCGATCGAGGACGCCTGGGTGTATTACGAGACGACAGGAACGACCGGACCGTCCACGCCCTGCCCCCGTAACGAGATCGACTCGCTCGTCAACAACACGGTGCTCACCCTGCGGTACGGGGACATATTGGCGCAGTACGGAGATCGGCACGTCGTCGCCGTCATGGGGCCGACGGAACTCCACTCCACCGGCGACACATTCGAGGACGTGCTGCGCGCACTCCGGCACACGGTGGTCAAGCTGTGGCCTCGCTCCCCGGTCGTCGGCACTGCGCGGGCACTGCATCTGATCCGCGATCTGGGGATCACGGTCATCGTCTGCACGCCGGCGGTCGCGATCACGCTGGCCCGGGAGGCATCGCGCCGTGGAGTCGAGCCCCGGTCTCTCGGTCTCACGGTGCTCTTGCTGATCGGAGAATTGATGACGCCCGCTCTGTTACGGATCATTTCCGAGACCTGGGACGCAGCTGTTTACAATTGCATGTACGCCTCCCAGGAATCATCCATCGTGGGTGCCGCACGAGCGGACGGACGCATCTACTCAACACCGCTGAACAATTGGTGTGAACTCGTCGAGCCGGAGTCCTCCGACGTCATCGATGTTCCCGACGACGGTCGTCATGTATCCGGCGAATTGGTCGTCACGACGCTGTACCGTGGCCAGAAACCATTGATTCGATACCGGACCGGGGACATGGTGACGGTATCGGCATGCGAAGACGGCAGCTGGGATCTGTGCCCGATCGGCCGTACACGCGATCAGATCGTGGTCGGCGGTCAGCAGTTCACCGGATACGAGCTCGAGAATGCGATTCTGGAGGAACTGTCCGGGTGCCTCGACTATCAGATCGGCATCGACCGCGTCGGCTGCACCGATCGCCTCGATGTGGTGGTGGAGCTTCTCGCCCACACCGACACGCTCGATGTGGACCGGGCCGCGCAGAACATCGGTGCACGGCTGGGCATCCCGATTTCCGTTCGTCGTGGCGAGACCGACCACTGCTCCGCCGCCGGGGCGATGGTCAGTTGGAAGGCGGCCCGGTTGCACGACCGGCGAGACACCGAACCGGATGTGGAGCGCACTGCCGCGATGGCACTGACGTCGTCGTGGGCGGCCTCGTGATCGTGGAGTGTCCTCCGGTGCTCCACGCGTGGACGTCGGGCTCGATCGTGCCCGTCGAGGACGTCCTGGTGCCGGCGACGACACAGGGATTGCATTACGGCACCGCGGTTTTCGAAGGTATCCGGGCGTATGCGGATCCGACGAGCAGACGCCTGCACGTCTTTCGTCTCGGCGATCACCTGGAACGTCTGCAACGATCGGCCGATCTGCTGTGTATCGATCTGGGTCTGTCGCTCGACGAGATGGCAGGCGTCATCTGTGAACTGTTGCGGGCGAACGGCAGTGCGCATGACACCTACATTCGGCCGATCGGCTTCAAGTCGAGATTCGTACCGGGTACCCGGCCGGGTGTCCGGCTGGCCGGGGTGGACAGCGACCTGGCGATCATCACCAGCGCCCTCGGTCATTACGGCACCGAGGCGGGTCTTCGGTGCGTGATCAGCCAGTGGCGTCGCATCGACGGTGATGCGCTCCCCGCGGGTGCGAAAATCGCCGGTAGGTACGTGAACAACGCACTCGCGATGGACGAGGCCGAGTCCGTCGGCGCCGACGACGCGTTGCTGCTCAACGCGGAGGGGAACCTGACCGAGGCGACCACGGCCAACGTCGTCCTGGTCAGCGGTGGCCGGCTGATCACCCCTCCCGAATCGGCCGGAATTCTCGCCGGCATCACCCGACGCACCGTCCTCGACGCGTTGGCACCGGCCGTCGGTATCCCCTGTGCGGTCCGAGATCTCGGTCCACAGGACCTGTTCGACGCGGACGAGTGCTTCCTGACCGGAACCGGTATCGGCATCACACCCGTCACCGTTGTCGATGGACGACCTATCGGCGATGGCACTCCCGGCACGACCACACGCATGGTGCGGGACATGTACTTCCGGGCCGTCCGTGGGCTTCTGCCCGCGTACCGGGCGTGGCTGACCACAGTGGAATTCGGATGACTGACATCGGAGGTCGGATGAGCGTCGTGAGCCATAAGGTCGAGCATGTGCTGGACATCGGGTTGGTCATGCGCCGGCCGGTGTCCATCGCGACCCTCGGCCCGCATTCCACGAGCAGCGCGGCCATCGCCCAGTCCTTCTGCTCCTGGGCCACACGCACTCTCGATTGCGCCATGTTGCCGGTCATGCTCTGCGATTCCTACGAGCATGCCGCGGACCTCGTCCGTGCCCAGGAGGCGACGCATGTCCTGGTCGCGAATGCCTACGCCTACATCAATCGGATCTACATGGATCCGGCCTTCGGGATCGCCGCGGCCTTTCCGGTGCTGACGCCGGACTACGGTCTCGTCGCCGCCCGGGGTGCCGACCTGACCGCCGCCGTCCGCGTCGCGAGTCACCGTGCGCCGATCCCGCTGATCGACGAGTTACGGCCGGACGGAATGCGGGTCTGTTCCGTCGTCGAACGCCCGTCGACCAGTGCGGCCGCCGCGATGGTGGCGTCGGGGGCCGTCGAGGTCGCACTCACCACCGTCGATGCCGCCCAGTACTACGGTCTCGAATTCGTCTCGGCCACCCGCCCCATCGAGATGCTGTGGACACTGTTCGCCCATGCGGGACAGCACACCCGATGATCCGCCATATCGCTCTGTTCAAATTGCGTCCCGGTATCTCGTGGGAGGACCCGAGAACCCGGGTCGCCGAACGGTACGCGCACGGCGTCGGCGCGAACGTGCCCCACCTGTCCAGTTGGTATGCGGGACGCAATATTTCGACCCGAGCGGTGGCCTACGACTTCGCGATCATCGGCACCGTCGCCGATGACTCCGATCTGGACGGATACCTGAATCACCCGTATCACCGTCGGGCAGTGGATTGTTGGCGATCGATCAGCGATTGGGTCGTCGCGGACGTCGTCGAGGAGGAGGCACACATCATGCATCGCCACCCCACCGTCGGCGACGGCACGTCATGACCGAAACCCTTCCACCCCCACCGGCCTATATCGACCACGACACCGTCTTCCGGCGGTTGTCGATGCGCACGGCCATCGGCCTGATGGACCAGGCCATGCGCAAGTTCAGCGGCGGTCATGTCGATCAGCCCTTGCGAACCATCATCCGTCCCGGCAGCACACCCGCACTGCTGGGCACCATGCCGTGCTATGTGGGCGGCGACGGCCTGACCGGATTCGGGGTGAAGACCATGATGCTCAAGCCCGACAACCCATCTCGGAATCTGCCCCTGCACATCGGAACCATCACCGTCTTCAGCGAGGACACCGGCGCACCGCTCGCCATCATCGACGCCTCCGCGGTCACGGCCATCCGGACCGCGGCCGTCTCGGCGGTCGCCACCCGCGCTTTGGCCCGCGACGATGCCGGCGACCTCGCGATACTGGGCGCGGGCGTCCAGGCCCGAAGCCATCTGCGGGCGATGGCCGAGATCCGCGACCTCCGGCGGGTGCGCATCTGGAACAGAACCACCGAACGCGCAGGGGCGTATCGGGATTGGGCCGCGTCGTGGCTACCGATACCCGTGGAGGTGATGCCGGATCCGGCATCCGCGCTCGACGGTGCCGATCTCGTCTGTTCGACGATGGCGACCCGCGAACCGATTGTCGAGGCCGAATTCCTCACCGAGGGAGCGCATATCAATCTCGTCGGCGGCTCCTTCGCCGACGCGCGCGAGTTCTCGTCCGCGGCGATCGCACGCACGCGGATCTTCTTCGACAGCAGGACTTCGGTACTGGCCGAATCCGGTGACATCCGAAACGCCCTGCAGGACGGCCTCATCAGCGAGGACGCCCTGCTCGCCGAAATCGGAACGGTGCTGCTCGGCGGCCATGCGGGTCGCACCGGGCGGACTCAGATCACGCTGTACAAGTCACTGGGACTCGCCGTTCAGGACATCGTCTGCGGGCTCCACCTGGCCGCGTCTCGACCATCGATTTCCAGGCATCCGTAACGCCGGACGCCTGCGCGAAGATAGTCCGACTGTTGCACCGCCGACGGATCGGTGGTGCCGAACACTCGCCGGGTGGGGGAACTACGCGACACCAGGGTTGGACAGGAGCAGCTATGAAGATCTCGTTGAAGTCGAATCGCGGACAGTCGCCGAAGACCTCCGGCCGCACGTGGGCGGCGCGGGCCGGTGCCGTTGCCGCCGGTGTGGGCGCCGCCGCGCTGGCCCTGGCACCTGCCGCGCAGGCCGCTCCCATCACCGTCTTCCAGATTCCCGCGAGTGGGCTCGTGGTCAGCGGCCTCGTTGTTCCCGGTCCGTACTTCGCCAACGTCACCGCGACGCCGACCGGCAAGCCCGGCGTGGTGACCTTCGCGGCGCCCGCCCGTCCCGAAACCTGCGCCACCACCGCGGGCCGGACGTACGTCACCATCAACTACACCAACCTCACCACCGGCAAGCGTGGCTCCGTCACGGTCAAGCCGTGCGACATGATGCTCACCCCGGTATCGCTTCGCGCCGAGGCGAACACCGGCCGCGGACAGATCCTCGTCAGTAGCCACATCACCGGGTCGTACTACGACCGGAACGCCGGCCAGCCGTCCCTGCCGGGCGTCGGAACATTCACCGCACCCTGACACAACAAGTCCCGCAAGGAATGTCGCGGCGGTCATCGACCACGAGCGGTGATTCGTTCACGCTTCTCATCCACGCTGATGTCGACGTATGGCTGGCCGTGGCGTATCAAATGACGAACGTTCGCATACGGTACCTCCGCAGGCTCAATGCCATCCTCGAAACGGCTCAGACCCGAGACCGTCGCCCCGATCCGGGCGACCTGGACCACCACACCCGGAACACCGCCAAGGTTGGTCGGCGGCTCGGCATCCACGAACAGACCATGCGCAAACACCTCAACGACGGCCGGCGTCTCAACCGCCGCGCGGGTGCGAACCGAACGAGACAACGCTCGGACCCTCGAGCTGCACATGGAGGGATTCTCCATCCGAGAAGTACCAGCCAAGACGGGGTGGAGTAGGGAGACGCCGGCCAGGATCTGACGTATGCCCGTGAACACGTGCTAAATGAAGTTGACGGAGCAGTCCGCGCCACCTTTGAAGTGACCAACACGGGAGAGGTGAGCCACCCTGACTCCGATCGCAAGTCGGAAGCTGCAACGATCCAGGCAAAGATCCATAGTGGACTGACCACCATTGACGTACTCGACGAAACCTACGGAGCTCGCCTTGACGAGCTGAAGTCCGACCTCGCTGCCATGATCAATGGACAACCTGAAGTCACTGGACCTGACGGCAAGATGATGGATGCCGACGACGCCATCGAGAAGATGCGATTCCTCTGGCCCGAGCAGCTTCGTGACTACCTATCACATCTGAGCCCGGCGGACCTCCGGCACCTGATCCAGGCCAACCCCGACTTCATGGGCAACACCAATGGAGTGCCCTTCGATGCGCGCGCAGTTGCAAACGAAATCAACATCCGCAACGCCATCATCGAAGAGATCCAAAAAGGCAACGATGTCCCCGACAGTAATCGGAACCAGCGCATCACAAAACTGCGGGAGCTGCTAACCCAGCAGAAGGACCCGGCAGAACCCGAACACCGTGACCCGAACAGTACCGACATTGCCATCGACCAAATGGTCGAACGAAAGTTCATCTCCTTCAAGAACACCTCCAATGGCCGTTTCATTGAGATGATCGGTGAGTTCAATCCGGGCGTTCAAAACGCCACCGTCTATGTCCCTGGTACAGGGTCGAACCTCAACGTCAGCGGCGCCAACACCACGCCTGCTTGGAACCTCGCGCATCAAACTAACGGACCGGTCTTCGTTTACATGGATGGAGACCTGCCACAAAATATGGGGTATGAAGGATTACCTGATGCCGCAAAGAACGCGGCCATTGGCGCCGGGACGGGGGGCGTCGGCGGCGCTCTTGGCAGCGGCGTCCCGGGTGTCGCGGACTCGCTCGATGAATCAGCTGCGGACCCACACTTCGCACGCGACATGGCACCGCGCTTGGTTGAATTCGGCAAACAGCTCGATGCCGAGATAGCCGAGATAGCCCCACTTGCGAAGACAACCTTCATCGGACACTCCTACGGCGGATCCGTCGTAGGGAGCGCCGAACAGCTCGGTCTCAACGCTGACCGCGTAATCTACGCCTCATCGGCTGGTACCGGTGTCTTCGACGGCGGATGGCAGAACGCGAACCCACACGTCGAGCGCTACTCATTGACCGCACCTGGCGATATCATCCACTACATCCAAGCCGCGCCCGGCAGCCCCCACGGCAACGACCCAGACAACGTCCCCGGGGTCGAACGCCTCGACACCGGGTACTACAGCGGCGACAACAAGGACTACCCCAAAGGCCCCGTCGAAGGAGCCAGCGCCCATGGCGGCTACTGGAATGACCCCCGTTCCGGGGCCTTCCAGAACATGGTGAAAGTAATCACTGGCCAGGAACCAATCCCGTACGTCAAGCGCAGGTCCGACTACTACTGAAAGTGTCGAAACAACTCTTGAGTCACGCGCCTAGTCAACCTCTCTCAACGTGACTAGCGTGAAGATCATGGCAACCGTCCGGAACTCTCTTGCACTCCTCGCTGTGGGATTCGTTCTGGCTGCCTGCAGCCCAAACGATGAGCACAACCCTACCGTCCACCACATCGCACGCGACGAGGCATGGCTCACCATCAACACCAACCTACAGACCGTGGTGCCCGGTTGGAACGCCCATGAACCGTTCCCCGACGACCCCTTGTCACCCCCCGGCGCCATGAGCGGATGCGCAATCGGGAAAAACAGCCTCGCCGCCGGTCCACCATGGAGCCTCCGCACCGGCGCCACCCTGCAAACCCCAACACCCCAGCAGAAACAAGCCGTCCAACACGGGTTCGACCGACTGCAAAGAAGCGGCTATCGGCCTAGCGCCACTACACCCGGCGACACCGCCACAGACCGACGAGTAGAAAATGACCGAGGATACTTCGTCAGACTCCGTATCGATCCCGACGGACCCTACGACATACTGTCCGTCTCACCATGCATACGATTTGCAGGCGACAACGAGTACCAGAACTAGGTAACGAGGTCGCCATCCCTCACCCGCTATATGACGCGGCACCTCACTGTGCGTCGACGCAGCAATAATCTCAGCGAATAAGTCACTTCGACCAATCATTCGGAATGCGCAGTGACTCTTACAGTTTGACCATCGAGGTAGATATCAACGTACGGTGGACCATCGCCGATGATCTCCCTCACATTCCCAGGATCGTCCGGCGGGGGTTCTACCCCCATCACGAACCGATACAAAAACTCCGTCGTCGACCCGTCGAAGAAGTCCCAGAAAACCTGGTCGGCGGTGGCAAACACGACGCGATAGCGCGAAGGGGACTGGTGCACGGTTAGGTGACATCTGATCTGGCTTGCCCCGGGAGGGCGGCCTGGAAGGATGA
>NZ_JCAHRL010000018.1:0-18900 GCF_059427765.1 Gordonia sp. B8661-1
GCGAACTGGCGGGCAGCGTTGAGTACCTGGGGGCCGACGTCGGCGAGCTCGCCGTCGCGCAGCAGCAGCGCCGGCGCCCGGTCGTCGAGGACCGGGTTGAGGCCCTGGAACCAGGCTTGGGCGACGGCGGGGGTGTCGCGTTCGGTGATCAGGCGGGCGGCGCGGTAGGCGATGCGGAGCCGTTCGACGTCGTCGGGGTTGGCGATGGTGCGGGTGCCCTCGGCCCACTGCCGCACCGCCCGGGTTTCGCTCACCCGACCCAGGTAGGCCACGAGTTTCGCGCCGAGCAGATCGCGCAACGCGGCCACGAGTTCGGGCTGCGACATACGTGCCGCTTCGGCGTAGGCGGCCAGGTCCGGCCGGGGATGCGCTGCTGTCATAGTGATCACCTCTCGGTCCCAGTATAGATCCCACGGTGTGTGACAGCTAGACACCAGAAGTAATACTCGCCTCGACCCGTTGGTGGTCGTGGTGAGACTTCGGGTGGGTGGTCGACCGTCCGCCGGCGACAGGCACACTGGGTGACCGTGACCAGCCGATTCGATGAGGGTATCGCCCATCTACATCGGTACGTCGCCATGCACGGCACCAGCAACCCGCGCCAGCGGGACGTCATCGACGGCTTCCCGATAGGCCGGTGGGTCAACACCCGCCGCACCGACTATCGCCGCGGCGTCTTGGCCGCAGAGCGAATCGCGCAACTCGAGTCCGAATTCCCCGACTGGCAGTGGAAGACCAACGCCCGGACGTCCTTCACCGCCGGCCTGAACCATCTGCGCCGCTACGTCGCCCTCCACGGCACCAGCAACGCCCGCCGCCATGACGTCATCGACGGATTCCCGATCGGTACCTGGGTCGCCAGCCGCCGCGCCGAATTCCGGTCCGGACAAATGCCACCAGGACACGTCCGCCAGATCGAAGCCGAGTTCCCCGACTGGCAGTGGACCCTGCGGGCCCGACCACCGTTCCACGTCGGCCTGGACCACCTGCACCGCTACGCCGCAGCACACGGCACTAGCTCGCCACCCCGCGATGCAACGATCGACGGATTCCCGATCGGCGCCTGGGTGGCCAAACGCCGCACCGAGTACAGACGACACCGACTCTCGCCCGACCGGATCACCCAGATCGAAGCCGAGTTCCCCGACTGGCAGTGGAACCGCCGATCCTCGCGCCGGCCGCCCGTGCCTCACGATCACGGCGCAGAGAGTTCTGCGACTTAGTACTAGCCGTGCGGCGGTTGGTCTAAGGCTCGAAGTACGTCAAGCAGTATCCAGCCGGTGTCGGCTTCGCGGCGAAGTACTCGACCTGTCCCTCTGTGCATTCCGGAGCCGCGGCCACCTTGGTCTCGACCTTGAAGTAGTTCGTACCGCCCGGAACCAGCGTCACCCGCGAACAGTCGACCTCGTTCACCTTGGCTAACGGGTTTGGCACATCCGTTGGCGGTTCGGAGTAGCAGAGCCCCTGCTGGTACACCTGGGCGAGGCACAGTACTTCCTCGATGCGTGGGCGGGCGCCGGCGTACGGGCGTTCCTCGTACCAGAACGCGGCGTAGTCGATGCCACAACCGTTTCGGGTCTGCACCCGTTCCGCGACTGCATAATGAAACCCTCGGTAGCTGCAGTCGACCGTCTCGACCTCGAGCTCCCCGGCGAGTTCGCCTACCGTCAGACAGTCACCCACCCTCACCTCGGTGGTGTCGGCGACGTTGTTTTCGAAGTCGCTGGGGTCCTCGAGGGCCACGCTCACCGCGATCATCAAGGCGAGCACCGTCGCGAACCCGAGGAGCCCGGCTAACAGCCATAATCCCTTGCGGCTCTTCTTCGGTGGCCGACCACCGGGATGCGGCGGGTACACACCGCCCGGATAGGGTGCAGGCGCTCCGTACGGGACTCCCCGTCCCGGAAAGCCGGCGTTTGGCGGATCCTGCCCGGGCTGTCCGGGCGGGCCCTGGAACCCGTAACCGGGATGGCCAGGACCAGGTGGTGGCATGGTCACGCGCGTAGCCTAACCCGCCGCACGACACCGCTCGCCAGGGAATCCACAGGGCGAAAACGGACGTCTTCCCTGACTCTTCGACTCGCCGGTCGACGGATAGTCGGCGGTCGCAGACCTTGAGGTGGACAGTTACGGGTACTGTCTGCGATAGGTTCTCTGCTGCAGATCCCTGCTGGTTGCCGTCGGCGCGGGTCTGCTGAGAATCGCACGTTCACAATCGAATCGAAAGGTTGACTGATGCCGTCCAGTCACTCTCGCTCCACGCTGCCCATTCGCAGCCTCCGCACCCATCTCCTGGTCGCCGGTTCGGCGCTTGTCGTTGGGTGCGGATCCATTCTCGGCGCCGGCGATGCCGCTGCCGGGACCTCCCAAAATGGGTACCCGCTCATCACTCAGGCCCAAACCACCCAATGGGCCGTTAACGGGGTCAATTTCTGGACCGCCCCCGGTAAGCCCACCGAACTGCTCCGCGAGTTCGTCACCTGGTTCGACGCCAACGTCGAGCCGATCACTCTCGGCAACGGTGACGACTGGTCATGGGCCGAACCGACACTCGTCCCGCCGACCAATACGGCCTACTCCAACCACGGCAGCGGCACCGCCGTGGACCTCAACCTCGAAATCCACGGCGGTCAGGGCTTCTCGGGCACCTTCACCCCCGAGCAAACCGGAAAGATCCGCGCCAAGCTAGCCAGCATGGGCGGCCAAATCGTCTGGGGCGGAGAATGGTCCAGCCTCCCTGACGATCCGCACTTCGAGGTCAGTTAGCTACTCCAACCCGGACTCTGCTGTGCGGGCGTCGACTCTCGCGTCAGACAGGGGCTCGGCGCCCGCACGAACGTTGCGGTTTCCGGTGACAGGCAACGGCGGTGCTTCGTCCTCGACCAGCCTGCGTCCTGTTCCAAAGGCTGGCTCACTGAGCCCTGCAATCAGTCAATCACGTTGTGTAGCAATCAAAGATCGTCAGAAGGAGATCAGTATGACCATCACCAACAAGGTGCGCGCCGTCGTTCTTGCCGGGGTCGTCACCGCCGGAATCAGCGCATCCGCACTCGTCGGCGGTCTCACCGCGGCACCCGCGCAGGCGACCACCCACACCTACAGCGGTGTCGTGGAATGCACCGCGTGGCGCAACACAATCCTCACGCAGAACCCCAACCTGGGCGCAACAGCCTGCGCCCAGGGCTTCAAAGGCTGGCAGTTCGACACTTACCAGGCTCCGGCGAAACAGCCGCAGCTCACCTGGTGATCCACACCCGAACGTGTACTGCCCCCCGCGAACTGCATCGGTTGGCGGGGCGCAGTCGTACGGCGTTGCAGTTCCAACCAGTGCTTGAGCCCTACTGAGATGCGTTGAAGTCAATGCGTCGGCCGACGCAATGTTCATAGTCGGCCATCGCCGCTTTCAGCTCGTGAAACAGGGGATACAACCGCTCGAACTCGTCTTCATCGTTCAGGGCTTCGCGCACCTGCCGGTCCAGCTCTTTCACCCGGAGGTACGCCTGATCTCGGCGGGTCCGCGTGAAGTGGTCCATGTACTGGCGCTCAACCGCCTCACAGAGGGAAGTCTGGCCACTCTGCTGAACTGCCGGTTTTCAGATTCAAGCTTCTCGGCGTGCTCTAGAGCGCCTAGAGGAGGGGCATCTCACCCCGCGCGATCTAGCGGCCCTCGGTTTGAGGACGCGCCGTCTCAATAGGCTGGGCCTCACCACCGGCGCGGTCGCTTTCTATCAGGAGAACGCGAATCCTAACTGCCCCTCGTCCCCTTCGTCGACGCCTGGGCGTGCTCTTGAGTAGTCCGGCTTGCGTTGGGGGTCCTTGTCTCCGACGGGCCATGCCGCTCCAGCCGACGCGAGCATGTCGCGAGACACCAACGGGGCGGCCATGATCTCGTCCAGCAACTCCAACTGCGCTTCCTCTAGATCAACCAGGCGGGTGAGAACCGACAGTAGGTCGAGAAGCTCGCTGGTCCACTCTGGTGGCCATGACGACACGTGCAGATCGTCCAGCGGGCTCGTCTTTTTCCCGCCCGGCTCGGCCTTGCGGTAGCCGAACCACGACCGGAGGACGTTCTTTCCGCCTACGGTGTACTCCCACACTTCGGGAACGACCGGTCCGAAGGCGCCGCCTCCGAGCCGCACCTCGCCCGTCATCTCGTCGAACGTCATCTCAGTCGGCATCTCGGCGACAGCGACCAGGTTTGTCACTCGACGAGCATCCTCGATCGAAAGGCGCACGTCGTTGGCCGGCCGCCCGAAAGACGGCTCTGCGAACACTGCGCCATAGGTGTGCAACCACACCACCGTCATTCCGAGCGTGACAGCCCGCTCGAACAGATCCGGCCTGCTTGTCACAGGGACACGGATGCCGGGCGTGGTCAGCTCGTCTTCGAACCGCTCGGTGAACCCAGAATGGGAGACTGTGGCCGCAACATAGGCGACCATGTCTTCGGACGTGACTGGCCGCCCGACCAGAGTGGACATTGCGCCTAAAAGCCCGACGGCGACGTTCGGCCGCCCGCCAGGATGAAGTAACGGCAGTGCTCGGCCACCTCGATTGTTGAAGTGGTGCTTATCCGGGATCAGGCTGGTGAAAACTACCCCTGGACCGTCACTAATTCCTTCCGCATGCTGCTCCACCGTAAATACCTGGCCGGGGATTCTGGCACTCCATAACGGTGTCCGCGCGCGATCAATTAAGCGAGCATCCGCAAGAATCTCCTGGCGATCGAACGAGCGGAAACCGACTTTTACCAGCTTGGCGACCCGTGAATGGGTGGGCTTCTCGTTTGAGATCGCGTGCTCAGTGCGTTTTTCGGTGTCTAATCCGGGCAGTGGCGATCGCCCGGTATCAACGTGGGACGTCGATGTCGTCTTAAACAGCGACTCTTGAGCAACCGCATCAGCGGATAGGAGCACAGAGAGTCGCTCGCGGAGGAGGGCGGAGGAGGGTCCATAGATCCAACTTCGGCCAGGGGTTACTCCGGGTGATGACCAAGGGAACAGATCGTTGAGCGCAGGAAACTCGTCCCAGTCGGTATCCGCAGCAGGTGTAAATGGGGCTTGCCAAGTTGTGCGTGTCTGACGCCAAGCATCTCCTTCCAGGCCTAGTGCCGAAAGGCTGAGGTACTTTTCCTTTTTGCGGCCGTGTAGTGCGGTGTAGTGGACCGTGGCGGGAACGCCGAAGTCGCAGTCTGCACGACGGGTGAAGATCGCGATCGCGAGTGGTTGCTGCACGCCAGGAAAGACGCGTGTCGGAACCTCTGGCTGCATGCCCTCGGGGGATACGTCAATGATCCAGCCCTCGCTGGTGGTGCGGCGCAGATACTCGCGCATGCCTCTAAAGCCCGGTCCGCGGAGATAGGCAGAAGTGGTGATGTAGCAGACCACCCCGACATCGCCGTTAGGCTGATCAGCGTTTGCGTCAAAGACCTTCCAGGTCGCCCATCGCCAAAAGTAGATGGCGAGGTTCTTTAGTACGTACTCGGTCCGCCCATTGCCCTCGGCCCGGAAGTCGTCCAAGGGGCGATAAGTTCCGCCCTTTTTAGACTTCTCACTCTCGCTGCCATTCTCAATCCAGCCGCCGCGTCCCTGCGCCCGATCGTCGTACGGCGGGTTGCCGATTATGACGGTGACCTTGGACTTGGCCTTGATCTTCGCTGCTCGAGACCGGGAGCGGCTGATCAGCTCAAGCCCGGAACCGAGCTGGGTCTGCTCGGCGTTGGGATCATCGAGAGTGTCGGTGACGTACAGCCCCAACCCGGAGGGAGGAAGGCTGGCTCCGAGGTCTGTCAATAGGTCGGTGGCTCGAAGTTCGGCAACGGCAAACGGTCCGGTCTGGAGTTCAAAACCCACTAGTCGCTCGGCGAGTTGACTCACAGCCCCTGCCACCGCCCCGCTCCCGTCTCGGGCGGTGACTCGTTCTGCCACGTGCTCGATAATTGTGTGCAGGAACGTGCCCGTACCCATCGCAGGGTCAGCTATGACCACGTCAGGATCGGCGAAACCCGCAGACCTGCCGAGGCGCGTCTCCAAGACTTCTTCAGTGAGGCGGACCATTTGCTCGACCACCTCCCGGGGGGTGTAGTACGAACCGGATTTCTGCCGAAGTTGCGGGTCGTAGACGTCGAGGAAAGTTTCGTATAGGTGGAGGTAGGTGTCGCGGCGGCCGGCGCGGACCTTCGGCCATTGCACAGCGTCGATCACCCTCACCAGCAGGTCGATGGTGACCTTGAAGTCCTCTGCGACGTAGTCGGTCAATAACTGAAGCGCACGGGCCATGAGGGAGTGCTGCCCGGAGAGCTTCGTGCCCACTGCGTGCAAGCCGCCGGCATCGGCGAGCGTGATGCCTTCGGTACGGGCGAGGAGAAGGGCGAACGTGACGGTTTGTGCGTAACCGTCGGCAAACGTTTCATCGCTCGCCGTGGGAAACAGTAAGTGGCGCCAGTCTCGGGCGAGTCCGTGAAAGGGCTGGTCCTCGCGTCTAGCTCCAGCTTTAATTTTGCGATTCTCGGCTTCGAGCTGATCCAGTACCTCACCGCGCAGTAGTCGGGTCAGTGGCGCGATCGCTCGAACGAGCGCAATGACACTAGTAATGGGCGCCGGCTTCCACCGCAAGAAGTTGGTCAGGACATGCTCGAATTCGGCCGGCGCGGTGAGTTTGCCCCCGGCTGATCGAAGTGGGCCGCCGGAGAGGTGGACTGGATTCCCGACAGGTTCGCTGTCGCGGTACAACCGCCACTCTGTGCCGTTCGTGTAGATCAGATTTGGCAGATCCTTCTGCCGAGTCCACTGCCGGAGGTTGTGTCCTCGCATGGACTCCGGGTCCAGGTTGGCGCCCGGTTTCTTGACTTCGACGTATCCGGTAATCGCACCCCCAACACTGATGGCGTAGTCGGGACGCACTCCACGGTCGTCGTCGCGGACCTCGTCATGGGGGACGACGTCTAGCTTCAGTTGAGTGCCTGCTGCGGCCAGGAGCTGCTCAATCGGTGCTCGAATGGCAGCTTCCGCCTCACCAGGGCCTGCGAGCTTCGCCTTGCAACGATCGCCAAACGTCGCCACGGCGTCGGCGAGCCATGAAGCTGGCACTGTTTTCTCTTTCGTAGGCGTTGAGGGCACTGCTGATTGTCCGTCACTTCTCGGGAGCCATCTCCTGGACGCACCGATCAGTTGCTTTTCAAGTGGCGAGTTGATGTGAAGACGGACTGCTACGGGCGGGCGCTGCGCACGCTGGCAACTCGAGATACGGAACTGATCCAATCGGCGGCGTCTGGGTCGATCCACCGAGCGAGAATGTCTAGGTCAGAGTCGTAGCGGTCGAGTCGCTGGGCCTCGATTGCGGCGCTGGTGTCGACAAGAGGTTCCAGGTGGGCAATGCGATTACGGAGCTTGTGGATTCGCTCGACGGGCTTCGCGAAAGCTGCTCGATTGGTGCCATGCGGAAAGTGAGGCAGCCCGGCCGCGCACAGGTCGACCCACACGTTGGGCGCATGCCGACGAGAGAGAAGAAAGCGCCAGAAGCCGAAGCTCAGCTCGGCTACGACACCGCCAGCCGTCTCTGGGCGTCGCTTGCTTGCCAGGAGGTCTCGCGCATCCATTATCTGCTTGGTGGTCTTCGCGCTGAAGTTGTACCTGGGGTTGAGGTACCAGGGCTGGCCGCTGGATGAAGATCGGAGCGAGGCCGCGATACGGTTCCGCAGCAAGACCTCGGTGTGGCCGATGACCTCGAAGTATGCTGCGGACAGCCGAGAGTTCCAGGAGTAGAACGCCACAGGGTCAGGGTGGCCTGAATAGGTGGTCAGGCGGGCAGCCGAGAACCACCCTTCCAGGTGCTGAGGAGTGGTCACCACGCGATGACTCCCATTCTGTAAGTGGGTTTGCTAGCATCTAGACCGAAGACCCCGGATCGGTCCCTGCCACGGCACACCACCGGGGTTACTGCATTTTCGGAACCTTACTGGTGTGGGTGGGGGGGCGAGATTTTAGCCGTACTTCGTTCGGTACTCGCTGTCTTCCAGAAGCAACTGTCCGAGCTGAACGGCCTGTGGCCTAGTGCGAGACTGACTTCATGACCGATGACTCTTCGAAGAGCGTATTTTCGCGCGAGCTAGCAGAAGCTGTCGGATACGTCGTCTTGGAGGCCGCTGACGCCGAGGACTCGATCGCCGAGCTGGTGGTTCTACGTACCGGAATAGAAGCTTCCGACAAACGCTGGTGGCGCAGTGGCACCTCATTGGCAGAGGCGCTAGAGGCGATCGGCGACGACGAGTTGTGTCCAATCTCCGACGGACTGCGCGAACTGCTCCCTCATCGCAACCGTGTGGTGCACGGACTGTTCCTCGAAGGAAACGGGATGCGGCTGGCGATGCTTCGCAGCAAAGTTACGGAGCCCTCGTTCGAGGTGACCGCCAGTTGGTCTGACGATGCTCTAGCCGACCTTGCACATCGATTCCGGGTCCTTGACCGCATGGCGGACGACGCAATTAGCGACGCGATGGGATTGGAACGCAGCCCCGGTTCACCGTTGCCACCCCGAAAGGCCCCAGTCGTCTTGCCTGACCGTGTGTAGCGGATGCACGACACGACTCGGAGTACTCGTCTCACGGCGAATGCGCGCTATCGGCGCTTTCGCCCCTTAATCTCTTAGGATGGCTGAAGCCGCCTCCCTCCCGCTCACAGATCAGATCGGTCGGTTCGGCGTCTTCTACGTTCGCTCGCTCCTAGCTCAGGCCGGCGTAGCTCACAGCGAGACCTCCGGAGGCGAGGATCACCTCGCTGTGGACGTCTTCGTAAACTTTCCGTCCGGCGCCTGCGTCGTTCAGGTCAAGGCCGGCACTAAGGCCCGCAACAAAGATGGGAGCATCACCGTTCCGGTCAACGAGGACTGGAAGACGAAGTGGGCCGCCAATGCGCTTCCCGTATATCTGGTGTACGTCCACCTGGAGAAAGCGCCGCCGCCCGACTGGATCGGCCACGAAAACCTCCAGACAGTGGTTCACGCCAAGGCGTTGTGGGCGCAGGTCAACCATGTGAGTGGGAAGAGTGTCGGACTCCCACGGCACAATCAGCTCACCGCGGACACGTTTGCCCTGTGGGCTGAGGCGTTCGATGACCCGGTGGCATGGGGAAGGGCGGCGATCGCATGACTACGACGCTCCACGATCTCACCGCCTCCTACCTGTCCTCGACGGGGTGGCTGCCCCCTGAACAGGTCGGCGACAGAGGCGGACTGTGGCTCGACCCTTCCTCGCAGTTCCTGCTGCCCGTCCCTAATGACCTGTCCCGAGAAAGCGTCGACTGGAACATGGTCGTCGAACGCATTGCCCAGGTCCGAGTCGTCCCCGTTGAGGAGGTTGTCCGCGAGATCGAGCGCCAGTCGACCGACGTGGTCGAGCTGAGAGCGGCCAACGACATCGCCATTCGCGGGAGCATCTCGTACCTGGCCGGATCTGTACTTGTGCAGTCGGGCTGGACGATGCTGCGCTCGACCGCAACTACCTCACTTGGGCAGCGTGCACGGATCCGCAACTACAGCAAGGTCGGCGACGAGCTCGTCGCGTCGGCGCGGATGGGACATACCCGTGAGGGCTCGTACATCATCCCCATACTCCTGCCGATTGCCGCGCCGGTCACTGAGCAGACCGCTGAAGAAGCGTTCCAAGGAATGGAGATCAGCGAACCGCCGGAACCGGCCCAGCGCCGCGTGATGCGCACGTTTGCAGAGGCCTTAGTCACCATTGATGCAGTCGTGATCCAGCCGGAACGGGAGCCGCGCGGGAGCATCGACGCCGAGCTAGTTCGCTCTGGGGTGAGCAGTCAGTTCGCCAGCGCGCTGCACCGAATCCTGGTTCAGGAATCTGTCGCAGAGTTCAGCGCCGAGTTCGATTGGGCGCCGGGCGGTGGGCCTGCGCCCAAGGTGGCCAACAGCATCAGCATCCCGGCCGCGGCCAGCGAGCGGGTTGGCAAAGTCGCCCAGCGGCTCAAGGCGCACGCCGTCCCGCGAGTAGAGCAGCAGTTCGTCGGACCGATTCTCGGCGTGCAGCGCGACCACGATGCCGACACCGGATCGGTGACTGTCGAAGTTATCCGCAACCACAAGCCCGCAACCGTCACTGTCAACGTATCCGCAGGCACCCTCGACGATGCCTGGGGGTGGGCTCGCGACCGCAGAACCGTCGTGGTCAACAGTAAGGTCCGCCTCACCCACAGCGGGCTGCAAGCCGTAACCAATGACGCCGTCACCCCGCTGATGGTTGACGTCGATCGCTCGTAGGATCAATACCGTCTCCCCCGGAGCGGTCCGCACCTTCGTCTATCAGGACCCCAACGGACCCGTCGCTCAACGTGCCGCCGCCACAAAGACGGGTCTCTCCGATATCGCCGCAGAGGTAGCCGCGCAGCAGAACATCGCGACCGGCCGAATGGCTGAGCCGCGCGAGATAGCCGCCGTGATCGTATTCCTCCTATCGGAAGTGGCCGGCAACATCACCGGCTCCGACTACGTCATCGACGGCGGCACAATCAAGACCACCTGAGCCGAACCGAACGCGAGCCTGCTTGCTGGCCAGCACGAGACCACCTCGAACATGCTCGGCCTGGGAACGTCGGCCCGCTCCGCCGCCCCAACCAGCTCCCGCTGATCCGCCGACTCAGTCCGCCTGAATGACAGTCGATGGTGGGAGTCACGACGCCGTTCTAAGGGCAGCCGGGTTGCTGCGCGTGAGTGTGAGCGCGCCCGACCATTCGACAAGGGCGGACCAGACCAGACGCCGAAATCACCGCCAGGAGAGCCATTTTCGTCGGTAACCTGACATAATATCTGTTACCGGCGCTCGAAACCGATTGCGGTAGAGTGCAAGTCGTCCTTTGGATGACATAACTGCGTCGAAGGCCCGAGTTCAGATTAGGCGGCAAGACGTGTCCGCAGGCGATCGATGTCCTCCTGCGGTAAAGCTGCCCAGGTGAGTCGTATCGCGACCGTCAGAAACCCCTCGACTGCATGGTGGTACTGCGCAACGAGGACCTTCTCGGTGTCGTCGCCAGTGTCGGCGTGCTTGAGCTTCTGAAGTCCGCGGCGGGCTGTGACGATAGCGATAGCGACGGCCTCATGAAGTGCGGTGTGGCCGTCAGGCTTGAGGTCGGCCCCGCCGTGAACGAAACACAGAGCCTGCCCCTTCTTGGTGGGTCTTTGCTTCCCCGACTGAGGATCGGTGTACCACTCGTTCTCGAGGCCGGTCTGATCGAGCCACCGCAGCACCTCGTCGTCCTCGAACGCCGATCGCAGCAGCCAGTCAATCAGCTCGACCAGGGAATTGGCGGCCTGCGACACGCCATCGTCGGACACTTCCAAAGCAGTTCGGGCTCCGCGAAGCTTGCGTACGAGCCGTGTGTTGAGTTCGGCCAGCTGGGCCTGCAAGGTCCCTGATATCAGAGGGCGAACCTGCTCGAGGATCTCGTCGAGATCGGCCGGTTCGTCACCGCCGGCTGATCCGAACGCGCTAAGGAGTGACCAGTCGAAGTCGGATGCAACAAGATCCTCCAAGAAACTGTCCAGTTGCACCACGAAGCGAAGTGCCGAGGCGACTAGGCCGCCGGGAAGATCCCGAAGCGCAGCCATCTGGTCAGGACCGAGAACCTGGACGAGGTCGTCAAAAGCCGCCGCGTACGGGCGGATCATCCTGACGAGGCCGCGTAAACCGTGGGCGACGACAGTGCTGTCCTCCCGGAGCGCCACACCGAGCCGGGCATAGCTCTTCGGTCCAACTAGCCGTTCGGCGAACCGTTTCCAGTGGCCGTCTCGAGTGAGTCTTTTTGCCCAGCGCGGTAGACCTTCCGCGGAGAGCTGTTCCAGCTTCGCAGGCATGTCATCAATCTGGTCCGCGAGGACTGACGGCATAGCCCCATCAAGAGGGGCAAAGAACGCGCGCACAGTATCGAGACGTTCGTCCAGAGGCCGCGAGTCCTCGGCAGTAAGTACGAAGGTTGTGCGTACTACTGCATCAACGAGATCAAGCACCCAATTGTCAATGCCAAGCAGGGCGCGTTTGCGCGGCGGAAGTTCCCTTAGCTCCGAGGCGATCCGGGATTGGGGCACGAACTGCGAGGTCTGTTCGCCGACGCCTGCGTCTCCACTCGTCATGCTCACCATGCCTCGTCCTGTTGCCGCCGTGCCTGTGCGTGCGAGCGCTGACTAGCCGCGCGACGACCGAGGATCGTTACCGGGCGCTACGGTGTCCTGCGCCCGGATCTGACCGTTGACGCCTCGCACTTGTAGCTCACCTCCACCGTCGTTCTTCAGGATCTGTCGAGCCCTATCGATGCCAGCATCCTGCGTCGGTGTCACCGCACTGGCGCGGTCAGAACCCGGTCGTTTGACTTCCCAGTTGCCGTCATCACGCTGCTGAACGATCCGCTTGTTGGTCATGGCCATTCCTTCCTGTAAGTACTGCCAGTATCTCGAATCTGCTGTTCATTTCCTTCAAGACACGCTGATCTTGGGGTCACAATCGGTGTCAGCTACTACATGTGGGGCCTGACCTCAGGGATGGTGGATCGAAGGGCCGTGACGAAGCTGAGCTACGACGAGGCGCGAGGTGGCCGGTCTGTGATGTGTGGGCTAAGAAGCAGACGTCCGTTCGTGGCAGCGCGCATGGGTCCCGGTGTCCAGTTCCCGTTCTGGGTGTCGGTGGTGATGGTCAGTTCGGCGTCGGTCTTCGGGAGTATCGGGGTCAGGCTCTGGAGCATGCCCCAGTCCTTGGCCCAGTCGTTGCGCAGGTACGACGGGTAGACGCGGGGGCGGAGTTCGTTCTCGATGATGCCGAGCGGGCCACCGAAGTCGCCGTCCATCCAGCGTTGGGAGTTGACCCGTTCGCCTTCGTGGTTCGGCGTGATCCGCCACTCGGGCGTCTCGAGCACTCCGCATTTCACCTGGGCGGGACGCTGACATAAGGTCTGGCCGACCACCGGGAAGCGGCGGGTACACACCTCGCGGATATGGCGCAGGCACCCCGTCGATCGTAGGCACTGCCACGGGCGGTGGAATAGCCAAGTGCTCGCGTAACGGTGCGTCATGGCCTGTTTCGGGGCGGTTTAGGCGGGACGACTCGACATGTTCAGCCGTTTCAGCGTGGTCGCGGTGTGGAGGGGGGCGGCGGGTTCTGGTCGCCTGGTTGTGGGATGGGGAACGTCAGCGACGGACTGGGCGGGTCGGGCGGGGCGAGCGTGTTCTGCGGATTGGCGCGCAGGGCGGAATCCGCGGCCGCTAATGGCGCGGATGTCCTATCGCGTGCCTGCTGCTCGGTGATGGGCTTGTGGCCATATACGGGCACGACGGTGTACCACTGTTCGGACTTGAGGAAGCGGGTCGCGAACAAGTACCACTGCCCGACCTTGAGTGGACTGTCTCCGTCGACGGAAATGTAGACGCCGTCTTTGGTGCCGCCCTGCTGGTTGACGGTCACGCTCTGGGGGACCTCACCTTTGAGCGAGGTGGCGGTGAGCACGCTGTACTGGGTCTCGGGAATCGGGCTCAGAGCTTTGGTGCCGGCGCCAGACTCCACACGCCCGGTGAAGACGTGGGTGGAGTTTGCCATGAGATTGCGCAGGTCGGTGGTGTCGGTCACTGAGTCAGCCTCAACGGTGGAAGTTGCGGTCGCGGGCTCGGTGGGCGGGATGCCTTGGTTGACCTCCGTCTGGCCGCACCCGGCGAGGCCGAGGACGGCCACCGCGGCAGCGAAAGAGATGGCTGCTCGACATGAGTGGTTGGCTGACATCAGAAGCCCCATTTGTTGTGGTAAAGGTCGCGAGTGAGACCTGTGGGTGTGTAACTGGTGCCTCGATCAACATCGTTGCGGGCCACTTGTCAGTGAGTCTTCAACAATCTCGACCGAGACACTCACGTGCGGTCTTTCCAGCGCCCGTTGGCTGATTGTCGGGTCATGCCGGTGGCCGCGCCGATGTCGGCCCACGAGCGACCCAGCCGGCGGGCCTTGGCCACCGCGGCGTCGAGTTGCGCGTCGGCGTCCCTGCGGGCATCCACGGCCGCCCGGATCTCGTCGTCGATGTCGATCGGTTCGAGATGCTCACGCCGCCACACTGCTTGGGCGGCCGCCGCGACCTCGGGCCGCACGTTGACGTCGAGGTCGGTGTCTGGGGCGAACACGTGGTGGCGGGCAAGGTCCTCGAGGGACGCTGAGGGCACCCGTGTCCACTGGACCGGATCGGTCCAGGTCGACACCTCGGAACTGGATCGGCTGGCGCAATCGCAGCTCAACACCCAGCCGACGATCTCGGCCGACGGCCTCCGGCGATCCTCGTCCGGGTGTCGGCCGGTCTCGACGATCTCGTAGTCCACGCCGTCAATCATGGTCGACCCGTGGCTCTCGGCCCCGTCCTCGAAGAACGCCACCAAACCCGCCTCGTGGAAGTGTGTGTCGCTCTCGTGCATCCAGCCCATGCAGATAGGGTAGACCCGTCATGTCAGGACAGCCAGACGCCTGAGTTACCCGACGTCAGGTTTACCTGACATAAGATAAATTATCGGCGCGAACTAGGACGAGTGAAAGTGATTGTGAGGCAGTATATTTACCGCTTCTTGAGTGGCTACCGTAGCCGCCACACCGCAAGCCAACAGCGGATCTGTTGTGGCCGTTATCGTTTCCTCAATCGCAATCCGATGAACTGTTGGTGATCCTCATGGCGCGGCCATCGCGCTCGGTGAACTCGTGTCGGTTGTCGAATGTCGGCAGCTGGCGTCGTTGGTGCGCGAACTCTGCTGCCACCGTCTGGCGAAGGGCCGCGGGAGCAGCCGCGATCGCGTGTTGCTCTACGTGGGAACGAAGGTGCTCAAACAGGTCCCATCCTCGCCGGTGCTCACGCTGACTCATCGGTGAGTCCGGGTATCGACGATCTAGGAACTCACTCAACGGCACAGGTAGTTGCTCACGCCCGAACCGACCCAGAGCGTCAATGTCGCGCCAGCGTTTGAGCAGGACAAAGATGTCGACGCCGCGTTCGGCTAGTCCATCGAGTCTGAGTAGGTCACGCCAGGTGAGAATTGCTGGCACGTGGACTTTGGTGATGTTGGGATTCTCGTTGTACTTGACTACCAGGCCGAATGCTCTGGTGTACACAGCGTTCTCGACCGCGATGTCGCCCGGGATTCCCGCGTCGGGAACAACCACGATCGGGACGAATCTGGTGCGGCCAGTGACCGCCGTACGCAGCCTGTTCCAGCCTCGGTTCATGAAGAGTTCGACGGTGCTGAGTAGCTGTCGGAACTTGGTTGTCGTGAACCGCTGCTCGATCTCGAGTTGCAGCGATTCGATCGTCGCCTCACCTTCCGCGAACGGTTGGGGCAAGTTACGCATGTTGGCGTCGATCAGAATGCAACCGTGCCCACGGAAGAGTGCGAAGTCGCAGATCTTCGGCAGCGTCGACTTTTTCGTTCGCCAGACTCGCTTCATCTCGGCTTCGTCAACAAGGACTGTCTCCCCCGATTCGTCGTAGGTACAGATGCGTTGGAGGACCTCGCCAACGCGTTCCTCGAAGATGTTCCGCATTGCCTCCGCGTAGTGGTCGGCCTTCTTCGAGTCGGTCGCACGCAACATGTGTTCGGTCTCGAGGTAGAGATGGTCTCCGAAGATGCGCTGGATCACGTACTGAAATCTGATAGGCAGCAGTGTGCCGTCGTCGATACGCACAAACGGGGTCTGTTGCAGCTTGTACCGAGTCCACAGCGACGCATTCTCGGATCGTTCCTGCGCCAGCTGTGCGCGCAGGTCTGCGAGCGACACCGTGCAATGGTCCATCAGGAAGTCGACGGCCGCTGGTGGAGCGGCGTATCGAGCGAAGAATTCAGGCTCAATACACGTGAACCCTTCGTGCTTCCAAAGGTTGTAGAACAACCACCCGAGTGACAGGAAGTCGTCTGCTCTGGAGTTGCATGCGACGACCCACCCTGGTCACTCAGCCACGCATTGAGCTCAGTAACTCGTGCTTCCCACTGCTGACGAGTAGGTCGTACCTCCCACTCTGACCTCGCGGACCTCAACACTTCTGACGCCTTTTCCAGGAGCTGCGCTGCACGAATGAACGACGCGGCGCGATCGGAGTGTTCCTCGACGTTCAGGAGCCCGGACGTAAGTCCGCGCAACGCTGTCGACTGTTTGTTCGCTCCGAGTTCAATCTCGGTCGCCAGTTCCTCCGCTGACGCGGATAGCCGGAGTCTGCTCTCAAGCGCCTCGAGTTCCTGGTATTCATCACTTGCCTTGAGCTGCTCGAGATGGCGCAGACGACCCCGCACCTCTTCCAGCTCGCCTCGAATGCGGTCGGCCTTCTCCAACTCGGCGAGCAACTGCCGCAGCTTGTTTCGCTCAGCCTTAAACTTCAGCTGGAGCGATTCATACTCCTCGTCCCACTCTGGTCGCCGAATCTGCGGCATATCATCGAGGATGGTCAGGAAGCTCTGCGGCTCTGATGCCAGCTCATAGATCTGCTTTTGACTGAACACGCGAACCGGCACCCGGTCGGACACACGCCCAGCCTGTGGCTGCCATTGGGATCCGTCCCAAAGCTCGATCTTCGATTGCGTTGGATCAGACCCGGCCCACGTCACCTTCAATGAGCGTCCGTCTCTGACGTACTCGACGGTGATTCGAGTCTCGCTGGTCCACCACCGATGATCCGACTCGACGACGGGATCAAATCTAACTAGATCACCGGCAATGCCTTTTGGCAATTCGCTTGTCCGGCCGAGCGCGAGCCGGAGGAGCTCGATGACAGTTGACTTGCCCACACCGCGGCCGCCGATGAGGCAATTCATCCACGGGCCGAACTGGTACGTTTCGGTGGCTCCTCCGTGGCTCACCTCGAGCGAACGGATATAGCCGTGGTCAACGTCGTTCGGATCGTCGTAGTCCTTGCGGCACCGCCGGATCGACTCGAGCGGATCTGTAAGCGCCAAGCGCAGACCCTCAAGGTCGAGGCGTTCTGCCTTGACGAGGGTGAGGTGCGTGCCGGGTGCCTTAGCAGAGTCCGGGTCTGAGTGAGACCCAGTGGTGAGATGGTGTGCGTCGGAACCTAGGAGCGGCACCCAGCCTGAGGCGTCGGCAGTGCTCAGCGCACTATCATCGATCACCTCAACGGCGTGAATGTGAGGACTTTCACGCAGGACGGCCAAGTCGCGTGGATCGATCCCGAAAACACCCTGCTTCTTGTCTGCATGAGCAGGTACGAACAGTCCACCTAGCTCGTTGACGATCTTCGCCGCAGTTGCAACCGTCACATCGGCCGTTTGGTCACTGCCTCCCCGGGTGCCCTTGTACTGGCACAACGTCAGCGTCTGGTTGACAACCTCGGCTGGGCTCTGGGGATCGAAGATCGCGAGAACGTGAGTCCCATTAGTCACCGTCACCTCGACACCCGGGAAGATGACGAACGGCCTGAGTCCTGGATTCTCGGCCTTAAGATCGGCCAGCGCATCACGCGCTTGCTCGATACCTTCATGAGTGTTGTGATCGGTGACGACGATGCCATCCACGCCGGCGTCGATATAGGCTTGAATCCACTCCTTGAAGGTTGGCTTCGGAGCGCTGCTCCTCACGTCGGCGATACCGCCGTAATCAAATGACGCCGGGGAGTGCGCATGAATGTCAAGACTCCACCAACGCGCCCCCACACCCACCACACCCACCCCTTGATCCGTCATAGCATCGGTTCCGGATTCGTCGGAAACTCCAGCCTGCGTTCGCCCATGCTGAATGTTGTCACGCTAGATGCACTTTCGTGAAACATCCTCGTGCGCATGTTTCGAATCCGTCGAATACCCCGTCCTCACCGTAGGCACCAGGGCCCTTCGGTGTGGCCAAGCGCCCAAGCCCAGGGAGGCCCCAATACTGTTACTCCAAATGCGAGCGGTACCGAAGTGGTGGAGGACAGAGATGTGAGATCCAGTTGGAATCTCGCAAGTCGCTAACAACACCTCTCGGCCATGTCCGGCACCTCTTACGTAATCATCGAACACTGCCGTGCAGCTGTCTATTTCATGGTCTCGTCGATGAAGGAATGCGGTCAGGCCTTCCACCGGCATCTCCACTAGTCACGAATGCGTGAGGAAACTGAACAACATCGAAGATAGACCGACGTATCGGAGTAGGTTTCAGAGTTCAACCGACCCCGTCGACGCATGGCGACTTGAGGAAGACAGCCATCACGCGGTGACGGTGTACAAGCCTGACGTCCACCACACGATCCCATACGGAATGGGGATTCGAGCTTCGGGATTCCGCGTCGGAACGCCGATTTGAGTGATCTGAAGTCTTTCCGACTCGTCAGTCCAGATAGACATCGCCGACATGTCCTGGCGGGGCTCCCTGATCGACCGCGTCGACTACGCCTACGTCGACGGAGCACGCGGCATCGTGCCCATCGGGAGCGGACATCAGGGACTCGTGGTGACTAAGTATCAAGCAGCCGGACAGCGTGTTGCCGTGATCTGGTGGGCAATCTTTCAGTTCTTGGTTACGGTGGCCTACTCTGCGGAAGCGATCCTGTGCATCTCGGCGCGGGCGATCAGTTTCAGGCGTGCCCTGCCGAGAGCGTGTCCGGCGTCCAGTTCGGCGTTGTTGATCCGTTGCCAGCCGTCCAGCCCGATTGGTTGTGTTCCGCGGCCGTCGAGCAGCGAGACGAGGTCCTCGCGGTAACCCTCGCGCGGTGTGTGAATTGGCCTGGCCTGGAAGTCGTCGATCACCGCCCTTGCTACCTCCCGCGCGTCGAGTTTGTTCATGCCTATCCCGCCGGTCGACCCTCGTCGTATCCAACCGGTCACGTAGATGCCAGGGGCTGGTGCACGAGTAGGTGACATCTGATCTGGCTTGCCCTGCCGGGCGGCCTGGAAGGATGC
>NZ_JCAHRL010000019.1:0-17697 GCF_059427765.1 Gordonia sp. B8661-1
CGTGGTGCTGCCATGCTCTCCATCCTTCACAGGTTCGAGAGCCTCCGACAGACCCGGGGCGGTTCAAGTTGGTGTTGATGGGGCCCGGAGGTATCGGAACCACGCGAGGCGCACCCACCAAGGGACTCAACGCACTCCTCGGCTACTACACGGGTAGCGGCCCCAGCCGCGACAAGCTCGAGGAATTCATCCGCACCTACCTGGTCTACGACGCGGAGGCCATTCCCGCGGCCGCCATCGACGAGCGCTATGCGGCCTCCATCGATCCGGCGGTCGTCGCCAATCCGCCCCTGCGACGTCCGTCCGGTCTGGGTGCACTGAAGACCCTGTGGCACATGGACTTCACGCGCGATCCGCGGCTGAAGACACTGCCGACGCGCACCCTCGTCATCTGGGGTGAGAACGACAAGGTCAACCGGCCGGCAGGTGGGCCCATGCTGGTCAATCGGATGCCCAACGCGGACCTGCTGATGACCGCACGCACCGGACACTGGGTTCAGTGGGAACGGGCCGATCTGTTCAACCGCGTCGTCGCGGATTTCCTCGACGGCACATACGCGTGAAGGAGCCGACCATGACCACATCGACAACTCTCGCACCGTCGGTATTCGGCGCCGTGCACCTCGGCTACATCGTGATCGAGAGCGAACGATTCGCCGAATGGCGACGGTTCGGCAAGGACGCCATCGGGATGCACGTCGATGAGGTATCGCCCGACATCATCAGGTTCCGCCTCGACGATCATCAAGCCCGGTTCATCATCATGCGGGGTCCCGCCGAGGATGTCGTCGCTCTCGGTTGGGAACTCGACGATCATCAGTCCTTCGACCGAATCGTCGGAAGGGTCACCGCCCACGATGTGCCGACCATTGCCGGCACCGACGAGGAGGCCGCCGTCCGCGGCGTCGACCGACTGATCCGTTTCCCGGGCCCCAACCGCCTCACTCAGGAGATCTTCACGCGGGCCCGACTCACAGATGCCCCCCTGGCGATGACCAACCGAGGCGGATTCGTCACCGGCACATCAGGAATGGGCCACGTGGCGCTCACCTCGACCAAACCCCAGCAGATGCGTGGCTACTACAACACGGTCTTCGATGCCCGCCTTACCGACTACATCGACGAGACGATCAGCGGTGCGAAGCTGAAGATCCGTTTCCTGCGGGTCAACGAACGTCACCACTCGATCGCGATCGCCAATGTTCGTGCGCTGCCGATCAATCCGATCCGCACCAGGGTCCAGCATCTGAACATCGAAGTCGCCTCGCTTGACGACATGACAGACGCCTATCAGCGGGTCAAGCAACTCGGCTTCGACATGGCGCTATCGGTCGGTCAGCACACCAACGACAAAGAGCTGTCGTTCTATGCTCAGACCCCGTCGGGTTTCGAGTGGGAGGTCGGCTGGAACCCGATCACCGTCGACGAGAAGACCTGGAGGCCCAGTACCCACAAGGGAATCAGTATCTGGGGGCACACACCGGAAGGGCAGACGATCATCGACAAACTCGGCCAGTTCCGTCATGCCGCGCTCTCGCTGCGCGACGACGAGGATTCCGTGCCTGCCCTCGCCGGTACAGGCATCCCGGACAACTGACCATTCGCCTACCGAGGTGCCACCATGCCGCGCATTGATACTCACCACCATCTCATTCCGCCGTTCTACCGAACCGCGTTGAGCGCAGCGGGGATCGATGCGGCGGGCGGGCGCGACCTACCCGACTGGACCCCCGACGCATCCCTCCGATCCATGGACGCGCTCGGTACGAGCACCGCGATCCTGTCGGTATCCACCCCGGGGACAACGTTTCTCGATGACGGCGACGAAGCCGCGAGACTGGCCGTACAACTCAACGACCACACGGCCGGCGTCGTCGAGGAGCATCCTGATCGTTTCGGATTCTTCGCGACACTCCCGTCGCCGCACGCCGGCCACGCTGCCGCCGAGGCGATCCGGGCGTTCGACGAACTGCACGCAGACGGCGTCGTCCTCCTTGCGAACGCCGGCGGTGAGTACCTCGGGCAGCCGGGACTCGACCAATTGTGGGGTGAGTTGAATGATCGCCGAGCCGTCGTGTTCGTCCACCCGGCAGATCTTCCCGGACCGGCCGTAGCGGGCGTTCCGCCGTTCGCGGCCGACTTCCTCCTGGACACCACTCGGGCCGCATATCTCCTCGTACGCAACGAGATCAGGAATCGGTACCCGGACATTCGCTTCCTCCTCAGCCACGGCGGAGGTTTCGTCCCGTATGCCGCACAGCGTATGGCGATCGCGATCGCAGACGACACAGGCCGCAGCATGCTCGATATTCTCGACGAGTTCCGCGGGTTCTACTTCGACCTCGCCCTGACCGCCGGCGCCGCATCATTGCCGAGCCTGCTCGCATTCGCACCACCCGGCCACATTACTTTCGGCTCGGACTGGCCGTTCGCACCCACCGTGGCGGGCTCCTACTTCACGGCCAACCTGGAGAACTACGACCTCACGACGGACCAACGCGAGGCCATCGACTGGTCCGGCGCCGCCCGCATCCTGCCGCGATTCGGCGCCGTTGCGGAACCACCGAGGTCGTCACAGGGGTTTCGCGGGGCTGTGCGAAGAAGGGCGATGCGCACGATCACCAAGATCGCTCAACCCTGACGCACCGCGCGCTGTGCCGGCCTTGTCGCACCGGCCGTACCGCACGGGCACGACGACGCGTGATGGTCCGCTATCGCCGCGAGTTCCGTTGAGCTGAATACGTGTGGTCCCCGCCACACCGCCCTTCCTAGGCTGTCGTCATCCGAGGAAGGGAACGGCAATGCAGTCTCTCGTCTGTCACACTTGTGACGCCCGCGTGTCCGTCGCGAAGTACAGCCCCGCCCACACCAGCATCCAGTGGACGGCCGAAGCGCAGGGCACATGCCGGGAGATGCGCGCCGCCGCCGACCTCGGGAATGCCAACGGCGGCTACGTGTTGCGTTGCGGGGCACTCGACAGAACCATCGATGATGCTGCCGCGCAAGGCGATATCGAAATGTCATTGCGGACCGAACCGGCCGTCCGTCCTCTGGCGGCCGACGATGTGGTCGCGGCATCGTCATGAGGCCGTGCCAGAACCCCAGTCAGTTCAGCCCCTGTCAGTTCAGCCCCTTTCACGATGGAGAAGCCCATGACTGTTGAACAAGAGCGGATCGAGATCCGGAGTATCGAAACCGGTAGCAACCCGACGCGATTCGCGCGCGGCTGGCACTGCATCGGTTTGGCGAAGGACTTTCGTGACGGTAAGCCGCACCAGGTTCAGGTATTCGGTACCGACCTGGTGGTCTTCGCCGACACAAAGGGCACGATCCATGTCCTCGACGCCTTTTGCCGGCACATGGGAGGAAACCTGGCCCGCGGTGAGATCAAGGGAGACAGCATCGCATGTCCGTTCCACGATTGGCGATGGAACGGCAAGGGCCGCTGCGAATCCGTACCGTACGCGCACCGAACTCCGAAGGTGGCCCGCACCAAGGCATGGACGACCATGGAACGCAATGGCGTCCTGCTGGTGTGGCACTGCCCGCAGGGCAGTGAACCGACGCCCGAGCTCGCGATCCCGAAGATCGAGGGCTACGAGGATGGGGAGTGGAGTGATTGGACGTGGACTTCCATCCGCGTCGAGGGATCACACTGCCGGGAGATCATCGACAACGTGGTCGACATGGCCCACTTCTTCTACGTCCACTACCAGATGCCGGAGTTCTTCAAGAACGTCTTCGACGGGCATATCGCCGGGCAGCACATGAGGTCCTACGGACGCGACGACATCAAGACCGGAGTCCAGATGGATCTGCCTGAGGCGCAGACGATTTCCGATGCGTTCTACTATGGCCCGTCGTTCATGCTGGACACCATCTACACCGTCGCCGACGGCACCACGATCGAATCCAAGCTGATCAACTGCCATTACCCGGTTACCTCGGACTCGTTCGTCCTGCAGTTCGGGACCATCGTCAAGCGAATCGAGGGAATGTCCGACGCGCAGGCAGCGGAGATGGCGACGTTGTTCACCGATGGCCTCGAAGAACAGTTCGCTCAGGACATCGAGATCTGGAAGCACAAGTCCCGCATCGAGAATCCGCTCCTCACCGAGGAGGACGGACCGGTGTACCAATTGCGTCGCTGGTACAGCCAGTTCTACGTCGACCTCGAGGAGGTCACCCCGGATATGACACAACGGTTCGAGTTCGAGGTCGACACCAGTCGAGCACTGCAGAACTGGCACCAGGAGGTCGAACAGAACCTTGCCGCCCCCAAGGAGTGATGCTGTGCTGCTCGGTCCGATCGCCATGATCGGACCGAATAAGCAGTGCTCAGACGTCGCGGCGGCGCATGCCGTCGACGAATACCGTGATGATGTCCCGTGCCAGACCGTTCAGAGTGTTGTCGGTCGTCGGCCGGAACCAGCGGGACGCATGCCAGAGAGTGTCATAGATGAGCTCCCGGAACATCTCCGGGTCCATATCGGCGCGCAACACCCCTGCGGCGACCCCGTCCGATATCGTTTCGCGCCAGGCGACTTCCATCTTGTCGGCAGTCGTCGCCATGTGCGCCTCGACCACCCGCTCACGCATGTACGCGCCCTCGCGCCGCCAGATCGCCGTCGCGCCACGGAACTTGTCCGCACTCACCAACGCCGCCTCGGCAAGGGCCACAAGACGGTCGATCGGCTCGAGCTCGCGCGCCAGTACATCGTCGCAGCGCACCGACAGATCGTCGATGTACACCCCGATCAGCTCGGTGACGATGGCTTCCTTGGACGGAAAGTAGTGATACAAGGCGCCCGAATGGACACCGACGGCGTCTGCTATCTCGCGGATCGTCGTCGCGGAAACGCCTTTGCGAGCGAAGATCTCGGCTGATCGGTCGAGGATCAGCTGCCTGCGTTCCTCAGGATTCACTCGATCTCCCTGTCAGCTCCGGACGACGTGTGCATGGCCGGAGCCGATTGTGTCACATGCATTGAGCGATTGATCAACAACCCGGCCGCGTACCGGCCCTCCCAATACCCCCGTAAGGAGTCGAGCATGACCACCGGCCCAGTAGTTCCGAACTCCGACTCGCCCCACGATCTTCGCGGAAGGGTCGCGGTGGTGACGGGCGCCGGGCAGGGGATAGGCCGTGGTATCGCGCTCGCATTGGCCACTGCCGGCGCCCGGGTGGCGGTGCTCGGCCGCAGCGAGCCGAGCATCTCCTCGGTGGCGGCGGAGATCACGGACCGGGGAGGCGAATCGGCTCCGTTCGTGTGCGACGTGGCGGACGGTACCGCCACCGACAGTGTCATCCGCTCCGTTCTGACGGCCTTCGGCACAGTCGACATCCTGGTCAACAATGCTCAGTCTCCCGCTCCCGGAACACTTCTCGACGTTGATGAGGAGACATATCGCCAGGCGATGGAGTCCGGGCCGGCGGCGACGTGGCGGCTGATGAAAGCGTGCCATCCACATCTGTCCGGTGGCGGCTCGATCGTCAATCTGGGATCGGCTGCCGGAATTCGCTGGAATCCATCGGGGACCGGGGCATATGCAGCGGCGAAGGAAGCAATCCGGGTACTGACCCGGACCGCTGCGTGTGAGTGGGCCGCGGACGGTATCCGGGTGAATGCGATTCTGCCGCTGGCCGATTCGGCGACAATGCAGGAGTGGGCGAGGCTCGATCCGCGCGGTGCCGCGGAGTACCTGCAGACCGTTCCACTCGGTCGCCTCGGCGATCCCGAGACCGACATCGGTCCCGCGGTGGTCTTCCTATGCACTGAGGCATCCCGCTACATCACCGGACATACGCTCGCGGTGGACGGCGGTCAGGCTCTCGTGCGCTGACAGAGGGACCTCGGCGTGAGACAGGGAGCGTGCGCGCTCGAGCGTCTGCCACACCGCGTGCGCCGCCGCTCGAACGGGCCGCGACAGCGCCAGCGCATCGACGTCGTTGACGGGTCCGGACACCGACAGAGCCCCCACATACGAACGGCCGGCACCCACGGGAGCGGCCACACACGCGACGCCACTGACGGACTCGCCGACTTCATGCGCGATACACCGCTGCCTGATCACCGCCATCTCGTGGCGATACCGGGCGTCGCGTCCGGCCGAGTGCAGGGCCGAGATGGTGGACCGGCGACGAATGGGATCGTGCTCGACATGCGCGATCAGCGCCTTGCCCAGGGCGGTACGCACAGCCGGCCGTCGGCCACCCACACGTGACGGCAGGTCGATCGGTCCCCGCCCGACCTTGTCGAGGTAGCGGATGTCCGTGCCGTCCAGGACGGCGAGGTGAGCAACGAGTCCCGTCAGGGCGTGCAGGTCCTGAAGCACGCCCTGGGCGGCTTCCAGTAGATCGTCCCGCTGCCGCGCGAGAGCACCCCACTCGAACAGGTTGCGGCTCAACCGATATGCCCGACCCTGCCGGGTCAGCCACCCGAATTCGACCAGCTGTGAGAGAAGTCGATGCGTCGATGAGCGCGGCAGATCGGCGCGGCAGGACAGTTGTGACAGCGTGAGCTCACCTGCGTCGCGGAACTCATCGAGAAGTGTTGCGACGCGGTCGATCACGGCGGGGGAGAAGTCCTCGTTGTTGCGCATGTGAACCTCCGACGGTGTGCTGGCCCGGGCCGGCCCGGAAAACGGAGCCGTCTCCGAGGACTCGACGATCACCCGAAGGTGGCACGGTCGACGGCGAACCGGAGACGACTGAGTATTGATCAAGCGATTGAGTATTGATCAAGCGATCAATCAATCTCACGATATCAGGAGTGTGACCCAGATCAAAGAGCTCCGAGGGGGCGACTTCGGACACCCGCGACCGGACATGCGCCTACCGGCTGCCCAGGTTCCGAACAACGGTCTCCACTGCTTGCCGTAGGTCCCGCCCGGCCGTGGCCGGCACACCGGCCGTCGGCATGGTGATCGACAGGGCTGCCACCTCACCGCCGTTGGCGTCGAATGCGGCCACCATGTGGCGATACTCGCGTCCCGCGCGACTGTGCGTGAAGTCCTCGAATTCTGTTGTGCCGCTGTCATGATGGGCGATGAGCATGGCACCCTCGACGGCGTCGGAGGGGAGTCTGCGCTGACCGACGCGGGTATCGAGCACCGACGCCCACCGTCCACCGATCTTTTCCAGGTAGAGCACCTGTTCGTCATCGAGCACCGCGAGATGTACTGCCGCGCCGGTGCGTCGGCTGAGTGCATACATCGCGGGCTGCGCCGCGTGGTGTATCCGGTCGCGCGACTGCGCCAGCGATCCGAGTTCGACCATCTTCTCGCCGAGTCGGTACGCGGTTCCGTCACGGCGAATCCACCCGACCGTGACGAGTTGGCTCAGCATCCGGTGCGTGGTCGAGCGCGGAAAGCCGGTGCGGTCGGCGAGTTCGGTCAGCGTCAGGTGGTCGGAGTCCCGAAAGGGCTCGAGGAGTACGAGCGCGCGGCCGATCACGCTCAGGGACCGGTCATCTGTGGCTTCTGTCATGGACGCTCCGAGATCGTGCCAGGCGAGGTTCATTGAACGAATGATCAATCAATACTAACGGAGGACCGAGTGCCCGGCGGGACTATGGCGAGATACCGAAGAGCACCGCGATGGTCGTCGCGGTGCTCTTTCGTCAGTCGGGTCGGGGAGGTCTGCGCCCGGTCAGTCGGCCGGAATGAACGCCTTGAGCGGCTCGGAACCACTCTGGTCGTGACCCCAATATGCGTCAGCGGTGATTTCCTCGGAGGTGTAGTGCCGCTCGTCGACGAGCATGCCCTCGGTGCCGAACTCGAGATCCCACCCACCGGGAGCCCGCACGTAGAAGGAGATCATCTTGTCGTTGGTGTGGCGTCCGAGCGTCGACGAGATGGAGAACTTCTGCTTGTTCACGCGATCGAGCGCCTGACCCACCGCGTCGAGGGTGTCGACCTCGGTCATCAGGTGCACCAGGCCCGGCTCCTCGGTCGGTGGGGCCGGACACAGCGCAAGACTGTGATGCCGTTCGTTGATCCCCAGGAAACGCACTCGCGCCGCGCCCTCCTCGTCGAGCCGGATCGACCCGCGGGGGAGGAACCCCAGTACCTGCGTATAGAAGTCGTAGGATTCGGCGAATTGGGCACTCGGGAGCACCACGTGCCCGAGCCCGAGACCGCCGGTCACCCAGCGGCCGCCGTACGGGGTCACCACCGGGCTGTGGTCGAGCACCGGCCCGTAGAAGACCTCAAGGCGGGTACCGGCGGGATCATCGAATGCGATGGCACCTTCGGCGTCGAGATATCCGGCCTCCGTGCCCGACAGGACCTTGACGGTGACGCCGGCCGCTTCGACGGCCCGCTTGACGCGATCAAGAGCGAACTCGTCCCGGACTTCCCAGCCGACGGCCAGTGCTTTGTCGGAATCACCGGGGAGAACGGCGATCCGGGACCGTCGCTCGTCGATGCGGGCATAGAGCGCGTCGGCCTCCGGTCCACTGCCCTCGGCCATCCCGAGACCCTCGATCAGCAGTTCGCGCCAGCGTGCGACATCGGTGCTCTGGACCCGGAGATAGCCGAGTCCGCGTAGTTCAGTCATCGTGTTCTTCCTCGAATGTCGTCGTGCCGTCAGATCATTGCGCGGTAAGCGCCCTGCGGGTCGCCGCCGAGCTGTGTCAGCGCGGCGGAGTGGTAGATCAGCCCGGGGACGTGGATGGCGTGGGTGAGTCCCACGTGGGCGTCACGCCAGAACCGCTGCATCGGAGTCTTCAGGTGAACCGCTGCACCACCGGCCCGCGCGAAGATCTCGTCCATCGCGCGCACTGCCCGCCAGGCCGCCGACACCTGGGTGCGTCGTCCCTCCGCGCGCTCGGGGAAGCTGATTTCCTCGCCCCGTTCCGTCTTGTCCCAGAAGCGGTCGACCATCTCGAGCAGGGTGATCCGGGATGCGGATATCTCCGAGGCGGCCTCACTGATGGCGAACAGCACGTAGGGATCCTCCTTGATGGGGATACCGGTCACCTGTACGCGCTCCTTCTGAGCCGCGACGTAGCAGGCGAGTGCACCCTCGGTCATACCGATCAGCGCCGACGTGATGCCGAGGGGAAAGATGTAGGAGAACGGGAACTTGTAGAGCGTCTCGTCCCGGCCCGCGTGCTTCCAGCCCTCTCCGTTGAGCACGATGTCGGCATCGATGGTGCGATACGAGGGAATGAAGGCGTCCTTGACGATCAGATCCTTGGAGCCCGTACCTCGAAGGCCCATGACATTCCAGCTGTCGGCGTCGATCTCGTAATCGGATCGGGGCAGCACGACGTGGAGGACCTGATCGGTGCGGTTTCCGTCCTTGTCACCGACCGCGGCGCCGATCATCACCCAACCACAGTGATCGGTGCCCGAGGAGAAGGCCCATCGGCCGTTGAGGATGTAGCCGCCGTCAACCGGGACGGCCACCCCCATCGGGGCGTAGGGCGAGGCCATCCACATGTCGTTGTCGTCGCCCCAGATCTCCTGCTGGGCCTTGTCGTCGAATGCTGCGAGAGCCCAGGGATGTACGCCGACGATCCCGGCGACCCATCCGGCCGCTCCGTCGAGACTCGCTGTCGCCATGACGGTTTCGGCGAACTCTCGCGGATGGGATTCGAGACCGCCGTATTCCTTCGGCTGGAGCATCCGGATGACGCCGGAATCACGAAGGCTCTTCGCCGACGCGTCCGTCAGACGCATGAGCTCCTCGCCTTCGGCGGCATCCGCGCGAATCTCGGCCGCGTGCTCCATGATTCTGTCCAATACATGACCCATGATGGTGACTCTCCCTGACACCGGCCTGACGACCGTGGACTGCGTTTTCGACGACACTGCCTGCCATGCTCTGCAGGTGTGGTGCACCCCACATTCGCAGTCCTCCCTGCGGACTCGCATCCGGATTTCAGTTGAGCGGAAACATGGTGTCGACCGGACGGAGAGGAGCGGTAGAAACGTCATGCCCGGGGCTTCGGCGCCCTGCTCGATTCAGGAGGTCAACCACTGTGTCCGACACCGACGACCAGATCAGTTCTTTGCTGTCCCGCGTTCGACTTCTCGAGGACAAGGCCGCGATCGGTGAGGTCCTCAGCGCCTACGGACCCGCCGTTGATGCGGGAGACGCGGAAGCCGTGGGTCGTTTGTGGACCGAGGATGCCGTCTACGATCTCGACATCGGCCTCCTGGCCGGCCGCGACGCCATCGTCGAGATGGTTCGCACCTCACCGCATCAGGACTACATCCATGGCGGGTGCGGACACCTGTTGGATCCCGTCCACATCCGGGTTATCGGCGATCACGCCGTGGCCACCTGCCATTCGATGTTGTTGCGCCGCAACGATGATGACGACTCGTTTCGGGTGTGGCGCGTGACCGCCAACCGATTCGAACTGGTCCGCGTCGACGGTTCGTGGCTGATCTCTCGGCGCACAGCCCGTCTCCTCGACGGCAGTGCGGAGGCCAGACGCCTGCTCGGCCGCTCCTCCTGCTGACGACTGCGGCTCAGATGAGGTTTCCCTCGTGAACCGGGCGATCGAACGCCGTGAGGGGTGCACCGGTCCGCAGACGGGTGGCCAATTCAGGGTTGGCCAGATGCAGACGGCCGATGGCAATGAGGTCGAATTCCTCGGAGGCGATCCGTCGTTCGACGTCGCCAATGTTGTCGACGAGAGGTGCGGTGCCGTGTATTCGACTGTCCCGCATCGGTTTGCCGAGACCAACACTACCCACGGCCATCGCGGCGCGGCCGGTCAACCTCTTCGCCCAGCCGGCCAGCGACAGATCGTGGCCGTCGAAGGCCGGTAGGTCGAATCGGCGAATGCTCGCGTCGAAGACGTCCACGCCCGCGTCGGCGAGGGCACTCAAGATGATCCCGAGTTCCTCGGGAGTGTCGGCGATCCGCGCCGTGTAGTCCTGCTGCTTGTGCTGTGAGAAGCGGAAGAAGATCGGCATGTCCGGTCCGACCGCGCCTCTCATCGCCGCGACGACCTCCGCGGGGAACCTGCTGCGGGCCAGGGCATCGCCGCCCCAGCAGTCGTCCCGGTGATTGGTGGCCGGCCACAGAAACGAATCGAGCAGATACCCGTGCCCGCCGTGCAACGCGATGCCATCGAATCCCACATCGACGGCGTTGATCGCCGCATCGACATACGCCCCTATAACCTCGTCGATGTCAGCGTGTGTCATCGGCGCCGTCGGTGGTACCGCGCGGGCGACGTATTCGTCGGAGTACGACGTCACCCCGGGTGTACCCCAGAGACCCGACGGGCGCATCGGTGTGATCGCCGGATCCACGTCACCCATCGCACCCCAGAGCGGCCCCACATGCCAGAGCTGGGGGATGATCGCGCCTCCCGCAGCGTGCACGGAGTCCACCACGGTCCGCCAGCCGTCAAGAGCGGCGCCACCGAACATCCGCGGGACGCGTGAATTGTCCACGGCGGAAGGATGATCGATGGCCACGCCTTCGGTGATGAGCAGCCCTGTGCCGCCCGCTGCGCGTCGCGCGTAGTACCGCGCGACGTCCGCTCCTGGTACTCCGCCGATAGATGACGATCGGGTCATCGCCGACATGACTATCCGGTTGCGAAGGCGCATTCCACGGACTGTCAGAGGCTCATACAGCGCCTCAAGGCCGGCGGACGGGACGGGATCCGTCTCCGGCGGAACAGGATTATCGATCATGGCGTCACAGAGCTCTCATGAATCCGAAGAATTCGGGGGTTGCATCAACGCGGAGACGCGTGAGGGAGCGGTAGCTGATCAGCCAGTGGCCGTCGACTTTCCGGTATTCCTCGTGATAGTGACCGAATCCACGGAGGTGGTACTCGCGCGTGTCGTCCGACCACCAGAGATTGTCCTCCATCGCCCAGATTCCACGGGCGGTGGTATCCGACGTCAGTTCAATCTCCGGTGTGTGCCCGTGGTGCGCGGTGGTCACGGAGACGGGGCCGTCGAGGAGGTTGCGAATCGCTGCGGCCAGTGCCTCGCTGCCGACGACCCGATTGGCCGTCCCCCCGGTGCGCGGCTGTTTGTCCTCAGGGAGGCCACCCCAGGTTTCGCTGATCACGTCGTTGGTGTGCAGTCCCGCATAGAGGTGCCACTGTTTGGTGTCCATGTAGCGCAGCCGGGCCGCGAAGACCCGCTTGATCTCCTCGATGGCCGCCAGTGCATCGGCCACCGACATCGATGTCATCGCGTTGACAGTGGATCCGCTCATGCGCTGAGCCGATCAGGGAAGGAGTCGATCCCGAGCTTGCCCCGGAAGAAGATCAGCGGGCGGTCCTGGCTGAGTGACTCGAACTCGAGGACTCGCCCGATGACGACGTCATGGTCGCCGGCGGAGTGCACCACCTCGATATCGGCATGGACGCGCATCATCACACCCGGCAGCGACGGAGTGGACCACGACGATGTCTCCCACTCGAGTCCGTCGAATTTCTTCCCGTCCCGCGAACCGAAACGGCCGCAGATGTCGATCTGGTTCTCGTGCAGCACATTGACGGAAAATCGCCCGGCCTTCCGGATCCGCGGCCACGACCGACCACGGTGATCGGCGCAGAACAAGACCATCGGTGGTTCCAGTGACACGGAGGCGAACGACTGACACACGAATCCCGCGGGCCCCTCGTCGTCGAGTCCGGTCACCACCGTGACGCCGCTCGCGAACTGACCGAGGGCACTGCGCATCTCGGTCTGCGACATCGTTTCGATCGACATAGTTACACCTTTCGCTTGATCCCGCTCGAGCCGGTGGCAGCCGGGCCACTCGATCCCGGTATATGGCGCAGACGCATCGCTCTTCCGCGCTTGTGCTGCGAGCCTAGGACGCGAAAACCACATCGCACAGTGCGCTCTCACCCAGTGGAAGCGTCACGAAGCTCGGAGTGAGCGGTCCGGGGTTCGCAGATTGTGTTCCGCTCACCTGGATCGTGGCTGCATCGACTGTGATCATCCGGCAACCTGACTCGTCATGAGTATGGATGTGACCTACATGCGCAGCCGCCGCCACATCAGCACCGAACTCGGCGTGATGCGATACCACGAGGCCGGCGAAGGCCCGCCACTGCTCTTGCTCCACGGCTCCGGCCCCGGCGTGACCGGATGGCGTAATTACCGCGGCGTGCTCGGCGAACTGGCTGAGCATTTCCGTTGCCTCGTAATCGAATTCCCGGGATTCGGTGTCAGTGATCCCACCGAGGGGCATCCGATGCTCACGGCGGAGTCGGCCGTCGGGGTCTTCCTCGACGCACTGGATCTGGGTCCTGTCGACGTCATCGGGAACTCCATGGGCGGCATCGTCGCCACGAAGGTCGCCATCGCCGACCCGGCGCGGATCACCAGGTTGGTCACCATCGGCGGCATGGGCAAGAACATCTTCTCGTCCGGCCCGAGCGAAGGTATCAAGCTGCTGATGGAGTTCACCGACGAGCCGACTCGCGAACGGCTGGTTCGCTGGCTGTCGGCGATGGTGTACGACCAGACGCTCATCACCGACGAGCTGATCGAGGAACGATGGGAATTAGCCACGGAGCCGCGCACTTTGGAGATCGCTCGTCGGATGTACAGCACAGCGGCCTTCACGGCGACGATCGCCGCCAACGCCGTGGCCGACTCGGTGCCGTATTGGGCAGAGCTGCACAAGGTTCAGTGCCCAACCCTGCTGACGTGGGGACGTGACGATCGGGTCAGTCCCGTCGATTCGGCTGTTCTTCCGATGCGTGACATTCCGGACGCCGAACTGCATGTGTTCCCGAACTGCGGCCACTGGACCATGATCGAGGCTCGCGACGCGTGGCTACGTACGGTCCTCGCCTTCCTGAGTCGGGGGATAGCTGATGACAGTCGTTGAGGCGCCGCGCCTTTCCCGTTCAGCCCTGTTGCGTGTCGCTGCCGTGATCGAGGAGACGCAGGACGCGCGTTCACTGGTGTTCGAGGTTCCCGCCACCAGGACCGAGGAGTTCCGTTACCGCCCGGGGCAGTTCCTGACACTGCGGATTCCGAGTGAGCAGACGGGGCACGTGGCGCGCTGCTACTCGTTGGCGAGCTCACCGTTCACCGACGATCTCCTCAAGGTCACGGTGAAGCGAACAGCGGGTGGTTACGCCTCGAACTGGCTGTGCGAGAACATAGCTGAAGGTGATTCGATCGAGGTCTTGCCACCGGCGGGCGTCTTTAGCCCGAAGCATTTCGACGACGATCTCCTGCTCTTCGCAGCCGGGAGCGGCATCACCCCGGTTATCTCCATCGTGAAGTCCGCTCTCAGCGAGGGTTCCGCACGAGTGGTTCTCGTGTATGCCAATCGCGCCGAGGATGCGGTGATCTTCGCCCCTGAACTCCGGCAACTCTCCGCAACATATGCCGGGCGACTGACGGTGCTGCACTGGCTGGAAACGGTGCAGGGGCGACCGACCGTCGCACATCTCGCCGCGCTGGCACGGCCGTACGCCGACCATCACGTCTTCATGTGCGGCCCTTCACCATTCATGGACTCCGTCCACGACGCGACCGCGCTCGCCGGATTCGCGCGGGATCGCGTACACGCCGAGGTGTTCACGTCGCTGTCGGGTGATCCGTTCGCGGACAGCGATACGCCGGCCGTGGACGATTCCGACGATGCCGCGTCGGTGACGGTTTTCCTCGACGGCGTCACCCATACGGTGCCTTGGCCACGATCGACGACGCTGGTCGACGTGCTGCTGAATAAGGGAGTCAGCGTTCCGTTCTCCTGCCGCGCGGGGGAGTGCGGTTCCTGCGCGGCCACTCTCGTATCGGGTGAGGTCGACGGCGGCAACTGCGCCGTCCTCGATGAGGAGGACGTTGCCGACGGCATCATTCTGGCCTGTCAGGCACGACCCGTCAGTGATGACCTGCGCGTCGAGTTCTGACCGAGGGATCACGCGATCGACACAGTATCGTCAAAGGCCTGCAAGGTACTCCAGGCTCGGCCCTTTGGCGCGATGGCACGACACGTTGCTCGCAGCAGTGCGTTCGACCAGACCGGACGGTACGACCTCCTCGAACCGGTAGGAACTGTCGGTGCCCGCACCTAAGATGACTGCATGCCTTGTGAGCACGTCGCCGTCGCCCTGCGTAGCGGACCCATACAACTAGTCCTCGGAGACGAAGAGGCGATCACTGCCATGGAACTTGCGGCAGCGGGGGACAAGACGCGATTGGAACCCGCTGAACTAAACGCCCTCTCAACCGTCCTGAAGCCCATGTCCGATGACACCGAGCTACTGCTCGTGGTCGACGGCGAGGTTTCCATCGCGAAGGACGATGTCGCTCGTGCCCCTGATATCGAGATCAAGGGAAATGTGGACAGCTTGCTGGCCTCGCTCCTCTCGAACCTCGACGAGACGTGCCGCACGCTTATCCTGATCGAGGCCGCACTCACTGCTTGGCGCCAAAGGCTGTCTGATGCAACGGATGCCATGCCGGCGCTGAGCTCCGACGACGCGACCGAGTTCGGTCACATCGACATACCCGGTAGACCCCTCATCACCGGTCTTCACGCCGACCAGAGACGACTTCTCCGTGCACGGGTTTCGGGTGTAAACGCTCTTGCCGGCGACCAACAAGGTATCGCAGACGCGATTGACGTCACTATCGACGAACTCTTCGTGTCAATCCGCTTCGGGCTCGCCGCCATATCGCAAGCAGATGATCACGAGTTCAGGAAGGACATCAAGTCTTGTCTGGACGTCGACCAGTGGGGTGATCAGCTTCGTTTTCTCGTTGTAGCGCAAGAGATTCGCGCAATTCAACTGCTGCTAACTCTTGATACCGGCAGCAGGGACAGCGCTAGCAATCTCGGTCAGGCGCAGAAAGCATTTGAGCAGTATGTCTCGCAGCGACGCAGGGCTGGCGACATCGCCGACATTATCAACGAAGTCGTGCCTCGATTGCCACAACCGTCGCGCAACGTTAGAGCGCGCGTACGTGAACGACATCTCATTCGGAACGCTGAGCAAGTAGGTGAGAGATGTCTTGCCTACACTTCGGCATTTACGTCTGCCGATACCGAGCCCGCAGAGCCGATGACATGGGAACAAGCACTCGCTCAGCTCTTGGAGCTCGACCAAGTAGTTTCGAGCGACGTTGCGCTGTTCCATGCTGTCACGCAGGATTCGGAACACACGGCAGTGCCCGAAGACTTTGGTACCGAAGAAGCTGCCGAGCGACTCGGCGAGTTGTTCAGTCAGCAGCTTCCTGACGCACGAGAGTTGGTCTCGGAGCTTCAACGACAGCATCCAGGTGCCGACAAGGAAGCGATTGTCCGAATAGTCAAGCGCCAGTTCATAGTCAAGCTCCAGGATGATCTACATTCAGACCAACCAACTCAACGGGTCGTTGAGAGCGTAGCTCGTCTCACAATGGCATTCGCGATCGTTAGGGGCGTTGTACCGCGCTCGGGCCACGAGTTCACTTCGCTCGGGGAACGGATTATCGCGGGCACCACCAAGATCACGGCGGCGTATGGAAGAGCTGATGCCGCGCAATCCGCGGTATTCGCCGGTGTCACCAGGTTCGCGGAACACTTCCAGCAGGACCTCGTCGAACTGGTGTTCAATATGATGGCCGGCCTTAAACCTGGTCAGACCGGAGTCGCTCGAGACCTATACAAGGCAGCGCGGTCGCGAGTCTGGAGCGCTCGATACAACAAACGCGTAGGTGCCGCGGCGGGGATGGGTGCCGCCGCAGCTTTCAGAAAGGGGATCGATATCGGGGCACCACGACTGATCGTGCGATATGTCGACCGCGCGATGCGCTGACGGCACCTCCCCACGAACCGTCACAGTGACAAATTACTTTTTGCCCCGGGGCAATGAGGCAAGTCGACCGCGACGAATCCATCAACTAAAGCCGCAAGCCGCAGGCCTCGTCGCCCGACGAGATGTCCTGCGGCCCACTTCAATGTCCACCTCGACGATGGATCGGCTACGCGTTAGGAGGCCACAGCCAAGTTGCGGTGCCGAGACGTACCGAAGTTCGCATGTTTCCTCGGAATCGACCGCCGGATCGGACAGCTCTCAAGTCTTTCGACAAAACTCTCGACACGTTTGGGATCGGACATCGGACAACAGACGAGAGCGTTCCACGATTCCAGGCACGCACCAGCCGTGCCGATAAGATACATTATGTCAAGTAACCGGTGTAGGCACGCACGTTCCATGCTGTGTGCGCAGTGGCCCACCGACCACACATGGCGCTTGGCCGGTGACACCGATCCTCACTGGGCCGGGATCGGCACCGATGCCGGCACTATCCGCGCGACCACGACCCGTGATGACATCAACGTCGTGACCGCCGACCGCTACGGCCACGAGCCTGTCTACGACTGGCCCCGCGGCGACCCCGGGGTGCTCTGAGTCGGCGTCACGGTTAGTGACCGTATGTGTATCGCAGGTTGCCGTTGTGACACCATGTGGTCGTGCTATCTGAATACGAAGAGTATCTGAGCGCATCCCTCTGCAATCGTACTGAAGCATTGGCACTTCCATGTCCGATTCCCGCTGTACGAGGCGTTTACGGATGGTGGTTCAGCAAGCTCCCCTCGAATGCCATCGATTCATCCGATTGTGAGAAGCGTGACGGTTTGACTCTGTTGTATGCAGGCATAAGTCCGGCTAAGCCTCCAACCAATGGGACTGGTGCACGGTTAGGTGACATCTGATCTGGCTTGCCCCGGGAGGGCGGCCTGGAAGGATG
>NZ_JCAHRL010000020.1:0-16987 GCF_059427765.1 Gordonia sp. B8661-1
TCGAAACCGAGTTCCCGGACTGGCGGTGGACGGTACGACCCGCCGCCACGAAAAGCAGGCGGTGACGCCGTGCCCAGCGAGCACGACTCCCCGACCGCTGGCCGTCGTCATGCGGACGAGCGGCGGTTCGACGCCGGGATCGCGCACCTGCACCGCTACGTCGCCGCGCATGGTTCGAGCTCGCCGGCCCGCCACGCGACGATCGGCGACTTCGCGATCGGTGGCTGGGTCGACAGCCGACGCACCGACTACCGGCTGGGCAGGTTGTCGCCCGAGCGGATCCGCCGCATCGAAACCGAGTTTCCCGGCTGGCGGTGGAACGTGCTTGATGCCGCCTTCGCGGCCGGGATCGCACACCTGCGCCGTTACGTCGCCGTCTACGGCACCAGCAACCCACGCCAGCACGACGTCATCGACGGTTTTCCGATCGGGCAGTGGGCGGCGAACCGTCGCGCCGACTACCGCAAGGGCCGACTGTCGGCTGACCGAATCGCGCTGTTCGACAACGAGTTCGCGGACTGGCTGTGGAACCCCCAGGACGCGGCATCGGCCGCCGCGTTCGAGGCCGGCCTCGCGCACCTGCATCGGTATCGAGTAGTGCACGGCACCAGCAACCCCCGCCAGCGTGAGGTGATCGACGGCTTCGCGATCGGCCAGTGGGCAGCGAACCGTCGCGCCGACTACCGTCGAGGCCGACTGTCGGCCGGCCGGGTCCGCCGCCTCGAAACCGAGTTTCCGGACTGGCGGTGGACTGCGCGAGGCCGTTCCTGATCCGACCGACCCGCGGAGCCGAGGCAACGGATTCAAAGCCCGTCCAGTGTCAGTTCGAGTCTGTCCGGGGGCACCGAAGCAAACGTGGGACGGGATTGTCCGGTTTGGTAACGATGTCCGAGTGGGTTGCTATAGGTAGTTGACATTCGATCGGCCAGTGCGTGCCGGTCGCCGCTTGTGTGAAAGGCTCTCCCGCTCAATGGCTATGCCCCCGCTCCCCCCTGCCGTCTCCTCTCCAGAGTCGCCGGCCACCCCGTCACCTCGCAGGACGCGATCCCGGGTTCTGATCGGTAGCTGCGCGGCTGTGCTGGCCCTGGCGCTGGGGGCGTGCGGGACGACCGATACGACCACCGAGCGGGTCGCTGACACCTCGACCCTGCCTGCGACGACGACGTCGGCCGCGACGGCGTCGGAGGTGGTGTCGCTGCCCACGGCGACGCCGGTCGTCACGGTGTCGGCGGCACCGGCCGCGAACAAAGCACTGGCGACGCTGGACACGCTCGAGGTGAAGGGTCGCGCACCCAAGACGGGGTATGACCGTGCCTTGTTCGGGCAGGCCTGGACCGATGACGTGAACGTCGACAGCGGCCACAACGGCTGCGACACCCGCAACGACATCCTGCGCCGCGATCTCACCAACATCGTGCTCAAGCCCGGCTCGAACGGCTGCGCGGTGCAGTCCGGGACCATTGCCGACCCCTACACCGGCACCACCATCCCGTTCGTGCGTGGCCAGCAGACTTCGTCGGCGGTGCAGATCGACCACGTCGTCGCGTTGTCGGATGCATGGCAGAAGGGTGCCCAGCAGCTCTCCGCGGCTCAGCGAGCGGACTTAGCCAACGATCCGCGCAACCTGCAAGCCACCGACGGCCCCACCAACCAGCAGAAGGGCGACGGTGACGCTGCGACCTGGCTGCCGCCGAACCGTTCCTACCGCTGCACCTACGTCGCCCGTCAGGTCGAGGTCAAAGCTGCCTACCAGCTGTGGGTGACCCAGGCCGAGAAGGACGCCATCACCCGCGTTCTCGGTAGCTGCGGCGCCGCGGTTCCGGCACCGACGACCCGCCAGATCCCCAACACCCGGACCTCGACGGCGACACCGCTCCCGGAACCGGCCTACACGCCGCCGACGACGACCTACACCCCGCCACCTGCGGCTGAGGCGCCGTCGTCGGTCTACTACGCCAACTGCTCGGCAGTCCGCGCCGCGGGCGCGGCCCCGATCTACGCCGGCCAGCCCGGTTACAGCAGCAAGCTCGACCGCGACGGCGACGGCGTCGCCTGCGAATAGTCACCCCGCCATCCCACACGCCGTCACGACGGTCCTTTCGGATCGTCGTGACGGCGGTCTAGGCTGCGGTCGCGGCACCCTCCCGGGTGTTGCGAACCCTGTCGTCGAGAACTCTCAAGGAGTGGTCATGGCTGGAATTGCGGACAAGTTCGACAAGGCATACGAAGACAAGTCGCTGGCCGAGCTGGCCGATGCGCCGGTCGCGGCGCTGCAAGGCGTCAGCGACGGCGACGCCGAAAAGCTCCAGGCGGCGTTCAACATCAAGACCGTGCGTGACCTGGGCACCAACAAGTTCTTCCTCTGGGCTCAGGCGGTCGCCAAGCTCGCCGAATAGATCGGCCAGCTGCGCGGAATAACCACGGGTGGGGCCACCGTTGACTCGTGCGACGGTGGCGGGCTCATTGCCCCGGGCCTCACCCCTTTCCGCCGCTGCGTGCGGCCACTCGCCGAGAGGCGCACTGACCGGCACCGTCCCTCAACGCACTGAAGCCGTCGACCCCACTCGGGGTCGGCGGCTTCAGTCGTCACAAGCACCGCCGTGTGTGCAGTCACCGCGGGATGACGGTGCCCTCGGGGAGGTCGTACTCGGCGAGGACCACCTCGTCGCCGTAGACGGGCGGGAAGTCATCGCCGGGGATCTGTGGGACGGCGAACATGAGTTTGAGGAACAGGCCGGGGTCGGCTCCGTCGAAGGCGCGCAGGGAGATCCACGGCCGGGTGCCGAACGGGTCATCGACGTAGCCGTCCCATCCGCCGAGCTGGTCGAGATAGTCGGCGAGGGTGCGGCCGGGGTAACCGAATCGGGCGGCGTAGTTGATCGCGGTGGTCTCTGCGGTGATGCGTACGCGTTCGATCACGGCCTGAGGATAGACCCGACCGGTCGGTGAGCGAGGACAGTGGAACGTATGGCTTCCATGGCGCCGATGCTCGCAACTGCGGGTCCTCCCCCGTCGGGTTCGGGCTGGTCGTGGGAGATGAAGTTCGATGGCCAGCGCTGTGTCGCCCGAATCGCCAGCGGGAAGGTGTCGCTGTTGAGCCGCAACCTCAGCCCGATCACCTCGACCTACCCCGAGATCACGGCCGCCCTGGTGAACGCCAGTGGCGGCCGCGACGTCGTGGTCGACGGCGAAATCGTGGCCCTCGACGCCGCCGGGCGGCCGTCGTTCTCGCTTCTGCAACGACGCATGCACACCCCGCGGCCGGGCCGGCGGCTCCTCACCGACGTTCCGGCGGCGTTCTACCTGTTCGACGTCCTGGAGCTCGACGGCTCCGACGTCGCACCGCTGCCCTACCTCGAGCGCCGCGAACTGCTCGACACCTCGCTCACCAGCACCGGCGCGGTGCAGGTCACCCCGTACTGGCCTGACAGCTCCGCAGAACCGATGCTCGAACTCGCGACGACGTTCGGCCTGGAAGGCGTGGTCGCCAAGCGAGCAACGTCGAGATACGTGCGGGGGCAGCGATCCCCGGCCTGGGTCAAGGTCCCATTGCGGCTCAGCGCCGAAGTGATCGTGTGCGGGTGGACCGGCGGCCCGACCATGGTGCGGTCGCTGCTGGTCGGCGGCTACCGACCCTCGGGTGAGTTGGTCTACCTCGGCGAGGTCGGTACCGGGTTCACCCAGCGGCACCGCCGCGAGATCGCCGAACAACTCGCCGCGATAGCGCGGCCCGAGCATCCGTTCACCACCGAGCACTCCCCCACCAGGATCACAAACGTGCGGTGGGTGCGACCGGTGTTGATCGGCACCATCGAGTACCGCGAACTCACCCGCCGGCTGCGACATCCCTCGTGGAAAGGCTTGCGCACCGACAAAACCCCGGACGAGGTGATCTGGCCCGAACACGACACCCAGCCCTGACTACTCGGACGTCGACTCACCCACCCGCACAACGCAACCACGATGGCCCTGTGGCAACCGACCCGCCGGGGAGGGCGGCAGCGCAGCGCCAGCGGAGTCAGCTCGTGGCTTCTCCGAGTCGTTCGACCTGTCCGCCGACCTCATCGGCGTACGCCTGGGCCTCGGTGGCTTCGTCGTCGGTGTAGACCCGAACACCGGCCGGCCTACCGGGCGGCCGCACGATCAACGTCAACTCGCCTATCGCGACGCGGCCGCGTGTGGATGCGACGCGATTGGTGGGCCCGGCCCCGGCATCGTTGTTCTCGGTCATCGCTCGGCGGCGTCCTCTCGCGGTTGCAGCGCCTCGGGCGGCACCCACATCGTGATGACGGCCGACGAGACATGGTTAGCGCTTTCGACCGGCATCTGACAAACCCCGCGCCACAAGCCATTTGAGACCTGCAACCACGCCAAAAGAAGCGCCGGCATGGTCGGCTCGATACGGGCACCGGAGGCACGCACCCGCAGCGACACTCCCCCACCGGCGGCATACGACCGTCCGCAGGACGGGTCAGCGATCGCCATGTCGATCAGCACGGGCCTCGGTGGATCGAACACGCGCAGCGTTCGGGAGTCGGGCCAGTGGTCGAACATGCCATCAGTCTAACTCGATGACTCGAATGGTTGTTCGATGGTCGTGTAGTTTTGTACGGGTAGGCGGGGGTGTGACCGGAAGGGAAGTCCGGAACCGTACGCACCCCCGCCGTTCCCACCGCGGGAGGTGAATCGGTGGATGCGCGACCACGGTTGCACGTGACCCAACGTGCCATCCTCACCGAGGACGACAACGGTGTCTGGACGGGCCGTTATGGCGGAGAAAAATGGTCTGTGACAGCGGATTCCGAAGAGCACGCTCTCCAACGTCTGCGCGAGAAGCTCGAATCCCTTCTCGACGACGACGAGCGCACCGCACGCATCATCGCCCTCGGGGAGCAGGCCGCCCAGGGCAGCTACACCGAAGAGGGTTTCGAGGCGCGTTTCATCAACCAGGAGGCCTACGAGGATCGAATGATCGAGGCGATGGAGACCTATTTCGACCAGGACTGACTCGTGACGTCTTCGCCCCTCGCGGCCCGCCGCTCTGTCCGCTGATGCAGCGATGGACCGACACCGCAGATCTTCGCCCCGCACTGGATCGTCACGCGACCTATAAAGAGGGCGTGGCGATCCGGCCTGCCGGACCGCGCGACACGGGCCCCGCGACGGTGCCCGGGGACTCAGATTGCACCGCTGTTCGCCGCGAACACTGCGGCGTAGAGGACTGCCACGGTCCGGGATGCTGCCTCGCGGACAGCGCTGTCGGGGTCGTAGAGGTAGGCCTCGACCGTGCCGATGAGATGGACTGGGGTCGGACGGAACCGTCGGAGGCAGGCTATCGCTGTCGCCCGCACGCTGGGATCGCTGATTTGGTCGGCAACGAGATGCACATCCTGCTGCTGGCCATGCTCGGTCAGGCACTCGAGGATCCCCGATCGACAGGCGCCCAGTGCGCGGTCTGCTGCGAGCCTCGATAGTTCGACGTGATGGTCGCGAGATGCCAACTCCCGCAGCGCTTGCGCCGCTTCGGTCAAGACTTCAGCGCTCACTGGTGGCTGAAGGTAGAACTGGTCGATGACGGCCTCAGCGGCGCCGCAATCGCGGGTGCCGGTGCTGGCCAACGACCGGCAGAGATCGATCCGGAGTTGATCGACCTCGCTGCTGTCGGTGAACCCGGATCGCTCCTCGACATGGCGCAACCAGTCCACGAGAACGCACGTGGGACAGGACATCCGCCGCATGTCGGCTACGCCGAGGTGTCCGTCCGAGTGTGGCGAAGAAGCGGCGTGGGCGAGGTCGGCGGCGAGGCGCCGGTAGACGCGCTCTCGCCTCGACGTCGCTGTCACATCGGTCCTGTCGATCGGCGGTCGACTTTTCCCTGCGTGGGTAGCGCGGGAACGCAGCCTGGCATCGCGAGTCCTTACCGTCCGGAGCCGCCGCGGATCGGCTGGCTGTTCGGAGGGTCTGATGCATTGGGGCTGCCGTGATGTTCCGCTCAGACCGATCAGCCGGACATGCCTGGCCCACGGCGTCGGTGGAACTGAGCTCCTCAGGTGTTACGTCGAGCTGATCACTGACCGCCGGGAAGCTGGGTGATGGCCGCGGAGTCGATCACTGCCCACGACAGCGGGCGACCCGGCGATCCAAGGCTTGTGCGGTGTCAGTTGCAGGTTGCCGAGAACTCGAATTGCTTAGTGATAGGTACGGCAAGATCCCAGCTTTCCGCGGTCCCGCGAACCGTAATTCGGGAACCGTCTTCGTAGACGTCTTCGCCCGATCCTTTGCCCTGCTTGGCGGTGTAAAGGACCCCATCGAGTCCGAACGACACCCTCACGAGTTTCGGTGGATTGCCTGGTTGGAGATCGGCAATGAGCCCGGGCTGCCCGTCGGTGGGGTCCTGTCCGGTGATGCTGATGGAATCGCTCTGTCGGTAGCACATGAACTCAGCCGGGTCGATGCCCGGGAGTGGTTGGCCATTGACGGTGACGCTGAGTTCGGCGTAGGGGATGTCGATCTTGGACAACTTCGGCCGCGTATCCGCGGCTTCGGAGGCATCGGATTCCGAACATCCGGCTACTACGAGGCCGACCCACGATGCCACCAGCAGTGGCACCACGAAACGCTGACGGCTAGCCATAACTCTGTCTCCCCCTGGGCTGGTCGTGAGGCTCACGATCTGCTTGCTTGCTGCGGGACTGTACCGGTCGAGACCGCGAAGGGAAGGCACCGGATCGCCGCGGCGCCGATCGGTCACATACCGCCGGGGTCGCCGAGACGGAACACACACCGGCTGGGAACCGGGCGGGGTCCTTGCTGCAACTCATCACCGTGCAGCCATTGATTCGCGCGTCACCGACAGGGATATTCCTGCCGCACCCCCGAGTGCGGTCGGCTTCTGCGCACACGTCCGTGCGCGCGGCGGCCCCGAGCGGCACCGTCCGAGTGCGAGACCCGCTCGCGCACAGGGGCAATGCGTCACTGGCGATGTCGTCAGCCGCGAGGGAGGCCCACCGTTTCTCGGTTGCTGTCATGCAGCTGGTGTGCGAGGTGATCGGACGCCATCGAGGACCGTCTCGTCTTGGCGAGACGGTCGCTCCAACGGTCGCGGACCAGATCGCGGTGCTGGTCCGTCACGACGCCTTCCATATCGCGAAGATGGTTGCCGCGACGGCAAATAGGACCCAGAAGTCCTCGATCGGGCCATCGGTGCATCGACTGCATGTACAGCTGTGTGACCCCTGCGGCGCCGAGATCTTCGGTTCCGTCACCACGGACGGCCAGGTGCGGCCATTCGCCGCCCGCGTCGAGCGAAGACCATGTCGGATACGTGCCGCCGCGCGGCCGGGCAGCCGATCCACTCTGGGCCGTGTCGCCTATCGGTGGCAGCTGGTTGCTCTCGAGTTCTGCTGAGTCCAGGGCTGGCGCTGACATCTGTCATCGGCTCGGCGTGACCTATCCTTTCCCGGTGGTTGCGCAGTCGTCGGTGTTGGCTCAGAGATGGGCCGATTCTGCACCGCTGCGTGCCCAGCAGTGGGGCCTGATCACCAGCGCCCAACTCCAGCGCCTCGGCGTGGCCGGGTCGAGTCAGCTTCTGCTCCGGCGCAACGGATTGCTGGTGTCGGTGGCCAGAGGTGTAATGCGTGAACCCCGCCCGCCGTCGGACGACCTGCTTGCCGCAGCCCAGCTGGCCTGGGTGTCGGCAGCACCGGATTCAACTCCGAAGGAACGGCTTTCGGCCGAGCGACCAGACTATGTGGTCACCGCGTACACCGCGCTGGCCCTGCATGGACTCGCCGATCCCCCAGTCGAGACGCTGCCGCAGCTGGCAGTCACCGGGCGCTTCCAGCACCGGCAAACCGCCACCTACGCGATCGTTCCTCGACGAGCAGAACTGTCGTGGGATGACGTGGCAGTCCTCGACGGACTGCCAGTCTTCACCCCAGCCGCGGCGATCCGCGATCTCGCCGCACACGGTGGCGCCCGGTTCACCGACGACCTGGCCGACTACTTCACTGCCATCGTCGGGGCCGCGGCCGGCCGGCCCGATCGCGCCGCCATCGTCGCCGCGATCGCGGCCACCGGTGTCCGCCTGGACGCCCCGTCGTCTCCCCTGCCCCCGCTGCTTGCTCGCAAATGGGCCGATACCGCGTCGCTGCGGACGGCCCAGTGGGGCCTGATCACCAGCGCCCAGCTCCAGCAGCAGGGCGTGACCCGCAGCGATCACAAGAAGCTGCGCAACGCGCGCCTAGTGGTCCCCGTCGCCAACGGAGTGATGCGCGAAGCCGACCGTCCCGGTGAGGGCGTCCTCGTCGCCGCGCAGCTGGCCTGGGTAGCGGCCGTACGGGATTCGACCCCTGCTCAACGGCTAGCGGCGCCCCGCCCTGACTGTGTGATCACCGGCACAACCGCCGTGGCCATCCATGGCCTCGGACAGCCCGGTAAGGGACTGCCGCAGCTCGCGATCACCAAGGAGCGCAGAAACGGCTCACGTACGACCACGACCGCCCGATATCTGGGCCGCTCCACGGCGTTGTCGTGGGACGACGTCGACATTGTTGACGGCCTGCCGGTGTTCACCCCGGCCGCGGCTATCCGCGACCTGGGCCAAGACAGCCATGGTCGGCTCGTCGATGACCTCGCCGGCTACTTCGCCGACATCGCCATCGCTGCCGCCGGCCGCCCCGATCGCGACGCAATCGTGGCGGCGATCGCTGCCTGCGGCGCCCGCCTGCGCACGGTGGTCTGCGATGCGCGCGCCATCCTCGACCGGGTCTACCGCACCGCGGGTGTCTCCGACGACCTGTTGGCGGCCACCATCTGGGGCGGGATGTGGCAGCGGCGCTTCACCGCCGAGCGGGTACAGCACATCGTGGCTACTGCGCTGTCGGCCGCCCTCGACACCATCGCCGGCCGAGCCGGAGACGATCTGTCCACCGTGTTGGTTCAGATGTTGGAACGCAACGGACAAGCGCGTAAATGTGTTGTGCCCGAATGCGAATGGTGGGCGGTGGAACAAGACCGCTGCTACGCGCACGCGATCCAGCGGCGACGCGAGCGCGTGCTACTCGACCCCGCAGGCGTCGATTCCTCCACCACGCCGACTCCTCGCCGGTCAGGACATGGCTGGTGGGGACACCTCGACGACGACGGCGAGACAATCGCCTGCCATGAATGCGGTGAGCGCTTCCGTGCACTGACCCGCACCCATCTGGAAACCCACGACCTGACCGCCCGCGAGTACAAACAGCGCCACGGCATCGAACAGCGCATCGGGCTGGTCTCTACCGAGATTCGCGAGCGGCAGCAGCACCAGGTCGCTACCAACCCCCGAACCTCGGAACTGTTCCGCCGAAACCCGAACGCGCCACGCCTGACCGATCTACCGTCAGCCCTCCTCAACGACCAATCTCGCTGATCGATGTCTCGTTCGACGCTACTGGCCTGTCGCTGCGGCGGTGTCGCGTAGCAGCTCGGCGAGTTGGGTGCGGGCTCGGTTCAATCGGGATTTGACGGTCTGAACACCAACGCCCTGGTGGGCGGCGATGTCGGCGTAGGTGAGATCGCCAAATTCGCGCAGCACCACGGCTTCTCGGAAATCCTCGGGCAGTTGTGCCAGAGCGTCGCGTACCGCGTCGCGCAGCGCGATCTGGTCATCAAACGCTGACTGGTGGGTGTCGTCGACGAGTTGGATCGGCTGGTCAGGGTCGGTGAAGTCGGTGATGGTGGTGTTGGCTTTGCGGCGCCGCACGACCATCAAGGCGTTGTTCGCGGCCACCCGGTGCAACCAGGTGCTGAACTTCGACTCACCGCGGAACTTGTGCAGGTTCTGCCACGCCGCGACAAGGGTGTTCTGCAGGGCGTCCTCCGCGTCGTGGGGGTTGGAACAGATATTGAGGCACACCGCCCACACGTGCGTGCGGTGAGCGCCGACGAGCTCGGCGAAGGCGTGCTGGTCGCCGTTACGTGCTTGCAGCAGCAGACGTGCTTCGTCCATCAACTCCCCCAACCCGATTCTCAGATGTCGTCGTGCGTGTCGTGGGCACCGGGGTGCGGGTCCTCGACACCGGCGTCGGCGAGGTCGACACTCGCGCTGCCCTCCTCGGCGGGCGGGAGCTGTCCCTCCTCGGAGGCGTCTTGGGCGGCCTGAGCGACCGGCGGATCAGCCGGCGCCTCGGGCGGGCCGTCGGGGTCGTCGTCGCCCAGGTCGATGTCCTCATCGGGATCGGCCGGCGGGGTGTCGTCCATGTCGGGGACGGTGTCGGGGTCGGCGACGGCGTCGGGGTCGAAGGCGGCCTGCAACGCGTTGTCCCACACTCCCGGCGGCAGGTCGGCGGCGAGGGTGGCGGGGTCGATGCCGAGTGACGCCAGAACCGGCGACGGTTCGTCCTCCTGCATGTGTTGACCTCCGTTTCTGGTGAGGTGGTCGCCGACGAAGGTCGCCGTCGGCCCGGTCACCAGGTGAGATGTTACGGCCCACCCCTGGTGTTCCCGACCCGGTCCCGACAGCTGTGATGTAATCCTCCTCGCCAGATAGACGCGGATTCGGGGTCGCGGCGATCGTGGGCGGGAACATTCCTCATTCCTGGTGGCAACAGATTCCCGACACGCTCACAGACCGAGTTCGAAAGAGGACCCACCATGTCCGGTACCCCCAGCAGCGACGCCCCCATCATCAGCCCCGACGAGCCCTACAACCCCGACGCTGCCCCCGCCGATGCGCCCGCGCCCGCCCCGGAAGCCGCCGACGGCCCGGCCGGCGAGGTGGTGCACACCACCGACGACGCCGGCAACGCCATCGACGTGCACTACGACGAAGCCGGTGAGGTGGTCCTGGTCGAGGCCGACACCGATGGTGACGGCCAGATCGACACCGCGGCGGCACCGACCGCCGACGGCGGCGCGGTCATCGCCAGCGACCTCGACAGCGACGGCGTGGTTGACGAGGTCGCCCACCTCAACGCCGACGGCGGCCTCACCCAGGTCGATTCCTACGAAGACGGGCAACTGGTCACCCAGACCCTCGACACCGACGCCGACGGCGCACCCGACACCGTGCTGACCGACACCGACCGCGACGGCGCACCCGACACCCTGCTCGTCGACACCAACGCCGACGGGGCCATCGACGCCGTCGCTGTCGACACTGACCGCGACGGGCAATTCGACGCTGTCGCGCTCGACACCGACTTCGACGGCCAGGCCGATGTCTACGGCCAGGACACCGACGGTGACGGCGAACTCGACCTCTACAGCGACGAGACCGGCACCTACAGCGACACCCCGGACTCCCCCGAAGACACCACCCCCGGCGGCCACGACAGCGACGCCCTCGTCTGACCCCCGCCCGAGGTCAACCACAGCGATGCCCGACCCTCAGCTGGGGGTCGGGCATCGCTGTGTATGGGCTTGACGGCCTCGACGTCAGAATCCGCGGAAGATGCCGTCGGCGTCGGCGGCGCCGACGAACTCGGCGAAGTCCATGTTGGCCAGCGCGAGGTTGTTCTCGATCGACCACATCGCAGCGGGCACGACCCGCACGCTCCGATTCGAAGTGTCCTCGCCGTCGAGATTGATGGCCAGGATCGGGTGGTCGGGGTCGGACAGAGTCTGGGTATCGCACAGGAACACGTAGAACGGCGGCGGCTCCCCGATCGCGTGCGCCAGCTCGTCGACGGTGATGTTGTCGTAGGTGGGGTCATCGACCAGGGTGAGATCGGCAGAGAACCCATCGACAGGATCGGGAGCCAGCGCCGCATTCACCACCATCGTCCACGCCTCGGGATCGCTGAAATCACCACGAATCAACAGCGACAGGTTGGCCAAATGGTCGGCGTCGAGCGGCCCAGACACCGAGGTCGCAGAGTCGGCCGCCACGGCGGCGTCGATGCGCTCTCGCACCTCGGCGGGCTGGGCCGGGGCGTGTGACGCGGCCGGAGTGTTGCGGCCGGTCGGCGTGTAGCGGATGACCTCGAGGCCGGCCGGCCCGGGGATCTGCCAGATGTCGACACGCACCTGCACGGCGGGATCGGAGGGTCGCCGGTCCCGGCAGGACACGCGAACCATGTTCCAAGGACCAAAAATCGTCTGCACCAGAGGCTTGATGCGCTCGTGTTCGCTCGGCGACGACCACACCAGAGGCTGCATCGTCACAGGCAGGTAGCCGAATTCGGCGCCACCTTGCTCGACATGGACCCAGCCGTCGGCAGCATCCAACAGGGTCGGCTCAGCGTCGTGAGTGATGAGGTCGACGACCACCGGGGCCGGCGCATTAGGGATCAGGAACGTCAACTCGGGAAGCCGCGGCGGGTCGAACCCCGGCTTACCAGGTTCGTAGCTGAGCGTGTACTCCTTGGTGTCCTGAATGCCGATACTCAACCGATGCTGGCCGGTGTACCAGCTCTGATAATGCTCTGGCTCGAATGATGCGAATGCGCCAGTGAGAGCGATGAAATCAGCCGTCCGGTGTTCGTACTGCACGTGCTCCAGCTCCACAACCACTCCTCGTTACTGTCGACCCCCACAGCACGCTCTTCCAGCGGCTGCCCCAGCCGACACCCTAGGGCCGAACGGGCGGCGGTCACGCTGACGACACACCCGCCCAGCTGGTTGGCGTCAACAGGAGTCGTGCAGTCGGGAACATTCTCTGTGCCGCACCGCAACCAATCCTCAGTTGCTCACGCAGAGCACATTTCTCGCCCCGATGAACCGAGGCGGGACTGCCAGCAAGGGCGCGGCGATTCGCTGCGACAGGACCAGAGGACACACCGATGAACAAGACCGCCATGACCATTGCCGTTGCCGCCGTGTCGATGGGCGCCGTCGCGAGCGGGTTCGCCGCCGGTACCGCCGAGGCCCAGCCGGGGCATCAGCGCAGCTGGGTCACCGACGACGGCTGGAAGGCCTCGATCGCCTCCACCCACGAGAAAGTGCAGAAAGTCGCCCCGCTGTCCTCGGTGCCGACGTCGCGGGAAGCGTTCATGTCGATGCGGGCGGTGTCCACGCTGGCGCCACCGGCCGGGCAGGCCGGGTCGCCGATCACCGGTGAACTCGAGGCCGGGTACATGATCGGATGCGCGGTGCAGCTGGAATCGGTGACCGGCAGCGTCGGGGCGAGCCTGGGCATCGGCAGTAGCGGCGGCGGCGGCGTCAGCGCGACCGGACCCAGCGGCAACCTGTCGATCAGTCCGCAGGCACTGCTGCAACCGAGCCTGTCGGTGACGATGTCACCGGGCAAGATCACCACCATCGCCTTCGACAAGAAGGCCGTCGGCGCCGGACGTGCGTCGACCACCACCCGCGAAGGCCACATCAGCATCGACGGATGCGCCGGCCCGGTCGCGGTCCGCTCCTACGCCATCCTCAAGACCAGCACCCCGAAAGCCAACGACGGCAACGCCGTCTACGGCCGCGTCGTCTACCTGTAAACCAATCGGCCGGAATGTGCTGCCCGGCAGGAACATTTCACCACCCCGAGGGCAACCCATCTGTGGACGCACCACCGGCGGTGCGCCGCGCACGGTCTGCGACCGCAGACGTGCAGAACACCGAAGTCCAGTCGAGTGGCTGGCATGACGAAAGGAACACTCAGATGCGAGTACGTAAGACGATCGGTTCCACCGTGGCGGCCGTCGCCGCGGCCGGTGCGCTGTCGCTGCTGGGCGGCGGGCTGGCCTCGGCCGCCCCGATCGAGCTGCAGCACGGCGACGACGGGCTGACGACCTACGACTTCGGTGTCGACGGCCAGGACGTCATCGTCGGCGGCACAGGCAACTTCACCTGGCCCTGACAGTCAGCTCGGCTGCGCTGAACCGATCACTGCGGGTGGGCGTTCTTCGTCCACCCGCAGTCTTCGTTCAGTCGGTCGTCACCGCCCAGTGTCCGGCATTCGGGTGCCGGGACGGCAGCGCCGAACCGAGACGGGCTGCAGCGTCGGCGAGGATTGGCCACGGCTCGACGAGCTCGCACTGCCAGCATTCCCACGGCACCGGACCCGGTCCGAGAACATCGCCGAGCAGCGGGTGGCGGCTACGCGCAATGCTGTCGGCGGCCTTCTCCACGGCGGCCACGAGGTCCCATCTGGTCACGTCGGCGACATAGCTGGGCAGCTCGGCCGTAGCCTCTGCGACGGCGTCGGCCGAGCTGGGCTCGGTGGCCAGGATGTCGGCGGCACGCGAAGCAATCACCTGAGGGCGCGGCTCAACGGCCGCACAGACCGGGTGGATTGCTCGGTTAGCTCAGTGAAATCTGACCGCGATCGTGCGTACCCACGCAGCAAGAGTGTCGACGTCCCTCTGCGATAGGGCGACGACTCACCTCGAAGGACGGTCGACAGGTACGACAGTGGTCAATAGGTACGACCGTGCGGCACCTTTCCCCCGTTCGGACGAATCCAGGCTTGGGATTTGTCGCCTTTAAACCTCCTGTGCCATAGTTGCGACCGCTTCATTCTTGTGAATTGTCTACGTAGCGGTGTCGGGGGACATCGCCCTATTGGGCGTGCTACCGCTGACATCGCCAGGCTCCCCGGCCAATCCGGGGATGAGGGCGAGGATTCTGCGTGTCGAATCGGGTCGGGTTCCGGATCATTGCGGCGTTGGTGGCTATAGGCTCCTTGGCAGCCGCGGCGGGTGCAGCTGACGCTACGCCGACGCCACTGTCGTCGAAGTACGATCGGCTGGTCACCGATGATGGGTGGACGGTAACGCTCAAAGCTACTGAGCTGGTTGTCAATCCCATGTCCAATATTGCCAACGTAGCAACGTCGCGCGAGGGTTGGATCTCCTCCAAAGTGGATGCCTCGATTACCGGCAAGGGACGCCAGCCGATTCAGTCGGCGGTTCTGGAGCAGTTTCTCGTTATTGGTTGCCAGATCGACGTTTCTGACGGCGCAACCCTCGGTCTTGCTACTAGCTTCGGCCCTAGCGTCGGCGTGACGATCAGCGGCATCCCGGCGGGGAACCTCGGCGCAAGCGCGTCGGTGAGCCCATCAATCTCGACTAAGATCCGACCCGGACGAATCAACGAGATCTCGCTTGGCAAGAAGACCCTACAGACCGATCGGGCCTCGATCCGCGCTAAGCGGGTGCGTGTTGGGGTCGATGGATGCCTGGGACCCACGACCGTGCGGATCATCGCACGTCTGTCAGTGTCTTCCCCGACAGCCGACGACACCATCAATATCTTCTCTAGCCGCACGTGGCTCTGAGACATGCGCGTCCAGAAGGAAGTTTCAGTCTTTTACACACGCAGTCGATCTCAGATGGCGGGCCTGGCGGTCACAGTGGTGACGCTTCTCGCGACTCTCTGCGCGCTCGCCTCCCTAGCAGTAGGCCAGGGCGTTGCCTACGCCGAGACACCAGCAGAGCGTTGCGAGCGCGAGACCAACGCGTACAACAACGCCTGGAAGCAGGGTTGGGCTGCAAGCAACCCCGGTAAGAGTCCCAACGACGCCCCCCCACCCCCGGTGCCTTACGTCTGCCGTGACCCTCAAGCTACGCCTGAGAACACTCCCACCACACCTTCAGTGGTGGCTCCCAGCCTGCCGGGCGCGACTACGCCCACCACCCCTGGCACTGGGCCGAACATGACCGCCCACGCCCCTACCGACATTCCGCCACCAGGTCGTACACCCATCGTTCCGGTTCCGGAAACGCGGACTGTTCAACCTCCGGTCTCCAACACCGCGGTGCCTACCGCACCGACAGCTTCGCTCGGTGACGCTGTGGAGAGTTTGCGCCGTAACGCTGATAACAGCGGTTTGCCTCCGTACCGCGCATGCGGATCGTCTGCCGAGCGGAAGACCATCGGCGAGTACGACGTTGCCGGGGATCGGCGGGCATTCATGGTGTGCGGCAATCGTGAGTACGGATTCGAACACATCAAGGGTCGTCATATGGATGACTGGGCGAACAAGGCAATGATCACTGGTGACAAGTGGATGGACCTCATGGACTACACCATTGAGGCCACGTTGCGACACCCAGAAGCCACCTCGCAACGAGACGGCAAGACTTGCTATGCGCGCAAAATCTGGATGTATGACAAGCGCAACGGAGAGGTGACGGGCAAGTTCTTCTGGAGCCACGTCATCGTCAAAGACTCCAATGGAGACATCATCACAGCCTATCCGACCGGCTCAGGGGACCACCGATGCACGTCATAACGCGAGCCCGAACAATGACTGCCGCTGTGATCGCTCTCGCGCTATGCTTCTGCGCTGTCGCCTGCACTAGCGACGACGATAGCCCCAGCGTTTCCTCACTCAACGGAGCTTCGGTGTCAGAGACAACTTCGCCACCCAGTGGCGCCGACCTGACCGCACTACGGCGGCCCGGCACGCTCGATGAGGCGTTACCCGCCGCGTTGGACGGCTTGCATCCGGTGCTCCTGGAGGAGCCCGAACCCGCCCGATTCTTCACGACGATGTACACCCCCTCAACCACTTCCAACGATGTAAGAGCCAGCATCCTCGTCAGCACCCGGGAAAGCCCAGTCACCGCCGACACGGCGCGTACTGATGCGGAGCTATACCCAAGTCCTGCGTATACCTACACACCAGTTCCCAGCGATCGTCGTGCCTCATTTGGCCATCACTCCTTCGTCGCAGCCTCGCATGACGACCTGGATGAGTGGGCACTAACCGCCGACACGTTGTTCATCAAGGTCAAGTATCAGCCCGGATCTGTGTCCGAGACCGAACTGTGGACGCTGGCCGAGAGCATCCTGCGCGCTACGGACAGCACCAGGTAGACACCCACCCATCGACTGTTCGCCAGGGCGCCGGTTCAACGATCGGTGAGTCATTGCTCTAGAGCGGACCGACCGAAGTCTGCACGCTGAGGAGGAAATAGCAGAGATGGTTGGCGCGCCCTTCCCTAACCTCACAGAACCCGACTTAGAGAGCGACCCCGACGGCGGGTTCCCCGGGACTGCTGCACGATCGGGTGACAGTGTCGGTGTCATGCCGCTGAGGCGGCTGTGTTGATGATCG
>NZ_JCAHRL010000021.1:0-14635 GCF_059427765.1 Gordonia sp. B8661-1
GCATCCTTCCAGGCCGCCCGGCAGGGCAAGCCAGATCAGATGTCACCTACTCGTGCACCAGCCCCTGCGCCAGATCTGGCGGATGTGCGGGCTCACTTGGGTCGCGATGGTCGGGTCGTCGCAGGCGGCTGGGCTGATGGGGCGTGGGCTGATCCCTGTATCGGTGACTGATTTGGTGACGTACTTGGCGAGGTATCCGGCGATCTTGCGACGCTGCCGGACCGGGATTGACGAGTCCAGCGGGCGGCTTCGACGGCGAGTGCGGCAAGTTCGCTGCTGCTGACCGGGAAATCGACTGCGTCGCATTGCCTTCTGGTGGTGTCGGGGCGGTCGAGGCGGATGACCGCGTGGTAGTGCGGAATGAGTCGAGTCTGGTTCTCGTGCACCTTCAGGAATGACAGCCGCACAGTATCTTTCGGCAACCCCAACGTCGTCAGCTGAGCGGCCAGCAGTCTCCGTAGGCGCATGGTGAAGCGTTGCCACAGGGTCGGCGCCCACCAGCTGAACAGCACATGCCCGCGGTAGTCGTAGGTGCCGGGGCGGCGGGGCTGCCCGCCGCGGGTGCGGTGCTCAGGAGGGTGCACCTGCCCAAACGAGGGTGCGGTCAACGTCAGGAACACTTGGGGGTGGGCGGTGATCGTGTCGGGGATGTTGTGGTGCCCGCCGACAATGCCGGCGTGCACCAGTTGCCAGGTGTCTGCGGCATATAGGCGCGAGCAGGAGATGCAGACAGCGGCACGGCGGTTGCCGCAGCGGATGGTGAACCGGTCAGCGGCGACCAGGCCGTGGCGGCGGTGCAAGTGAATCGGGTGCAGGCAGTAGCAGGTCGCCCGAACCCGTGCTGCCCACCGCAGGTAGTGCTGACCGCCGGCGCGGCGCAGCATTTCCCGCACGGTGGCGGCGTCCAAGTCCGCTGCCGGTGTGGGCAGCAGTACGGGTGACGATAGTGACGGCACTGTCCCGATCTCCTATTTGGCGTCGTCGGCGGCGCGGCCGTAGCGGCGGACCAGGTCGTCGATGTGACGGTCGGTGTAGTGGAAGGCACGCACCAGGATTGGTGCGGCGGCACCATCAAGGGCCAGGTAGCCGACCCCGGGCAGATCGTCCGGAATCTGATGCGCCGGCCCGCCGCGGTCAGCCGCGGCTGGACCCAGGATCATCGTGGTCTGGGTGGCCTCGGCCATCCGCAAAGCGAGGCGGGCCGGGAACAGCTGCCGCATCGGCACGATTTCTTTCGATGGGTCTTGCACGGCGGCAACCACACTCACACCGACTGCGCGACCCTGGGTGAGCAGCAGTCCGAGGTGCTTGTCGATCGCGGTTTTGGTGCTGCGGTCGGCGAACGCGGTCAGAGCCGCGAGTTCGTCGATCACGATGATGATCAACGGGTCAGATAATGTCGGGGCGTGTAGCCGGGTAACCCCGCGCAGACGCCCCGCCCGATCGGTCATCAGTGTGGCAGCGTCGGCAAGGAGCTCGGCGATCGCCTCGGGGGTGTAAGCGAATCGGGCGAACAACGGTGCACCGGCGCCGAATTCCATGCCGCCCTTGGGATCAGCCACCCACACTTGCACGTCGCCGGCGGCCGTCAGGGGTGCGGCGGCGCCGATCAGCGACCACAGGACCGATCCTTTGCCGGCGCCGGTGACCCCACCGATCAGCAGATGAGTCCCCAGGATCGACAGCCGCCACGGCGACCCGTCGCCGCGCTGCCCGAGGTGCAATGACCACCGCCGCGACCCACCACGACTGGCCGCCGGTGAGGCAGTCGGGGCCGGGGTGATGGGTTCGGCGAGCGGCTGGGCGCGTCGGACGGCCAGCGTGATGACTGCCGGACTCGGACGGATCACGGTGACGCTGTCGGCGGTGAATGCGTCTGCGAGCGCCTCGGCGGCTTTGCGGAAATCGGTGATGGTCTGACCGCGCAGCGGCCGTACCGTCAGCACATCATCAGTCGGCGTGAATTGGACGCGCACGAGTTGTGGAACGGCGATCTGATCGGCCGAGGTACGCGCGAGGCCGCAATCGACACAGATGGCGGCCCAGGACCGGTAGCGCCGCCACACCAGATGGTGGAATCTGACGCGGTCAATCGTGATCTGTCGTAACGAGGCCAGATACCACATCGCCCACGCAATAACGACCACGACCATCAGAACCGCGCCGAAGATGGTCCAGAACAGTCCGGTCTGCCAGTTCAGGACACCAAGACTAATCGCGGGCACCGAGACCACGGGGAGGCGCCAAGCCCACACCAGGATGAATCGGACCAGTCGCCACACGCCGGTCACGATCGATCCGGCGATGTCGTCGGCAGTGGTATCGGGTGTACCGCTGCTGGGTGTTGAGGGGGTGTTGTTCATGAGGTGGTTTCCTCTGGTGCGCAGGCGAAACGAGGTCTCGATGAGACGTGAGGACTGGTGTGCGGGCCCACACGTGGCCCGGCGATGGCCGGCCAGGACGGTCGTATCAGGATCGTCCTGGCCGACCTGCTACTTCTGCCGCGTTGCCGCGGTGGTGTCGGCGGGGGTGATGGACGCGGCGCGGAATGCGAGGCCCGACCTGTCTCCCTGACTCCAGGGAATCGCAACCAGGCCGGTCACCGAAACCTGCTGGGTGACAGATAGTTTTGGATCACCCACGACCGTCGCGTTCAGGATTTCGCCGCCGCTCTCGTCGAGGGCGAGCATCTGCACGACGTACTGGGCCAGCCCTGTTGCCGGGTCCAGCCGGGGCGCACCGGTATCGAAGCTCAGTTTGATTTCCGGAACCTTGGTCACCAGAAACCGGGAATCGGTCGTATCGATTTTCAAACGCATGACTGCATCTCCTGAGTGAATGTAGTTGGTATGCACCATGTTTGGTGCACAACCCACACAACAGGACGCCGTGCTGTCAGTTCCATATCAATCAGAGGTCAGTTCGGGTCAGCGGCTGTCAATTGCCGTCACCGACCAGTCAGCCAGACGTCAGCGACACGCCGCTGCGTGACCAGTAAGGGCCCACCCGCCGCTGGTCTATGACATGGACCAACTATGGTCACCGGCCGAGCGGTTACAGTGAGCGCCATCGGCTCCAGCGATCACGACAGAAAGGCCGGGCATGGCATCGGACGACCACCACGGCGGCGCGGCATCCACGCAGACTCATGCCGAGTCGTCGGGCAATTCCAGTACTTCTGTCGAACCGGATGAGATGGAGCGCCGTGCGATCGTGGACCGCATCGCCGACTAGGAGTGTCGGACAGCACCCTCACGCGGGCGCGGCGGGGCGAGAAGATCAGCGATGAATCGGCCTACCTCATCGCCACCGCTCTGGGCGTCGAGGCCGGCCACATCTGGCCGCACCTGCAGGCCTCAAGCGCGGGTAGTGCGCCGATCGAGCGGCGATCGATCGTCGATGATCCACACAAGCGCCGATATCGAGATGCTCCGCATCCTCACGCTCACCCGCACCAGTGCCGTGCATGCTAAAACTGTCGCCATCACCACCATGCAAGACCTACTCGTCACCGCACCCGCCCCGGTCCGTGAACAGCTCTCCGGTTTGAGCCCACGCCGCCTGGTGTCGACCTGCGCGAAACTCAGCCTCGCTGACAATCCTTCCACCCCAACAGAATCAGTGCTGTTGGTGCTATACCGGCTCGCGGTTCGGTACCAGCACCTGGCCCGCAAATCCGCGCAGGTGTCCGAGGTGCTGCCGCTGCTGTACCTGCACGGGCTCTCGACCAGCGACTTCGGTCCCGCCCTCGAACAGTTCCTCGGCACCGGTGCCGGCCTGTCGGCCAGTTCGATCACCCGCCTCACGACGCAGTGGCAGGACGAGGCGAGAGCCTTCGCCGCCCGGGATCTCTCGGAGGCGGATTACGTCTATCTCTGGGTCGATGGTATTCACCTGAAAGTGCGTCTCGAGCAGGAGAAACTTTGCCTGTTGGTGATGATCGGTGTCCGCGCCGACGGCCGTAAGGAGCTCGTCGCCCTCTCCGACGGGTACCGGGAATCGACCGAGTCCTGGGCGGACCTGCTGCGGGATTGCCGCCGGCGTGGGATGCGGGCCCCGGTGCTGGCGGTCGGTGACGGTGCCTTGGGGTTCTGGCGGGCCCTGCGCGAGGTGTTCCCGGAAACGCGGGAACAGCGCTGCTGGTTTCACAAGCAGGCGAATGTTCTTTCTGCGCTGCCGAAGTCGGCTCATCCTGGTGCGTTGGCGGCGATGAAGGAGATCTACCTCGCCGAGGACATCGACAAGGCGCAGGTGGCGATCAAGGCATTCGAGATCGATTACGGCGCGAAGTACCCGAAGGCGGTCGCGAAGATCACCGACGACGCCGACGTGCTGCTCGAGTTCTTCCGGTATCCGGCTGAGCACTGGGTGCATCTGCGCACGACAAATCCGATCGAATCGACTTTTGCGACAGTGCGTTTGAGAACCAAGGTGACAAAGGGCCCGGGGTCGCGGGCGGCGGGGATGGCGATGGCCTACAAGCTGATCGAGGCCGCCCAGGCCCGCTGGCGGGCCGTGAACGCCCCGCACCTGGTGGCGTTGGTGCGGGCCGGTGCGCTGTTCCACAAGGGCAAGCTCCTCGAACGACCCGTCGAGATCACCCCGGAACCGTCACCGGACACGCCGGTATCCGAGGTCGCCTGACACACCTTAATCCACAGAATTTGACGATTCCTCCTAACTGTGAACACATGATGGAGTCGGGTTTCTACGGATGTTGTGTCCGGCGGGTCGTGTAGACGTGTTTGGGCGCCGGCTGGCGCTGCCGGTGGGCGGGTCTCCGGGTGGTGCTGTCGTGGGTGGGCAGGTGGGGTCAGGCCGGTTTGGGGATCGCGGCGATCGTGTGGAACACCGCTTCGATGGCGGTGGCCCAGGGCCAGGTCTCGGGGATTTTGACCCGTCTACGTCGGCTGCTGCGGGTCAGTAGGGCGGCGACGTGGAGGAAGCGGTAGCGCATCGCTTTGGGCTCGCACGCTGCGAGGATGGTGGCGGCGCCGGTGCAGGCCAGCATCCGGGTCCAGGCGACGAGGTCGGCGGCGATCATCACCGCCACCAGCCATGCCTGGTTGAGAGCGAACTCTCGCGAGGGCAGACGGCCCAGGCCGGTGTCTTTGGCGTGGCGGATCCGGTCCTCCACCCGGGCGTGCGCCCGATGCCTGGCCTCGAGGAACTGCAGTTGACCGGTGGCGGTGTTGGTGACGAACGCCTGGTAGCGCCACCCGTCGAGTTCCTCGAACATCGACAACTGGGCGCCGGGGTGGGGCCGCTCACGGCGGACGATGACCCGCATCCCGTCGGGCCACTTGGCGAGCATCCTGGGCGGCAGCAGTCCAGTCAGCTCGGCGATCTCCGCGCCCGGCCTCAGGTCGCCGTCTTGATTCACCGCTGGCCCCCACGCGGTGTCGGGGGCGATCGCGATGGCCCGGCGGATTCCGGCGGTGATCGAGAAGCCGACCGAGTACTCCACCCGCCGACCACGGATCCGATTCTGCTCGGAGATCCACTCCAACAGGTCATGGGAGGCGCCGGCGCCGTCGGATCGGATCAGCACATCACGCCGATGGGCGGCGGGAATCTGGGCGATGGCTTGCCCCAGGACGTCGATGTGGTCGGCCGCGGTGTTCGACCCCGCGTTGCCCGGCCGCAAGCTCGCAGCGAGGAACTCTTCTGTGTTGTCGCACCACACGCCGATCGGGTGGTAGCCGAAGGTGCGCTTGTAGGTCGGCGCGCTCTGTTCTTTCTCGCTGTGGGTGACCACGATGGTGGCGTCCACATCGAGCACGACCGTGTCCCCCAGATCCCGGCCCGCGCACTTGGAGGCCGGCACCCCGCCGGGCAGCTGGGACCACACATGCCGCCGCGTACGGGCCCGCGCGACCTGGATCTTTTTGCGTTTACCAGCGGTGACCTCGTCCAGGGCGCGCCACACCGTCGGAGAGGAGGCGACCGGACCCAGGACAGTGGATTGGTGGCGCAGGACGCGGATGTCGGCGATGGACGTGCCGCCACCTGTGAGCATCACCGCGACATCGGTCAACACCCTGCCACGGTCATGGATCGGGATGGATCGGCGCTGCGCCATGGCCCCCGACAGCTCGGCGGTCAGGCCGACGCGATCAGCCAGAAGACGCGGCGCGATGACCCCGGCATGAGCAATCACCCCGACATCCTCGACGGAGAACGACAGACCAGACGACCACGAAGTACGCTTCACCTACCGAGTGCTTTCTGCTTGAGGATCAGGAACCTTAAACAAGTCCCAGTTTCCCCTGTTCAGGAAGCACTTCGGTCTATTTTCACCCAGCGATCCGCAGATCCCCGTGAACTACCGGGGCTAGGTAGACGCTTTCTCCGCGAGGGTCTCAGACTCAGACTCGTTCGAACACGGCGGCCAGGCCCTGGCCGCCGCCGATGCACATCGTCTCCAGGCCCCACTGGACGTCGCGGCGCACCATCTCGTGCGAGAGGGTGGCGAGCATCCGGGCGCCGGTCGCCCCGACGGGGTGTCCGAGCGAGATCCCGGAGCCGTGTGGGTTGAGATGCGGTGAGGCGGGGTCGATGTCCCACTCCCGCATGACGGACAGGGCCTGGGCCGCGAACGCCTCGTTGAGTTCGATCACGCCCATGTCCTCGAGGGTCAGCCCCAGACGGTCGAGCGCCTTGGCGGTGGCGGGGACGGGGCCGATCCCCATGGTCTCCGGAGCGACCCCCGCGACCGCCCACGAGGCCAGGCGCACGAGTGGCGTCAGCCCGAGGGTGGCCGCCCTGTCCGCGGTGGTGACGACGCACATCGCGGCGCCGTCGTTCTGCCCGGAGGCGTTGCCGGCGGTGACGGTGGCCTCGGGGTCGGTGCGGCCCATGATCGCCCGGAGGCCGGAGAGGGCCTCGACAGTGGTGTCGGCGCGGGGGTGCTCGTCGGTGTCGACGACGAGGCCGGGACCCCTGCGCTGCGGGACGGTGACGGGAACGATCTCCTCGGCGAACACCCCGGACTCCTGGGCGGCCACGGCGCGTTGGTGGGACCGTTCGGCGAGCTGGTCCTGCTCCTCCCGGGTGATGCTGTACTCGCGGCGGAGGTTCTCGGCGGTCTCGATCATCCCGCCGTCGATCACGTGGGAGCGGCCGCCCACCGTGGTGCGGGCGCGGCCGAGGCGGTCGACCAGCGAGACGCCGTCGCCCTTGATGCCCCAGCGGGGTGAGGGGGTGGCGTAGAACTCGACCTGGCTCATCGATTCGACACCGCCGGCCACCACGACGTCCACGCCGCCGGAGGCCACCTGGAGCGCGCCGGTGATGACGGCCTGCAGGCCGGATCCGCAGCGGCGGTCCAGCTGCATGCCGGGCACGTCGGTGCCGAGCGGGGAGTCGAGCGCGGCGATCCGGCCGATGGCCGGGCCCTCGCCGCCGGGGGAGCCCTGGCCGAGGATCACGTCGTCGACGTCGGCCCCGGTCAGCCCGGTGCGCTCGACGAGCGCGGTGAGCAGGGTGGTGGCCAGGGTGCTCGCGTCGAGATCGCGGAACACGCCGCCGAAGCGGCCGACCGGGGTGCGCAGAGGCTGGCAGATCACGACGTCACGCATGGGTTCTCCTGGAGAAGGTGGTGGTTGGGGGCCGGAGGGTCATCGGTTGACGGTCGCCAGGTCGGCGGACAGCGCCCGGGCGGAGTCCACGATGACGGGGACGAGTTCGTCCCGGAGTTGCTGCGTCGAGTACCGGGCGGCGTGGGTGGAGACGTTGAGTGCGGCCACCACCCGCCCGTCGCGGTCGCGGACTGGGGCGGCCAGCGAGCGCAGCCCGGGCTCGAGCTCCTGGTCGACCAGCGCCCACCCGCGGTCGGCGATCTCCGCCAGTTCGGCGCGCAGCCCGGATTCGTCGCTGATCCCGTGCGGTGTGAGCACCCGCAGATCGGTCGCGGACAGGTAGGAGTCCAGGTCCTCGGGGGGCAGGGCGGCCAGCAGGACCCGGCCCATCGAGGTGGCGAAGGCGGGGAACCGGGTGCCGATGGTGATGCCGATGCTCATGATCCGGCGCACCTGGACGCGGCCGACGTAGACGATGTCGTGACCGTCGAGAACGGCGATCGACGACGACTCGTCGAGGCGGGCACTGAGCCGTTCGAGATGCGGTTGTGCCAGGTCGGTCAGTGGCATGGCCGACAGATAGCTGTAGCCGAGGTCGAGTACGCGCGGGGTGAGCCAGAACGCCGATCCGGCGGTGTCCACGTAGCCGAGCTCCACCAGCGTGTGGAGGAACCGGCGGGCCGTCGCTCGCGTGAGTCCGGTGGCCCGGGCGACCTCGCTGAGGGTCTGCCGCGGGTGGCCGGCGTCAAAGGCGGTGATGACGGCGAGGCCGCGTGCGAGGGACTGGACATAATCGGGGGAGGCGGATCGTTCGGATGCTGTCCCGGGTTCGGTCTCGGCGGGCTCCGGCACGTCCGCGGTCACGCGGGGTCCGGTGCGTGGGCCCGGGTCAGGTGGGTGCGCAGGACCTCGCAGACGCGTTCGGGCATCTCCACTGTGGGTACGTGGGCGGCGGGGGACAACGTCACGAAGTGGGCTCCGGGTACGCCGTCGGCGATCTCGCGGACCACCTCGGGCGGGGTGGAGGGGTCCTCGTCGCCGGCCACCACGAGGGTGGGGCAGGAGATCCTCCGCAGGTCTGCCCGCCCGTCCCAGCCCGACAGGGCGTCGCAGGCCGCGGCGTACCCCTCCGTGCTGGTGGCCACGATCATCTCTCGCAGACCGGTCACGAGGTCGGGATCGGCCTCGGCACGGGCGGGGGTGATCCACCGCGCGACTACCGCATCGGCGACCGCCTCGGTGCCGCCGCCGCGGACGGCCGCCGCACGCTCGGCCCACGCCGAGGGCTCCCCGAACTTCGCGGCCGTGCACAGCAGCGCCACGGAGCGCACCCGAGCGGGCTCGTGGACCGCGAGCCACTGCGCGATTGCGCCCCCCAAAGAGAGTCCGGCCACGTGGAAGCGGTCCACGCCGAGGGAGTCGAGCAGTGCGAGGACGTCGCCCGCGAGGTCGGCGATCGTGCAGGAGCCCGAAACGACCTCGGAACCCCCGTGGCCGCGGTGGTCGATCGCGACGACCGTGTGGTCCCGGGCCAGATCGCGGACCTGGTGGTCCCACATCGAGCGGTTCGACCCGAGTGATCCGAGGAGTACGACGACGGGGGCGGCCGTCGACTCCGGTCCGCTGACCTCGTACGACAGGGTGGCGGGCATGGCGTCAGTCCTTTCCTGGGGGCGCTGCCGGGTCCGGCCCGGCCCGGGCGTCGTGACCCACGATACGCGCGGATCGTGCGTGATGCGAACTGTTGTGCATCGAGCGAACACGGCCTACGGTGTCTGACATGACCAACAAGATCTTCTCCACGGCCGCCGCGGCGGTCGCGGACATCCCGGACGGCGCGTCCCTGGCCGTGGGCGGCTTCGGTCTGGTTGGCATCCCCGCCGTCCTGATCGACGCGCTCCTCGACCAGGGTGCGACCGACCTGAGCACCGTGAGCAACAACTGTGGGACGGACGGCTTCGGACTGGGCAAACTGCTCGAGTCGCGCCGCATCTCCCGGACCACCGCCTCCTACGTGGGGGCCAACAAGGAGTTCGCACGGCAGTACCTGAGCGGAGAGCTCGAGGTGGAGCTGACACCACAGGGCACCCTGGCCGAGCGGATGCGGTCCGGCGGCGCCGGCATCCCCGCCTTCTACACCCCGGCCGGCGTCGGCACGATGGTCGCCGACGGTGGACTCCCGCTGCGCTACGACGGGGACGGGGGAGTGGCCATGGCCTCCGAACCCAAGGAGGTGCGCGAGTTCGACGGCGTGCCGTACGTCCTGGAGCGCTCGATCGTCACCGACTTCGCACTCGTCCACGCGCACCGTGCGGACACCGCGGGGAACCTCCAGTTCCGCGGCACCGCCCGGAACTTCAACCCGGACGTCGCCATGGCCGGCCGGATCACGATCGTCCAGGCCGAGGAGATCGTCCCGGCGGGCCGGATCGATCCGGCCGACGTCCACCTGCCCGGCATCTTTGTCCAGCGCCTCGTCGAGGTCGGACGACAGGAGACGGGCGTGGAGATCAGGAAACTCAGCAACGGCAACGGGGAGGACCGGTCATGAGCTGGACGCACGAGCAGATGGCCGCCCGCATCGCCGCGGACTTCGGCGACGGACAGTACGTCAACCTCGGGATCGGAATGCCGACCCTCATCCCCGACTTCGTCCCCGACGGCGTCGAGGTGACCCTGCACTCGGAGAACGGCATCCTCGGAGTGGGCCGGTACCCGACGCCGGAACAGCTCGACCCGGAGATGATCAACGCCGGCAAGGAGACCATCACCGCGGCTGCCGGGGCGGCGTTCTTCTCGTCGTCGGAGTCCTTCGCCATGATCCGTGGCGGAACGGTCGACGTGGCCGTGCTCGGCGCCATGCAGGTCTCGCAGGCCGGGGACCTGTCCAACTGGATGATCCCGGGTGCCATGGTCAAGGGCATGGGCGGAGCCATGGATCTGGTCCACGGCGCCGGCCGGGTGATCGTGATGATGGACCACGTCACCCGCCAGGGTGACATCAAGCTGATGGCCGAGAACTCCCTGCCGTACACCGGCCGCCGGTGCGTCCAGCGTGTCGTCACCGATCTGTGCGTTCTGGACATCGGACCCGAGGGGTTCCGGCTCGTCGAGTCGGCGCCGGGCGTCACGATCGAGGAGATCCGGACCAAGACGGGCGCCGAGGTCCACACCTAACCGTCATCGACGAGCACGTCCCGGATGACGTTCGTTTAGTGGTCGTGGGCACCCCAGCCAACACGAGTAGCCTCCCCACTTGTCCGCTGCCCGTCTTGCTTGTCTCATGCATCGACCGGTCGTGGTAGAGGATCGTCAAACGACTGCTACGGTCAGTGCATGTCGAAATTTTGTGCTGACGTCGATCAGGCTAGGTACGCGCCTGTTGGAGCAGGCCCGCGAGCTCCTTGAGACGGATGGTGTCATCCCCTTGCAGCCACGAGCCACTAAGACAACCACCGGCTCGCTAATCAAGGCGCTGGAGCGATATTTGGACGACTCGAGCCAGTAGAGCACTGTAGCACTATAGCGCTAATGTGTCACAATGCGTTTGAGCGGATGAACGTCGGAAGATCTACATGGCCAATGTCAGCAGTCCGAAACGCGAATTATCTCACTACCTACTCGTTGCACCTTGCGACGCTCCCGACCATCTCTCATGACCAGTGCGAGGAGATCGCCGCCGCCCTGGCCTGCCCACCGGCAGCAATAGTCGACCGCGTAGCGGCGGACTTCATTGCCGATCGCGACCTGCACTGACCGGCCCACTGTCGGAGACAGTGCCTACAGTGCGTCAGCATGGACGACCTGCACGGCCCCATTCGGTAGGCAGCCGACCCAGTAGAGGAGACCTTCTTCCTCGAGCTGCTGCGCTGGCACCGCGCCGTGACCGGCCTGCCTGACCTCGACTGGTCCAGCCCGGGCGCCTACAGGACCGCCATCACCGAGCTCGGCGAGAACCGCGCTGCCGCTCCGGGACCTAAGACGAGCCGCCCGCGACCCCCGCCGACACCGCCATGGAGCCGACGGAAAACCCCGCTACCGAGCGGGTCGCACGGTCAGTGACCAGCACCCCTGCCAGTAACCGGTTTGATTAGGTCGGCATCGTGCCGGTCCAGGGTGCGGACGTTGTTGATCGCCCGGGACACCGGCCGGGTCCGCAGCGTTGCTGCGACTGCCCGGGATTCGACGTCGAGTAGGTCGAGCAGATCGCCGGCCCGGTCCTTGGCGATCTGCTCCGGGTTGAGCCAGTTGTCCCACGCGGTGGGGGAGAGGAACACCGGCATCCGGTCATGCACCTCACCGGCCGCGTCTTCGCCGGTGCGGGTGATGATCGTGAACGTTGTTCGCCACTCGTTCTCGTTGGTTTCTCGGTGGAAGGCGAGAAGGCCGGCAGCGAGCAGGAGCTCGTCGCCGGGGGCATGGACGTAGCTAGGGTTCTTGACCTTCTTGCCGTCCTCAACTGCCTCTTGCCACTCGAAATACCCGGTCATCGGGACCAGGGCCCGCGCCGTGGAGAACGCCGAGCGGAACATGCCGTTGATGGCCACCCCCTCGAGGCGGGCATTGATCGGCCGTGGCCCTTTCTCCTTGGCCCACGACGGGCGCAACCCCCACGTTGGCAGGAACGCCTCACGCACCCGATGATCACCGACCAGACGCTCCCGGACCACCGGCGCCCGCGTACGAGGAGCGACCGAGTAGGCCGGTGACCACTCGAAACCCGGTTCAGTCCCGTCAAGATCCAGTGCGTCGACAAGCGCAGCACCAGATACAGCTACGGAGTAGCGACCACACATGCCGGAACAGTAACAGCGACACCGTCGATCTGACGCTGACCAGCGATCCCGACGGACCGCGTTCTATTGGCACACCCGACTGATTCCTACTCCTAATGTGGTTGGCAGCGTCGGCGACGGCGTAGCGGAGGGTCTCGGTGATGGGCGACTGCGATCTGTGGCGGAGTCCTCCTTGAACACGCTCCTCGGAGGGGTTTATGACTTCCGAATGAACCGCCCCAGGTTTCCCGCCGCTCCCTATATGGGTTGCAGCTCTCGGTTGAGAGCGGCGTAGTAGCTCTGCTCGAACTCGACGGGCGAGACGTAGCCCAGGCTCGAGTGGAGCCGGTCATTGCCCGAACCACTCGACCCATGCGGCGGTCGCGTGCTCGACGTCGGCGAGCGTCTTGTACGGCCCATCGTGGAAGATCGACGAGCGAATGCACTCGGCCTTGTATAGCCCGTTGATCGTCTCCATGAGGGCGTTGACGCTCCTATAGTTGTCAACTCCGGATTTCGCTGGTTGAGGGGTCGATTTTGACGAGGTGGTAGACCTCGCGGATGACGTACCGCTTGAGGCATCGGATGATCTCGCGTTTGCTCTTGCCTTCGGCGGTTCTACGAGCGACGTAGGCGATGGTCGGTTCGTGGAAGCGCATTCGGACAATGACGGTGCGGTATATCGCGGCGTTGAGTTGGCGGTGCCCGCCGTGGTTGATGCGGTGCCTCCCACTGGTCATCCCTGAGCCCGTCGGGACGGGACTGATTCCGGCGAGCTTGGCAAAGGCAGCCTCGGACCGAATGCGCTCAGGGTTGTCGCCGACGACGATGAGAATCTCTGCAGCGGTGTCGACACCGATCCCGAACTGCTCCAGCAGCTGCGGTGCGGTACGGGTGACGAGCTGCTGCCAGCGGCGAGCCAGGGAACGCAGCGAATGGCGGAGTGCATCATCAGGGCTCTCCAGTACTCGTGGGCGCAACGCGGCCAGGTGACGAGCGAGCATTATCTGTGTCTTGCGGCTAGTCTCGCGACGCAGCTCGTCTGACCCGTGCACGAGCATGGCCTTCATAGTGACCATCGAAGCGGTCCGATCCGCTACAGCGGAATCATGGGCGATCTTGAGCTGACGGATCATCTCGACGGCGCCATCTGCGGTTTTCGGGGTCGCGGTGGCGAAGCCGGCAAGCACCGACCTGGCGGCATTCTCGGCGTCGAGGGTGTCGGATTTGCCGTTTGCTCGTCGTGTGCGGCGATCTGGGCGGCCTGCCTCAATGACCTTGTGTCCATGACGGCGCAGGAACGAGGTCAGCGTGGCTCCGTAGGAGCCGGTGCCCTCGATACCGAACGCGAGGACCTTCCCAAAGTCTGACGCCCACTCCAGCAGCTGCTTGAACCCGCCGGCGTCGGTCGTGATCGTCAAAGTCGCGAGAATCCCGCCGATCGTGTCCATCACCGCCGCGACGTGGACGTGCTTGTGGGTGTCGACGCCGATCACGACGTGTCCAGAGCGGACGGTTTCGAGTGTGGTCATTGCCTGTCTCTCCTTGCCGGATAGCGTGGACTCACGCTGTCGTCGGCGGGTGGACAGGACTGTCACGGGGACGCCTCTCGAAAGTCTGCTCCAGGCTCCTATTAGGTCACGCCCAGCCGGCGGCATCGCTTACTGCGTGCCCGGCCACACGGTCGACAGATCAACGCCAAGACACCATTCGGGTCAGTCACCAGCAAGGGTCAGACCGTCGCGGCCAGGACTCCCGGAACAAGCATCGAACCGGTAAGAACAGACTGACAGTCGTAGGCGTCGCCGACGCTGCCGATCGATGGTTCGATCCCCTCGAGCGCGAGGCGTTCGGTGAACGCTACAGATGTATATTGGCTGCCTGCGTCCGAGTGGCTGATCAGCGACTTCGGCTCGACCGGGTGTCCCTCGCGGTCGCGTTGCCACAGTGCCATTCGCAGCGGTGTCATCACTAGATCCGTGGCCATGGTGGTCGCCGCGTTCCAGGCAACGATGCGCTGGGCGAATACGTCGACGATGAACGCGACGTAGGTGAAGCCGGCCCACGTTCGGACGTAAGTGAAGTCAGCGACCCACACCCGGTCCGGGCGATCTGAGGTGAAGTCCCGGTCCAGCAGGTCCGGCGCCCTCACGACGTCCGGATCCGGGGAGGTTGTGTACACCTTATTGGCCCGGACTACCCCGGATAGGCCCAGGGGACTGGTGCACGGTTAGGTGACATCTGATCTGGCTTGCCCCGGGAGGGCGGCCTGGAAGGATG
>NZ_JCAHRL010000022.1:0-14235 GCF_059427765.1 Gordonia sp. B8661-1
GATCATCAACACAGCCGCCTCAGCGGCATGACACCGACACTGTCACCCGATCGTGCAGCAGTCCCGTTTGAAATCGTACGACAACAGTCGCTGGACGTCGGCATTGATCGCAGGAAAGCCCGCAACAGAAGCACGTCCGCCCTCCAGAGTGGTGTTCGGCATCGCGTTCTCGGCGACGCTGGACAGCTCGTTCGCCAGCGTCATTGCATCGGCAGAGTATGGGTCGTAGGCGGTCTGTACCGCATAGCGCACGGTTTTCCCGTCGGACGAGATGAACTGTCGAGCGACCTGACTGAACTGCTGGTCCTTGAACGCATCCGCGGGGAGATAGAAGCCGGTTGCCGAGTCAGAATCGCCGACCTCCCGTGCGGGAGCCCGAAGCTGTGCGGCGACCTGTGCCAGTCCACTGAGTAGCTGAAGGTTGCTGTCCACCAGAGCACCGACTCCGTTCGACAACTGACGCGCGCCGTCGGCAAGTGCGCCGACGCCGGATTCGAGTTGCGAGAGCCTGTTCCCGAGGTCCTGTCCGCCGATGGCTTGTAGTGCAGAATCCAGCGTTTGAAGAGAACGCTGCAGCTGTGCAATGTTGGTCGAGCCTGGCGCACTCACGCGGCCGAGCTGCGCGGCAAAGTCAGCCACCCTCCCAAGCGACTGATCATCCGCGAGTGCCCGGATGTCGGCCATTTGCGCGCGCAGTGCCGAGCACTGCGCGATCTGCTGGCACCACGGATTGTCTAACGCGGACAACGCCGGCGCGACCGCATCTGCCGCAGACTGGGCCCGACGTGCGAGTTGAGACAGCTCGGGCGCTTGCTTGGAAAACTGTCTAAGCCTTGGGGCAGCGTTCGCCAGTTGGTTCACAAGCGGCCGATACTCGTCGAGCTGCGGGCCAAATGACGACACCTCGTCGAGCAACCCCGACAGCGGAGCGAGGTTGGAGGATATCTGGTCTTCTAACAGTGCCAGGCCTCCGGCGAGCTGCTCTGACCCCGTCTTCAGGACGGCCAGATCACCCTTGCGGGCCTGTCCATCACCGGTCTCCTCGGTGATCTTGGTACCGATCTGATCATTCTGCCAAGATAATTGCGCCTGCTCTAGCTTCTCACCGGTCGGCCGCGTCACGCCAATGACCCTGGTCACGCCGGGAATCTGCGCGACGCGGGAGGCTAGCTGGTCGAGGTCGGCAAGGCCTTGAGCCGTGCGCATGTCGTTCTCGGACTCCACCACCAAGAATTCTGAGATGATGATGTCTTTCGGGAAGTGGCGGTTGAGAAGCGCGTATCCTTCGTTGCTCCCTGTGTCAGGTGGCTGCCCCTCGCGATCGTCGTAGGTGATCTGAATTGTTGCGGCGACCATGGCGAGGCCGATCAACACGACCACACTGATCGCGAGCAGAGGGACCGGCCGCCGGATAACCATGACTCCGACTCTTCTCCAGTAATCCCGCGTCAGGTCACGGCGGGGAAGGCCGGCGCCTTTCTTGGCAGCGAAAGAGAGTACGAGGGGCAGCAATGTCACCGTCGCCAAGAATGCGAAAGCTATGGCGATTGCGCAGGCCGGACCCAAAGTGTTAAACACACTGAGCTTGGCGAAGGCCATAGCCAGGAACGCTAGGGCCACAGTGCCCGCCGACGCTAGAACCACGCGGCCGATAGTTGCATTCGCGTGGGCGATAGCGACATCAGGAGAGTAACCCGCTCGAATACCTTCATGATAGCGGCTGATGAGGAACACCGAATAGTCAACTCCGGCACCAAAGATGATGACGGTCATGAACATTGACGTGAACTGGGATACCGGCATGCCCAGCTCGCCCAGTCCAGATAGAACTCCGCGACCCACAGCCAAGCTCATGCCCACGACAAGCAGCGGCATCAGCGCGGTGAAGACCGAACGATAGACGATCAGGAGGATCACGGCGATCAGCAGCACGGTGGCAACAGTGATCAGGACCAGATCCGACTCGCCCACGGCGAGTTGGTCGCTAAAGGTCGCGGGCGGGCCTGTCACACGGACTGTCGTCCCACTGTCACGAAAGATACTCTCAGCGATCTCACGCACCGCTGCGACCGCCTCCGCGGTATCGGGTCCCCCGAGTGTGCCGGCCACTCCCACGGGCAGATACCAGGCTTGCTTGTCTTTGCTGAGAGCCTGACTTGCGGTGAGGGGATCGCTCAGCAGGTCCCGGACAGCGATGACGTGCCTGTCGTCCGCCCGCAGGGTGTCGACAAGCACGTGATATCGATCGCGGGTGTTGTCGGACAGGCCTGCACTGTTCTCCATCACAACGAATACTGTGGTCTTGGCGCCGCGCTCGTCGAAAGATGCACCCATACGGTCCAAGGTCTGAAAAGACGGGACTCCGGCCGGGATCGGATCCACAGATTGTTCCCGTATCACTGACTCCAGTTGAGGAAAGAGAAGGCCTAAGCCGATGGCGGCGCCGAGCCAGACCAGCGTCACAATTCCCTTGCGGCGGAGGGTAAACCATGCAACCCGCTCAAGGGTCGGACTGTACTCGCCGAGTTTCTCGCCCCCTCTCGACGGGCGGGTTCGAATGGGAGACGAACTCACCATGTGCAATATCCTCTCGACCTGAAGTGGGCGACCCAATCGTGCGGACCCGTTTCGCGAATGTCCGTGCGGCGGTGGATGGTTGTCACTTGTGGTGGTGCTCGACCATGTTCTCGACTTCCTCGAGAGTGGTGGGCAGGTGGTATGGCGGAGTGCTCTTGCCTGAGATGCGGTATCGGCCCCAGAAGTCGGGATCCCCGACGACACACTCCGCTCGGCCCTCGGGGGTCGTAAATACAGCGATCGCGCGGGCGCCTTTCAGGAGCCCGTCGAGCTCATCATTCTTCTGAATCCGGCCATACCAGGTGTACAGGCCGTTCAGCGGCTGGAAATAGCCTTTGATCTTCGCTTCGACATGGATCTCCGCCCCGCGGCACACCAGGGTTCCTTCGCCGGAGTAGTCGAGGTCATGGTCGTCAGACATGCAGTCCTACCTTCTTCGCACTGAGCGTTGACAAATATCGCAGTTCGTGGATACTAGCAGTACCAGATACTATGAGTAATGGGTACTGGGCGCCAGGCCCCGACTCCCAGCCTTGAACGACCGAGGAGAAGACATGACCGTGCAGGATGTCCAGATGAACCCCGACTTTTCGAAGGAGGGCATGGCTCGGGTGAACGGGCGTAAGCCCGTCGACATGGAACGATCTGCGGGTCGATTGCTGCGGTCTTCCGCGGAGAAGTTCTACGACGCGGAGATCGACATCGACTGGGAGTCGCCCTGGGAGGAAGGCAAGTGCTTTCTGCCAGAGCATCGAGTGTCGCTATACGGCACCAGGCTGTGGGACAAGATGACTGAGGAGCAGCGTCGCGAGTTGGGGCGCCATGAGATCGTGAGCATCCTCAGTTTCGGCATCTACGCAGAGAATCTGTTGAGTTCAGCGCTTCTGCGCATGTCGGCGAAGGGGGCTTTAACCGATCAGAAGTCTCTATACGCGTTGACAGAGATCGGCGATGAGTCCCGCCATTCCACTATGTTCGCGCGCCTCATCAACAAGACGGGCGTGCCCCCCTACAAGCTTCCTAAGGGCTTCTTGAGCTTCGCGAAGATCCTGCATTTCGTCCCTCTCGGGCCGTCGGTGTCTGGAGCTACGCTGTTGATCGAGGAAATCCTGGACCGCGCCCAGCGCGAGGCGATGAACGACCCCAGTATGCAGCCTCAGCTTCGCCAGCTCATGAAGATCCACGTCCTTGAGGAAGCCCGTCACATTACCTTTGCGCGACTGGAGATGATCGAAGGCATGCAGCGTCGTCGTAAGGCGACGCGCGCTTGGCACCGAGGGGTGCTTGCCGTCATCGCGAACCTGGCGTACCCGCTGCTCATTAATCCGAAAGTGTACCCCGCAGTGGGAATTAGTCGCTGGCGTGGCGTGTGGGCGCAGCAGACCAGCCCAAACTATCGGACCAACCTGCAATTTATGTCGGAGCCCATGATTCGGTTCTTCCATGAGGCGGGAATGTTGGAAGGCAAGTTCACAATGGCCATGTGGCGTGCGACGCGGAGCCTTCCCGACGATCTTCGCTGATCTCCGTTCACGCGGCCGAGCCGTCGTGATCGACATCAGTTAGACCTGTGCGGAGCATTCTCGATGGCTTCGCGATCACTTCCGCCTCAACAGATCACCTGCCGCCACTGTGCGCAGGTGATGTGTTGTGCGATCCAACCTACGAGGGAGAAAGCATAAACATGGCATCATCGACTACCCGGCGCGCCTCGCGCGCAACCGCCAAGACGGATTCAACCAACGACCCGATTTCGACCAAGATTCTGATTATTGGAAGCGGGTTCTCTGGTCTCGGGATGGCCGCGCAGCTTAGACGTCGCGGGTATAGCGATTTTCTGATTCTGGAGAAGGCAAGCTCCGTCGGTGGGACCTGGCGCGACAATACCTATCCGGGCTGTGCATGTGACGTTCCGTCGCTGATGTACTCGTACTCATTCGAGAGTCGAGGTAGCTGGTCGAAGGTGTGGTCGTCACAGCCAGAAATTGAGCGGTATCTACAGGATGTCGCGGATAAGCGTGGCGTGACACAAAAGATTCATTTCGGTCAGAAGTTGGTTTCTGGATACTGGAGCGAGTCGGAGTCGCGGTGGCACCTGCGTACTGAGTCCGGACGTGAGTACATTGCTCAGTTCGTGGTGTCAGGAGTCGGTGCGCTGCATATCCCCAATTTTCCCGAAATTTCGGGGATTGAGGACTTTAAAGGCGAAGCGTTTCACTCCGCACAGTGGGATCATTCGGTGGATCTGGAGGGCAAGCGTGTCGCCGTGATCGGCACTGGTGCCAGCGCTATCCAGTTTGTACCTTTCGTGCAGAAGGAGGCCATGTCCCTCAAGGTCTTCCAGCGAACCCCTGCCTGGGTCCTACCCCGCAAGAATTTCTCCGTTCCGCCGGCCCTGCGGACTCTTCTGAGTAAACTCCCGATTGCACGTCGTATCGCCAGGTGGTCGGTGTACTGGGGTGCGGAGAGCCTGGCCTTCGGCCTCAACGGTCACTCTAACCTCATGCGGCCAATTGAAAAGGTCGCTCGGTGGAACATTGAACGCTCCATCTCTGATCCGGCATTGCGCAAGAAACTGACCCCGTCGTATCGTATCGGCTGTAAGCGGATTCTGGGGTCAAACGACTATTACCCGGCGCTTGCGGCACCTAACACCACTGTCATCAGCGATCGGATTGAGAAGGTGACCGCTGATTCCATCATTTCTTCAGACGGTGTCGAGCATCTCGTGGACGTTATAATTTATGCGACCGGTTTTCACGTGACTGATGGTTTCGATCAGCTCGCCCTGAAAGGTGCCACTGGCGAGGATCTCCCGTCCCACTGGCATCAGACGGGGATTAACACGCACCTGGGCATCACGACCGAGGGTTTTCCCAACCTGTTTTTCCTCCTCGGACCCAACACGGGCCTCGGCCACAACTCAGTGGTGTTCATGATCGAGCAACAGATCAAATACATCATGAAGGCCATCGACACAGTAGAAAGCCGAGGCGCTGAGAAGGTTGACGTACGCCCGTCCGTGCAAGAACAGTTCAACACCGACATCCAGCGGAAGCTGGCCAAGGGAGTGTGGACCAACGGCGGCTGCACGAGTTGGTATCTCGACTCGCAGGGCGTCAACCGGACCGTGTGGCCGGGCTTCACATGGCAGTACTGGCGCGCCACGAAAGATTTCGAGCCCGCCGAGTACGACATCGCCTGAGCCCGAACGCACGGAGAGACACGATTCGAAGAGATGGTGGGACGACGGTGAGCAGTTCTAATCGGCATGACTATACCGGCAAGGTGGCAGTGATCACCGGTGCCGCGTCAGGGATCGGTCGGTCTCTGGCACTCCAGTTGGCGGAGCGAGGTGCCGCACTGGCACTGTCCGACATTGATGAGATGCACTTGAAGGAGACTGCAGAACTTTGCCGCACCACGCATGGGGCAACGGTAACCGCCGCCGTACTAGACGTTGCGGACCGCGCTGCTTTTCAGGACTATGCCGACGGAGTGCGGTCAGAGTCGGGCCACGTCGACATGGTGTTCAACAACGCCGGCGTGGCCTTGGGCGTCGACGTGGTCGACATGAGCTGGGAAGACTTCGACTGGCTCATGGGCATCAACTTTGGCGGAGTCGTTAACGGGTCGAAGGCGTTTCTGCCTCACCTGATCGCGTCCGGGGACGGACATCTCATTAACACGTCGAGCGTCTTCGGCTTGATCGGAATCCCCAGCCAAAGCGCCTATAATGCCGCGAAATTCGGCGTCAGAGGCTTCACCGAGGCGCTCCGACAGGAGATGAAAATCAGTCGATACCCGGTCACAGTGACATGTGTGCACCCGGGGGGTGTAAAAACCAACATCGTCAACAATGCCCGAGGCGTTTCCGCCATGGGGGCAGACACCGCGACTGTCGCCTCGCTGTTCGACAGGATCGCACGAAGCACCCCGGATAAAGCAGCGGCGACAATCCTCAAAGGTATGGACAAGAAGAGAGCGCGAGTGCTGATCGGTGCGGACGCCCGCGGTTTCGACTTCGTGGCACGGGTGATCGGTCCCCGCTACCAGGACATCGCGGCGCCACTGACACGAGCGGGTTACGCGGTCGCACGTAGACAGGGGATCCTCAAGTGACCGTCGAACCCGATTCACGTCCGGCTGCCGCGGCGGCCCGCTCACGCACCTTAACCGTCTCGGAAGTGATCCAGGAAACGAAAGACTCCGTTACCATTTCGTTCGAAATCCCCGACGCCATGGTCGAGGAATTCAAGCATACCCCAGGGCAATTCATCACCGTCAAGATCCCATCTGATCGGACCGGTCATGTCGCACGGTGCTACTCATTGAGCAGCTCGCCTCACGTCGACGACTTCCGTCTCGAGATCGGCATCAAGCGGACCGAGAACGGTTACGCATCGAACTGGCTGTGCGATAACGCGATTACGGGAATGGAATTGACCGTCCTCCCGCCGTCAGGGCATTTCACGGCGAAGAATCTCGACGTTGATTTTCTATTCTTCGCAGGAGGAAGTGGGATCACTCCGGTCTTTTCGCTGATTAAGTCGGCACTTGTGTGCGGCGGGGGCGAGGTCACACTATTCTACGCGAACCGCGATGCCGAGTCGATCATGTACGGGGGGCAACTGACGCAGATCGTCTCCGAGTTTCCTGAGCGTTTCACCGTCTTCCATTGGTTGGAGTCGGCTATGGGTATTCCGACGCCTCAGAATGTCGAGTCCGCCATACGTGAGCACCGCGGTGCACAGATCTTCACCTGTGGTCCGGAGCCGTTCATGGATCTGGTGCAGAAGTCGGCGGAGGCCTGCGGTGTCGAGCACTCCTCGGTACATCGAGAAGTCTTCCAGTCACTGACCGGGGATCCGTTCGATACAGCCACGATGCGTCAGCTTGGTGACGACGACGGTGTGGCGACCGCTACGGTCTATCTGAATGGGCAGTCCATCACGACTGAGTGGCCGCGCAACACGCCGTTGCTCGACGTGCTACTGGCCCAAGGCCACAATGCCCCGTACTCCTGCCGAGAAGGAGCCTGCAGCGCGTGTGTATGCAAGCTGGTCGAGGGTGATGTAGAAATGGCCCAGAACCACATCCTCGTTGAGGGTGATGTTGCCGACGGTGAACGGCTCGCATGCCAGGCACTTCCGCTGACGGATTCTGTCACGGTGAGCTTCGATGACCTCTGAGTTTGCGAGTGCGTCGCGAGGATCGCGTGACCTCGAGGTCCTTTCCTCCGACGGGACCAAGTTGTTCGCTCAGGAATTCGGTCCGGGCCGGGATGCTCCGCTCCTAGTCTTTAGTCACGGCTGGGCTTGTCAGGGACGTTTCTGGCGTCCGCAGGTCGAGCAGTTCGCGGCGACGCATCGGGTGGTGGTCTACGACCAACGCGGACACGGGTTGAGCGACCGGGGCCGGGTACCGTTCTCGGCGAAGCTCTTGGCCGATGATATGGAGGCCGTAGTCCGGGCAGTGGCGACTCCCGCCGACAAGGCTGTCGTGGTCGGACACAGCATGGGAGGCATGTCCATCATGAGTTGGGCGGCTGAGTACCCCGCCTCGGTTTCGGAGCTGGCCCGCGGAGTAGTACTGGCAAGCACCGGGCCATCACAGTTGGTGGATCGGTCTACATTGCTCAAGGTTCCCCGACAGCTACGACCGAGACTTGAGCGGGCCTTCGCGGCCAGTCTTGCAGTCGCCGGACCCGAGATGCAGGGGACGCGTTTGTCTCGCCGCCTGATTCGTTACGGAACCCTGGGCCCGGGCGCGACTGCCGAGGTAGTCGACGAGTGCGCCGACATCGTGTTGCGATGCCCACCACAGGTGCGCGGGATGTGGGGTTCAGTGTTGGCGACAATCGACGTCAGTAAGGGGGTTGACTCGCTGGAGGTGCCGGCGACGGTCATCGTAGGTGATGCCGACAGACTGACCCCAGCGACCCATTCAGTGGATCTCGCAGCGCGCCTGGGTCGGAAGGGCGTTCTATTTGAATTCACTCTTCTTGACAAAGTCGGTCACATGTCCAACCTAGAGGCCGTCGAAGACTTCAATTCAGCCGTGGCCAGATTAGACAAATCCGCCTGACGCGGGTCTCGTCGACCCAACCCATGTTCACTGGCTAGTGCGTCACTGGCGCGACAAGTCAGCCATCCTGATAACGTAGGAGCTCATGTCTGTAGTCCGTCGCATCTCCGCGGCCCCGGTGAAAGTGCAGCGACGTGTGCGCGACGCTCGAAGCACGCGCTGGGACGACCACCGCGCCGTCGTCAAAGCTGAACTCGTCGATGCAGCGATACGCGCGATCGAAAAGTTCGGCGATGCCGTGAGCATGGACGATTTTGCGGAAGAGGCTGGTGCGTCGAAGCCTAAGCTCTACCGCCATTTCGGTGACAGGGCTGGGCTCTACTCCGCCGTGGCAGCCCGTCTGGGTTCTATGATGTGGGAGTCAGCGCAGTCAACTCTGCTCTCCGGACAGGCAGACAGCACCGTCGACGAACTTTTCCGTTCAGCGGTGTCCGCATACGTATCCTTGGTTGATGAACATCCAGCGGTCGTCCGTTTCCTCATGACGAACCACATGTTCCAGTACTCTGAGTCCGGCGAGGGTGGGGCCGCAGATCAGCTGAGATCGGCAATGGAGATTATTTCCGACGAGTTCGCTCGTGGCCTCCGAGAGGTCGATGCCGAGGAGTCCCCCGTCGCCGTAGCAGTAGCCTCCATTCTGGGGGCTGGCCTATCAGCGACCCAGTGGTGGATCGATCACGGTCGGCAGAATGGAATGAGCAGGGACATGTTTGCCGCGCACCTGTGCCAGACCTCGTGGGGGATCATAGACGGCGCTGCAGCCACAGTAGGCGTTCGATTCCATAGGGACAGGCCCTTAGGCGACCCTGGATTCGCCACTCGCCTCGACGCCGTCTGATCCCCTTCGTACGGGTGGTCCGCCCTGTGTCACGCACGCGGCAGAACTGCTCACACAAACGGAGCGCATTTCACAATCCTGACTGCTGGCTGTCATGGGGGATCATCCTTGGTCGCCGCTCATCTTAGTAGCGGAGCGCTACAGACGGTACTGTTGACGACAGTGCCACAGTCGTGGCGGCACTCATAAGGCCCCCCTCGAGCCTTCCATCGGTACCGCCACTGGCAGTTTCGTTCTGTTACCGACGGTATTGGTGTGCAGTCAGAGGTTCTTGATTTGGTTTCGTAGGGAGTGGCCAGGGTGGAAACCATCGATTTCGACGATGTTGACCCGAGGCGGGTTCGGTCGCGTCAGCGTTTGTTGGATGCTGCGGTGACCTTGCTGAACAGTGGCGGGGTCGAAGCCGTTACCGTGGAGGCGGTCACTCGACTGTCTCGTGTTGCTCGCACCACCTTGTATCGTCACTTCGAGAGCTCCACAGATCTGGTGGCGGCTGCCTTCGAGCGATTGTTGCCTCAGGCCGAGACCCCCGAGACGACGACGTCGATCCGTGATGACCTGCTGAAGCTGATGCAGCGGCAGGCTGAGCTTATTGAGCATGCACCGCTGCAGTTGACGACGCTGGCATGGTTGGCAATGCTTCCCGAGCAGCCCCGGCAATCCGGGCAATCCGACGGGGATCAGAACGCGCTCGCGCCACTGCGTCGTCGAGTCGTCGAGCAGTATCGAGAACCATTCGATCGAGTTTTGACGAGTGACGTGGCCACGGCTGAGCTCGACAACTTCGATTTGACCATGGCTGTCACCCAGCTCGCGGGCCCGCTGATCTTTGCCAAGCTCACGGGCATTCGGTCGATGACCGTTGGCGATCTCGAACAGCTTGTCGACGATTTCCTCATGGCCCACCGGCGACACCAAACCTCCTGACCTCCTTCCCCATCTACGGTACTGCTAGTACCGTAACGATACCGTCGGTTTCGTAGACGGGCTGGGTCGAGGGTGAGGTGCTGCATATGGTGGTCCAACGTCCAAGTGGTGGGCGCTTGGCGGCGCGCCGGTTGGCGGAACGCAGCGAGTACAGCACGACATTGGGGCGGTTGGCACGGTTCACCTTGGCGCACAGATTCCTCGTCATCGGGGCGTGGGTGGCTGTGGGTATCGTCTTGGCGATTCTGTTTCCCCAGCTGGAGACGGTGGTGCGGCAGCAGTCTGTTGATCCGATCCCTGCTGGGGTTCCATCGTTTCAAGCACTCGATCAGATGGGTGGTGCGTTCGGTGAGAAGGGCGCCAAGACCACTGTTTTCGTGACCATGGAGAACCCGAACGGGTTCACCGACGTGGCGCGGGAACGCTACGACATGCTCGTTCTGCAGCTGCGCGAAAATTTCGACGATGTGCAGTCAGTGCGGGATTTGCTTTCCGATCCGACGACGGCCGGCCAAGCCTTGAGTGAGGACGGGCAAGCCTGGTACCTGCCTGTCGGGGTCACCGGAACATTGGGAGGGCCAACGGCCACGCATGCTGTGGAGACCGTGCGCCAAACCGCGCAGCGCGTGTTTGACGGTACGGGCACCACTGTCCATGTCACCGGGCCGACAGCCACTTTCAGTGACCAGATCGTCAGTGCTGAAAGCGATTTAGTCGTGATCACTCTGGCGACGGTGGCGCTTATCGCGATCATTCTGTTGATCGTTTACCGATCGCTGTTCACCGCGCTGGTGCCGTTGTTGGTGATCGGTGTCAGCCTCGGCGTGGGCCGTGGCATCTTGTCCGCACTCGGCGAACTCGGTATGCCGGTATCGCAGTTCACCGTCGCGTTCATGACCGTCATCCTGCTCGGAGCCGGGGTCGACTACTCAGTCTTCTTCATCAGTCGCTATCACGAACGGCTACGCCAGGACGCCACCACCGAGGTTGCGCTCGTGGACGCGACAGCAACTATCGGACGGGTCATCCTGGCTTCAGCTGCCACGGTGGCGCTGGCCTTTTTGGCGATGGTCTTTGGTCAGCTGAGCGTGTTCTCCACCTTGGGTCCGGCATGCGCGATCGCCATCCTCATCGGATTCCTCGCCACGGTCACCCTGCTACCACCGGTGTTGCTGTGGGCGGCACGATTCGGCTGGGGCGCACCCAGGCGAGATCTGACCCGAAAGTACTGGAATCGCGTCGCCGTGCTCGTCGTGCGGCGTCCTGTGCCGCTGCTGGCACTAACCCTGGTCGGGCTAATCGTGCTTAGCGTCTTCGCGACGGGCATCCAGATCACCTTCGACGATCGTGAGGGGCAACCCGCGACAACCGACAGCAACGAAGGCTACGCGTTGCTCGACCGTCATTTCCCTCAAGACGTCACTATCACCGAGTTCCTCGTCGTAGATGCACCGATCGATCTCCGTACTGCCAGCGGGCTGGCCGATCTTGAGCAAATGGCCTCACGTGTATCCCAGATCCCCGGAGTGACTCGAGTCATCGGCGTTACCCGTCCCACCGGGGACAAGCTCGAGCAAGCCGAGCTGTCCTGGCAGAACGGCCAGATCGGGAACCGGCTGGCGGGTGCGGTCGACGATGGCCAGAACCGCCGCGGTGACCTCGAACAGCTCCGTACAGGCGCATTCCAACTCGCCGACGGGCTTACTCAGCTCGACACCCAGGTACGCACCAACTTGGCCCCCCTGGCCGGCATCCTCGATCAGGCAAGCACAGCCGGGCAGCAAATTCAGCAGTACCAGCCACTACTACGCCAACTCGCCGCATCTGCACCAGCGCTCGATCGCGCTTCTCAGAATGCCCCACAGCTGGCCGCGCTCACCCGCCAAACATCTGCAGCCCTGGCAACAGTGACCTCGATCCTGCCCATCCTCGATAATGCGCCCTGGTGCACCCAAGTCCCGCAGTGCGCAGCTCTGCGCGCGCAGACCCGCAATCTCGACGCCCTACTGAGCAACGGGACCCTCGACCAGATCGCCACGCTGTCAACACAACTCGCGCAGCTGGATACACCGATCTCAACAGTCACCGACCAACTCACTTCCACCGTCAACTCACTGGGCTCCACGCTGGGAAGCATCAGCAGCCAAGACCTTCCCGGCAAGCTCACCCAACTGCAAACAGGTATCAGTCAACTCGCGGCGGGATCACGCCAACTCGCCGCCGGTGTATCCGCGCTGATCGACAGCAACCTTCAACAACTCGCCGGGATGGCCGCGCTAGCCACACAACTACAAACCTCCGCCCGCGAGACCGCCGGAACAAACTCAGCAACCGGCTTCTACCTCCCACCTCAGGCCAACGCAGACCGCCGTTTCGTCGACGTCGCTCGCCAGTTCGTCTCGCCCGACGGCCATACCGTGCGCTACGCAATACAAACCAGCTTCGACCCCTACAGCACCGAGGCCATGCAACTGGCCGACACAATCACCGATGTCGCACTCGCCGCCAGACCGAACACAACCCTGCAGGACTCCAACATCGCGACAGCCGGGTTCCCCGCCATCAACGCCGATCTGCAACGTCTACTCACCGAAGACTTCCGACTCCTAGCGTTGGCCACCCTCACCATCGTCGGCCTGATCCTGATACTCCTACTCCGAGCACTCATCGCGCCGCTATACCTTCTGGGCACCGTCATACTCAACTACACCGCGGCACTGGGTATCGGCGTCCTGATCTTTCAACACATCCTCAAAACCGACATCGCCTGGCCCGTACCACTACTGGCCTTCATAGTCCTCGTCGCGGTCGGCGCCGACTACAACATGCTTCTCATCTCTCGCCTACGCGAAGAATCCCAAAACAACATCCGCATCGGCGTCCTGAGAACCGTCACCAACACCGGATCAGTCATCACCTCGGCCGGCCTCATCTTCGCTGCCAGCATGTTCGGACTCATGGCCGGATCCATCTCGATCATGACCCAGGTCGGACTCATCATCGGCATCGGCCTGCTGCTCGACACCTTCATCGTCCGCACCATCGTCGTGCCGACCATCGCCACACTTGTCGGCAGAGCAAGCTGGTGGCCGAGTACCCGAACCGACACGCATCCAGCGTCCCGCTAGTACGCACGCACGTGCCGAGATCTGACCGGCCCCGCCAGTCATCCAGCCATCGCGCCCACCTCATCGACTGACACCCGCTCGACGGTCGGCCGCGGCACCACACCCGACCCACGTGCGAGCGCCCCTCGCGTCGTTGACGCTGGTAGAACTCGCAGGAGGGCCCGTCGCGGCGTTGGGGACTGTCGCTGATTCGGTGTAAGTGGTTTTGATCGCCCCCGGCGTGGGGCAGGAGGAATCACGACGATGACCGACACAATCGGGGGCGTGGATGCCCCGGTGGCAGGGCCGGTTCAGACCGGTCAGGAACACGATGTCACCACCGCGGATGCGGTGCGTGAGCTCTCGAAGGCCGAGCAGGCTTTGGTGAGCGATCTGGTACGTAGCTCACGCGCTCAGGGAGTGGCTCTGACCGGTCCTGACGGGCTGCTCAAAGCGCTGACCAAGAGCGTGCTCGAAGCCGCGCTCGATGAAGAGATGACCGAACATCTTGGCTATGACAAACATGACGTGGCCGGCCGCAACACCGGCAATTCACGCAACGGCACGCGCACGAAACGGGTCCTGACCGACGCGTGCGGGCAGGTGCCCATCGAGGTGCCCCGCGACCGCAAGGGACTGGTGCACGGTTAGGTGACATCTGATCTGGCTTGCCCCGGGAGGGCGGCCTGGAAGGATGAC
>NZ_JCAHRL010000023.1:0-11411 GCF_059427765.1 Gordonia sp. B8661-1
CGTGGTGCTGCCATGCTCTCCATCCTTCACAGGTTCGAGAGCCTCCGACAGACCCGGGGCGGTTCAACTGTAGCCAGGACGGAAGGAAGAGAGCTGCACATTCGAGGGAGCTCGCCGCCCTCCCCTCCAATCCTGTGAGAACAGTGCTGCCGGTGACCGTTATGGTTCAGCCGCTGTGTACGAGCCTGATGCTGCAGCGCCGCGACTGGTGGGCGGGCAATCCGCTCGGCCTGACCCTCGCGGTCAAGCCGGTCCTTGCGGTGTTGTTTTCCTGTCGCTACTGAACCGGCAGTGGAAGGCCGAGCGTTTGCAGTTCCAGCCCTGTTGACCGTCGCAGCCTGACCGCTGGCGGTGGATCGCCGAACGTGGTCGCGTACCTCGCAGAGTTGGCGGCGCGCAGAACGGAGACGCGTGCGGCGTCAGTCTGACCGCGTGAAGTTGGCGAAGAAGTCATCGATTGTTGATACGTCGGCATAACGTCGAAAGTGAGCAACGTCGACCTTGACGAAAACACCGCTAGAGGTGAAGTACGTTTGCTCATCGAACGATCCGGCGGCCGCGATGTGCAGTAGGCGATCCGACTCGTGGTCAATCCAGGCAGTGAGACGTATGGGAGTGTGCAGCGGGACCGGCCGGCGGTATTCGACGGTCAGGGTGCGGGTCACCGCGGGGGTCCGCGCGATCCACAGGGTGAAACCCATGATGTCGTCGCAGGCGGCCGAGATCGCGCCACCGTGCGCCAACCCGGGCGCGCCGAGGTGTTTCTCGTCGAAGGTGTGATCGGCGTACACCCGCTCGCCGCTCCGGTAGACCTCAAGTTGAAGTCCGTGGGGGTTGCTGCTTCCGCAGCCCATGCACTGGGACGAGTGTGCCGGCAGTCTTGCTTCGGGGGTCATCTCTGATCGTTGTCCTTAACTCAGCCCGCCACCTACGCAACAGGGTGCGGGGGGATCGATGAGGTGTGGGAACCGGTCCCGAACACGGTCTGTGCTCACCACTATAGGTAATACTGCCAGTACCTGATACTGTCCATTACGCACACGCGAATGGAGTGGCGCACACCACGCGCACTAGGGGGGGAGATGGCCATCACCACCGGCACAGGCGTCAACCGTCTGCTAGACGGCGCTGCCACTTTTGGTAACACCGTCGGCTTGGCTGGTCAGGCCCTGCGGTGGGTAGCAGTAGACATTGCTACAGGACGATTTCCGTTTCGCGAAGCCGTATCGCAGACCTGGTTCGTCATCGTCGTGACAACTCTGCCGGCGATTCTCGTAGCTGTGCCATTCGGTGTCATCGTGTCAGTACAGGTGGGTAGCCTCACTCAGCAAGTTGGGGCCACGTCAATAGCTGGCGCCGCTGGTGGCCTCGGGATTATTCAACAGGGAGCGCCCATCGTTACCGCCCTCCTACTCGGGGGCGCGGCCGGATCAGCGATTGCCTCTGATTTGGGTGCTCGAACGATTCGCGAAGAAATTGCTGCCATGGAGACACTCGGACTCAATCCGATCAGGCGAGTCGTAGCGCCCCGGTTCGTATCTGTGTTGATCACCGCGCCGCTGCTCTGCATGCTAATCGTCTTCACCGGGCTGCTGGCGGGCTACGCCATCAGCGTCGACGTCCAAGGCATCACACCAGGCAGCTACGTCGCCTCGTTCGCTTCGTTCGCATCGATAACAGACATCGTTGTCGCTCTATGCAAATCGCTTGTGTTCGGACTTGTAGTGGTGACGATTGCTTGTCACCGCGGCCTGTCGACGAAAGGCGGCCCTAAAGGCGTCGCAACCTCAGTAAATGCCACCGTAGTACTGGGCGTCGTCGCATGCTTCGTGATCAATGTCTTTATCACGCAATTAACAACCATGTTCGTCCCCCAAACTATTGGATGAGAAACGCCTCGTGACCACCGTTCCCTCCCGGAGGTTCTCCGCCGCCACCCGCCCTGTCGAAGCCGTGATCGCGCCAGTTGTACACGTACCTGAACGCTTGGGGCACGTCGCGACCTTTGTGATCGCCGCGGTCCTCGGCATCCGCCATGTGATCACCACCTACCGACGCCAAACCCTGCTCTACATACAAGAATTCGCCTGGGGTAGAGGTGCAGTCTTGGTCGGTGGTGGAACGGCCATCGTCCTCGCCATCCTCGGCATCGCCGTCGGCGCCTCAATCGGTATCCAGGGTTACGCCTCTCTGGACCTCGTAGGGATGGGTTCACTGACGGGGTTCATCTCTTCCTATGCCAACACCCGAGAGCTTGCGCCAATGATCGCGGCGATCGGGTTCGCAGCACAAGCCGGCTGCCGGTTGACAGCTGAGATCGGCTCGATGCGCATTTCCGAGGAGATCGACGCTCTCGAGGCTATGGCGGTACGTCCTATTCCATTCGTCGTCAGCACTCGCGTAGTTGCGTCGATCACGACCGTGATTCCTTTGTACATCGTCGCGCTTATTCTCGGATTCGGGGCCGCCAAACTCGTCGTCACACAAGTTCACGGCCAATCCGGCGGCACTTACGATTTCTATTTCGACCAGTTCCTCAAACCTCAGGATCTTGCCTTCTCGCTTATCAAAGTTCTTGTATTTGTCATTTCTGTAGTGATTATCCATAGCTATCAGGGCTACTTCGCCACAGGCGGAGCTGAGGGGGTGGGTCGAGCGTCCGGTCGAGCGATCCGCACGAGCCTCATAGTCATCGTCGTGGAGGACATGATCTTGACCCTTCTGATGTGGGGATTCGATTCCGGCGTACGGATTTCAGGGTAGGGGGTTCAGTGGCTGTCTTTCATGATCCGTCCGGACGCGAGCCGTCGCACGGGAACCTGGCCCTTCGGGGGGTCGCCCTATTGATCCTCGGCGCGATAGCTGCCTACTTACTGATAAGTGACGCTAACGGCGACTTCAGCGATCACACGTCGTTGACCATCAACACCGACGCGATAGGCGACGGATTGAAGGGGGGATCGGATGTGAAGTACCTTGGGTTCACCGTGGGGGAGGTCTCGAGCATCGCGGTTCGAGACCGTGGCGCGGCGGTCAAAATCAACCTCACCGGTTCCGGTAACGACCTAGTTCTCCGGCAGGGCATGACGGTGAACTACACCTCGTCAAACGCATTGGGACCAACTGCACTGGAGATCGTAGATCCTGGACAAGGACCACCCATCGGTTCCGGCGGGAGTGTCTACGTGAGCAGGTTGCAATCTGAACAGACCTCGGTGTCAACGCTTGTTCGCAAGATCTCCACGCTGGTCGAGGCACTGGACCAGCCCTCATTTGAAGCGGTAGTGAGGTTCATCGTTGAGGACTCGCAGGCAATGGCTGATAGCGGAAGACTCGTTCTCCAGATTGCGCAACTCACGCGAGATGTCCAGAAACGGCCGGTCGGGGAGGACCTAGGAATTGCGGCTAACCTGTCCACCGGAGTCGCCGACTTCATGACGCCGTTTGTCCCTGGCGTCTTGAAGAACGTCGATATCGCTGACTTTTTCGCCACCCAACAAAACATCGACCGCACGAAGAGTAATCTCGGCGACACGGGAAAGGTTCTTTTCGGTGGGCTCGGCGGCCTGCTCGATAAGAATTACCCAGCCCTGAGTTCGCTGTTAGACGTCGGCCTTGACCTAGCGCGGCCCGTCGCCAGATCCGCCTCGGGGCTAGTTCGCACGGTGTACACGATCCCGCAGATCCTCGATGGCATCGACAAAGCCTTGCCGAAATTCAACGAACGGGTCCAGCTCCAGCTAGCACTGGTGGTCCAGACGTCGCCTGCCCTACAAGGCGCATTGAGAATGGGGGGTGCCACGCGATGACTCTGAGGTCGCTAACACCCACAATCATTAAAATCGTCGCTTTCATCGCTCTCATCGGAGTCCTTTCATATGTCATCATCGCGATTCTGCAGCCGACCAACGAAGGGTCACCCAGTTCGCAGCGTTCCGCGGTGTTTGCCGACGCTTCCGGACTCAAGCCCCGCGACGGGGTACGACTCGCTGGAGTGAAAGTGGGATATGTAACGGCTGTCGATCTCGAGGGCTCAACAGCGATCGTCCGTTTCCAACTGGATGACGGTGTCGCGATTACCCCCGCGACGACTGCCGCTGTGCGTTACCAAAATCTGCTGGGGCAGCGGTATGTGGAACTCATCAATGCCGGACAAGGCGCCGACCAGGACTCGATCACACAGGTGGCACTCGAGAAGACCGTCCCGTCCTTCGACGTATCGACACTATTCAACAGTTTCAAACCAGTATTCGATACATTGAATACTGCGGAAATCAACGAGCTTCAGTCGAACCTTCTACGGGTTGCCCAGGGAGACGGTCGAGGTATCGCACCAGTCATGAAGCAAGTCGCGAACATCACTGATTACGGGAACCAGCGTTCAGAGATCATCACCAATATTGTGACGAGCCTGGGGCAGGTGTCCGACCAGTTGATGGGGCGCTCCGCTGAACTGGTTGAGTTGATAGACAAATTGGGGTCAATCGTCGATGCGTTCAGCCGCGTGAGCGATCGACTGCGGGCCTCGCTGCGAGAGGTCAACCGTTCGATGGCAAAGACTGTACTCGCCGGTGAGCAGATCGAGTCGACCTACGACACCAGCTTCGCGGCTATCTTTCAGAGATTAGTGCGGGAGCCAGGGGATACAGAAGGCCTACTGAATGGTGCCGTTCTCCTGAAGCCGCTCCTGGACGCCCTGGCCGCAACATCCAACGCGACTCCCCCGCCCTCGGCGGCAGGGTGTGCCCGAGGGGTGCTCGACCTACCGAGAACAGTGCAGATCGCCCTGATGGGTCAACGACTGGTGGTGTGCCAGTGACCCGTTTCTTCGGCAAGCGTCCGCATCACCGCCCGCAGCGTCGGCGGGACCTCATCCTGGCGGGGGTCGTAACGATGGTCACGGTGGCCGGTCTCGTCGCCGCCGGAGCTGTGTATATCTCGCCGCCCGGACAAACTATCTACAGCGCGGAGTTAGTCAATACCGGCGGATTGGAAGCTGGCGACCAGGTACGTATCGCCGGGATCAGGAAAGGCAAGGTAGCGTCGGTCGACCTGACCGGAACGTTCATCACCGTGCGGTTCCGGCTGGATGACTCGATTGCCGTTCGGTCGGACGCGACGGCGAACGTCCGTCTCCTCACCCCTATCGGTGGACGTGTATTGGACCTCGACCCAGGTTCAGGCCCGTCGGCCATTGACGGCGCGATCCCACTGGTGCAGACAGGCAGCACCTATGATATTTCCAGCACCCTGGAGACATCTACACCGGTGTTCCGTGACGTGCGTGGTGTTGATCTACGGCGCACGGCGGCGTTGCTACAGGATGCCTTTTCCGACGGAAACACCAATATCCCTGATGCCCTGCAAAACGCGAGCAGCCTGATGGACTTGCTGGAGCGTCAGTACGCACAACTCGACAAGACGGTGGCTTTGTCCGACGAGTATGTCGCTGCCCTCGCAAACCGCAAGCAGGTACTCGTGGACTTCCTACGCCAGCTCAGCTTCCTTGCCCGCACCCTTGGACCAGACATCGCCAACGTCCAGAGCGGGTTCGATTATCTACGTCGTCTTTTTAAGTTGCTGACCCGGCCGCTTGTCGCGTACCGCGACGGTATAGAACCATCGGTACAGCAGTTTAAGATCCTTCTAAACAAGGTGTCGGCCCAGATGCCCGCCTACCAAGACGCGCTGGCCCAGGTCGATCAGATCACCAGAAGACTGAGCATTCTCCTCAATGCTCCGCAGGTCGGACCTGCGAGTCCTGAACCGACCGTCCGCGTCTGTATCCCGATTGGTGATAACAAATGTTGACGGAGCGGATGCGTCGGCATCTGATCCCGATCGCCACCATTGTCACACTGGCAGTAGTGATCGGCGGCGTCGGAATCGACTATGCGACAGCCGACGACGACACGCGATCACTATGTGCGGAGTTTTCTGACGCATCAGGTCTGTACGAAGGCAATTCCGTCGCGATGCTCGGCAAGAAGGTGGGCAGGGTCGTAGGCATTCACGAGGAGGGACAGAAAGGTGTGCGTGTCGATATGCGGATCGACAAGACCGTGCCGCTTCCCGCAGATGTGGGTGCGACCCTGGTGTCCACCTCGATTGTCACCGAAAGACAAATCGAGTTCACCCATCCCTATCGTGGCGGAGAATATTACAAGTCGGCTGAGTGTATCCCACTGGAAAAGACCAGGACTCCACTGGGGATTAGTCAAACGCTCGACGCGATCAGCACTCTTTCAGACGAACTCGTCAAGGACGACGGACGTAACACGGATGCGATTCTTCAGGCACTTACACTCGTCTCGAAAAACATGGAAGGGACCCAGGGTGATATATCCGGCATTCTCCAGGACTCGGCCACGCTAATCAACGATCCGACCCGGCGTGATAGCCAGATACGCAGGATTGTAGCCAATCTCGCCACCTTAACCGGTGTTGCCACCGAAAACAGTACTGAGGTGACCCAGCTATTCGACAACTTCGTAGGCGCAATTGAGGTGATTGTTGCTTTCGGTCAAACATTCGGCGCCGCAACAGAGTACGCAGGCACCTTCGTCCCTATCCTGTCGCGCCTATCGTCTGACTTCGGGCCACCTATTTTCTCACTTGGAGATGCTGCGGTTCCCCTCCTCTCGCAAGCGGGCAAGCAAGAAAACATACTTGCGTCCGTCGCCGCTCGAACAGCTGACCTCATCGTTGAGCATCCAGATGCGAAGTCGATCCTGCGGGCATTCGCAATATCTGTACCACTGCAGGCCCTCAAGAACGCGTGCGCTCCTCCTTCCGTCAAGGACGTTTGCGCGACGGGTAACGAAGCGGCGACGATCGCCAACTTGATCGGAGGGCAACCTCGATGATGATCTACGGCTACCTTCGTCGTGTCACGGCCGCGATCGTGACGCTGTTCGTAGCGACTATCGCCCTCGCCGCCTGCAGCATCAGTGCTGACAACCCGCCGACCATCGGTGGATCATCCGCCCGAGACGGCTACGACATCGAGATCGAGTTCACGAGTGCTCTGAACTTGCCTGCCCGTGCCAAAGTCCTCTCTCGAGGGATTGACGTCGGTGCCGTCACCAGCGTCGCTTACGACGGAGGCCACGCGCTGGTTGCTGCCCGAATTGATAAAGACGCCCAGCTGCCGGAAGATTCGCGCGCGGAACTCCGCCAAGACACTCTCCTGGGCGAGATTTATGTGGCCATCCTTCCCCCTGCACAGCAGTCCACCCAAGGCTTGCTGCGCGCGGGATCGGTAATACCTCTCTCACGCACCGAACCGGCTGCCAACGTCGAGGACGTGATGCGGGGTATGGCTAACGTATTGGGCGGGGGTGAACTCGATAAAATCCATACCGCGATATCGACGCTGAACTCGACTTTTCCGAGTGACCCCGCCCAGTTCGATGCGCTCTACCGCACGACCTTGCGCACCGTGTCTGAGGTGTCTGCCAACACCGACAAACTCGACGTAATCCTGCAGTCAGCCGATCGCACACTCAAAGTGATCCTGGCCGACCCGTCAGGTACAGACCGAATGTTGACCAAGGGGGGAGTGAACTTTTATGGTCTGGGCTACTCGCTAATTGACGTAGCGCTACTCATCGCTAATCTGCGCGACTTCGCGGTATCCGCAGGCCGTATCGTCGACCCTGAGTATTCCCGCATCAAGGAAACGGTGGGCGCGATCGCGCCAGTGGTCGCGTCCATCGCGTACTCGGACATCTACTCCAAGGATGTTTCCGACAAGGCGGCTCGTGTAATACGCGAAAGGCTCATCCCATTCGTCAGCTCGCCAGATATCAACGTCTCCGATGTGTCTATCGATGGCCGAGAACTGGCGCGGCGTGATGCCGAGTCGTTCATAACCGTCTTGCGAGCGATCGGAATGATGCCATGATCCGCAGCACCCTCGTATCGCTGGTTGCCCTTGTCCTCGTTCTCCTCGTCGGAGCGACATACTTGATCATCGACGTGGCACGGGTAAACCCGTTCCGCACCGACTACGCGATCTCGGCCATACTCGAGAGCTCGGGCGGCCTTCTAGACACATCACCGGTAATGTTAGAGGGGGTGCCGGTGGGAAAAGTGACATCTATTCGCGTCACAGGTAATCAGCTCGCCGTCGACATGTCCATCGACTCCGACTATAAGATTCCTCGCGGCAGTGTCATGACGATTCAGAACCTCTCGGTCGCGGGAGAACAATACATCAATTTCATCCCACCGGGCACAACCACCAGTGAGTACTTGCGTAGTGGGGACCTAGTGCCCGCCGGCGCCATCCGCGTGTCGCAATCCGTTCCCCAGGTGCTCCCGAAAATGTCGGCAGTGGCGGACGCGCTCGATCCAGCATCGATTCAGTCCATCAACGAAACGATCTCGGCGGCAGTCGACGGCCGGCAAAAGGACCTCGACACGATCGGAGACATGATGCACCGCCTCGTGGACTTCGTCGGTGACGACGGTGCCGTCCGTACCACTGCGGACAATGCCGAGTTCCTCCTGGGCCTTATGTCGAACGTGGGCGGTGTGCTCAGCACCGCGTCGGTCCGGACCCCGGATGCCGTCGACGGTTTGGCGAGGATCCAACGTGCGTTCATCGTTTTCACTTCTACGTCCTACGACAAATGGCCACCGATCCTGAAGCTAGTGGAAAAGCTCAGCGGCTACATCCAGATACTCCAGCCCGATATTGTCGCCATTACCCGCGCGGTGAAGCCGGCGACGGCGAAAGTCGCAGACACATACATCGACTTCGGATCGATCGGTGATCTTCTGGCTCGAACATTCCCAGCGTCACATCGGGGGCAGGCGCAGATTCCGATCGCCGTCACGCCATCACCTCGCTGACGCCCGATGGATACCTCCTACACCAGCATTCACAGAAGGCAGCAAATGACGGCACAAGACAACGGACCAGAATCCAAGGACAGCAGCGCTGAGGATAAGCTGACTGCGGCTTCCGACAAAGCAGATCGCAGCGACGCCACTGGTGCTACAGAATCTGCGACGTCCCAAGACGGTCCCGCCCCGGACGAGGCAAGCCCCCCGACGTCCGATGCCAGGCACCGATGGAGATCAGCACGCGTCCAGGCGGTGGCCGCCGGCGCTTTCGTGGTGGCACTCGCGGTGCTGGCCGGCCTCTTTGCTTACCTCTACATTGACATGAGGGAAGCAAAGACGTCCGCGGAGAACGCTGCCACACAACGAGCGCAGGCAGCGCAGGCAGCATCGGACTACACCACAAAGTCGCTCACCTACAGCTACCAAAACACCGGCGCATTCTTTACCGAAGTGAAAGAGAATGCCAGCGATGCGTTGGTCAAGCGATACGACGATGTCGAACCCACCCTGACCCAAATCATGGAACAGGCCAAGGTCCAAGCGTCGGGACGCGTACTGGCGACCAGTGTCACCGGCAGCGCCAGCGAGAACCGGGGGGAATACACGGTGCTGGTCTTCGCCACCCAGAAGACCCAGAATGTTCAGAACCCTCAGCCGAGCGAACTCCCCACACTGTTGAAAGTAGTCGTGCTGAAGACCGAGAACGGCTGGCAGATCCAGGATTACGGACCTGCCGAATGATCCAGCGTCCGCCGCGAAAGGAGAATTTGATGAAAAGCACCATGCAGGAGGTGCCGATGACAGTGTCATCGATACTGCGTCACGTCGCAACCAATCATACTGATAGGCAGGTGATTACTTATTCCGCGAGCGACTCTGCCCGGTACGCAACCTACGGCGATCTCGAAGAGCGATGCGCACGTCTGGCGAATGCTCTGCGCCGGGTCGGCGTGGTCGGCGACGACCGCGTGGCAACCATGCTGTGGAACAACCAGGAGCACCTCGAAGCGTACGCTGCGGTACCCGCGATGGGCGCGGTGCTGCATACGCTGAACATCCGGTTGTCACCGGCTCAGCTGCAGTTCATCGCGAACCACGCCGAAGACAAGGTCATCATTGTGGACGGGTCGCTGGTGCCGTTGTTGGCGGCGGTCTTACCGGGCTTGGCGACGGTTCGGGTTGTGTTCGTTACCGGCGACGGCGACACCTCCCCGCTCGACGGCCACGGCGTGACCGTGATGCGATACCATGACGCGCTCGCAGCAGAATCACCAATGTTCTCTTGGGTCGATCCCGACGAGCGGTCGGCTGCGGGTATGTGTTACACGAGCGGCACTACAGGCGATCCCAAGGGGGTCGTCTACAGTCATCGCTCGGTGTTTCTGCACTCCATTGCAGCGTGTACTGGTAACGCTCTGGCGATCGCAGAAGCCGATCGTGTACTTCCCGTCGTGCCGATGTTTCATGCCAGCGCCTGGGGTCTGCCCTACGCGTCGCTGATGGCCGGCGCGGACTTGCTCATGCCTGATCGATACCTTCAAGCGGCGCCGCTCGCCGACTTGATCCAACAGCATCGCCCCACGAAGGCAGGAGCAGTACCGACAATCTGGAACGATCTTCTTCAGTACGGTATCGCGAATCCGGGTGTCGACTTGTCATCAATCGACCTTGTCGCCTGTGGTGGAGCTCCTGTCCCGCAGTCGTTGATCGAAGGGTTTGCGGACCGCTTCGGCGTACAGATTATCCAGGCGTGGGGCATGACTGAGACGTCCCCGCTTGCAGCGGTAAGTCGGCCTCCCGCCGGGATCAGCCCCACAAAGGAAATGTCGTACCGCAAGCGACAGGGACGGGCAATTTGCGGGGTGGAGATGCGCCTCATCGACGAGGGCGGCCTGCCGGTTCCCCGTGACGACAAGTCCGTCGGCGAACTCGAAGTGCGGGGTCCGTGGGTCACAGGCAGCTACTACCGGCTCGAGGACGCCGAGAGGTTTCGGGATGGCTGGTTGCGGACCGGAGACGTGGGACACATCAGCCCGGACGGGTACCTGACGCTGACCGACAGGTCCAAGGACGTCATCAAGTCAGGGGGCGAATGGATCTCGTCAGTGGAGCTCGAGAACTGGATCATGTCGCACCCAGATGTCGCCGAGGCCGCGGTTGTCGCGATGCCCGACCCCCGGTGGCAGGAAACAGCTCTCGCCGTGGTGGTTCCGGTACCGGGTCGCAAGGTGTCGGCTGACACGCTTCACGAGTGGTGCCTAAGAAATTGCCCGGAGGAGATCCCACACTGGTGGATCCCGAAGAACTGGACGTTCGTGGAGCAGGTACCGCGTACGAGCGTGGGCAAGTTCGATAAGAAGGTGTTACGCGCGAAGCATGAGCAGGGCGAGCTGCCGGTTGTATCGAATTAGCGCCGCTATAGGGCGCAAGTGTGCCCACCGAACGTCGTCAGCGTTCGGTGGGCACACTTCTATAGAAGCAATGCATTTGCCGATGGGGACTGGTGCACGGTTAGGTGACATCTGATCTGGCTTGCCCCGGGAGGGCGGCCTGGAAGG
>NZ_JCAHRL010000024.1:0-9983 GCF_059427765.1 Gordonia sp. B8661-1
TCATCCTTCCAGGCCGCCCTCCCGGGGCAAGCCAGATCAGATGTCACCTAACCGTGCACCAGTCCCGATAGCGGTAGCGATGGGGTGGCTGGTGTGCTGCTCGAGTGTCGCGGCCCAGCCAAGGATCAACTCCGTGCTGTTGTTGTCGACGGTGTACACGCCGCTGACCTGAGGTCGCCCATTGGTGAGAGTGCCGGTCTTGTCGAAGACCACCACATCGATCGTCCCGGACAGTTCCAATGCGGAATGCCCTTTGAGGAAGATTCCCAGTTGGGCGCCGCGCCCGGTGGCGATCACCAGGGCCATCGGCATGGCCAGGCCCAGCGCGCACGGGCAGGCGATGACCAGCACGGCCACCGCGGCGCTCACGGCGTGCTCCCAGGACGCTCCGGTTAGTGACCAGCCCACGACAGTGCTCACAGCCAGGGCGATGACGCATGGTACGAAGATCGCGGCGATACGGTCAGCGACCCGTTGAGCGCGGGCCTTGGCCATCTGTGCGCTATCGACCAGCGCGATCATCTCCGCAAGGCGTGTGTCGTCACCGACTGCAGTGACTTCCACCCGTAATCGCCCGTCGAGGCAGGTAGTGCCCCCGACTGCGGTGGAGCGGTGGTTGGCTGATACTTGCACCGGCGTCGTCTCTCCGGTCATCGCACTGAGGTCCACACTGGCTGTGCCCTCGATCACATGCCCGTCCGAGGGAATGGTCTCACCCGGCAGCACGATGAGTCGTTGACCGACTTTGAGTTCCGCCAGGGGTATGAGCATGCTCGTACCCCCTGCACACTCGACGCGGGCCTCGGTTGCGCGTAGCGCGGCCAGCGCGCTCAATGCCTGGACAGCTTGTGTGCGGGCACGCGCTTCGTAGTAGCGTCCCGCCAGCACGAAGACCGTCACGCCGGCGGCAACTTCGAGGTAGATCGAGTCACTGGAGAAGATCGCTGACCACACCCCCTGACCCGCGGCAGACATCGCATCGGCCGAGAACATCGAATACATCGACAGGGCGGTCGCGGCCAGCACTCCCAGGGAGACGAGCGTGTCCATCGTGGCCACACCGGTCCGCAACGTACGCACCGCGGTGCGGTAGAACGGCCACGCACAATAGGTCACGACTGGTGCGGCAAGCGCCACCAACACCGCTTGCCACCCGGGAAAACGCAGGTCCGGGATGACGGCGAGCACTACGGAGAGGTTGGCCAGCGGCACGAACAGGGCCAGCGCGACGATCAGTCGGGTGAACAGCGCCTTCGCCGTCGACGCATCCTCGTTGACAGGAGGAGCCTGCTCGGTCAGTTCCGTAGCCGAATAGCCTGCCGTGTGAACAGCGTCGATCGCATCGGCCACGCCTGCGTGGCTATCGAGTTCCACGGTGGCCCGCCGAGTAGCGTAGTTCACCGAGGCGCGTACGCCGTCAATCTTGTTGAGTTTGCGTTCCACTCGGGCTGCGCACGCACCGCAGGTCATGCCACCTACATCGAGTTGGATGCGGCGGGTCGAGTACGTGTCGTCAACGAGGTCGGTCACGAGTGGCGCTTTCAGTAGGCGGTGAGGTGAGTCATGGCACCGCAGGAAATGCGAAAAGTGTGTCAGATGGTGGCGGCCAACCTGGCGAAGCCACCTTCGGCTACTAAGCAGGGTAGTTTGTTCTAGACTGGCAGCAAAGACAAGGCGATCAGGCAGGCGACGGTGACTCAATTGGGTTCGTTGGAACGCGCAGTGATGGACGTGCTGTGGGGCGCTTCTGCGGCGATGAGTGTGCACGACATTGTCGATGCGTTGGCCGATCGCGATCTGGCGTACACGACGGTGTTGACCGTGGTAACCAATCTGCACAAGAAGGGCTTCGCCGGACGCGAGAAGATCAGCCGCGCCTACAGGTACTTCCCGTTGCAGTCGCGGGAGGAGGCGACGTCGCAGACACTGCGACGGGTGCTCGATGCCAGCGGCGATTCCACGGCGGTCCTGATGCATTTCGCGCGGATGGTTACCCCCGAGGAGCGCGAGGTCCTTAGCGAACACTTGTCCCGGACGCGGACGGATCGTCCGAGAAGGCGCTGAGAGTGTGAGCGTTGCTTTGGCCCACCTGGTGGGCGCGGCCGTGCTGGGTGTGTTGGGTCCTTACGTTCTCGACCGATTGCCACAGCGATGGTCACCGCGGGTAGTGATCACCGCATGGGTCAGCAGCATTGCCACTGCGGTGGGACTGCTTCTCCTGTCGGCGCTGTCGGCCTTATGGCCCGATGCGCCGCCTGCGGAGCGTTTCGTCGACACGTTGGCTCGGTGCGCTGGCGCTGTCCTGCATGCGGTGCGCGACGATTTCAGCCAGGTGTATGGCATCACCGTCGCCGTCGTGCTGTTCGCCGTGGTCGCTCGCACCGCGATGTCGTGCGCTCGTCACACGCGCGATGTGCAACGTGTGCAACGCCTTCATCGCGACGTCGTTGCGGTGGTAGGCAGCACCGAACCCGATACCCCCGACGTACTCTGGATCGATCATCCCCACCCCATGGCCTACTGCGTCGGCGGACGCAGCGGTTTCGTGGTAGCCACCAGCGCGCTGCGCACACGCGTGCCGGCCGAGGCGCGGGCAGCAGTACTGGCACACGAGTTCGCCCATCTAAGGTCTCGTCACGACCGGGTCCTGGCGGTCTGCGACGTCATGGCACGTGCTCTGCCCTTCGTACCGCTGTTTCGGCGGGCGCCAGCGGCGGTCGCGGCCCTGATCGAAGTGGATGCCGACATGTCGGCAGCCCGGGTCACCAGCACGGCTGCGGTACGCAGCGCACTGGCCCATGTCACCGGTCAGGGCGTAGGCCCCGGGACCCCCATGCAGCACTCCACGCGCTACCGGCTGCGCATGCTCGACAATGGCGTGATCGAGCCGACCAAATCGAAGTACGCAGCGGCGAGTGTACTGCCACTTCTGGGTGCCGCATTGTGTACCGTTGCAGCACTTCCGGTGCTCTCAGTTGTTGCGCATGGGCTCACCGCGTGAGTCCCCGCACCGCCACGTTCACTCTTCAGCAGTTAGTGTCGCAAACCCGGTGACGTTTCGTTCATCTGCGCCACCGGTAACGACGACCTTCACCGGCGCGTGTCTCATGGTGTTGCGCGCACGCCCCGCGCGCGCCGCCCCCGCGAGGCCCAGAGTGCATCTTCGCCATCGGACCCGCCAGCCGAGAGACTGTCGCAACAGGATGCATAATCCACGTCACCAGGGTCATACCGGGATCGCGTCAGCTATGCATCGGGGCGTGCAGTCTCGACATGGCCCACGTGGCGCTGTGCAGCACCACGCCCCGCAGGCAAGGCTCTGATCACGCAGAGTTGGGCCGATGGATGACGCGACCGGCTACCGCCGCAGCGCACGGCCGCGCGCTGGTTGTGCTGTGCGGGCCGCGATCGCGGCTGCTCCGCGGGCCGCGCAGGCTGCCGCGGTCGCCGCGATCAGCCACAGCAGCAGGGGAGTGCCCTGAGCGAGGACAGAACCCGCGAGCAGGGTCAACGCAAAGGTCATCAACGCGGTGTAGCCGACTGCGAGGATGGCGAACCATCGAGGAACGGTCAGCGGGCGGCGCGATCGCGGGACGGCGGCCTGGTCGAGGGCAGGGAAGGGGGAGTTGTTCACGGTCGGCTCTCCGGGTCGGGATCTGTAGATGCTTCATGGTCTCCGGTGGTCAGCGGCGCACGGCGGACTTCTTCTGCGGTCTCGCTGGGTTCACCGTGCCGTGTGCCGACGTGAGCTTCGGCGCGCATCCGCTCCACCATGTGCGGGTAGTGCAGTTCAAACGCTGGACGCTCCGACCGGATGCGGGGGAGTTCGGTGAAGTTGTGGCGCGGCGGTGGGCAACTGGTGGCCCATTCCAGGGAGTTGCCGAAGCCCCATGGATCGTCGACGGTGACGACCTCGCCGTAGCGGTAGCTGCGGAAGACGTTCCACAGGAACGGCAAGGTCGAGATGCCGAGGACGAACGCGCCGGCGGTGGAGATGATGTTGAGCGTGGTGAAGCCGTCTGAGGGCAGGTAGTCGGCGTACCGGCGGGGCATGCCTTCTGCTCCGAGCCAGTGTTGCACCAAGAAGGTGAGGTGGAAGCCGATGAACGTCAGCCAGAAATGGATCTTGCCCAGGCGTTCGTCGAGCAGACGTCCGGTCATCTTCGGGAACCAGAAGTAGATGCCGGCGTAGGTGGCGAACACGATGGTGCCGAAGAGGACGTAGTGGAAGTGGGCCACCACAAAGTAGCTGTCGGAGAGTTGAAAGTCGATGGGTGGGCTGGCCAGGAGCACACCGGTGAGTCCGCCGAAGAGGAAGGTGACCATGAAGCCGACCGAGAACAACATCGGTGTCTCGAACGTCATGTGGCCCCGCCACATTGTGCCGATCCAGTTGAAAAACTTTACGCCCGTCGGCACCGCGATCAGGAACGTCATGAAGGAGAAGAACGGCAACAGCACGGCGCCGGTGACATACATATGGTGTGCCCACACCGCGACCGATAGGGCGGCGATGGCGAGGGTGGCGTAGACCAGTCCTGAGTACCCGAACAACGGTTTACGGCTGAAGACCGGGAAAATCTCGGAGACGATGCCGAAGAACGGCAGCGCGATGATGTAGACCTCGGGGTGGCCGAAGAACCAGAACATGTGCTGCCAGAGAATGGCGCCGCCGTTGGACGGATCGAACAGATTCGCGCCGAATTGACGGTCGACTTCGGCGCCGAGCAGTGCCGCGGTGAGCAGCGGGAACACCAGCAAGATCAGGACACTGGTGACCAGGATGTTCCACGTGAAGATCGGCATGCGAAACATCGTCATTCCCGGTGCGCGCAGACAGATGACCGTGGTGACCATATTGACCGCGCCCAGGATGGTGCCCAAGCCGGACACTGTCAGTCCGAGAAACCACATGTCCGAGCCGACGCCGGGTGAGTGAATGGCATCGCTGAGCGGGGTGTAGGCGGTCCAGCCGAAGTCGGCGGCACCACCGGGGGTGATGAAGCCGGCGATCGCGATGGTCGAGCCGAAGACGAACAGCCAGAAGCCGAGGGCGTTGAGCCGCGGGAAGGCGACGTCGGGAGCGCCGATCTGCAGGGGCAGTACGAAGTTGGCGAAGCCGATCACGATGGGGGTGGCATACATCAGCAGCATGATCGTGCCGTGCATGGTGAACAGCTGGTTGTACTGCTCGGTCGAGAGGAACTGCATGCCCGGCGTCGTGAGCTCGCCGCGCATCAGCAGCGCCATCAGGCCGCCGATGAGGAAGAACGCGAAGCACACGACGATGTACATCATGCCGATCAACTTGTGATCGGTCGTGGTCAGCAGCTTGTAGATGAATGACCCTCTGGACTTGCGCCGCTCGGGGTAGGGCCGCGTAGCGACCACCTCGGGTGGGCGCGGGGACACCGCGGTCATCAGGCCTCCATCTGAGTCGGACAAACGGTGGCCCTGATCGAGCAACACGCGCATCCTGCGTGCGACTTCCCGGGCCGTAACTACGGACTGTAGTCGATTAACTACTAGGTAGCATAGTTGGGCCCGGAATCCCGAATCTCGGGCGAGTACCGACATGGCGGCAACGAAAAGTCGGCTCCCTCACCAATATCAGGCGCGGAGGGTCATCGCGGTTACGCGGCGCTGCTCCCTACCGCCAGAGGTCTGCACTTCCGCTGCTCGGCGGTTCGTTGGGAGGGATAGTAGGTTCGCCGTCGGCGGGCAGACGGACGCCGCGTTCGGCGAGCCAGCTCACCGGGTCGAGGGCAGCACCGGATGCATCGGCCACCTCGAAATGCAAGTGGGGGCCGGTTGAGTTACCTCGGTTGCCAACCGTGGCAATGGGTTGGCCGACCGTGACCGGAGCCGCTACCTCGATGAGGTTGTCGTCGTTATGGCCGTAGGTGGTGACTGTTCCATCGGCATGTCGGATACGTACCCACAATCCGAAGCCTTGGGCAGGGCCGGAGTTGATCACTTCGCCGTCGGTGACCGCGAAAATCGGCGCGCCGAGGTCGTTGCCGATGTCCATGCCCTGATGACCTCGACCGTCACCGAAGGTGGAGGTGATTCGACCATTCGTCGGAGCGACTACGGACCCCGGCGACGGCGACGAATAGACGGGTGGACCGTTCGGTGCGGGATGCGGGGTCGCAGGATCGTGGGGACGCATCTCAAATGCCAGCAGCGCCAGCAACCGCCCGATCGGTAGCGCGTCGACAACCAGTTCGGCGGCTGCTCGTCCCGCACTGAGAACGGCGGCAAAGCAACCCACCGCAGTGATGGGGTCATCCGTTGGCTCCGACGGCTCGACTGGGCGCGCACGATCGGCCAGACATGTGCTGACGGTCCGGATCTCGTCGGCTAGTTCCCCCATCGCCGGCCCCCCCAAGGATGCCGAGATCGTCTCGGCGACCAGTTGGGCGAACTGCTGGGCCACATGGGTGTCATCTGCGTCGGCGCGCGCTCGAGCGTCAAGCGAGAGGCTCAGCAGAACCGCAGCAACAATTCCCACGGCCCCCAGCCTCAGACAGGGCCGTGCAACGCCGCAGCGGCGAATGAGGGACGACATAGGCATGCCAGCGAGACCTTCCGGAGACGGGCGCGACGCACTGACGTTCAGCACCGCACGCCAGGTGCACATGAGGCCCCGATTGGCAGCCCTCCGTTCGAACCATAGGCCCCACAGGTCACAGCAGTAACACGATCCGGTTGAGCGTCAGTCGCAACTGGCGGCCTCTATTACTAGGGAACGTAGTTGCAGATAAGCAATGATGCCCAGCCTCGGGACCTCGACCGAATCAAGCGTAATCACAGCTGAGCGCACCGATACGTCAGATGAACGCGGCAGAACCCTCGCCGCGGGACGTGGGCCTACGGGCCGGTGCAGATCGCAAAAACTACGGCTATGTTGACAACGCGAACGTTAATCTACCACGCTGCGTAGTAGATCAAGGTCAAGGAGTGCTGGTGCAGCAGGAGAGAAGGATATCCGCGGTGCGGGCGGCAATCCTGGCGCTGATGTGCGTGGTGCCGTGGGTAGCGTCGGGTTGTGGTAGCGCTGGCGACGACGCCGTTGCGCAGGGGGGAACCTTTCAGTTCGTCTCACCCGGCGGGCAGACGGTCATCACCTACGACCCGCCTGCAAGCCGTCAGAGGATCGCTGACGTCTCAGGCCCTGATGTGGTGACCGACCAGACCGTCGGACTCAACGACTTCGCAGGCAAAGTCGTCGTCATCAACGTATGGGGTTCGTGGTGCGGACCCTGCCGGGGAGAAGCCGACGACCTCGAGCATGTCTACGCCCAGAACAAGACCTCGGGGGTCGAGTTCCTCGGTATCAATCTGCGCGACAACCGGCAAGCGGCGAAGGACTTCATTGTCGACAGGAAAGTCGCCTTTCCCTCGATCTACGACTTTGCCGGCATCACTCTGGCTGCGCTGACCACTCCAACGTCGGTGGTGCCGACGACCATCGTGCTCGACCGCGACCACCGTCCGGCCGCGGTGTTCCTCAAGGCCATCACCGCCGACGAACTCGGGGCAACAGTTCAGCGCGTCGTCGCTGAGCCTGTGACACAACGCCCATGACGGCGCAGTCAGTCGAACTGCAAGCCTCGGTCGGCGAGACGTTTGCTGACGTCGTCGCCAGCGGTCCGCTACTGCTGGCGCTGCTCGCATGCATGATCGCCGGGCTGGTGTCGTTCGCCTCACCGTGTGTGGTCCCGCTCGTCCCGGGGTATCTGTCTTATCTGGCTGGCGTGGTCGGCGCCGAGGCGCCGGCGGTGTCGGTGGGGGAGTCGAATAAACGGGGTCGCTCGCGTGTGGCGCTCGCCGCAGGCCTGTTCGTCATCGGTTTCACCGTGGTTTTCGTGGCAGCGACCGCCACAGTACTTGGGGTCACCACGACTTTCGTGGTGAATCGTGAAGTCCTGCAACGTATCGGCGGTGTGGTCACCATCGTCATGGGCTTGGTGTTTATCGGGCTGGTGCCGGCACTGCAACAGGAACGACGGTTCGCCCCCCGCCGCGTCTCCAACATCGCCGGCGCCCCGCTGCTCGGCGGGGTCTTTGCACTCGGGTGGACCCCGTGCCTGGGGCCCACACTCGCGGCAGTCATTGCTACGGCCAGCGGCACCGAAGGCGCCACCGCAGCCAAGGGCGTCGCGCTGATCGTGGCGTACTGCGCCGGCCTTGGCATTCCTTTTGTTGTGCTTGCGTTTTCCTCGGCGTGGGCGTTGCGAAGCCTCGGCTGGTTGCGCACCCACGCCCGCATGATCCAGATCGCCGGCGGGGCCATGATGATCGCGGTGGGCATCGCTTTGATCACCGGCCTGTGGGACCAATTCATCGTGTGGGTGCGCGACGCGTTCATCACCGATACTCAACTACCCATCTGAGCCCTGTGGTGGCGGCCCCGATTCGACGTCCACAGCGTCCCCCTGTTTCCGGTCACCGCACCCTCACGAGACCGAACAACCACCGCCTCCACGCCGCCAACGTCGGGCCATCTCAGCACATCCCGAGTCAGTCGTGACGTGATCCGCTGGTACCGTTCCGGCCCGGTCTGTCATATAGTCACATGCGCATGTATTGATATATAGGGGTAGCGTGGCTATCTGGGTGTGGATGAGAGGGAGTACGAAGTATGGGAGCCGGACACAACCACGGACCAACCGATCCTGCGTCCAGCGACTCGTCGCTGCGTGTCCGTCTGGCGATAGCGTTTGTTCTGACGGGGATCATTGTCGTGGCCCAGTTGGTCGGGTCGGTGATCACGGGAAGTCTGGCGCTGCTGACCGACACCGCGCACGCTGCGACAGATGCGATCGGGTTGGCGGTCGCGCTGGTCGCAGCAACCGTGATGCACCGTCCGGTCAGCAAGACTCGCACATGGGGACTGCGGCGCATCGAGGTCATCGCCGCTCTGGGGCAGGCCTCGCTGCTGCTTGCTGTCGGGCTCTACGCCGCTGTTGAGGGCGTGCGGAGACTGTTCGCTCCGCCAGAGGTTCCCTCGACCGAACTGCTGATCTTCGGAATCATCGGGCTCGTGGCGAACATCGTCGCCATGCTGGTGCTTGCCTCAGGACGCGGGGCCAACTTCAACATGCGAGCGGCGTTCCTGGAGGTCCTCAACGACGCACTGGGATCGCTGGGTGTAATTGTCGCCGCGATCGTCATCGCTACCACCGGCTTCCAACAAGCCGACGCACTGGCCGGCCTGTTCATTGCGCTACTGATCGCACCCCGCGCCCTCAAGCTCATGGCAGAGACGACGCGAGTGCTGATGGAGTTCACGCCCAGGGAGATCGATTTGGACGACGTCAGGGCCCACATTCTCGAGATGGACCGCGTGCAGGACGTGCACGACCTCCACGCATCGACGGTGGCCACTGGTCTGCCGATCATTAGCGCTCACGTGGTGGTCGATGACGACTGCTTCCAGGACGGGCACGCCCCCACGATCTTGAATGACATCCGAACGTGCGTGGCGACCCACTTCGCCATCTCCTTCGAGCACTCCACCTTCCAGCTCGAGACCAGTGCCCAGCGTCACCAGGAGGAAGCCTTGGCAGCCCATCACCCGTGAGGGGTGGCGCATCGACGACACCCACGCCGCCGGTCTGCGCACGAAGTGCACGATCGTTGCCAGGGGAGAGACGATGCTTCACCCCTGTCAATCGGGCCACGGTCACACCAGCGTGGACCAGTACCACCAGAAGCGTTCGATGATGAGGGCGATCACCGCCATCGCCCACACCAGCGGTACTACGGTGTGCACCGTGAGGACCACATCGAGGGCTCGGCGTGCTCTCCCGGATGGGCAGACATGGTCGGCATTGCGCAGGCTCACATACCAAAAGGCAACCACGACAACGACCCACACGGCCATGCAGTACGGGCAGAGTGCATCGATTGGGACTGGTGCACGGTTAGGTGACATCTGATCTGGCTTGCCCCGGGAGGGCGGCCTGGAAGGATGA
>NZ_JCAHRL010000025.1:0-8956 GCF_059427765.1 Gordonia sp. B8661-1
CCATCATCAACCACGAGGCCCCTCAGGCCGCGTGACTAACCCTGTCACCTATCCGTGCACCAGGCCCCCATCCATCACGGTGTCGTCGTCTTGCAGCACCCGTCCGCCATCGTTTGGCACGGTGTTGGTGGCCGCGTCGAATGGCAGTCCTGCGATCGATGTTGCGGCGTAGCCGATTGACGGAATCACGAGGCCTGCAGCGGTGATTGTTTCCTGGCCGTCTGGCGCATGGAAGGTGATTGAGTCGACCTGGCCGTCGCCGCAGATCTGTACCGGCGTCGCGTTGTAGTGCAGCCGGACTCGCCGTCCATCGTCATGTGTAGGTCGTGTGCACTGCTGCAGTAGGTCGACCTTGGTCTGGATCGTCGAGTCCGCAGCAGCCTTCATATCGGCAAGAGTCTCCGGATCGACGACGACACTCACCCCGGGCGTTTCCATCAACGCCGCCAACTCTTGGTTGGTGAATGCGCTCTCGCTGGGGCCGCGGCCTCGAGCGAAGTCCGGCCAGCTAGTCTCGCCCGCCTGTTTACTACCTCCGCAAAGCGATGACAGCAATCCCGCCGCCGCGCAGCCTCAGCGCCGCCCTGGCCCGTCGGTCGCGGCCTGACGATGGTTTCCCGGCGCCGCATCTCCCGGCTGATCGTCGCTGGCGAACGGCCCAGTATCCGGGCCTGCCGGTAGCCGGCGTCGGTCAGTTTCTCGATCCGGACGCGCTCGAGCCAGGTCAACGCGTCCGCGCGAGGAACCCCGGCGGGCGATGGGGTAATCGAATGTGGTGGCACCACTTGAGCGTCCCTGACCGCTTCGGCCAGCCGCGTGCGGCCCACTGACACTCGGTGGCCGCCGAACACCCCTGCGACTAGGCCGGTCTCGGTCGGGGCTGACGCCGGCATCGATCTCGTCGAAGAATCGGGCCTTGACCAGTGGCGGCGTTCGGCGGCCACCGGTAATCGCCGGGACGATGCCGAACACACGCGTCCAGATCAGCGCAAGGGTCTGGGGCACACCCGCTACCGATACTCGACCGCGGTGCTGCAACTCACGAAAACCCGCTCCCGAACCTCAGGCGGCAACGGTAGTCGATCTCTGCCTGGCATACAGCACTCCAATCAGGAATGTCGCAGTCACCGATTGAGCCAAGACGTAGCGCCACCGCAAAGACCAACTGCGGCAACTGTATTGTGCAGGTTTCGCCTGCAGTACCGGCGCGGGTCGATATTGCCATTGGTGTGAAATGGACCTGTCCGACATCGGTGCAGACTCTTGGACGGTAGATGTCCAACAGGTGTAGTCACGTGTTAGCGCAACCTTCTATCACCGATTAGGCTATGAAGGCTCCGCTGTGCGAAGTCCTTCTGGGGCTCCGACATTGGCGCTGGCGCGGACGATCAGTTGCGGCTTGCACGTCTTTTCGGTATCGAGCTGAGCCCACATCGCATCGATCATCGGCTGCAGGAACAGATGTCCCAGCTGCCGCACCATCAGCCCGACCACCTGATCGGCGACTGGTCGGCTGGTCGATGCGGCACCTGCCGTGCGCAGTTCGATGACCTGGTTCCGCGATAGGTCGGTGAGCCGTTCCAGCAACCGGCCGTCGCCGCTCGGGTCGAGTAGCGCGCGACGCATGTAGCCGATGAGCGCCGGGTGCTCGTCGAGCATGCGCCGCACCGCCCCATCACGTGCGGCCGCCACTTCGGCAGGAGCACCGTCGCCCGGCACGGACGCGATCGCCGCGGCGTGGCGGTCGACGATGTACTGCTCGACCGCCGATCGCAAGCCGTCCTTGGTCTTGAAATGATGCTGCACCAGTCCGACCGCGACACCCGCGCGCGCCGCCACCGCTCGCATGGATACCGCCGAAACCCCTTCGGCGGCAAAGAGTTCCAGCGCAGCGTTACGAATGCGCGCCTTGGTCGTCAGATCGCTGTCGATCGGCTCCCCGCTGGACATGTCACCTCCACTCGAATGGACATCATACAGATTTCCGCATTTCAGTACATTTGCTCATATTCTAGGACATTCGTATAGTACGATGATCGATACCGTAGCAGGAGGATTTCATGGCAGCTCGAGAAGCAGTGATCGTGGGAGCGGTCCGCACCCCGGTCGGACGGCGAGGCGGCGCGCTGCGCAACTGGCATCCAGTCGATCTGCTCGGCCAGACACTGCGCACGCTGGTCGATCGGACCGGCGTGGACGCATCGCTGATCGATGACGTGATCGCCGGTTGCGTACTGCAGAACGAGGAGCAGGGCGGCAATCTCGGCCGGCACGCGGTCCTGGCCGCGGGACTGCCCGAGTCCGTGCCCGCGGTGACGGTGGACCGGCAGTGCGGCTCCGGACAACAGGCCGTCAGTTTCGCGGCGCAGGCGATCGTGGCCGACTGCGCCGATCTCGTGATCGCCTGCGGCGTCGAGTCGATGTCCCGGGTGCCGATGCCACCGGCGATGAGGCCGGGCGCGCCCCTCGGCCCGCAGTACAGCCCGCGCGAGCTGGTCCGCTATAACGTCGATTCGGAGCGCGGCGAGCTGATGGCGCAGGGCGCGTCGTCGGAGCTGATGAACGCCCGATTCGGCCTGACCCGTGCCGAGCTGGACGACTTCTCGGCGCGTAGTCACGAGCGCGCCTGGGCCGCAACACAAGCCGTCAACAACCGGTGAACAGCTAGACGCCGAACTCAGCCAGTGAATTATCCGCCGATGGTGGCGCTCTGGTTCAACCCCGTGGCGTTGCGATCCACGCTCTGCATGAGTGCGACGCAGCACACTATCCCTGGTTGGCTAACACCCGATTTCTTAAACGATTGGAGTAAGTGATGAAAATGCAAGCAGCGGTTCTCTGGGGTCCCGGTGAGGACTGGAGCGTCGAGGATGTCGAGCTCGACGGACCCCAGGAAGGTGAGGTGCTCATCCGCTACGAAGCGAGCGGGCTATGCCACTCCGATGATCACGCCCGCACTGGTGATATGCCGATCGCGGTACCCACCGTCGGTGGTCACGAGGGTGCAGGAGTCGTTGAAGAAGTCGGTCCGGGAATCAAGAACCTGCAGCCCGGCGACAAGGTCGTCTGCTCGTTTCTGCCAGCATGCGGGCATTGCCGGTGGTGCTCGACTGGGCAACAGAATCTTTGCGACATGGGCGCGTTCATCCTCGCCGGCACCATGCTCGACGGCAGCTACCGCCGCCGCGCCCGTGGAAAGGACCTCGGCGCCCTATCGTTGCTGGGAACCTTCGCTGAGTATGGGACGGTCCACCAAGAATCCGTGGTGAAGGTCGACGACGACGTTCAGCTTGATCGAGCGTGTCTGCTCGGTTGCGGAGTGACGACAGGTTGGGGGGCAGCGGTCAACACCGCAAAGGTCCAACCGGGCGACACAGTTGTCGTCATCGGCTGCGGCGGCATCGGCGCCAGCGCGATCCAAGGTGCCCGAATAGCGGGCGCCGAAAATATCGTCGCGGTGGATATCGTCGAATCAAAGAAGCAGCAGTTAATACCGCTCGGGGCAACACATTTCTGCACGAGCTTCGAGGAGGCCACTGCGCTTGTTGCAGACCTCACCCGCGGTGTGATGGCCGACTCAGCGATTCTCACAGTGGGGGTTGTCGCCGGCGAAATGATCGGACAGACGCTGGAGTTGGTGCGAAAAGGCGGCGTCGGGGTTGTTACTGGTGTTGCCCCGGCAACTGAGAACACTGCAACCATCCCGTTGATGATGTTCACGCTCTTTCAAAAGCGTTTGGCTGGAAGCCTCTTCGGCGAAGCCAACCCGAGAGCAGATATTCACCGGCTGCTCAGACTGTACCGAGACGGCCAGCTGAAGCTTGACGAGACTGTCACCGCCGAGTACCAACTCAGCGATATCAATCAGGGATATCAAGACATGTTCGATGGCAAGAACATTCGCGGGATCATCACGCACAGCCACTGAGATGCAAGCACGCACGGAGGAACACATGATCGACCAGAACACGCTGTTCATCGGCGGTACATTGTCACCAGCCCACGCGCCAGAGCGGATCGAGGTATTGTCCGCGGCCACCGAAGAAGTCATAGGAAGCGCACCAGCAGCAGATGCGGACGATGTCGACGCCGCGGTTGCCGCGGCACGACGTGCATTCGACGATCCTCGCGGCTGGTCGGCGTGGAGTCCCGACGAGCGCGCAGCAGCGATCGAGCGGTTTGCTGATGAGTTGGAGGCGCGTGCGCCGCAGCTCACCGAATTGGTCTCGTCCCAAAACGGGATGCCGATTGCCATCGCCGGAATGCTCGAGTCCGGGCTTCCCGCGACCGTATACCGGTATTATGCGAACCTCATTCGGACTACGGAACTGGAGCAGACACGTCCAGGCCTACTCGGTGGCCGCGCGATTGTTCGCCAGGCCCCAGTCGGAGTGGTCGCCGCGATCGTGCCGTGGAACTATCCGAACCTGGTCACTGCACTGAAGGTGGCGCCTGCGTTGGCCGCCGGCTGCACCGTAGTGGTGAAGCCCAGCCCAGAAACAGTCTTGGATTCCTACATTTTCGCCGAAGCGGTCGTTGCTGCGAACATACCGGCGGGAGTCATTAACATCGTTCCTGGGCGGGCGAGTACTGGCTCATACCTCGTATCCCACCCAGGCGTCGATAAGGTCACGTTCACCGGATCGACCGCCGTCGGCCGTCAAATCGCAAAGACCTGTGGCGAGCTACTCCGCCCAGTCACGCTCGAGCTCGGTGGAAAGTCGGCAGCGATCATCCTCGACGATGCTGACCTCACTGCGAACATCGAGGGACTTTTTCAGGCGACGCTACTGAATAACGGTCAGACCTGTGTGCTGAATAGCCGAATTCTTGTTCCTCGCACGAGGTTCGACGAGTCCCTCGAACTCTTCGCCGGACTCGTCAACGGTGCCGTCATCGGTGATCCACTTGATCCGAGTACACAGGTCGGACCGTTGGTCAGCGCTGCGCACCGCAACCGAGTGGAGGCACACATCGCAAAGGCCAAGAGAGACGGTGCGAACATTGTTGCCGGCGGCGGTCGGCCAGCCCACCTCGATCGTGGCTGGTATGTCCAACCCACCCTTTTCTCAGACGTTGATCCGTCAAGTTCCCTTGCACAAGAGGAAGTATTCGGACCGGTACTCGCTCTTATGCCATACGACGATATCGGTCAGGCGGTTCAGATCGCCAACGACTCCGCATACGGATTGGCTGGCACCGTATGGACCGCTGATGAGTCTCACGGTATCAAGATCGCCGAACAAATCGAATCCGGCACGGTAGGCGTCAACTACTACATGCTCGATCCCGTTGCGCCATTCGGCGGTATCAAAGCGAGCGGCTTAGGCCGCGAACTCGGTCCCGAAGGTCTCGCGGCGTGCATGCGGACCCACACGACGTATCTGTCAACGAGCGCGTAGCCGCCCGCGTGTCGTTCCTGCCGCACTGTCCACCGCGCGCAGGAACGACACCGCACTGATCGTGAGGTTATTTACATGACGGCGACCCACAACGACTGGCGCTACGGCGACAAAGTCATAGTGCCAGCACCGTACTCAACGTGTACTTTTGAAGGAGTGGATGTGCCCCGTACTTTCCTAGCAAGATCGATTGGATACGCAGCTGCTGCGCTACTCGTAGCAACAGCAACAGCAACAGCGGGCGCTCCGGCCGTTGCAGAGCCTGCGGACGCCCCTGTCGAGAACGGCGGCCTGCTGCGGTCTGTTAAGACGGATCTCCTGGCAGGCGCCATCCCTACTGGGGTGAAGGCGACTTCGGTCACGTATCGAAGCTCCGATACCCGCGGCAAGCCAGTCGCTACAACGGGAATTGTTATGGTTCCGGCTTCGAAGTGGACTGGTAGAGGACCTCGCCCATTGGTCACCTATGCAGTTGGCACCCACGGCTCGGATCCGAGTTGCCGACCTTCACAGCTGCTGACTCGCGGACTGACCACCGACCGCTCTGGCGTTCCTATGATCGAGCTACAGCTGCTTGACGTGGCTTCCCTCTTGACTCGAGGGTTCGCTGTAACCATGACCGACTTTCAGGGGATGGAGGCGCCGGGGCGGCTACCTTACCTGCAGCCCATTCCCCAAGCCCACGCAGTGCTTGATGCTGCGCGCGCCGCTATATCGGTGGGGGCAGTTGATCGCCGAGCGCCTGTCGGAATCTGGGGATACTCACAGGGGGGCGGGGCAGCTGCCGCCGCTGCCGAACAGGCCAAGTCTTATGCCCCTGAACTCAATATCAGAGGGTCTGTGGTCGGTGCGCCCCCGACCAACCCGGCGCGAACAATGATGTTCAACGAAGGGAAGCTATCGGCCGGAGTTATTGGCTACTTCGTGAACGGGGTACGGGCTGAGTATCCGCAACTTGCGCCGAAGATCGATGCGAAACTAAACAGTCAGGGTAGAGATTTTCTGCGTAAGACTGCGGGTGAGTGTCTGGTGGGCAGTGTCGTCGGCCACTATTTCAGATCGACAAAGGGGATGACGGTAAGTGGGCGACCGTTAATCGAAGAGTTGGCTTCCGATCCTGAGATAAACAGCGTATTCCAGAGTTTCGTAATGGGACGAACGGCACCGAGTCATCCGGTACTCCTTATGCAGAACGTGAACGACGACGTTGTCCCCGCCGACGATGCGAATGCCACGGCAGACGCTTGGAAACGCGGGGGTACCAACGTCGCCAGGGCGAATATCAACACACCATCGCTACCGCCCATCGGAGCTCCAGGACACGCAGTCGGATTGGTTACCGGTAATATCGCAGTCAACTGGCTGGCAGGCCGACTCACCCAATAAATGGCTCACAGCGAGGACCTGCGGAAGTCAAGCGTGTCTGCCGGCTTCCGCAGGTTGGCCCCTGAAGCATGGCCGTCACCGACACAGCTCGTCTATGCATCTGGCCACCAAGTGTTTGTCCACCACAGCAGCACGTGACCGCTGGTCCAGCGCTTAGTGATCGACGCAGGTCGCAGACACATGGCGTCCAAGCGGGTCGAAACGACGCGTAGCCAGCGCGCGATCACCGCCGGGTGAACTCCAACCCCACGGGTGACGCGCGCCGGACCAAACTAGGCGTGATCGTTGCGAAAGTACTTCGCTCGAGTCTCTGTCGGCAGCACTTCTAGCCGTCCCCTGAAATGAGAGCGTGCCGCCTCGACCTTCTGCTCATGACTTCGTGTGGCGGTCGTCAGCTGACTCTTGGCTCGCTCGATCTTTTCGGGAAGCGTCTTCTTCTCGTCAGCGGCCAGCCGTGCTTGTTTGTTGATCGCTGCCGCCAGCGCGTAGGCGTTCGGACCGGCTTTTGGGTCTTTCGATGCATCAAGGGTGGCGACACCATTTACTGCAGGACCATCAACCACAACGTACGCGTTGCCGGCACCGTTGGTGGATTCGTCGGCTGCCGATGCGGTGACGCCGATGATCGACCCGCTACCTTGCCTGGTGTCGATCCATCGCTGGTAGACCGTCACTCCTCCGCCGGCGGCGACCCGCTGGCCCTTGACGCTGCTCAGTTCGCTGATGGTTCGCTCGATGCTGGCGACTTCTGTCGTCATCAGCCGCGATGCAGCCCGGAACTGCTTGCGTGCAGACCTGGCGGCTGTCACTGCGTGCTGTACCTCGACATCGAGCTTGCCGAACTCCCGCCGGCGGTATTCGAACCAGCCGACGCCGACGATCACGGCCAGCGCGATGATGACCGCTACTGCTATTCCGGTGGCATCCATGTGGTTGGTCCTTCTGCTTGGTCACAATTGTTGTCGGGAACGGCGGATTGACATGAGAGTCTGTCAATCTTTGGATGGGCCTCGAGTCCTTGACCGGGTCGATCAGGGAGCGTCTTGCGAGTAGCGCTCTCGATTTGGTGGCGCAACTCCGTGGCTATGCTCGCGGGAACATCGATGTGAGCCTTGCCGAAGAGTTCGGTCACTCGTCGGTAGGCAGTTGCTCGTTCGTTAGGAGGAGATCGATCGTCGAGCGCCACTTTGATTGCCGATTCAGCGCGTCGCAGCAGAGTTCGTTGCTCAGCCGACAGACCGCTGTCACCCGAGGCTGAAGCAGCTGCGTACGCGGCCCTCCATGCGGTTTCGGCAGCAACGGCCCGATCGGCGAAGTCACGCACGAAACCGAGTTCGTCAGGAACGGTGCCATCTACTCGCAAGGCATCGGCATGGGCGAAAGCAGTGTAGAAAGCTTGCACGAGCGGGTGTGTTCGATCGGCCAGTAGTGGGCGATGGAAGAATGCCGTTGCGTCGGTCTCGTAGGCAGCGAACTCTTCCCGCACCGTGTTCAGTCGGCGAACAGCGTCAATCCATAGCGCAGAGCGTAGTTGAGCATCGTTACCAATGCGCCCGGACGGTGGTGCCGCTGCGACGTCCGCGGCTGGCGGCTGTGGCCGGACTTCGCCACGAGTGTGCGGAGTATGAGAGGCCTGATGAAGGACTGCTCCGGGCGTGACGCACAGGACGCAGAAGCTGTTTCGCGCGCTTGTCACCGACTGAGGGGGAACCAGTTCGTTACCGGTGCTGCCTCGTATGGGACGAGTGATTACGACTGATCCGGATATGGGCCAAGCTTCATACGGTGCAGTGACAAGCATGTCAGCAGCTGCGGAGCGGAGACGACGCAGCCACTCCCGAAAGGCAGGGTCACCGTCCGCGATTATCAGTGGACCTTTGTTGTCGTCAACCCACTCAGCCACAGTGAGACCGGTTCCTGGGATCAGTAGTGTGGCGACGGCTTGACTCAGGTAGTAGCTCGTGGGGGCGTCGCGATCATTGTCGGCGTCATCGGCCGCGTGCATGGGCGAAATTCCTTGCCGGTACTGGGTCTCAGGTTTCGCTGAGTGTATCCGCCTGTCCGGAGAGCTCGTTACGCAGACTGAGGACCCGAGGAGTGGGGGACTGCTGCACGATCGGGTGACAGTGTCGGTGTCATGCCGCTGAGGCGGCTGTGTTGATGATCGT
>NZ_JCAHRL010000026.1:0-3026 GCF_059427765.1 Gordonia sp. B8661-1
CCATCATCAACCACGAGGCCCCTCAGGCCGCGTGACTAACCCTGTCACCTATCCGTGCACCAGGCCCAAATTGTGATCCATGGGAATTCGCGGGCACAGGACATCTCACCCACGGTGACTACCAACTCACACTAGCCGCCGCGCACCAACACCTCGAACAACTCTGGGCACGCCGCGATAACTCCGTCCCGCCGGGTGGACCGCCATGACCGCGCCCGCCACCGACGACCGCGCTTCGGCGCAGGTGCCCCGCCGTGATGAGGAGGAATTCCGTGTCTGGCTAACCGAATCCTGTGCACGCCAAGGAGTCCCACTGACCATCACCGACCCCACCATCATCAACCAGGTCGCTGTCCTCCTCAAACACTGACTGGGCTGGACCACAATCGTCGAGGGCAAGTCACCGCTCGCGGTGACGCGGCAGCACCGGCTTGTCAGACGTGCGCGTAACAATCATCCATGCCGGGCATCGCCCCCGATGCCCGGATACCAAACCGATGAATAGGAGCGAATATGCAGGTCAATGTACACACACGGAGCTGGTCACCGTCCCGCAGATTCTTCTGGTGGTTCCCGGCAATCAGCGGCGCGCTTGTCCTGACTGTCAGTGCCGGATGGGTGATGCTCGGAGCATCGGTGCTCGCGCTGTTGCACATCACCGGCACGGCCGGCCCGATGCATGTCGCGGACTATTCACTGGGTTTCGTTGGTCTCGGCGTGGTCGCCGCGATGATCATGTTCGGCGTTGCGGCACCGTATTCGATGACCGCACACCTGAGCAAAGGTGTGGTTGTGTCCGCGCGGACCATGCGTGAGCAGTTGGTTCACAACCCGCTCATCCGATCGAGACTACTTGCCATCCTGATGCCAGTCCTGCTGCGGATCGCAGGAATTACCCACCCGTACTGGCTCGGACTGGCAGCGACCATACTGACTGATGTCGTCATCACCTAGACCCCAAGACCGCTGCAGAATTCTGGCACAAGTTTGGGCACGACTGGGATATCCCCGAACTGATCCGCCGACCCAGCATCGCCAAGCAGTACGCAGACGCAGCGTGGCGCAGCGTCAATCAGCGGTGGATCACCGGCGGTGTGCTCGGGTTGATCGCCGCACCAGCGGTGCCGAAGTCCTGGACCCTCATGATGCACGGGACAAACGCGCTCACCACCGTCCCGTTCATGCTCTCGGTCGGCGCAGCACTGAGCGCTATCTATCTCGGACGTTCAGCCACCGTGTACTCCGGCTTGGCCAAGCGTTACACGTGGGCAGCCATCAGCTCCGTCCACCAACAGGGCCGGCAGAATCCACGGCCCCACCAGCGAGTGACGCCGGCTCAGCAGACCCGACGTCTGGGCAGCATGCGATCCACGTTCTAAACCACGTCACAATCGCCATTGCGGTTGCACGCGGTTGATATCCAGGCTGCGGGCGCCTTGCTTGCCGGCAGCGATCACCGCATGGTCGAGGACCGTTTTAACGATGGCGTGCCGCCGGTCGATCGACAGCTCCTCCCACTGCCCACGCAGTGATGCTCCGGTGCCGGCCAGCTCGTACAGGGCTCCGTCGGAGGAAACAGCGACAATGTCCTTGTGCGCCCGCTGAATACGTTCCTCGATCGGGTTCCGGGCTGTCATCCACTCCCGCGCGGTGATCGCCCCGTCGGCGTACAGGCCGGCCAGCTCGTCGAGCTTGCTGGTATCGACGGTGATCTGCGCGGTCAGCTTCACCGTATCCGGACTCCGTTTCGCCTTGCCCGCCAACGCGTTCCGCAGGCCCGGTGAGTCCAACCGGGCCAGCACCGCATCGACCAGCAGATCCTCCACCGGCACCGCCACCACCGTCAGCCGGCCGCAACCGCGGTGATCCGGGCCAGACAGACACACGTAGCGACGCACTCGTCGATCCTGGCCCTGCGTCCTGGCCGCGGAGAACAGGGTGTTGCCGCATTTGCCGCACCGCAACATCCCCGACAGCACATACCGCCGCGGTATCCGCTTGGTCGACCGCGCTTTCGCCGCGAACACCGCCAGTACCTGATCCCGCTGCGCCGGGGTGATGATCGGCTCCCACACCGCCGGACCGACCACCTGCCCCTTATGCTCGCGCAGCCCGGCGATCCGCCCCGACTGCACCAACGCCCGCAGAGTGGTCGTGATCCACGGTTTGCCCGACACGGTACGAATCTCATGGTCGTTCAACCATTGCGCAAGTGAGCGCATCGACTCCCCGGCAATGGTGCGGGCCACCAGATCCCGCACAATCTGCGCCTCATCCTCACGCACGACCATATTGCCGGTCTCGTATCCGAAGGCTCGCTGGGCGGTACCGTGCGGCAACCCCGCCTCCGCATTGGCGAGCATCTTGCGGGCTACCCGTGCTGATCGCCGCCCGGACTCCTTGGCGGCGAAGGCGGCGAAGATCCGCGCCATGAACAGCCCGTCATCGTTGCCCAGGTCGATGTCGGCGGTCACGGTCGCGACCTCGTGGACCCCGGCCTGCTCACACAGGGTGACGAACTCTTCGAGCTCCACCGGCCGGCGATGCAGCCCGATCGAGGTTGTAGACGATCACCGCATCCCGGGCACCGTTCGCCAGATCATCGAGCATCTGCCGGTAACCCCGCCGGGTCTTGCCCGAGTACGCGGACACATCATTGTCCACATACTCGCGGCCAATGGTCCACCCACGATCCTTCGCGAGCTTGCGGCAGTCTTCCAATTGTCGTTGCACGCCAAGCCCTTTGCCCTCCAAGTCTTGGGAGATCCGGGCGTACACTGCCGCTGACCGCACCGTGGGCTTACCGCTACTCATAGGGGCCAGTTTAGTGACTTCCCAGCTATCCCTGACTGGTGTGGCCCCTACCCGGATGGATATCTGATCAGTCCGACGATTACAGCATTTTGAAGTGTTCGATCACGCGGTCAGCCACGGCTTGGTAATGCGTTGGGGACTGCTTCACGATCGGGTGACAGTGTCGGTGTCATGCCGCTGAGGCGGCTGTGTTGATGATCGTCTCGTATTCG
>NZ_JCAHRL010000027.1:0-2497 GCF_059427765.1 Gordonia sp. B8661-1
CGATCATCAACACAGCCGCCTCAGCGGCATGACACCGACACTGTCACCCGATCGTGCAGCAGTCCCCAACGCCACCTTCGACCCGGTAATTGTCGGTAAGAGCAAACGTCGCGTCACCGATGTGGATCGGGTAGTGCTGTCGCTGTATGCCACAGGCCTCACAACCGGCGAGATCTCAGCGCATTTCGCCGATGTCTACGGTGTCAACGGCGGCTGAAAACTGACCCCTTATCGACGGTTGAATTTTGACCCCCTTTGGTGTGGTTACTGGTCGGTGTTGACGAGTTCTCGTCGGGCTTTGGTGCGGTAGGAGTCGCCGTCGATAGCGATGACCTCGGCGTGATGGACGAGGCGGTCGATGAGTGCGGCGGCGACGACGTCGTCGGCGAAGACTTCGCCCCAACGGCCGAATGGCATGTTCGAGGTGATCAGAATCGAGCCTTGTTCGTAGCGACTGGCAATGAGTTGGAAGAACAGGTTGGCGGTGTCGGAGTCGAATGGGAGGTAGCCGATCTCGTCGATGATGATCAGTCGGTAGCGGCGGAGCCGTTTGAGTTCGGCGGCCAGGCGGCCGGTGGTGTGTGCCTCGGTCAGGCGGGTGGCCCATCCGGTGGCGGTGTCGAAGAGCACGGGGTAGGCGTTGTGTGCGGCTTTGATCCCGAGCGCGATCGCGAGGTGGGTTTTTCCCACCCCGGGTGGTCCGAGAAGGATCACGTTGTCGCTCTTGGCGATCCAGGTGCTGGTGGCCAGGTGGGCGATCACATCACGACGCAGTCCTGGAAGGTGGTCGAAGTTGAAGTCCTCGAGTGTTTTGACCGCAGGGAAGCGCGCGCCGCTGATCCGCAGCATGGTGCCGTTGGCTTCGCGTTCGCTGACCTGGCGGTCAAGAATCGCTGCGAGGTACTGCTCGTGGGTCCAGTTGTCGGTGCGGGCCCGCTCGGCCAATTCCGCCCAGCATCGGCGGATCGCTGGCATCTTCAACGCCCGCGCCGCGAACTCGATCTGTTTACCTGTTTGATTGTCGGACACAGTCTTTCACCTTTCAATGCTGGTGGATGTGGTGGGCGGGTGAGCTTGGGGCGGGGTGGCAAAGTTCACCCCGAACAGCTCGTCGTAGTCCGGTAACGCCCGGATCGGCACCTCGTGGCCATCAGGGTGGGCGCGGATGCGGGCGGCGTTTCGGGCCCGGTTGGCGAGGTCTTGGCGGCGGTAATCGCGGCGCAGTTCTTTGGCTGCTCGCACGTGCTGAGGGTCGGCGATGGTGACGTGGTTGGCCCAGCTGCGCGCGTGGTCGGCGACGGTGACCTCGCCGCAGAGGATGCGCACCTGCTGCAGGTCGGCAGTGATGTCGACGAACCGACCGATCACCGACGGGTGCACCGAATAGTCATTGCCGGCTACACGTACGTAGTAGTCGCGACCGAGTCGCACCCGGCTACTCAAGCCGATATGCGGTGCGGTCGGAGGTAGGCCGGTCATCTGCTCGAGGTCCTCGGCGAACACGTCACACGGGCGTCGATCACCGATCGCGCGCACCACTCGGGTGTTGGCATGATCGGCCAGCCACCGATCGAACTGGGCGGTGAAATCGGCCGGTGAGCTGAACTGGCGGCCCGGCAGGAACGAGCTCTCGAAGAACCGGTTGTTGCGTTCGACCATGCCCTTGTACTCGGGGTCTCGCGGTGGCGCCAGCTCCAGCCGCGTACCCAACGTGCCCACGAAGCCGGCCGCCAACGCGGTGGGTGTGCCCTTGGGGCCGATCGCGGCTTCGCGGTCCCACACCAGTTTGCGGGTCACCCCGCCCAGTTGCGACAGCAGCAGCCACATTCCCGTCAGGATGTCTCCGCCCTGGCGAGACGGGATCATCACCGCCGACCGGTACCGGGAGAACGCCAACGTCATCACCAACACCGGTAGCATGGCGAACTGATTGTGGCTCAGAGGGATTCGGTAGTCCGGAAACCACAAATCCCACTGTGAACAGCCGCCGGGCTGATAGATCACCCGATCGGCTGGATCTACCCCACGAAACTCTGGACGAATAGCCCGGACCCGGTCTTTGAGGACCGTCAACGACCTCGTCCACCCAACCCGCTCGGCGATCACCGTCGCCGGCATCGTCGGATACTCCCGCAGCAACGCCCGGATCTGCGGTTCGAACGCGTCGACCGCCGAGCCCGTCGCCGGCCGCGAGTACTTCGGCGCGGTATCCGAAGCCAACGCCGCACGAACGGTGTTGCGGGCCACCCCCAACCGGCGCGCGATCTCCCTGATCGGCACACCCTCACTGCGATGCAAACGGCGGATCTCTGCCCATTGCTCCACTGAAATCACCCTCCTAACAAGACGGGGGGGGTCAAAATTCACCCGTCGTCAGGGGGTCAGTTTTCAGGCGTCGTCAACATACGGTGCGTCGGTATCGAAAGACACTGAACCGCCCCGGGTCTGTCGGAGGCTCTCGAACCTGTGAAGGATGGAGAGCATGGCAGCACCACGC
>NZ_JCAHRL010000028.1:0-1574 GCF_059427765.1 Gordonia sp. B8661-1
CGTCACCGCCTGCTTTTCGTGGCGGCGGGTCGTACCGTCCACCGCCAGTCCGGGAACTCGGTTTCGATGCGGCGGATCCGCTCTGCGGATAACTGACCTTTGCGGTAGTCGGCGCGCCGGGTGGCGACCCAGGTACCGATCGGGAACCCGTCGATCACATCCCGCTGAGGGACCTGGCTGGTCCCGTGGGCGGCGACGTAGCGGCGCAGGTGGGACAGTCCGGTCTCGAACGCCGTCGCGAAGGCCTCGTCCTGAGGCAGCCACCGCCAGTCCGGAAACTCGGACTCCAGACGCGCGATCCGCTCGGCCGACAGTCGGCCTCTGCGGTAGTCGGCGCGACGGGACGCGACCCAGGTGCCGATCTCGAAACCGTCGACCACATCGCCTTCTCCGGCGTTGCTCGTGCCGTGGACGGCGACGAAACGGCGCAGATGGGTCACGCCGACGTCGAACATCGCTTCGCGCACATTCCACACCCAGTCGGGGAACTCGGTTTCGAGGCGGCGGATCCGCTCGGCCGACAGATGGCCCCGCCGGTACTCGGCACGGCGGTTGACGACCCACTGACCTATCGCGAAGCCGTCGATCGTCGCGCCGCGGGGAGGTGAGCTGGAACCATGCATGGCGGCGTAGCGGTGCAGGTGGGCGATCCCGGTGTCGAAGAGACGGTCGTAGGCATTACCACGGCTGGTCGAGCCAGCTTCATGCTCGTTCGACGATGCGGGACAGCCTGTTTCAGGTCGGTCTAGGCGGGGGTCCACTCGAGTCCGAGGAGGGTCAGGGCGCGGGCCAGTTGTGGATCCGCGGCGTCGATGGGGCAGTGGTCGACCACGTCGATGTGGGGGCTGATGTCGGGGTCGGCGGCGCGTTCGTAGAGCGCCCACATGCGTAGCTGGTCGCCGTGGCGGGAGTCGAACTCGATCCCGTCGACTGCTGCGTGTCCGTGGTCGGTGAGGGCGTAGAGCCAGCGGGAGATGGCCTGGGTGAGACCGCGGGGGCGCCCGTCACGCAGAGCGGCGGTGTCGAGGTCATCGAGTCCGTAGCGGATCGCGAGCGGCCGAAACACCGTTCGCAGGGTGGCGAGGCTGTCCGGGTCGGCGGGCACTGCGAACCGTCCGGTCAGGGTGGCGTGGCCGAGCATTCGTGCCTCACACCACGATCGCGGGACGCGGCCGGACGGCAGCGTGGGGTAGTCCTGCTCGTCTTCGTCGTCGACGATGATGTCGTCGAGCTCGGCGATCAGTTGCGGGCTGGGTCGGGCGAACGCGAGGACTTCGAGGTAGCAGGCCAGGGGAGTGTCGGCGCAGTACAGGGTGCGCCACACCCCGTCGGGGTCGTCCCAGCGGCCGGCGAAGCGGCCGTCGGTGGCGTACTCCCACGGCGTCCACTCCCACGGACTCGGCGCATACCCGACCCGATAAATGGGCGTGTCGGTTCGGATGCTGCTGGTGATCGGGCCGTGTGGGGTGCCGATCGTCGACGTGCGGGGTTGGTTCATCCCACCGCGGCGAACTGGCGGGCAGCGTTGAGTACCTGGGGGCCGACGTCGGCGAGCTCGCCGTCGCGCAGCAGCA
>NZ_JCAHRL010000029.1:0-1365 GCF_059427765.1 Gordonia sp. B8661-1
TGAATCGCCCCGGGTTTGCTGGAGGCTCGGTTAGTTGGTTCCAGCGTTTGCGGGGACCGGGTTCTCACGGTAGCTGGTGACGGTTTGGGTCGACCAGTAGGCGCTCTCGTACTCGACGGGTGGGACGTGTCCGATCTCGCCGTGCAGGCGGCGGTGGTTGAACCATTCGACGTACTCAGCGACGGCGATCTCGACCTCGCCCACACCTGCCCAGCCGCCTCGCGGGCGCATCACGGGGTTACGGATGCATTCGGCTTTGAACAGCGAGTTGAACGCCTCAGCCATCGCGTTGTCGTATGAATCCCCTTTGGAGCCAACAGATGTCACCGCTTCGGCTTCGGCCAGTCGTTCGGTGTAGCGGATGGCTCGGTATTGCACTCCGCGGTCGGAGTGGTGGATCAGCCCGGCCACGTCGTGGCCGGCACGCGACCGTGCCCACAATCCCATGTTCAGGGCGTCGAGGGCGAGGTCGGTGTGCATGGTGGTCGAGACCTGCCAGCCGACGACCATCCGCGAGAACACGTCCAGGACGAACGCCGCGTACACCCAGCCCGAGTGGGTGCGGATGTAGGTCAGGTCCGCCACCCACAACGCGTTCGGTGCCGCCGCGGTGAACTGACGGTTGACCCGGTCAGCCGGCCGGGGTGTTTCAGCTCCCTCGCTGCGCGTGGTCTTGCGTGTCTTGAGTCTCGCTATCCCTTGCAGCCCATCGGCTTTCATCAATCGCTCGACGGTGCAGCGGGCAGCACTATGGCCCTGTCTGCGCAATTGGGCATGCACCTTGCGGGCACCGTAGACGCCGAGGTTGTCGGCATGCACCGCGCGGACCTGGGTAAGGAGCTCCCGGTCACGCACCACACGAGGCGCCTCGGTCTTCTGGGGGCTCAGGTGGGCTCGTACCGTGGACGGAGCGATCTGGGCGGACGTATCGCGCAATGCCGCACAGATCGGATCGACTCCGTGTTCATCGCGGTGAGCCGCGACGAACTCCACGATCAGCGCTGTGGGCGGTCGATCTCCGCCGCAAAGAAAGCCGAAGCCTGCTTCAAGATCGTGTTCGCTCGCCGCAGTTCACGGTTCTCCCGCTCCAACGCCGCGATGCGGTCAGCGTCCTCACTCGTGGTGCCCGGGCGGACCCCGCCGTCGATCTCGGCCTGACGAACCCAATTGCGCAACGCCTCGGGATGGACTCCGAGCTGATCGGCGATCCGCTTGATCGCACCTCTCGACGAATCGGGATCTCGTCGCGCTTCACATGCCATCCGGGTGGCCCGGTCCTTGAGTTCCTCACTGTACTTGCGTGGTGCTGCCATGCTCTCCATCCTTCACAGGTTCGAGAGCCTCCGACAGACCCGGGGCGGTTCA
>NZ_JCAHRL010000030.1:0-1270 GCF_059427765.1 Gordonia sp. B8661-1
GGGCCTGGTGCACGGATAGGTGACAGGGTTAGTCACGCGGCCTGAGGGGCCTCGTGGTTGATGATGGTCTCGAATTCAATGGGGGTCAATCTGCCGAGGCGGTCCTGTCGTCTGCGGCGGTGGTAGGTCCGTTCGATCCAGTGCACGATGGCGGCCCGGAGCTCGTCTCTGGTGGCCCAGGATCGACGGTCGAGGACGTTGTTCTGTAGCAGCGAGAAGAAGCTCTCCATCGCCGCGTTGTCACCACACGCACCGACCCTGCCCATCGACCCGAGCATGCCGTGCCGGGTGATGGCCTTCTGCATCTTCTTCGAACGAAATTGAGACCCTCTATCGCTGTGCAGAACGCAGCCGGCCACGTCCCCTCGCCTGGCGACAGCGCTGTTCAGGGCGGCCACGGCCAGGCGGGACTTCATTCTCGAGTCGATCGAGTACCCGACGATCCGGCCCGAGTAGACGTCCTTGATCGCGCACAGGTACAGCTTGCCCTCGGCCGTCCAGTGCTCGGTGATGTCGGTCAGCCACAGCTCGTTGGGGCCGGGCGCGGTGAAGTCTCTCTTGACGAGATCGTCGTGTACAGGCGGGCCGGCCTTGCGGTGCTTGCCGCGGCCTCTCTTGCTGATGGTGCTGGTCCAGCCGCCGGCGGAGCAGATCCGCCACGCCGTCCGCCGGCACATCTTCTCGCCTGCGGCTTCGGCCTCGTCGGCGAGGTAGCGGTAGCCGAACTCCGGGTCTTCGCGGTGGGCGTCGAACAGGGCGTTGGCCCGGTACGCCTCGGCGAGCTCGGCGTCGGTGATCGGGTTCTTGCGCCACCGGTAGTAGGGCTGGCGAGCGATCTTGAGTACCCGACACGCCACCGTGACGGGGATGCCGTCAGCGGCCAGCTCACTCACGAGCGGGTACCACCTTTTCCCGGCAGATTCGCTTGGGACAGGTACGCCGCCGCCCGGCGTAAGACCTCGTTCTCCTGTTCAAGCAGGCGCACACGCCGCTTGGCCTCGCGCAGCTCACGCGATTCGGCCGACGTGGTGCCGGGCTTGATCCCGGCCTCCACGTCGGCCTTGCGGATCCACTTGTTCAGGGTCATCGGGTGGATACCGAAGTCGGCAGCGATCTGTTCGAGAGTCACACCGTCTTCACGGTTCTGGGCGACGCGGACAACGTCGTCGCGGAACTCCTGGGGATAGGGCTTGGGCACAGCTGGCATCCTTCCAGGCCGCCCGGCAGGGCAAGCCAGATCAGATGTCACCTACTCGTGCACCAGCCCCTG
>NZ_JCAHRL010000031.1:0-1261 GCF_059427765.1 Gordonia sp. B8661-1
CACGATCGGGTGACAGTGTCGGTGTCATGCCGCTGAGGCGGCTGTGTTGATGATCGTCTCGTATTCGACGGGCGTCAACCGGCCGAGGCGGACCTGACGGCGTCGGCGGTGGTAGGTCCGTTCGATCCAGGTGACGATCGCGATCCGCAGCTGCTCGCGGGTGGCCCACCGCTGCCGGTCGAGGACGTTGCGTTGCAGCAGCGCGAAGAACGATTCCATCGCTGCATTGTCGCCGGCGGCGCCGACGCGGCCCATCGATCCGACCAGGCCGTGCCGATTGAGTGCGGACACGAACTTCCGCGACCGGAACTGAGAACCCCTGTCCGAGTGGACAATACAACCAGCAACATCGCCGTCTCGGCGGGCGACCGCATGGTTGAGCGCAGCAACGGCGAGACGGGATTGCATGCGGTCATCGATGCTGTAGCCGACGATCCGCCCCGAGCAGGCATCCTTGATCGCGCAGAGGTAGAGCTTGCCTTCGTCGGTCCAGTGCTCGGTGATATCGGTCAACCACAATTGGTTCGGGGAGTCGGCGGTGAAGTCGCGTTCAACCAGGTCATCGTGCACCGGCGGCCCCGGCTTCTTACCGTTCTTCCCACGTTTCTTACCGAAGCTCGACCACCAGCCGTTGGCGCAGCAGATCCGCCACGCCGTCCTCGCGCTCATCGCCTGACCAGCGTGTTCGGCTTCGTCGGCGAGGAACCGGTACCCGAACTCCGGGTCCTCGCAGTGCGCATCGAACAGGGCGTTCGCCCGCGCGGCCGCGACCCGATCGGCGGTGGTGACCGCCTCCTTGAGCCACCGGTAGTAGGGCTGTCTGGCGAGCTTGAGTACCCGGCACGTCACCGCGACGGGGATTCCGTCGGCGGCGAGCTCCTTCACGAGCGGGTAGAACCTTTTCCCGGCAGGTTCGCCTGCGACAGATACGCCGCGGCCCGGCGCAGGACCTCATTCTCCTGCTCCAACAACCGGATTCGCTTGTTGGCCTCCCGCAACTCCGCCGACTGCCCCGACGTCATCCCAGGCTTGTTGCCGTCATCGATGTCGGCGCGTCGCATCCACTTCTGCAACGTCATCTCATGGATCCCGAAGTCCTTCGCGATCTGCGCGAGCGTCACACCGCTCTCACGATCCCGGGCAACCCGGACCACATCATCACGGAACTCTTTCGGATAAGGCTTAGGCACAGTAGTCATCCTTCCAGGCCGCCCTCCCGGGGCAAGCCAGATCAGATGTCACCTAACCGTGCACCAGTCCC
>NZ_JCAHRL010000032.1:0-1228 GCF_059427765.1 Gordonia sp. B8661-1
GCGAACTGGCGGGCAGCGTTGAGTACCTGGGGGCCGACGTCGGCGAGCTCGCCGTCGCGCAGCAGCAACGCCGGCGCCCGGTCGTCGAGGACCGGGTTGAGGCCCTGAAACCACGCCTGAGCGACGGCGGGGGTGTCGCGTTCGGTGATCAGGCGGGCGGCGCGGTAGGCGATCCGGAGCCGTTCGACGTCCTCGGGGTTGGCGATGGTGCGGGTGCCCTCAGCCCACTGCCGCACCGCCCGGGTTTCGCTGACCCGGCCCAGGTAGGCCACGAGTTTCGCGCCGAGCAGATCGCGCAACGCAGCCACGAGTTCGGGCTGCGACATACGGGCCGCTTCGGCGTAGGCGGCCAAATCCGGCCGGGGATGCGCTGCAGTCATGGTGATCACCTCTCGATCCCAGTATAGATCCCATACCGTGTGACAGCCAGCCGCCAGGGGGATTGCCTGCCGGCGACACCTCGGTGGTCGTGGGTGAAAACGCCGGGTTGGTGGTCGACCGCTCGCTGGCGACAGGCACACTAGGACTGTGACCAGCCGATTCGATGAGGGTGTCGCCCATCTACATCGGTACGTCGCCGTGCACGGCACTAGTAGCCCGCGCCAGCGGGACGTCATCGACGGCTTCCCGATAGGCCGGTGGGTCAACACACGCCGCACCGACTATCGCCGCGGCGTCTTGCCCGCGGAGCGGATCGCGCAACTCGAGTCCGAGTTCCCCGACTGGCGATGGAAGACCAACGCACGGACGTCCTTCGCTGCCGGCCTGACCCATCTGCGTCGCTACGCCGCAGCCCATGGCACCGGCAACGCCCGCCGACACGACGTCATCGACGGATTCCCGATCGGTACCTGGGTCGCCAGCCGCCGCGCCGAATACCGGGCCGGACAAATGCCACCTGAACACGTCCGCCAGATTGAAGCCGAGTTCCCCGATTGGCAGTGGACCCTGCGGACACGAGCACCGTTCCACGTCGGCCTGGACCACCTGCACAGCTACGCCGCGGCCCACGGCACCAGCTCGCCACCCCGCCACGCGACTATCGACGGGTTCCCCATTGGTGCCTGGGTGGCCAAACGCCGCACCGAGTACCGACGACACCGACTCTCGAGCGACCGGATCACCCAGATCGAAACCGAGTTCCCCGACTGGCAGTGGAACTGAATCGCCCCGGGTTTGCTGGAGGCTCGGTTAGTTGGTTCCAGCGTTTGCGGGGACCGGGTTCTCA
>NZ_JCAHRL010000033.1:0-918 GCF_059427765.1 Gordonia sp. B8661-1
GGCGCCGTGGATGGAGTTGTGGGCGCCGTGTTCGTTGCCGAAGTCGGTGTGGGAACCCTTCAAATTCAATCCGAAACCCCGAGTGATCGATAATCTTGAACCGCAGCGGGGGTGCAGCTTTGTGCGCACATCATTTGACTATGACACGCCGGGTTATGGTGTGAATCTGATTTTGACGAACTTCCCGTTTGACGAGTCCCGTCGCAATCGATCAATCAATAACCCGACTAAGTTTACGGTGGGTGATGGGCATCCTGCGGTGATCGCGGATATGCAGCCGGGCGAAGAGGGTCGTCAGATTTTGTGGGGGACTTCATATGGTTCCGTCCTGGTTACTGCAATCCCCATTCCGACAGGGCAGGGGCCTAGTTCTGACTGGCTGGTACGAGAGTTCGTGAAGGCGGCTTATCCGTTTATTCCAAAGTGAATCTGATATCTGTAGGAGGGTGTTATGGCTGATGGTGGTTCAAAGGTAGAGAAGCTTGATATGTCCGCGCTGAGGACCGAGTTTGCATCGGCAGGTAGCAATTTGGCCTTCTCCGAGGAAGGACTGAAGCCGGCGATCACGGCTTGCGCGGAGCTGCTGCAAGTACTCAACGACGCGCGAAATTACATCCCTAACCTTACTTTCCGTGATGGATTCAACTCGATCCCCTCGGGTGGTCAATTGGCTTCAGGTCTTTCAGATCGAGCGGATAACGGTGACGGCTCATTTAGAGTCGCGTTGAACGAACATATCGAGACGGTCAAGTCGTTGAAAGAGGCTTTGGAGAAGGCCGGCAAGGATTACCTGTCGACGGAAGACGTGAACGCAATTAACCACGCCGCGTCTGGTCATGGTTTGCCTGCTGCGGTGACGGAGGCGGATATGCGTCCGAAGGATGGTCCGAAGCCGCCGACGGTGAATTATAATGTTCC
>NZ_JCAHRL010000034.1:0-913 GCF_059427765.1 Gordonia sp. B8661-1
AGAACCCGGTCCCCGCAAACGCTGGAACCAACTAACCGAGCCTCCAGCAAACCCGGGGCGATTCAGTGCTGTCGATCGCGCTCCAACTGACACTGGACGGGTTTTGAATCCGTTGCCTCGGCTCCGTGGTTCTTCGGTCGAATTAGGAGCGGCCTCGCACAGTCCACCGCCAGTTCGGGAACTCGGTCTCGAGGCGGCGGACCCGGTCGGCCGACAGCCGGCCCCGACGGTAGTCGGCGCGACGGTTGGCGACCCACTGGCCGATCGCGAAGCCGTCGATCACGTCCCGCTGGCGGGGGCTGCTGGTGCCGTGCACTGCCTCATACCGATGCAGATGAGCGACGCCGGCCTCGAACGCGGCGGCCGATGCTGCGTCCTGGGGATTCCACTGCCAGTCCTGGAATTCGTTGTCGATCAGCGAGACTCGGCCAGCGGGTAGTCGGCCTGTGCGGTAGTCGGCGCGGCGGTTCGCCGCCCACTGGCCGATCGGGAAGTCGTCGATGACGTCGTGCTGGCGGGGGTTGCTGGTGCCATGGGTGGCGGCGTAGCGGCGCAGGTAGTCGATCCCGTCCGCGAAGGCGGCATCGAGCACGTTCCACCGCCAGTCGGGGAACTCGGTTTCGATGCGGCGGATCCGCTCCGGCGTTAACCGGCCGAGCCGGTAGTCGGTGCGGCGGCTGTCGACCCAGGCGCCGATCCGAAATCCGTCGATCGTTGCATCGCGAGGTGGCAAGCTCGATCCATGCGCGGCGACGTAGCGGTGCAGGTGTGCGATCCCGGCGTCGAACCGCCGATCGTCCGCACGACGGCGGCCAGCGGTCGGGGAGTCGTGCTCGCTGGGCACGACGTCACCGCCTGCTTTTCGTGGCGGCGGGTCGTACCGTCCACCGCCAGTCCGGGAACTCGGTTTCGA
>NZ_JCAHRL010000035.1:0-305 GCF_059427765.1 Gordonia sp. B8661-1
ACGCATCATGGGGACTATTCGGTTCCAACGGGTCATGTGGACTGGTGACCGTGGACGTTACCGACGATATCGTACTGAGTCTGACATCGTGTTGAGTTGGGTTGAGTTGAGTTATTGATTGCCGGTTCGGTTCGGTGTTTGGGTTTGAGCGATGGATTCGATTCATCAATTTCCGCACGATGAGGTAACGGTAGGTGTTGCGTCCTCGAGGAGCACGTAGATTCCGTAGTTGCCAGATTGGGTGCGTGTGAAGGGTCTCGGTGGATAGGCCGAATAATTGTTTGGTGACCACGGTTAATGGTGAG
>NZ_JCAHRL010000036.1:0-221 GCF_059427765.1 Gordonia sp. B8661-1
AGTTGGCGGGGTTGTCGAAGTCGCCGTTGACCAAGCCGGCGGGGTTGCATGCGTTGGATGCGGCGAAGAAGAAGGCGTTGGCGGGGTTGGGTGGCAAGGGTAAGGGTGGTGCTGGGGGCGGTAAGGGTGCTGGTGGGGGTGGTGGTGCTGGGAAGTTGGGTGGTGTGGGTAAGGCGTTGGGTGATGCGGAGAAGGCGGCGTTGGCGCGTGGGTTGAAGTCG